>CAZQKZ010000004.1:131459-135107 GCA_964594095.1 uncultured Leptospiraceae bacterium | reverse complement strand
TTACAGGATACCGGTAAAAGAGATGACAGTGTCAGGAGGGCAGGTATTGCGCTGGATAGAAGTCTGCGGACTTTTTGGATTATAAACCGTGGTTTTTTCATGGCTGTGTTACCTCTGAATATACAACAATTATGGGCAGGTTTTTTTCAATTTTTTTCCTAAAATAACGGTCCTGTTTTCAGCATTTTCTGATATTTAACGCAGATTTTGCGGAGAAATGATGGTCCCGGATTCGGGGGGGGGCAGATATCCCTGAATCCAGGGCTGTTTTGCCGCTTCAGGAATCCTGGTCCGTTTAAAAACAAAAAAACCGGGGCTGTGAACCCCGGCTAACAGTGAAGAGTGTTGTGAGTAACTTACCCGATTGCAGCGGTTCCGCGTTCGCCGGTGCGGATCCGGATGGTTTCGAGCAATTCAGTAACAAAAATTTTCCCATCACCGATATTTCCGGATCTTGCTCCGTCAATGATCGCCTGGATTGTGGGTTCCACAAAATCTTCGTTCACTGCAATTTCAATTACAGTTTTCTTAAGAAGATTCACTTCGTGGATCACTCCGCGATAGGATTCAGCATAACCCTGCTGCTGACCGCAGCCCAGCGCGGTGGTCACTGTCATTTTAGTGACACCGGCTTTTGCCAGAGATGCTTTCACATCTGTTAACTTGTGCGGTTGAATAACTGCTGTAATTAATTTCATGACTATACTCCTGATTATTCTGCACTGAAAATTGCAAACCCTTTATAACCTTCTTCCCCGTGCTCAGAGATGTCCAGTCCTTTCAGTTCTTCTTCGCGTGTTACACGGATTCCCATGGTTAATTTCAGAGCGTAGAATACTGCAAACATTGACCCGAAAGCCCAGAGAGGCAGAATCAGAGATCCGACAAGCTGTGCCATAAAATTTCCGTCCGGGCTGAAGATACCGTAAGCAATTCCGCCCCAGATTCCGTTCAGTCCATGAACCGGCCATGCACCAACAGGATCGTCAATTTTCAGCATATCGAGAAGTTTGACACCGAATACTACCAGAATACCGCCTATCGCGCCAATGATGATGGCACTTACCGGGCTTACTCCGTCTACGTTGGCTGTAATCGCCACAAGACCGGCAAGGAGACCGTTCAGAGTCATCGAAAGTTCAGGCTTTTTATAAAGAATCCAGGTGGTAACCATTGCCAGAATCGACCCTGCTGCGCCTGCAAGTGCTGTGTTCACCGCGATAAAGGCAACAGCATTTGTATTTACGGTTCCGTTCATGGCAAGCTGTGATCCCGGATTAAAACCGAACCATCCGATAAAGAGGATAAACACACCAAGAGCTGCGAAAGTCAGGTTATGACCAGGCATTGCCTGAGGTTTACCATCCGGTCCGAATTTGCCCATACGTGGTCCAAGAACAATGGCACCTGCAAGTCCCGCAAATCCGCCAATCGAGTGGACAATTAAGGATCCGGCGAAGTCGTGAAATTTGGCTCCGAAAGTTACAGCAAGCCAGCCCTCACTGCCACCCAGCCAGGTTCCGCCCCATGTCCAGTGACCACTGATTGGGTAGATAAAGGCGGATATAATTACACTGTAGATCAGATAAACACTGAATTTCATACGGCCTGCCACAGCACCGGAAACAATTGTAGCTGCCGTTGCAGCGAAAGCTGCCTGAAAGAAGAAATCTGTCCATACAGATAAAGTTCCGTGAACTTCTTCGTGCCCCGGTGCATGACCCAGCATGAACTTAGAAAGACCGATAAAGTCATTTCCTTCCCCATACATAAAGCCGTAACCGACCAGAAAGAAGAGAATGAGCCCGACGCTCATATCCATAAGGTTCTTAAAGAGGATGTTCACTGCGTTTTTCGCATGATTCAGTCCTGTTTCAACTAAAGCGAATCCTGCCTGCATAAAGAAGACAAGAACTGCAGCCAGAAGCAGCCAGAGATTGTCTATTGCATAGATAAGCTGAGCCACTTCCGGTGATATTGCCGCCTCTGCAGCTGCTTCCGCAACGGGTGCTGCTTCTGCTGCAGCTTCCTGTGCGGAGATCACTGCCGGCAGCGAGAGTGCTGCTAAGAAAGTAATGGTTCCCAGCAAGCGAGATATTTTGCCTGATAACATAATTCTGTGCTCCTTCGAGTGTTATATGTCAATCAGTTTGCAAATTCAGTGCCAGGCATTCGGTTATGTCTGTTTTTTTTGCAGATAGCGTTTTTTTGTGAAAAATACCATCGAAAGCAGGCTAATGTGCTTTAAAATTAAGCTTTCAGCGCTATAAAATCAGGCTGTATTATGGATGCAGCTTGGTCTTCATGCTTTAATTGTTGTATATATTTTAGGCAATGTGCAGACAATAGGCAATTTATGTCTAAAAATATTGCATCAGCTTTAAATATAGGCAAAATGATTAGAGAATGTAACGGCTTAGGTCTCTGTTTTCTACAACGGATCCCAGTCGTTCTTTCACAAATGCTGCATCTATTCTGATATTTTTATCTTGTTCGTTCATTTCGGCTGCTTCAAATGAAATATCCTCAAGCAGCCGTTCCATAATAGTGTGCAGTCTGCGGGCTCCGATGTTTTCCGTTTCCTCGTTTACTCTGTATGCGTAGTTGGCCATTTCCTCGATTGCATCCGGCAGAAACTCCAGCCGGACACCTTCCACTCCCAGCAGAATCTGTGCCTGTTTGGTCAGAGAATTCTTAGGATCAGTCAGAATCTGTATAAAATCTTCTTTAGAAAGCTTATCGAGCTCCACTCTGATCGGAAAACGGCCCTGTAGTTCGGGAATCAGGTCCGAAGGCCGCGAAGAATGAAAGGCTCCGGCGGCTATAAAAAGTATATGGTCTGTTTTTACGGGTCCGCTTCTTGTATTTACTGTGGCACCTTCCACAATAGGAAGCAGATCTCTCTGAACTCCCTCCCGGCTTACATCCGGAGAACCGGAACCGCCGCCCCGGCCGCATACTTTATCTATTTCGTCAATGAATACGATCCCCATCTGTTCGGCCCGGCGCACTGCTTCGGTCTGAATTTTATCTTCATCCAGCAGGCGGTCGGTTTCCTCCTGAATGAGAATGCGACGGGCTTCAGATACAGGAACTTTTCTTTTTTTACTTTTTCGGGGAATCAGGTCGCCAAGCATATTCTGCATCTGCATATCGAGATCTTCCATGTTCGGACCGGAAAGAACCTGAACGACCGGTCTGCCGCCCTGTATTTCCACTTCTGTTTCTTTGTCTTCCATTTCGCGGGCTGCCAGTTTATGACGCATAAGACTGCGTGCCTGGTTTTTACGTTCTGCATCTTCCGGAGTATCCGAAGGGGCAGGAGAAGCAGAAGGCAGCAGCAGATCAAGAATTCTTTCTTCTGCATTTTTTTCCGCTGTTTCGCGGACTGCAAGCTCAGCTTCTTTCCTCACAAGAGAAGCTGAGTTGACTACAAGGTCCCGGATCATGGATTCGACATCCCGGCCTACATAACCAACTTCGGTATATTTTGTTGCCTCAACTTTTATAAACGGAGCGGCACTGAGCTTAGCAAGCCTCCTTGCGATTTCTGTTTTACCGCAGCCGGTTGGCCCGATCATTATTATATTTCGGGGAAAGATTTCTTCTTTCATTTCTTCAGGAACCCGGCGGCGCAGCGCCCGGTTC
>CAZQKZ010000004.1:6858-131449 GCA_964594095.1 uncultured Leptospiraceae bacterium | reverse complement strand
ATTGCCACAGCTTTTTTAGCAGCTTTCTGCCCTACTATATATTTATCAAGTTCGCTTACGATTTGCCGGGGCGTCATTTCATCAATGACGGTATCTGCAGTTTCAGGATTCTGTTTCAGTTCATGCATAATCAGACCTCAGTTCAATGGACAGGGAAATTTCAGACTTCTTCAATAATAATGCTGCTGTTAGTGAAAACACAGATTTCGCCTGCAATTTTCATTGCCTCTTCCACAATACGCCTTGCGCTAAGATCTGTGTTGCGCAGCAGGGCACGGGCCGCTGCTGTTGCATACTGCCCGCCGGATCCTATGGCAAGGATTCCGTCATCAGGAGCGATCACATCGCCTGTGCCCGAAATTACAAAAAGTTCATTTTTATCGGCTACTATTATCATGGCCTCAAGCCTGCGAAGCATACGGTCGGTTCTCCATTCACGGGCCACTTCCACGGAAGCTCTGGAAAGACTGTTCTGGTGCTGTTCTGTTTTCTTTTCAAAAAGTTCATAAAGGGTCAGCGCATCTGCTGTGGCTCCGGCAAAACCTGTGATAATGTCTTTACCGGGAAGTCTTCTGATTTTTTTTGCGGTGCCTTTCATGATGGTATTCCCCATGCTGACCTGGCCGTCTCCTCCCATAGCGGTAGAGCCGTTTCTGTTCACGCAGAGAATTGTGGTGGATCGGAATTCAGGATATGCCAAGGGAAAACCTCCGTTTTGCACATAATTTTCCGGATGGTCTCAGGGAAAAAGAGTTTTTTATTATCAGAGTTCACCCTGGAGACCCGGCTGCAGGAGCCAGGCGGTTTACTAAGCGAATTGTATGCTTCAGTTGACAGGAGACGGGACCGTTCGGCCAATGGACGAATGAAAAAACGTGTTGCAGTTCTCCCTGGGGACGGTATCGGCCCCGAAGTAATGAAGGTCGCCCTTGAGGTTCTGACCAGTGCCCTTGGTAATCATTCGTCTGATTTTACATTTACCGAGGCTCCTGTGGGCGGAGCAGCTATTGATCTTACCGGTCACCCGCTCCCTCCGGAAACCCTTAAAACCTGCGAGGAAAGTGATGCGGTTCTTTTTGGTTCCGTGGGAGGTCCTCAGTGGGAACACCTTCCTCCGGAAAGGCAGCCGGAGCGTGGCGCACTTCTTCCGCTTCGCAAACACTTCAGTCTTTTTGCTAATTTAAGGCCGGTCATTCTGTATCCTGAGCTGGCTGCATCCTGTCCCCTGCGCGCAGATCTCGTTAAGGACGGGGTGGATCTTCTGATTATCCGTGAACTGACTGGTGATGTTTACTTTGGTCAGCCAAAGGGCAGGGATGGCCATGGACCCATGGAGCGCGGGTTTGATACAATGGTCTATCACCGTTACGAAGTCGAAAGGATTGCAAAAACGGCTTTTGAGGCTGCTTCGGCCCGGAAAGGTAAAGTAACCAGTGTAGATAAAGCTAATGTGCTCACCACGATGGTTCTCTGGCGCGAAACAGTCGAAGAATTTGCTAAGAAATTCAATGAAGGCAGAGCCGTGCCGGTTCAGCTTGAGAATATGTATGTCGATAATGCAGCTATGCAGCTGATTCTTAAGCCGACTCGTTTTGATGTGGTTCTGGCAGGGAATATGTTCGGAGACATTCTGAGCGACGAAGCCTCTGTTCTGGGAGGCAGCCTGGGAATGCTTGCCAGTGCTTCTCTTTCCGATCAGAAAAACTTTGGTCTTTACGAACCCTCCGGCGGATCTGCCCCGGATATTGCAGGGAAAGGCATTGCGAATCCCATAGCTCAGATTCTTTCCGCTGCTCTTATGCTTCGCTATTCTTTCGGAATGGAAGAAGAAGCAGGCAGAATTGAAAAGGCGGTTCGTTCAGCAATCAGTGCCGGTGCCCGGACGGGGGACATTGCCCTTCCTGGTGAAAAAGCAATCAGCACTGAGGAAATGAAACAGGAAATTATCCGGCATCTCGGCTGAAACAGGTAAAATGATTTATGGCACTGGAAGAAGGATTAAAACCCAACGGTAAACCCTACAGAGTGGTTATCTGCGACGATAAAGCAATCGATGCGCAGCAGATCCGTCAGATACTCGAATCCCGTGCCTACAAAGTAGAAGCTGTCTTCGATAACGGGAGGCAGCTTCTGAACTGGTATTCTGTGAACAGCGATAAAGCGGACCTGATCATACTCGACATTATAATGCCTGTACTCGATGGATATGCTGCTTTCTGGAAACTGAAAGAAATGCATCCTTTCCCGCGGATTATGTTTGTTTCTGTGGAAAACACAGCCACTCTTATTAAAAGTGTACTTTCCCTGGGTGCAGTCGATTTTATTACCAAACCCGTTAAAAGAGAGATTCTGCTCGAACGGGTGGCTAAAGCTGTAAGGAAACCGGTTTAATTACTGCTCAGGTTCCTCCTCCGAAGAAGGCTTTTTCCTGGCACCAAAATCCACGGAAATTACATTAGATTCACTGGATTTCTTTTTAATGAGTTTCTCAGATCTGGAGGTTCTTTCCGGACCACCGAATTTCTTACTGGTATCGGCCGGATTTGCGTTGTAAGCAGTCCAGTGCATTAGAAACTGGCCGTCTTTATCGTACATCCTTGAAATACACAGGTAAGGAATAACCACCTGCTGCCACTGAGTGCCGAACTGCATCTCACAGTAAATGGAATCATCGTCCCAGGTGAGATTTCTGGTGCTGTAAGGACCGAAAATAAGCACTATACCTTCTGTTTTCTCATTATTGATGAGCCCCCTGCTGCCTAAAACAAGATCCGGGTGGGGGGTGCAGTGTATAAAAAAACTGGTGGTTTTCCGGAACAGATCATCCAGTATTGATTTTTTGAGTTCTTTATTATACTCCATGAGTTCCGGTGTGGGCGGGTCCATTTGCATTTCAGATATTCCTTAAGATAATTGTATTTAAATTCCGTTTAACATCGCCTTTTCTGTGTGAGTAAAAAAGGTCGTTGCCGGTGTATGTGCAGCTTTCCAGTGACCCGGATATTCCGGTGATTGTTCCGGGGATCTTTTTCCCGAGAATAAGCATACGGTCCTTTGCTTCTGAATAAAGATCCACAAGGTACTTATCTGTCAATTCTATTTGCTTTTTTTTGTGGCTGAACCAGGAAGCGGTCTCGGAATCCACCTGATAGACATCACCGCTGATGGCAGGGCCCATGCTGAGCTCCCACTCAGCAGGAGTCTCTCCGAAAAATGTATGCTGAATTTCATGCATGGTTTTTTCGACGATACCTTCTTTGAGTCCCCTCCAGCCTGCGTGAACAATCCCGGCTACTGCTTTGATGCGGTTTTCTGTTTTGCTGATTCCGGCTGCTTTCAGGAAGAGCGGAATGCAGTCTGCTGTTCGGATAACAAGGAGCATGTCATTCTGATCTGTGTACATGGCATCTCCGTCAGCATACCAGAGTCCGTTTTTCGCAGGTGCATCCTGTCCTATGTAATGAGACTGATCTTTATGAGTCTGTTTCAGAAAGAAAATTCTTTCCGGGGGAAGAGAAAACACTTCGGAAAGAAATTCCTTTTCGATGGTTCTTGCTTCATCATCATTTCGGGTTTCGGGAAGACTGTCCAGTTCGGTACGGCCGAAGATTCTGATTTCAGAATATTTCATGTTTTGCATACAATGGTTCCGTGAAAACATCAGAAATTACGCGGAGCTCATGCAGAGCCGTTTCATCCGAAGAATTGATTTCGGCAGTAAAACACAGGATATCTGTTTTTTTCTGTTTTTCTATGGACTGAAATACTGTGTCCGCAAGGCCAGGGCCTGATATGGAAATTTCCCGGAAGCGGTCTGCAGTGAGCACCGGTACAGATTCATTCCAGTACTGCGGATACATATAGATAACCAGAGTTGCTGTTTCGGAATCCCACAGATGGGTGAGTATTCTGTGGTCAGTGATTTCGAGTGCCGGCCAGAGTATAATATGGCGGGCCGTGCCTGAATAATCAGAATCTGCGGTAGTAAGGAAATGAGCTGCGGCATCAGCAGTCAGGAGAGACCAGCGTTTCAGACCTGGTGTATTGTATTCATAGATCCGCACGGGTTTCCGGCGAAAACTGCCTCCTTTGAGAATACGGTAACGAAATCCGTACTGTTCCGGAGACGCTGTGATTTTCCGGAACCTGTTCACGATAAGCCAGCGGAGTTCTGATGTTGTTTCCTGCATCTGACTAATTACAGCAGACCCAGGTCTGCGGATCATCTTTTTTTTATTTTTCAATCTTAAAAAATTGTGGCACTCTGCGGCTGAAATCTGAGTCTTTCCGCTTATGAAAGAAGCAGTCCTTATAAAAATCTGCGGCAATGTTTTCCGTGATCAGGCCCTTATGACAGCGAAGGCTGGTCCTGATCTGATGGGCTGGATTTTTGCTTCTGTCAGCCCCCGTTATATCAAACCGGCCGATGCGGCCTCAGTAATTCATGAAATCCGTATCTGCTGTCCGGACATCCGCCATGTGGGTGTTTTCGCAGAGAATTCTGTAAATGAAATTCTCTCAGCTGCTGCGGAGGCAGGCGAAGGCACTCTGGATTTTCTTCAGGTGCACGGAGGACCTGCACTGACTGAATCCCTGCGATCCCGTCTCCCGCAGGCAAAAATCATTCCTGTTATCCCGGTGGATCCGGAGGGAAGGGAACTGACTGATTCTGATCTGGATTCCTATGGTCCTGCTCCGTATTATCTTTTTGATACATACAGTAAAAAAGCACCCGGAGGAACAGGAATCCGCTTTCCGCTTTCGCATATTAGTAAAATCACAAAACCTTATTTTGTAGCAGGGGGACTGAACCCGGAAAATGTATCTGAAGTGCTTCAGAATTCAGAAGCAGCCGGTCTTGATGTAAGCTCCGGTCTGGAATTGTCTCCTGGAATTAAAGATCCTGAAAAATTAAAAAAATTTATAGAAATAATCAGAGGCCGGAGGTAATACAGATGGCTGGCTCCTCTCCGGTAAGAAATTACAGTGATCCCCTTGATACTCCGGTCATGCGCCAGTATCAGGAACTGAAATCCGCCCATAAGGATTCCGTTCTTCTGTTCCGCATGGGGGATTTCTACGAACTTTTTATGGATGATGCGGTGGAAGCCGCTCCTCTGATGGATGTGACTCTGACTGCCAGACAGGGAGGCGTTCCCATGGCAGGGGTCCCGTATCACTCTGCGGATACCTATATTGCAAGACTTCTTCAGGCAGGAAAAAAAGTTGCCATTGCCGAACAGGAGGAGGACCCTTCCAATCCGAAGCTGATGCGAAGAGTGGTGCGACGGGTTCTGTCCGCCGGAACTGTGGTTGAGGAAAGTCTGCTTCCGTCAGCAGTTAATAATTACTTAATGTCTGTTGTTTACAGCCGGAACGGGATGGGCGTCGGAATCGCTGATGTGTCCACCGGAGATTTTTTTACCCATGAATACCGCTGGAAAAAGGACCGTGTGCTTCTCGAAAGTGACCCTGTACCTGCGGACGGCGCGGCGGCGCTTCGTGATATTTTTTCCAGGTATTCTCCGAGCGAAGTTCTGATATCGTCCGGTCAGACAGAAGAGTTCCGCAGCAGTATACCTGATCCGTCCTTTAAACCTGTACTCTGCGAAGAATGGAAAGCATCTCCTCTGGAAGGAACAAGGAGGATCAGCGAACGCTGGGGCGGAGTCAGCCTGAAAGGACTTGGATATTCCGATGAGAGCTCGCCTTCACTCGGTGCTGTTTCGCTGATTCTGCATTATACTGAGAAGAGTTTTCCGGGTCAGACGATCTGGCTGGACAGGCCGGTTCTCCGCCCCACAGAGGGAGATTTTATTTTTCTGGATGAGCAGACCTGCAGGAATCTGGATCTCACCGAAAACCGAAGCGAAGGCGGCCGGAACCGTACCCTTTTTCAGGTGATGGATCAGACTCTGACCGCAGCCGGAAAGCGTTTTCTTAAAGAAAGTATACTGACTCCTTTTCGTTCCGCTGGTCTTATTACCGAAAGACTTGATGCTGTGGAGGAGCTGCTCCGGGATGATTTTCGCTTATCGGGAGAGTTACAGAATCTGCTTTCCTCCACGTCCGATATGGAACGGATCATCAGCCGCTTTTCAGGAGGACGCGGCTGTCCGAGAGACTTTCGTCTGATTGCGGACAGTCTGACAGCATGGTTCAGGCTTAAAGAACTCCTTTCTGACTGTCCTTTCACCGCCACAGCTGCAGGACTGAACGGAATGCACGGGGAAGCCGATGAATCCCTTAAAAAACTCAGCAATTACATTGAGGCGAGGATTACTGAGCAGCCTCCTGCGGTTCTGCATAACGGTCCTTTTGTTAAAGCCGGGTTTCATTCCTTACTTGATAAAGCCAGAATGGCTTCAGAGGAAGGAGAACGATGGATTCTTCAGTTTGAGGAAGAAGAAAAAAAGAGAACAGGTCTGTCCACCTTAAAAGTTAAATATAATAGAGTATCAGGTTATTTTATAGAAATCAGCAGAAATCAGTCTGCAGGTGCGCCTGCTGATTACCAGAGAAAGCAGACTCTCGTCAACTGCGAACGTTATACATGTGAAAAGCTGTCTTCCCTGGAAACGGAAATCAGTGAATCAGACTCCGTTATCCGCAGCACTGAAGCGGAAATCTTCCGTGAAATGAGCACCGAACTGATGCAGTATACAGTGCATCTTAAAGAGCTTTCCAGGGTCCTGGCTGCTGCGGATCTGCTGCACTGCTTCGCGCGACTGGCTTTTCGCAAAGGCTGGGTCCGGCCTGTTTTCGGCTCTTCAGGAATTCTGAAAATCCGGGAGGGTCGTCATCCGGTTGTGGAGCATTTTATGCCCCAGGGAAGATCATTCATACCGAATGACCTTTATCTGAGCCGGGAGGGACGATCCTTCGGTATTCTTACAGGCCCGAATATGGCCGGAAAATCAACGTATATCAGACAGGCGGCCATCCTGCAGATCATGGCTCAGATGGGTTCTTATATACCTGCAAAGGAAGCGGAACTGGCCGTATGTGACGGAATATTTACACGAATCGGAAGTGCTGATAATCTTACGAGGGGAGAATCCACCTTCTTTGTGGAGATGCTGGAAACAGCAGGCATATTAAGCCGGTGCACGGAAAATTCTCTTGTGATTATGGATGAAGTAGGACGCGGAACATCCACCTATGACGGGCTTTCCATTGCTTGGGGGATTGTCGAATATCTTACGGATCAGCCTGGTAAATCCCCGTTTGTTCTTTTTGCAACTCATTACCATGAGCTTACTGCACTGGCTTTCAGAGAGGGAATCTTCAATCTGACCCTTGAAGTTCAGAAAACAGACGGAAAGATAGTTTTTTCCCACCGCATCCGGGACGGGGCTGCTGATGAATCCTACGGAATTCATGTGGCGCGTCTGGCAGGGCTTCCGGATGCAGTGATCGAAAAAGCTGTCCGAAGACTCGCCGAACTCGAATCCGGGATTGTTCCCGGAACTCAGGAAGCACACCAGAAAACTGCGAAAACCAGAAAACCTGCTTCTTCTTCAGAAAATCAGCCTGATTTATTTTAACACCTCGCTTGACAAATCTGAAGCAGATGATTTCAGTATAAACATGGGTGAGATAAACGAATTTCCGGATTTCAGTCTGTTTCAGGGATTATCCCGAAAACCAAAAGGAAAGCATATAGAGTCCCTCAGGCTCTGGCTCACTTTTATGGATGCTTCCACAAAAGTGCATAAGTATTTTGATTCCTTTCTGGACCGGCATAATCTTGGACGAAGCAGATTTTTTATACTGCTCATACTTCTAAGGAACAGAAAACCTGTGCCCGTTCTTGAAATTGCAAAATTTCTGAATGTTTCAGCTCCTACCGCAACCGGCCTCATTGAAAGAATGGAAAAAGACGGTTATGTTACTAAAGTTAAAAGAATTGATGATGCCCGTATCCGGGAAGTCGCCATGACCGTAAAAGGTGAGGAAATTCTTGCCCGGGCTCTTCCGGAGCATTACCGTAATGTAACAGAACTCATGGCGTCCCTGAATGACCAGGAAAAGGCCATGCTCGAATCTATCTCTGTAAAGATCAAAGAATGGTTCGGCTGAAATTCTGCTTTACTTAGTGGGCAAGGTGACTTATCCTTGGCCGATGAAAAAACTAACGATCCTTCTGATTTCTGCGGCAATCTGCTCCCTGCATACGGACCCCGTTTCAGCTGATTCTTTCCGGGTTCAGGCAGGTATTCTGGCTGGTTACAATGACCAGGAACTCGAAGACAGACTGTATCTAGATGATCTGATCGAAGGTACTGGTCTCGGTCGGTTTAATTCATCCTGGGAGGGGCATTCAGATCTTATGATCCGCCCACTGGGAGCCGAATATGAAATGACTCTGAGGACTGATAAGGATTCCCTTCTGATCGGCGGAAATTTTTTCAGCAGCGGAGGCGAAATCAGGTATACATCCTTTGGATTTCTTCCCTCAGTTTCCTTTACCAGCCACAGAGATTTTTTTATGTCCGAATCTGACGGATACTTCGGATACAAAGTCCGCATTCCGGATACAGCTGTTCGCCTCACCCCTCTGGCTGGTGTCAGGTTTTTTACTGAATCATTTATATACAATTCAGTGACTTTCGGACCTGGATCGATTGTCGTTACTCCGGAAGACCGAAAATGGAAATCCCGGGGAGCTGCTTTTTATGGCGGTCTGCGAGGCAATTACCAGATTGATTCCATGTTCGATGTATATGGTGAATTTCTGATTTCTGCACCTTCCGGGGGTCTTGCAGACGGAAATACAGAGAATCAGAGACTCAGTGCCGGTTTTACGAATTCCCAGGCTGTGTATGTTTACGAGAAGGCATCGGCCGCATATCGTACAGACTTTTATTCAGTCCAGGCCGGGGTGCGTTTCTGGATTACTAAAAATCTGAATGTATTTGCCGGCCTGAGGCATGAAAAATACAGTGTATCGTATCCCGGATATTATAATGTGCCAGTAGCTTTTGCAGCGAACGGAAATACAGTTTATGGCGGGTTCGACCTTACTGAGTATATAACAGATTATATTTTTTATACCAGGACACAGGAAACCCGTCGCGGGTTACTGCAGGTTGGGACCTCACTTGACTTTGATTTCTGATCAGTGGGCCTCATCCCAGTTTTTACCGAACCGATAGTCAGTTTTCAGGGGAACGTCCAGTTTCAGGGCGTTCTCCATTGCTTCCTTTGCTGTTTTCAGTACGATTTCCTTCTCACCGGGAACTGTATCAAAGAGAAGCTCATCATGCACCTGCAGAATCATCTTTGATTTAAGGTTATGTTTCTGAAACTCTTTATGTACATTAATCATTGCAATTTTAATAATATCTGCACTTGTTCCCTGCACCGGTGAATTGATGGCGGTTCTCTTTGCTGCTTCCTTTATAAAGCGGTTGCCGCTGCGTATATCCGGAAGAGGTCGTTTTCTGCCGGTCAGTGTGACGCTGTAACCTTTTTTTTCCGCATCGGAAACAGCCGCATCCATCCAGCGTTTTACTCCGGGATATTTTTCAAAAAAACGGTTTATATACAGTTTTGCCTCTTCCCTGGTAATTCCGAGATTCTGCGCAAGTCCGAAATCAGTAACTCCGTAAATAATTGAAAAATTGACTACCTTTGCCTTTGCTCTCATATCAGCATCAACCTCGTTTTCGGGAACGCCGAAAAGACCTGATGCGGTTCTCCGGTGAATGTCAAGATTATCAGTTGTAAAAGCCTCAATAAGATGCTGATCTCCGGAATAATGCGCCATAATACGCAGTTCGATCTGAGAATAATCCAGAGAAAGGAGCTCGTTTCCAGGAGCAGGTATAAAACCGCGGCGTATAGCACGGCCTTCTTCTTCGCGGACAGGAATATTCTGAAGATTCGGGTCCGTCGAAGAAAGCCTGCCTGTTGCAGCGACGGTCTGATTAAAGCTTGTGTGAATCCTTCCGGTTTTATCCCATATCATTAAGGGAAGCGCATCAATATATGTGGATTTAAGTTTTGTAAGCTTTCTGTGCAGGAGCAGAGCCGGAATAACCGGATGCTGGTCCCTGAGTGCTTCGAGAGTTTCCTGATCGGTACTGTAGCCTGTCTTGGTTTTTCGCTGCACAGGAAGTCTCAGTTCTTCAAAAAGCACTTTCTGAAGCTCTTTTACACTGCTGATATTAAAGCGAACCCCTGTGGCTTCATAAACAGAGTCTTCCGATTTCTGAATGCGTTCTGAAAAATCCACTGACATTTTCTGAAAATAGGGAACATCCACCGCAACACCGGCAAGCTCCATAGATGCAAGAACCGGGATCAGAGGCAGTTCCAGGCTGCGGTTCACTTCATCCAGGTTTTCTTTTTCGGTCCGGCGTGAGAGAATACGGCAGAGTCTCAGTGTGATATCGGCATCTTCGCAGGCATAATCACGGATGGATTCCGGCGGGATCTGATCCATGGTAAGTCTGTTTTTTCCCTTTCCGGTGACTTCCTCATAAGTGATCATCTGATGACCCAGCAGCTCCATTGACATCTCATCGAGACCGTGCCGCCTTGCTCCGGGATTCAGAAGATAACTGCCGATCATGGTATCAAAATACAACCCCTGGAGCTCAATACCGTGGTTTTTTAAAACTATATAATCATATTTAATATTCTGTCCTGTTTTTTTAATTTCAGGATTTTCAAGTAATTCCTGCAGGGGTTCCCTGATTTCATCCCAGGGAAGTCCTTTTCCTGAACCAAAAAGAGATCCGGACTGAGTGCTGACCGGAATGTACCAGGCTCTGCCCGGAGAGTCGGACAGAGAAATACCGACGAGAACTGCGCGGACAGCAGAAACAGAATCGGTTTCTGTATCGACGGACAGAATATCAGCTTTTTTCAGAAGAGTCAGAATCTTTTTCAGATCGGTAACAGACTCTGCCAGCGTATATGAGATGGTTTCAGGGCTGATGAGTTCCTGAGGTATCTCATCAGTCAGCCCGGTATCGGGTACTGTAAGGGCAGAATTCTGACCTGGGACCTGAGTATGACCGCTTTCTTTAAGAATTTCTGTGTGAATCTGACGGAATCCGAGACTCAGAAAAAATTCTGCGTTTTCGCTGGTAAACAGAGCAGGAACCGACAGAGATTCAGGCTGAACCGAAAGAACTTCCGGCACATCAGTGCGGATAGTGGCAAGTTCTTTAGAAAGAAAAACATTCTCCTTTGATTTAAGCAGTTTGTCTCTGATACCGGAAGGATTCACAGTATCCGCGTTTGCATAAATATCTTCAATATTTTTATAATGAGCAAGAAGTTTTGCAGCGCCTTTTTCACCTATACCGGCCGCACCTGGTATGTTGTCGGAGGAGTCTCCTGTAATTGCCATAAAATCCCTGATCTGGTCCGTGCGGACTCCGATTTCCTTTTTTACCCAGTCAGGATCAATTTCTGTGAATTCACTGACTCCCTTGGCTCCCCGCAGCATACGGACATGATCGTTCAGAAGCTGATAACAGTCTTTATCGCCTGTGATTAATGTTACTTTTAAATCAGGGGCTCCGAGGCGTGACAGGGTTCCCATTACATCGTCAGCCTCAAAACCAGGAACTTCAAGCTGGGCTATACCCAGTCTGTTCAGTATTTCCTTTATTTCCTTAACCTGAGGTCGCAGGTCCTCCGGCATAGACGGGCGATTGGCCTTATACTCAGAATAAGTCTGGTTCCGGAAAGATCCACCTGGAGGATCCCAGGTGATTACAAGGAATTCCGGTCTTCGTTCAGCCGTCAGTTTCAGCAGCATCCGGAAAAAACCAAAGACAGCACCGGAGGGCTGACCGGTAATCGGACTGGTCAGGCTGACTTTCAGTGCAAAATAGGCCCGGTAGACCATAGCATGTGCATCAATTACAAGAAGTTCTCTGGGTTTAACGTTTTTTTTATCTGCTGCTTTCATTAAAAACTCCCCGGGTGAAATAATTCATTGACAGTACAAATTACAGTTTTTAGAATGAATCCGGTTTTATTGTAAATACTATATCTGAGGAGACAGACTTTGCTGAACACAAAAAAAGTAAATGATAAATTAGTCGTTTATCTTGAAGGTCGTCTGGATGTTTCGGTTGCAAATGAGGTTGAGGAGGAACTGGCCCGTCTCATTGATAACGAAGGGCACAGTCACATAATACTGAATATGGATAAAGTGGAATATATGAGCTCGTCCGGGTTCAGGGCCTGTATTGCCACCCTTCGTAAACTGAACGCTAAAAACGGAAGCCTGAAGCTTTCCAATATCAAGCCTTCTGTAAAAAGAATCTTTGATGTAATAGAACTCACATCCCTTTTTGATATTCACGAAACCGAAGCGGATGCGCTGAAAGGCTGATAATGAAAACAGCAGGTGCCGGTCTGCTGGACCGTATCATCGAAGTAAAGAAGCGCGAAGTCAGCCTTCTGAATTCCGATCTTATCCGAAAAGCAGCTGAAACAGGTTTGTCCGCCGGTCGTTTCCGTGAAGCTGTTACCAGAAAAGAAGGGCGTATAAGGATTATTGCCGAAACAAAAAAGGCAAGTCCTTCAAGGGGGCTCCTGCAGCAGGATTACAGTGCGGGCAGGAATGCACTGCTTTACAAGGAAGCGGGTGCAGATGCTGTCTCTGTTCTTACCGATTCTGAATTTTTCTCCGGCTCTTTGGCTGATCTGAAAGATGCAGTCAGATCCGGACTGCCGGTAATCCGTAAGGAT
The DNA here is from genome assembly GCA_964594095.1 of uncultured Leptospiraceae bacterium. Lineage (GTDB taxonomy): Bacteria > Spirochaetota > Leptospiria > Leptospirales > Leptonemataceae > CAZQKZ01. The sequence goes on along the minus strand of CAZQKZ010000004.1, from coordinate 118,729 downwards.
TTCATTATTTCAGAACTTCAGATCGCTGAAGCTGCACTTTGCGGTGCGGCAGCAGTGCTGCTGATTGTAAGAATTCTTACCCCGGCTGAACTGAAGCGTCTTTTAGTTTATGCTGAGAGTCTTGGTCTGGATGTTCTTACAGAAACCCACAATGAAGCAGAAATACTTACAGCACTCGAAGCGGGCGCCGGAATCATAGGCATCAATCACCGGGATCTGGACACACTGAATATGGACCTCAGCATGACAGCGACTTATGCACCTCTCATTCGTTCTTACGGAAAAGACATTCTTATAGTGGCTGAGTCCGGGATTGAAAGCAGGGAGGGACTACTGAAAGTGGAACCCTATGCCGATGCGGCACTCATTGGGCATCTGTTCATGCAGAAAGAAAACCCAAAGGAAGCCTGGAAAGAGCTGTTCGGAGAGCCTTAATGAAATCGGCGATTTTTAATGTAATTTTTGCTGGTATTTTTTTCTTTACTGCAGCCGCCCAGAAGCCGCCGGAATATCCCGAAGACGGACAGGGCGGAGGTTATGATGGTGAATCAAATTCCAGGACTGAGCAGTCTGTCTCTGTAGCCGCAGCCTTTCTGAGTTCCGCACAGTCTTCTGTCTGAAGCAGAATTGCTGCACAGCGGGAATAAGATTCATAGTGTTCCGGATTGTAATAAACAGGTTTTAACGGCGGAATACCGGAACCGGAATAACCAATGAGCGGAAATAGCTGGTTTTCACATTGGTCGTGCTTCACAGAGGCAGGATCTGTGTTCATTGTTTCTGCCAGGCATTCCGACATTCTGAGGCAGACAGCTTTTGCTTCTGCCTGATACTGTGCCCATACATTGTCCGGAATTTTTTCCGGCCTTTTTCCACAGCTGCTGATAAGCAGCAAAACGCCCAGCACTGATATGATTGTGTTTCCTGATAATCGGTTTTTCATGGAATGATACGCAGTAAGGCACTGTCAGCAGATGCAGACAGTGCCGGAAAAATCTGAAATTGCGGTTTCAGCGGGTTCCTCTGCGGAGGGTCTGAATCCGGTCTTCAAGATCCGGATGGGTCGACAGAAGAGCCATCAGCCCCCCGGACTTACCGGAAATTTTTAAAGTAGCCAGTGCTTCCTGACCCTGATGTGATTCCTGCATTCTCTCGTAATTCCGCTGGAGTGCCTGCAGAGCTGCGATCATTTTTTCGCGGCCGGCAAGTCTTGCCCCGCCTGCATCGGCTCTGAATTCGCGGGAGCGGGAGAAAAAGGCGACAACCATCATTCCAAGGAAACTCAGAAGAATTTCAAGAACGATTGTTACTGCAAACCGGACAATCCAGCGAAGGTCTTCTTTTACGAAGCCAGCCGCGAAGAATGCAATGAGTCTTGCGAAGAAAATTACAAAAGCGTTTACTACACCCTGAATGAGAGTCATGGTTACCATATCGCCGTTTGCGATGTGAGCTACTTCATGACCCAGGACACCTTCCACTTCCTCGGTGTTCATGCTGCGAAGCAGCCCTGTGGATACCGCAACCAGGGAGTTATTTTTTGTGGGGCCGGTAGCGAATGCATTGAGCTCTGGTGCATCGTAAATGCCTACCTCAGGCATTTTAGTGATTCCTGCAGCTTTGGCCATTCTGTGCACAGTCATTAAAAGGTGACGTTCATCCGGATTGTGAGTACCCGGATCAATAATCTGCACTCCCATGGTCCATTTTGCCATCTGTTTGGACATAAGGAGGGAAATAAAGGCGCCACCCATACCCCAGATCAGGGCCATAAGCATCATTCCGCCAAGAGAGGAACCGTGCAGGTCAATCCCCAGATATGCCGATACAATGGATGCCACTATGGAAAGAGTGACAATTATCAGCATGTTTACTAAACCGAATACAAATATCCGTTTGATGAAATTCATAGTTTTTTACTTCTCCATATCAGTCGAAGATTCAGATAGCAGGAAAGGGCGGGAGGTTACAGGAGTCAATCAAAAAGATCAGTCATCTTCGTTAAAAAATGTTTCCAGAATTCCTGTTTCAAAGAAGTGAAGCTGTTCGGAAGCCGGAACATTGCTTCTGAATGAGATCTGTAACCTGATCAGAAGATCATATATCCGGATTAGCCGGGCATGCGAGAAATTCCGGACTTCATGGTGCAGGCGGTTCAGGATCTGCTTCTGTATAAAAGGGTGTCTTCCCTTCAGAGAAAGAAGTTCCAGAATTTCATCGTCATTCATTCCGTGGGCAAAACCGGTTTTCGCACGGCGGATTTCATCGGTACGCATTAAAAGCAGTTTCAGTATACCGAAAATGTTATCTGAGAGAGGATTCCAGCGGACCATTTCTGAGCGGAAGGCCTTGTGGTTCAGTTCAAACAATGAATCGGTTATCCTGTAGGTATTGACCCCCGGAACCGGAAAAAGGATTTCCCTCACTCTTTCTGCGGTTACCGGTCCCTCACCTCCGAAAAGTTTCAGTCTCTGGAGAGCACGGTCTATCGCTCCGCTTTTTGGTTCTGTTTTATCCCGCAGTTCCATTACGGCATCGTCTGTAAGACGGAGCCCTGCTTTTTTTTCTGCATGGCGGATGTACTCCATGACCTGGTGGGGAGACATATCCCTTGTCTGGTAATGAATACAGATGTCTTTGGGAAAGCTTTCAATTATGTTTCGTGAAGCAGTTCCTTCAAAGAAAAGAAGGAGCCAGGTTCTGTCAGGGATTCTCTGAATCTCAGTTTTCAGTCTCTCGATACCTTTGGTTCCGCTGAAAGAGCGAAACACTTCGTCTGCCTCCTGAGTAACAAACAGCCGGAAAGGGGAGAAGAGAGGCATATTGAAGATTTCCTGGAAAAACTTCGATTCATCTCCTTTTTCCCCGGTAAAAAGAGAGACTTCAAGATCGCCTTCAGTTCTGCGGATCCGGTCCTTTATGCGGGAGAATGCATTTTCAAATACTGCATGATCATTACCGCTGATTACTATGATCCCGGGCCTGCCGGGATCCAGTGCGTCAACAGCTTTGTAGAATGATGCCGGATCTTTAACTTCCATAAAGAGGAGTTATTCCGATTATCCTTTCTTCTTTGCGGTTTTCCGGGACACCTTCTTTTTAACCGGAGGCTGTGAACTGCCGGTCAGCTGTTTTTTAATCGGGTGATTTTCCGGATCCGGCATGTTTCGGACCAGCCGGCAGGACCTTGCAGTAATCAGACGGGAACCGCGGCGGAATGTTACGTAAGACCAGAACCACTGTATGCCCACTACAAATCTGTTCCGAAAACCGATCAGATACATAATGTGAATGATCAGCCATGATAACCAGGCGAAAAAGCCGGTGAGTTTCAGTTTTTTTGTCTGAACAATCGCTCGTTCCCGGCCGATTGTCGCCATGATTCCTTTATCGTGGTAGGTAAATTCGCTCCGGGGTTTTCCTGCGATTTCGTTCAGAATCTGATTTGCAAGAAACTCTCCCTGCTGTATGGCCACGGGCGCAATTCCAGGAAGAGGTATGTTTTTACCTTTTTCTTTGAATGATGCCTGATCGCCTGCTGTGAATACATTGGGATGGCCAGGTACTGACAGGTCTGCATTGACTACAATGCGCCCTACACGATCGCATTCTACCTGAAGGGCCCTGTTCAGAGGAGGGGCGCCCACACCGGCTGCCCAGATAACTGTGCTGGCTTTAATTTCTTCGTCTCCGATTGTAACTCCTTCTTCGTTAACGTTTGTTACAATACTGTCTGTCCAGATGGAGACACCGAGATTTTCAAGGTCTCTGGTGGCCCTTTCTGAAAGGTCTGAATCAAAAGCAGGCAGAATCCTCGGGCCCCCTTCAATAAGTATAATTCTGGTTCTTTTAGGGTCAATATTCCGGAAATCACGGCTCATGGTGTAGCGGGTGATTTCTCCGAGAGCGCCGGCAAGCTCCACTCCGGTGGGTCCGCCCCCGACAATAATGAAGGTGAGGAGCTGTTTCTGGATTGTTTTATCTTTAGTGGTTTCGGCCAGCTCGAAGGCAGTCAGAATTCTTCTGCGGATTTCTGTGGCTTCTTCCAGGGATTTAAGACCTGGTGCATGGGTTTCCCAGTGATCATTGCCGAAATAACTGTGTGTGGCACCTGCCGCGAGAATCAGATAATCGTATGTGATATCGCCAATGTCCGTTTTTACAGTGTTACTCTCAAAATCCACGGTCTTCACCGTACCCATCAGTACTTCTACATTTCTGTACGGAGAAAAAATTGCCCGGATCGGAGTTGCAATGTCAGCAGGGTTCAGGGCAGCTGTGGCAACCTGATAGAGCAGAGGCTGGAAAAGATGGTGATTTTTCTGGTCAATCAGAACCACGGAAATCCCGGGTTTACCTGCGAGATGCTTGGCTGCGTTCAGACCGGCAAAACCACCCCCGACAATAACTACCTTCACAGTATTTGAGTAATCCATAGGTCCATTTTTTATGCGAGTGCAACCGGATTCTATCATTTTTTAACGGGAGCCGGATTATTCTTGCAGATCAGAATACAGCTTTAGAATCGGTTCAGGGAGTAAACAGGACAATGGCAAGTGGCTTTTTTTTATTATTAGATGATATCGCAACTGTACTGGATGATGTGGCAGTCATGAGCAAAGTGGCTGCGAAAAAAAGTGCTGGTGTGCTTGGGGATGATCTGGCTTTGAATGCCGAAAAAGTAACCGGAGTCAGCGCAGACCGGGAGCTGCCTGTGGTATTTGCTGTGGCAATGGGGTCACTGATTAACAAAGTGATTCTGGTGCCCGCGGCACTTCTCATCAGTATTTTTGCCCCGTGGGGGATTCTGCCTCTGCTGATGGCAGGGGGACTTTACCTTGCTTTTGAAGGGTTTGAAAAAGTCTTTCATAAGCTGTTTCACACTGAATCAGAAAAAGGAGCAGCGGAAAAACACAGGGAATATCTTGCGTCAGCGAAAAACCCAAAAGAACTTGCAGCTCTTGAAAAAGACAAAATCAGGGGTGCAGTCAGGACAGATTTTATTCTGTCAGCTGAGATCATAGTAATCACGCTTGGCAGCATTGCAGGCGCTCCTTATACTGAACAGTTTCTGGTTCTGTCTGTCATTGGTGTTGTAATGACGGTTGGAGTTTACGGTCTTGTGGCTGCCATTGTAAAACTGGATGATCTGGGACTCTGGCTTTCCGGTTTTCAGAACAGTCTGTTATCTTTGAAAGGCAGGTTCATTCTGAAAGCAGCTCCTCTTCTTATGAAGTTTCTTGGAATTGCAGGAACCGCAGCTATGTTTCTTGTAGGGGGCGGTATTATCAATCACGGAGTGGAGCTTCTGCACCATATTAAGGAGCACCTGGAACATATGGAAACCTACGGAGTGTTTCTGGGGATGCTGACAGATGCAGCTGCCGGAATCATGGCAGGGGGCGCTGTTTTCTTACTGGTCACCCTCCGGAAGAAAATAATGAAAAAAAGTTAATTTTTGTAATTAAAATTATGCTCCGCATCCATCTCACGGAACGCAGTGATTACAGGATCAGAACCTATGTCGTAGGTGGTGTAATAAATTGCATGAATCCGCGAAGAATGGATGCGCAGTCTTCCGAGTTTGCGGTAGGTATCCCCTGCGACACGGTAAGTTCCCAGAATCTCGTAAACAGTTTCCTCTCCGACCTGGATTTTAACAGGAGCATCTGATTTCCATTCCGGGTAATTTTTAGTGATGGCTTCAAACCATCCCTGTGCGTAAAGGTCCTTTGAATTCTGATCGGGAAGCGGAGTGGTCTCAAGTCCCCGGTATTCAATCCAGGCAGGGTAGTCGTTGGCGGCCAGGCCTACTGCAATAATCTGAAAAAATTTTCCGCTGTGGATTTTCCAGTCATCGGGCACCTGCAGACGGACGCCCATAGCTGTATCCGAGGCCGGTTTTAATGAAATGCCTGTTTTCGGTGTCTGCCTGGAAAAGCAGGAAGCCGTCAGAAAAGGAATCAGGAATAATGTGATGGTGAATTTATAATATCTGTTCTTCATAATTAATCTTTGCTGAGTCAGGATTCATTAGGAAGGTATGAATCGGATTCAGTCAATAGTATTTTTACAGGAAAACCCGGGAGGAAGCGAAAAAATCCGTTAAAAAGTATAAATGTCAGGGCAAAGTCAGAATTTCGTAACCATGATCCGTTACAGCAACTGTGTGTTCATACTGAGCGGAAAGGGAACCGTCTGCAGTGGTGACAGTCCATTTATCTTTTTTATCAAAGTTTACATTATAAGCTCCCCGGTTCACCATCGGCTCCACAGTGAAAGTCATGCCAGGTTTCATCCGTGAGCGGATTCCGTTTCCTCTGTAATGGGGGACGGTTGGGTCTTCATGGAAGCTTTTTCCGATTCCATGTCCGGCCAGATCCCGGACAATTCCGTATCCGAGAGGAGTCAGGTAATCGTCGATAGCGTCTCCGATGTCACAGATTCTGCCCTCGGGACGGACCATTTCAATCCCGATCCACATTGCCTTTTCGGCAACCTGCATAAGTTCCTGTGCCTCATTGCTGATTCTGCCAATGGCATAGGTGCGGGAGGTGTCTCCGTGGTATCCTTTGAATTTAACAGTAATATCAATATTTATAATGTCGCCTTCCTTAAGGATTTCTGCAGGCTTAGGAATACCGTGACACACAACATTGTTTACTGATGTGCATATACTTCTGGGAAAACCCCTGTAATTCAGAGGAGCGCTTTCGGCTCCTGCTTTCCTGGTGATTCTGTCAGCAAAGTCATTGAGTTCCTGGGTGGAGATTCCTGGTTTAAGAAGTTCTGAGGTGCGAATGAGCACTTCAGCAGCCAGTCGGCCTGCATCCCGCATTTTTTCGAGCTCAGCTTTGCTTTTAATAATGATCATAACTGAGACCAAGAATCAAAAAAGGGGGGTTCAGGATCAAGGTGTTTTTTTTTGGATTTGCTGATAATTCTCTTGACCTCAGGAGAGACATGGCTCACAATTGTGACTGCAAATTAAAGGATGGACCCCCACTCTGATCATATACATAAAAACCGGAAAAAATTCCTTTTTTTCGGTTCCCCTGCCAACCAGCGACAGGGAAACAGCGGGGCTGAGGACCGACCGTGCAGCCGGGCTCCGCATCGGCGGATATTCCTGATCTCCTTTCCAGTCTTTTCCGAAACCTCTGCTGCCGCTTTAATTCTGAATAACCAAAGAAAATGCTGTTTCAAAGCATCTGATACTTACGGAGAATCTCTTATTTAAAAAAATTATGGAAACACTTATTTTTGAAATTATATTCATATTCTTTCTGATTCTGTTCAACGGTTTTTTTTCCGGTGCAGAAATTGCTCTGGTTACCCTGAAAAAAAGCAGGCTCAGGGAACTGCTTGAAGATGACCGTTATAAATACCGGGCCCATATAATAGAAAAACTTCAGAAAGACCCGGACCGTTTCTTTGCCACAGTGCAGATTGGTGTAACATTGCTTGGCGCTTTGGCTTCTGCTTTCGGTGGCCAGAGACTTGTGCCTTGGCTTGCGCCCTTAATTGAGCTCATTCCTGTACCGGGAATCGCTGCTCTCTCAGTTGAAATCGCCCTTATTTTCATTGTATTATCCATAACTTATGTAAGTCTGATCCTTGGGGAGCTTGTGCCAAAATCACTGGCCATAAATAACTCCGAATCTTTTTCCCTTTTTGTGGCGTACCCGCTTCATTTCTTTTCCAAAATGTTCGCAGGTTTTACGGTAATCCTCACTTTCTCATCGAATTTAATATTAAGATTTTTTAAAGACCGGACAAGCTTTTCTGAATCAAGGAATGTAACCGGTGAACTGCTGCACCTGATAGATGAAGGTCTGCGAAGCGGACACATCAAGGAGGGGGAGCATGAGATCATTGAAAATGCCATAGAATTCAACGAAACCACTGCCAGAGAAGTTATGGTACCGCGGGTGGATGTGGTTGCTGTTGCGATTGACGCTTCCGAACAGGATAAAAAGAGAATTCTCGATAATACATACAGCAGGCTTCCGGTATTTCAGGAAAGTCTTGATCATATTGTGGGAATTCTGCATATTAAAGATCTGATCCGTCATTATGCGAAGGGAGGTTCCGGAATGGATCTTTCTTCGCTGCTGCGGCCTGCCTTTTTTGTGCCGGAATCTATGAGAATTGTGCTCATTCTGCGCGAAATGCAGAAAAGAAAGCTGCATATGGCTGTTGTGGTTGATGAATTCGGAGGCACCTCCGGTATCCTTACTATGGAAGATATTCTTGAAGAAATTGTTGGTGATATCCAGGATGTGACAGAACAGCCGGACGATATGGAGATTGTACCAAATGAGGACGGCAGTTTTATGGTATCCGGCTCCTGTTATATAAGTGATTTTAACGAATACTTTGATCTCGACATTCCGGAAACCGATGCCTATACCAGTGTGGCCGGTTTTGTACTGCATGAGCTCGGACGGTTTCCCGATATCGGAGAAAAAACGGAAGGGCCTGGTGCCGATTTCTATCTTGAAAAACGGGTGCGCCAGAAAATGGAGCTTTTCCGGGTTATAATAAATAAAAAAGAATCTGCAGAGAATGAGGAATCAAACGGAAACCATTCCTCCGAAAAAACAGACTGAAATCTTTCAGATGCTGAAGTGATAGCCTGCAGGAAGTCTTTTCTTCGGAATTTCCCTGCGAACAGTCTGAACCGGGTTTCTGCTGAGAATCTGCCGGTGCAGATTGATCTGACCTTTGGTCAGTACCAGACTGCCTGACTGGATGATTCCTTTGCAGTAATCTTTCACATCATCTTTTCTGGTCCGGAAAAAGGGAAGGAGATCCCTGTCATTGATGGCGATATGGCTCATCAGCCAGTCTTTCATAATATTAGGGAGATTCAGCAGAAAGCGTTCATCCCCGCGCTCAAGACTTTTCTGCCACTGATTTAGCCTGCTCCGGAGCAGGCTATGCTGCTGCCGGTGAGCCTGAAATTCCGGATACTCAAAATATTCCATAATTCCTTCTTCTGTTTCTGTATGGGTTTCCATAAAGGACCGGAACTGCAAAAACAGTCTTTTCAGTTCTTCGGTTTTCTGATTTTTAACCGGATTGCGTGAAGCCCGGTCTGTGCGAAGCATAAGATAAATTATCCACATGTGCTGAATATCAAGTACCGGAATCTGCACCGACAGATCAAATGTCCGCCACATATGATAAATAGTTTTATATATGTTTTCATCCATGATTCCGAAGGGCGGAGTAAGTCCCGTTACTTCTTTATAGAGCTCAATCTGGAAAGGTGTTATATAGATTTCATTTTCCTTTATAAGACCTTCGGTGAAATCGTTCAGTACAGGTCCGCGCCGCCTGTAGTAATTTTCGTATTTGATATCTTCAATAAGAATATGATCAAAGAGCCAGCTCATAAGATCGCCCACCAGCTGGCGCGCAACAAGAGGACTGCCGCTGATTTTGTTCTGGCTGCGTTTTTTCAGTTTGGTGATAAATTCCCCGTGCTGACGAAGGTGCTCTTTCTGTTCGGGAAAACCGATTTTCCGGAAAATCTCGGCTTCAAGAAAGAAGTGCTCAGAAGTGAATTCGAGAATTCTGGAAAAGGCATTCTCATACTCTTTCTGGGCGTCGGACCGGCCTTCGTCGAGAACTGTTCCCAGGTCGAGGAAGGTATAAAGGAGGTATATGTGCTGGAGATCGATCACCGGAACTCCGAACTGGAAATTGTGTTCTTTCCAGACTCTTCGCAGGCGCTCCATCAGCTGAGCCGGTATTGTGCTGATATCATTCATTGTTTAAGAGACCGTATCTGTTTATCTGACATTGAGACACTCACATATTTGACTTTGTTAGTCAATAAAAAAAATGGTTAAAATAAGAAAATCTTTGGTCGCATAAGAATATTATAATAATCTGATTAAATCTGCATTACATGGTTGCTTTTTTTTGCGGGTCTGCTGATACTGTTTCAGGATTTCTTATCCGGAGGTTAAATAAATGAAAATCGGATTGATAGTTCTTTCAGCTTCTGCTGCAGCAATTATTGCAGTTTCCTGTGCCCAGGAAAAAGACTCTATGGCAAAATATGATGACAGAAAGGTCATTGAACTTACTCCGGAGCAGCGCAGTTATTTTCTTTCTGAAATGAGGGAAATGATGTTCAGTCTCAACGGAACCCTGGCAGGAATCGGCTCTGAACAGAGGGATGTCGCGGTGGAATCAGCCCGAAAGTCAGGGGCGGCCTATGTCCAGAACATAGGTGATGTACCCGCAGATCTGAATGATAGGCTTCCTGCTGAATTCCGGAATTTCCGTGCGGCAACTCATAAAAATTTTGATGAGCTCGCTGAGCTTCTTGAATCAGGAAAAACGGAAAAAGAACTTATCGGAAAGCTTACTGATATGACCGGTAACTGCGCTGTCTGCCACGCCATGTACCGCATAGTTGAAAAATAAAAAAACTAAACAATGCTGCTCTGTTTTCTGCGGATCAGAAGCAGAGTGGCATCGTCTGCAGGCGGCTCTCCGCCTCTGAATTCGAGGGCCTTTTCCTTAATATAATCCGCGATTTCTTTCAGAGAGCTGCTGTGCTTTTCTGAAACAAATGCGGCAAGCGATTGTTCCCCCAGAAGCTCATCGCCTGGTGATTTAGACTCACTGTAGGCATCCGAGAAAGCAAGAAGAATGTCTCCATAGTGAAGCTCATTTTTTTCAGAATGAACTTTATTTCCGGGCAGACCCAGAAGTGAACCGGTGCTCTGAAGTTCTTCAAAAGTAAAGCCGGAATCAGCGGAACGGATGATCCAGGGAGGCGGGTGACCGGCTGTAACATACTCAAAAGTGTCTGAATCTTTTGTTAGTCTTGCAGCAAAGAAGGTAACAAAACGGCCGGTGTTCACTCCGCGGCTCATATGATGGTTCAGCATCTGTACTGCTTCAGCTACGGATTTTTCGGTGTGGGACAGAAGCTGTATCCCGGTGTGGACTTCGGAAACAAGAAGCGCTGCCGGAATTCCCTTCCCCGAGACATCGCCGATAATTGCATCGAGGGTTCCGTCTTCTCTTTCAATAAGAGTATAATAATCGCCGCCTACTTCACGGTTCTGGATGATTTCACCGTAAAATTCATAACCACTGAAATCAGGTATCCTTTCGGGGTAGATGGTCATCTGAATGTCTTTAGATATTTTCAGCTCGGTTTCGAGTGCTTTCTGCCTCACAGAAGCCTGATGAAGACTTGCATTCTGAATAGCCAGAGCGGCCTGCCGCGCAAAACCGGTAAAAAGAGACTCGTCTTCCGGACTGAAAGATTCTCCATCCTGCCTGTTGATCAGCTGGGCTGTACCGATGATCTCTGACTGTGTGATTAAGGGGACACAGAGATATGTATGAGTTTCGTGCTTGAGTTTTTTATCGATATCTGAATAAAAGCGGGGATCCTTTGAAGTATCTTCAACCCTTACGGTTTCTCCTGTGCGGGCCACGTAACCTGCTATTCCTTTGTCGATGGGGACCTGAAGAGTCTTCAGTGTCTGAAATTCCGGGTCTGTGGACCTAACGAAGCTCAGGATTTTTTTTGATTTGTCGAGCAGGGCAAGGGAACCCATCTCAGCGTTCATCAGACGCACGGCGGTGGAAAGTGTGTGATTGAGAACTGTTTCCAGATCAAGACTGGAATTGAGCAGCTGGAAAGCCTCTACAAGTGCTTTCATTTTCTGAAGCTCTTCTTTCAGCCCTTGTGTTTCCATCGGTAAATGGTAAGTTCGGAAAAAAATCAGTCAAGCAAATTTATATTACCAGCCGGAAACAGGAACAGTCAGACCAAAGGAGAGAAGACGGGAATCACCGGTGAGAATTGTATTACTCCTTAGATTTTTACGCAGGGCCAGGGCTTCGGGTCGGGAAGGGTCAAGGTTCCGGCTCTGTAAAAACCTTCCTCCAAGGGGGATGAAACCGGCTATACCGTTCGGATCAGCCGAAGATCCATTTGCGGCAACACGCACTTCCGGTTCAATAAACCGGGCATCTGCCTGATTAATCAGATAGACTCCCATTGCTCCTGCAGCCAGCGCAACCGAAAGACCTATGGAGGCATCCATATTCGATCTGGATTCTGCTGCATTCTGATAATACATGCTCATTAAGAGAGGCAGAGAATAATAATTCTGAAAAACCAGTATGTAGGCCAGATTTGACTGATTGTATTCCTGCTTGGCTTTTGCGTATTCTTCCGCAGCATACCAGGCACCAGCCAGAGAAGTCCCGAAAATGGACATATACACTGCACCCCTTATGGAATCTCCGCGGGAAATCTGACCCAGCCCTGGTATCAGATTGCTTTTCAGAACGATCTCTTCCTTTTTCTTTTTGCGAAGGTATGCGATTTCTGAAGAGAAAAATGATTTCTCTTCTTCCGTTCTTTTTTCCCTGTTTTCATCATCGGATTTGTAAGACTGATTTCTGACTTCAGCCTGCCGGGCCATGATTTCCAGAAGCTGTTTGTTTTTTTCTTCGATGGCTTTGATTTTTTCAGTTTCATCCATTTTTGAGAGAAAATCGGCTTCTTCCTGCCGATTGAATGAGATTCTCTGGATGCGGGATTTGGGTATGTTCTGAATCCCGTCAGCCGTTGCCACCGTAACCATTTCCTTCGACTGACCGGTTACCCGGCCAAGGATCACATCTCCGTTTTTCAGATACACTACTTCCGCCTGAAGGCCGGAAAAAGAAAAACAAAGAAAAGTCAGAAAAGTGACCAGTTCTTTTTTCCTGCTTATGATAGTGCATCTTATCATGTGCATATAATTACCTTAGGTATTCTTTTTTCAAGCAAAAGACATATGTATTACAGGGCAGGAACGTAAAAAAAACGTAAAACTCAGAGCATTTTCATGAATTCAGCCTCTGTTACAATCCGGACTCCCAGCTGCCTTGCTTTTTCTTCTTTTGAACCGCTGTTTTCGCCGCACAGAAGATGTGTGGTTTTACTGCTGACGGAAGCTGCTGTTTTTCCGCCTCTGGCTGTGATTTCATTTGCAGCCAGATCACGGGGGCGGAAATTCTCAAAGCTTCCCGTGATTACCCATACGGTGTCTTTCAGGGAATTCCGCTTTTCTTCCGGCAGGGCTGCTGTCGGGGAATCTTCTTCTTTTTCGCCGGATGCAAGTCCCGCAGCGGTTAAGGATTCAATGCGCCTGAGTATTACTGGATCCTTAAACTGTGAAATCACTGCAGCTGCCGTGCGGGGTCCGATACCATCGCTGGAGGTAAGCTTCGCCTCAGCATCAGGGTCCTCTGCAAGCTTTTTCAGTGCTTCGAATGAGCTGTAACCTGCCTGAATCAGAAGACTGCTTACAGACGGGCCGATTTCCTTAAGGCCAAGGGAATACAGAAGTTTCCGGAACGGAACAGACCGGCTTTTCTCTATCGCTGCAAGAAGCTGGCTTATGCTTTTTTCCCCGAAACCTTCCAGTTCTGTAAGCTCATCCCTGTGGTCTTTAAGGGTGTAAAGATCCTCTATGTATTTAATAAAACCTTTGTCAAAAAGAATTCTTACGACTTTATCGCCGAGACCGGCAATATCCATCTGCTTCCGGGCTGCAAAAAAGATAATGGATTCTTTGAGTTTTTCACTGCAGTCCGAAGACGGGCAGATAAAATCTTTGGCATCCTCGTCGCGGATCAGAGGAGTGCCGCAGGCCGGACATTCTTTCGGGAATACCCAGTCCGGTCCGGGGCCCGGATCCAGCACCTCCTCCACAGCCGGTATAATCTCACCTCGTTTTGTGATTCTGACTTTTGAACCGGGGCGGACCCCCAGATTGTCAATAAAATCAAAGTTATGCAATGTGGCGTAGCTTACAGTTGTGCCTGCAATCTTCACCGGCTTCAGAGCTGCTCTGGGAGTCACTCTTCCCGTCCGGCCTGTGAATACCTGAATATCTTTAACTTCTGTCACTGCGGATTCCGGCGTGAATTTGAGTGCAGTGGCCCAGCGGGGGGAATGAGCAGTGAATCCGGCCTCATCCCGAAGCTGCAGGCTGTCTGCTTTGATTACCAGTCCGTCCACAGGGAAAGGCACTGCATCACGCCGGTCTTCATATTCTGAAATTAAAGATTTAAGATGATCGGTATCGGTGACTGCATTGTCTTCAAATACCGGAAGTCCGCATTCAGAGGCAAACCGCAGTATGTCAGAATCACTGCTGAATTTCCTGTCTTTCACGGTAATATCGAATGCAACCCACCGGAGAGGCCGGAGAGCGGTTTCTGCCGGGTTTTTCTGTTTCAGAGAGCCCGATGTAAGATTTCTGGGATTTGCAAAAGCGTTCCCGTACTGTTCATTGAATGATTCAAAATCGGAGAAAGTCATGTAGGCTTCCCCGCGGGCGGTAAGCGTAGCTTCTGTTTTCAGTCTGTGGGGAATGGAACGGATTGTCTTCGCATTTTCAGTGATATCGTCCCCTGTCTGGCCGGAACCTCTGGTGACTGCCCGGATCAGTATTCCCTTTTCATAATATAAAACAAGGGTTGCCCCGTCCACTTTCCACTGCAGTCCGAAGCGGGTGCTTCCGTAATTCTCTGTAAGCTTTAAAGCCCAGGAATATGCCTCTTCAGTGGAGTAAGTGTTTGCCAGAGAAAGAACTGGAACCGTATGAGTGAATTTCCGGAAATTTCCATCTTCGGGAGCTGTTAAATCGGATCCTGGTTTTCGGGTCGGGGAGTCGGGAAGGGCAAGAAGAGGATATTCAGCTTCAAGTTCCTGAAGTTCCCTGAACATCTGATCAAAGGATTCATCGGAAATAACAGGCTGGTTTTTTTTGTAATATAAGTCCTGATGTTTTCGGATTTCAGAAGTCAGAAAGCGGATTCTTTCTTCAGGATTCTTTCGTTTTCCGGAAGCTGCCATAGTAACCTGAATCAGTGCCGGATCTGGTCGGGATGCTTTTTGTCGCACCTGCCTGTTTTCCGCAGCTGAGCACAGCGGCCATAGAGGGTCATGGAATGTTCATCCAGATCAAATCCGTGTTTCTGAGCAATTTCAAGCTGCACTTTTTCAATTCCGGAATCGATGAATTCCTCAATCAGACCGCAGTCAAGGCACACAATATGATCATGGTGCTTTTTGGATGGCACATATTCATAATACTTGACATTCTGACCGAAATGGTACTCTGTAAGATTCCCTGCTTCAACCATTAATGAAACAATACGATAGATTGTTGCCCGGCTGATTTCACCTTTGCGGTCCCTGAGCTCTTCTGTAAGACTGTCTACAGTGAAATGGTGGTTGCTGCGGAATATTTTTTCGGCAACGAGGAGTCTCTGGTTAGTGATTTTAAAACCCTTCTTTTTCAGGTAGTCTGAAAAAGCTCCCAGTTCCTTGTGCACATCTGCATTTTCCTTATTATTTTCTGATTTCGGCACAAAGCACTTTTATGATACAAGCAGAGAATTTCAAGTGTTTTACAGGCTGGATTCTAAAAAAAAAGCTGCTGCGCTATAATGTGGCCCATGACACGATAACCCTCCTCTGACGGATGGATCGGATCATGAACAGGATACAGTTCTTCTGTTTTCAGAACTTCCTGCATTCCCGAATCGAGATCAAGATATCCGGTTCTGCCTGCAGGCAGCTTAGCCTGCAGGGCTTTATTGTTGTTTACAATGGATGCAGCGAGGGACTCGTCCTGAGTGCGAGGCACACCAGCATACCATACAAATGACTGAGTCCTTAACCTGAGTGCCGTGTGAAACTCATGAGCATTCTCTGTAAATTCGTTTTGGTTATAATACAGACCGTCATTGGTTCCGAGCACCACGAGGATGGCCGTTTCCTCCGGATCAAATATTTCCGATAGGGCTGTATCCATCTGCGAAGTCCACCCCGGAAAATCCATACCCGGAACGGCTTTATAAGTCAGTCGGATACTGCTACCGAGAATGCTTTTCAGGTAGAAACCATCGGAATAGCGGGTGAGGCTGTCTCCTATCAGGTGCAGGTGTTTTACGGAAGAAGGGTTATCAGTGAGGGTCATAATATGGAGAACCTCCGGAGGAATATCATATTCCTGTCTGGCACAGCCGGAAAAAGCAAAAGACATAAATAAAATAAAATAATAAAAATGGATTTTCATGGCTGGCCGTTTTTCAGTAAGTATTTTTTTTAAAATGATAAAATGAATTTTCCGGATCAGCTTCACTGCCTGTAAAGTGAATCCGTTTGGTACCTTCCTTGTATTCCGCCGCCCTGCCTATTGCAGTGGCAGGTACCGGGCAGTGAAAATCCGGAGAAGCCAGAAAAAGAATCTCCAGTTCCTCTCCTGAATTCAGAGCAAACGGTGCAGCACCTTTCTGCGAAGGAACAGATTCCGTGTCAATAATAAGACTTATTCCGGAGGCAGCCGCAAGACGGGAAGCATCTTCTGTCAGACCATCAGTAATGTCCATGGCAGCATGAACCTGGCCGGATTCTGCCAGCTTCAGGGCCCACTCCCTTCGGGATCTGGGTGAAAGGTGCCTGCGTACAGCCTGATCCCGTAAAGATTCATCTTTTATATCAGTTTTTCCTGAGAGAATACGGAATCCAAGCAATGATAAACCAAGATGGCCTGTTACATAGAGAATATCTCCCGGGTTTCCTCCTGAGCGATGCATACGGTTCAGAACAGGTCCTCCGGCTGTAAGCGTTATGTTCAGTTCCCTGCTTCGGTATGTGTCCCCGCCGATCAGAGAAACATTTTCTGCGCTCAGTTCTCTGCGAAGGGCGGCAGAAAACCGCTTCAGAAAATCCTCTGTAATGTTTTCCGGGATTCCGATATTCAGCAGTGCCCATTGCGGGATTCCTCCGCTCACTGCCACATCGGAAATGTTCACATGAACGGTTTTTACAGCAATATCCTCTGGTTGAGACCAGTCCAGCCGGAAATGTGTGTTTTCACAGAGAGAATCTGTGCTTACAATCAGATCGGTTCCTGGAATGTCGGAACAGTCATCAAGGCTTTCCACCGGCCTTTCTGAAAAAAGAGAAATGATCTGATTTTCACTGAATCGGTTCATTGCAGCCTCGTTAAGTCAGTGTGATTCCAGAGGGAAGTGAATCTGCTTTAAATTCCTGATACAGATGCTGAAAGAGACTTTTTCTGCAGTTAACTGAATTCTGCTGCTCCTGAAGGAAACTCTGCACTGTTAATAATCCCTGAATCAGCATTTCGCTGATCCCGGGAGGTTTCTGACTGAAAAGAAATTCCTCAGAAGGCATAGTGATCAGGAGTGCGATCAGTGCCTCCTCAGGCTGAAAAATTCTCCGGCTCCACTGAGAAAGGTGCGAAGCAGTTAACGGAAGACGATGACCTGAACGGCGGAAATTATTAATAAATAATATTTTTATTCTTGTGCGAAGATCCGGTCTGGTTTTCGCAGCGGAAGTGAGTCCTGTCACAAGCTGCATTACATCGGTTTCCTCTGAATTCATATCGAGTATCAGATTCCATTCAGTTTCGGGTGAAGAGGCCTTTACTGCTGCAAGAATATCTGCGGCATTTTTAAGATCGGAGCGCGGATTCATTCTGTTAAAGAGAAGAATCTGCCGCATAAGCATTCGGATCCCGGGATCAGATACCGAAAGAATGGTGCATTTTCCGGAAGATTCCGAAACAAGTTCAGGAAAATAAATAATATCCGGATTTTCAGGAATCTGCCAGACGGGACCCAGTCCCTTATAAAGGTTATTCTTAAGAAACTCAGGCGAAATCAGACTCCCGGTAACACACAGAAAAGGCAGATTCCAGGATGAAAGAAACTGAATCAGCGCAGCATCCGCTCCGAGATAAACGACTCCTTCTGCAGGAGGAAGGCTGTGCTCTGCCGCGGACCGGAATGTGTAATTGCGTCCGAAAAGCCAGTAATCAAGAAGTTTTCTGTCTTTTTCGGAGATTCCCGCAGCAACGATAGTGATCCGCAGGATTTCCGTCTTGCTTTTCAAAGGGGCAGGCTGATCTGCTGTCTGCGGAGTCATTCTCTGACTGAAAAGGAAGCCTGTTTGAAGTCAATCATTTTGAAAAAACGGCCGATAGGTGGCATATGCGTCTTCTGAGAACAGTTATTGTTCTTTTTTTAATGATTTCCTGTTCAGCAGCACCTGAAACAAGAACAGAACAATATCAGTCTCTTTCGCGTCTGAAAGCAGAAGAAGGTCTGAACGAACGGATTACCCTTCTGAGCCTTCGGGGAAGTATGCGTCCGGCGGACCGGCATCCGGAAAGCTCTTTCATACCGGAAGATGTACCGGTTCTTTACTCAGGTCTGGATGTGATTGAACTGGATTCGTTCCGGGTTCTGAAAGGCAGGAACTTCGCCCTCCTGACTAATGCCACAGGGCTCAACCGCAGGAAAATCAGCAGTCTGGAGCTCATGATTGAAGGATCTGCAGTGCCATCTCTCCTTCTGGAGCCGGAACACGGACTCTACGGTCATGAAGATTCTGTCTTCGCATCCCGGATCCGCAGGGACACCCGTACAGGTATTCCGGTCCTTAGTCTTTATTCCAGAACAAGAAAACCAACCGCTGAAGACCTGAAGGGGATCGATCTGATTGTTATTGATATATTCAATCTTCCTGTCCGGGCTTACACTTATGCTTCTACGCTGATCGAGATTATGGAGTCTGCTCAGGAGAACGGGATTGAAATTATGATTCTTGACCGCTGGAATCCTTACGGTATCTGGGAGCCCTCTGGTCCGATGCTGCGAATGGATTATGCAAGTTTTGTGGGAATGGCACCGGTTCCCTTTCTGTATTCTCTGACTCTTGGGGAACTCGCTCAGTATCTGGCTGTTACCAGATTTACAGAGCTGAATCTCACCGTTGTAAAAACAGACGGATACATAAAAAAAGAATATAAATATGGATCAGGAATTCACTGGATAAATCCATCCCCCAATATACCGGCTTACGATGCCGCCATTGTATATCCTGGAGTCGTACTTTTTGAAGGTACGAATGTGAGTCTGGGCCGGGGCACAACAAGGCCGTTCATTTATTCCGGGGCTCCCTGGGTGGACTCCGGGGCGGTTCTGAGAGAGCTCAGAAAACTGAATCTGCCCGATGTGAATTTCAGTGAAACAGTGTTCAGACCCAATGACTCTCTCTACAAAGGTCAGGTCTGCCGGGGCATTCAGATCACACCAACCGGTCGCCGTTTTGACCCGCTTCGGACAGGCTATGAATATATGAGCATTCTGAAAAGGATTCACCCGGAATCATTTGTGATAAAAGGTTCCTGGGGCAGTTTTTTTATGGACCGCCTCTGGGGTGGTCCGGAATACAGAGATGCCATTGAATCCGGTATGGATTACGGAACCTTTTCTTCCTTATGGAAAAAGGATGAAAAGTGGTTCCGGGAGCATTCTGCTGCATTCCGTCTTTACTGAAATAAAGATATTATTCTATTTTGGCTTTATCCGCTTCAGTCAGAACAGCACCACTCTGACGCAGAATCTGTTCGACTCCGGTTTTTTTGCCGCGAATGGCCATCATAAGAGCAGTTTCTCCCCGTGCTGACCGGACATTTACATCGGCCCCGGCAGAAATCAGGTAGCGCACTACTTCTTCCTGATTCCCTTCAGTGGCTGCCATGAGAGCTGTATAACCACTGTTCCCACGGGTGTTTACTTCAGCCCTTGCTTCCACAAGCATTTTTACCATGGTCATGCTTCCACCCTGCGCCGCATACATCAGTGGCGTCAGATCACGATTGTCTCTGGGACTGCGGAACGCCCCATAGTCGAGCAGAAGTCTGATATAAGGGATCTGACCCCGGGCCACCGCCCAGTGCAGCATAGTTCGGCCGTAATTGTCCCGTATCCCGGTTTCGGCTTTGTTTTTCAGAAGGAAGGTAAGGGTTTCGGTATCCCTCCTTTGGAAAGCATACCATGCAGGAGTAAGGCCGGATCTGTCGCCGATGTTTACATTAGCACCTGAATCAACCAGAATTTCCATAAGGGGCTGATTTGCTTTTTCTGCAGCCCTGAACAGTGCAGTATGCCATGCGAAATCTTTTTTATCCGGATCAGCGCCGGCCTTCAGAAGCAGTGCTGCAGTTTCATTTTTACCGTTTTCTGCAGCAAGCATCAGTGCTGACCGGAAATCCATATCCACAGCGTTTACATCAGCCTCTCTGGAAATCAGTGCTTCCAGTGCATTATTTTTACCGTGCATAGCTGCCCAGATTACCGGAGTTGTATGGAAAACACCTTTTATATTTACATCTGCGTCGTCGCGGATGGCTTTTTTTACAGCAGAGGCATTGTCTTCGTGAACGGCTTTCATAAGCATGATATTAGGATCATCCTCGATGGCACCTGCATCAGTCAGCGCCTGAACAACGGAACTGAGGCCCATCCCGTAAGCTTCCATAAGCGGAGTGGAGCCTGAATCTGTGCGCACATTTACATTCGCTTTCCGGCGAATGAGCTCTATCGCAGCATCACTGTGTCCCTGTGATACAGCCCACAGCAGCGGAGTTGTCTTCAGGCGGGAGGAGGAGTCTATGGGAGCCACTCCGCTGAAGAGAGAGGTTTTCAGATTGGCAATGTTGCCAGTAAAAGCAGCGAGAAACAGGTTTTCCCTGGGCTCTGTGAAAGAACCTTTGTCTTTCAGGAGGGCCGCTGCCGGAAGATGGTCGTTTTCTATGGCTACTACGAGGGCAGTGGCGTTTCCGTTTCCGGTTCTGCCTACAATGGCTTTATTTGAGAAAAGGGCATTCAGTATATCGCGGTCTCCGTCCCTTGCTCCGTGGTGCAGGGTTGTCCACCCGGAATTGTCTGTCTGGTTTACATCAGCCTTGTTTTTCACAAGAAGCTCAATCATTTCTGTGTTTTTTTTCCAGACCGCATAATTCAGCGGGGTCCAGCCTTCTGAATCCTTTGCATTCACATCTGCTTTGTTTGCTATCAGTTGTTCTGCTGCTTCTTTCCGGTTCAGCCAGACGGCGAAATGCAGGGGATTACGGCCTTTTTCATCTTTCTGATTGATATCGGCCTTACCACTGATGAGCGCTTTCATGATTTCAGTGTTGCCCTTTAATGATGCCAGAGCAATCGGAGTGCGGCCCTCTTTATCACGCGCATTCACATCGGCTCCGGACTGAATGAGAAGATTAAGGGCTTCAAGATGCCCCATCGTGGAGGTCCAGTGCAGGGAGGTCCACTGACGACCGTCCCGGGCATTTACATCTACACCTTTTTTCAGAGCATTCTGAATGCCCGGTGCGCTGCCCTGGCTGGCTTCTACAATTATATCAGGAGTGGAGCAGGACGCTGCGGTCAGCAGGCCTGCCAGTGCTGCAGTAATTAAATACGTTTTTGTCTTCAGCATAATCAGCTGAATTATACATTTTGACTAAATGCCTGTCAATAGATTTTTGGGGATTTTCCCTCTTTTCAGAGGGATTTTGCGATCTTTTTATATTTTCTGATTATCAGCGCTTGGTGAATGGAAGAAGGCTGACTTCGCGGGCTTTTTTGATTTCCCTTGCGATCACTCTCTGAACCCTGGCACTGGCCCCTGTCATACGACGCGGAAGAATCTTACCGGTGCGGGATATAAATCTTTCCAGAGTTTCAGGTTTTTTAAAATCAATGTCAAGATTTCTGGTATCAAGAATTTTTTTACGATAACGGGGCCTCTGACTGCGGCGCTTGTCAGCATCATCCAGATCCATGCGTCCTTCCTCGGATGCATCGGGGATTGTCATTTTTTCTTCTTCGTTCATATTTCCGTAATTCCTTTAAGCCTCTGAATATGGCCTATTTTTTTTCGGCGGATTTCACTGACAAGCCAAAAAAACGGGCGTATCCTCTGAAAGCAGGATATATCGTCTGCCTGTCGGCAGACAGGCGGGGGTGCAATTAAAAAAGTAAATCAGTTCCTGAAGAGCTGTTCTGTTAAAAACTGAAGAGCTTTTTTTCTCTGTTCAAGTCCATGCGGATCCGCGGCTTCATTCATATAAAGATCCATCACTTTTTCAGTCCGGAGATGATTAAAAAAACCAAAAATTCCCATCGGAGGCTGACGTTCATCGGTCATCAGACAGGTTGTAAAAACAGGGGTTGTGATTGAATCTGCAAATGTCAGGGGATCAAGGAGAGCTATGGCTTCCTGCATCCGGGAGCGGAGTTTTGGCGGACTTGTTTCGAATACAGTGCGGATTTCTGCTGCATAAGGAAACATACTGTTTTCGATCCAGTGGTTTAAACAAAGGCTTCCAGGTCTTTCGAGTACAAGGGCTGCCACATTTTCAGGCCGGTGGGCAGCAGCAAAAACGGCCGCAGCTGCTCCGATACCTGATCCCATTAAGGCAATTCTGCGAGGGTTATTCCCTTTGTGCTGGGCGAGAAAATCAACGCCGCGCACTGCTGCAATAAAGAATTCATAGAGCGAATTTCCTTCATTCAGGTGGGCCGGGTCGAACCTCTGAGCGGAAAACGACATGGGATTCAGGGTGAGGTGGGCCATTCCGGCATCCGTGAAGGGCCGGGAACCAGGAGGCTGCTGGTTGATATCATTCAGTATAAGAACAGAAGGGCGGTTTTTTCTAATTCTGGGTATGGCAAGATGACCGGAAATAGTTGTGCTGCCTGTTCCCAGATAAGAGATTTCGTAATTAACTTCCCAGCCAAGAGATTTTTTAAAAAGCAGTTTCAGCCGCGGATTAAGGGCTGTGATCTGCATATCTTTGAGTTCCTTCTTCCAGAATTCCTTTGCCTGTTCCGGCTGGGCAGGCTGAGGGAAAAAGGAGGTACAGTCGTCGAAATTAATCTCTTTCTTTTTACGGGTAGCCATTCTGATAACAGTTTTTTTTTACAGGCAGCCCCCGGTAAAGCAAAGAATGAAAGGATACCGATATTTAAATGAATATGCCCGGCTTTTTCAAAAATGCTCTTCTGCGTATGACTCCGATTACGGGGATCATGCCATTGTTTCTGGAATCTCTCAATGGGCGGGAAATGGTATTTCTCGAAGAGGCAGACTGGCCGAAATCTCTCCTGCAGGAACTGGAAACAAAGACCGGAATCGAACAGAGTGGAAATCCTGTAACTTTTGAAAGAAGAGAAATCAGGGCAGGATTTCTGGGGGCAAAGCGTCACCTGAACCGGGAGGAGCGTAATCAGCTGCAGAAAAAACTGGAAACCTTTCTGAAAAACTGCGGCCGCAGTGAGGCAGATGTTCTGGTTCTTCCCTTCAGACTGAATCAGTCCGGAACAGAATTCCCTTCCGTCCGGCCTGAGATTCTGTTATTCTGGAAAAAAGAGCTGCCGCCCGCCGAAAGGTTTTTTTCGGGAAAAAACAAAGATATTCTGTGGAAGGAGAGTATAAGGCAGTCTCTTGGTATCCCTTCTGTCAGAGAATCGGAATCGCTGACTTATGAATTACTGGGCAGAAAAGAGGGAATCTACAATAAGAAATTCTTTGTAATGCGCAGTCCGGAAAAGACCGTAATAAGTGCGCTTACTTCTGTCAGCGGTATTAGTGAAAAGCTCAAAACCCAGTTTTTCGAACGGATGAAAACTTCCTCATCTGCAGCAGAAACTCATCTAAGGCTGTCTGACCGCCTTGCGGGCGTATGGTATCTTGGCTCCTTCAGTGCGGAAATTCTGAATACGGGAGAATTCAGGATGTGGTCTCTGAACCTGATGCCACTGGTTTACAGGAGCCGCACAGGACGTGTCATACCATTACTGCGCAGCAGATATTCCGGAAAAAAAAGAATCCGGAAAGGGACTTTTCAGAGAGGGGATTTACTGATTCTGACAGCCGGTCCTGTACTGTCGGGGGAAACCCTCAGTCTGCAGAAAATGATTCAGGCAGCGGGCGGGGACAAAGAAAAAGTGCGGAATACACTGTCTGAATGGTCCTTAAGAACCCACCGGGGACGTATTCTGACTGTTTTTTTATAGCAGGTTTCGGTCCGTTTCCGTAATGTGGAACCGGAATGCGTCAGAAACTCCTTTTTTTAATCTATTTCCTGCTTACACTGGCGCTTACAGTGGCAGCAGACAGGATTTTTTTTAAGTGGTATATATTTTCACCGGAAAATCACAGCGGCTGGGATAACCATCGCTGGTACAATTTTGAATACCATCTGCAGAAGCTCGAAAAAAAATATCCGGCGGAGGATCCTCTGGTCATTCTTACCGGTTCCAGTATTGCTCAGTACTCTGTTTCCGCAGAGGATCTGGGGTCTGAAATCCTGAAAAAAACCGGAAAGAGGGTGAATACAGAACTGGTTACCCATGCCTCTCTGATGCCCTCGGATCTGTATCAGTATGTAAAAAGACTTCGGAAACTGCAGCCGGATTATCTGGTTTTTTTACTGAATCCTGCGGATTTTGATCTGGAACGGTTCACTCCCCTCCATGAACCGGCTCCTGCTTATGAAACCGAATTTCATAATATTTACCTCAATAAAAGATTTCCTGCAAGAATTTTTTATCCTGCTGCACAGGTTTATGAAAATTATAATTATACAGCGTATTCTGATGCGCTGAGGCTGATTGTAAGGGAATCTCTTTATGCGTTCCGGTTTCGCGATCAGTGGACCGATGCCCTTGAATTCAGCAGAAAGGCCGAAAAAGGAGGTTTAAGAAGTTATCTTTATTACCAGGGTATTCCGGTTCCTCAGGGAGTCTGGCGCGAAGGCCGCACATCCTGGTGTTTTTCTTTTCCTGCATCAGTGCTGAAAAACGGAAAGTTTGAAGCGGAAATTCCTCAGGGTCTTTTTAATTCAGAATTTTATATTGAATTTTATGAAAATAATCCTGACTGCAGCAGAAATCACAGTCCGGTATTTACTTACAGGCCCGCAGGACCCGGATGGCAGTCTGCTGAGATTCCTGGCATCAGCCCCTCGGTTACGGTTACTGCTGTGCTTTCTCATGCGGAGCCGTTTAAGGGGGGAAAGACGGTTCCGGTGCAGCCGGACCTGCCGTTTTCTTCTGTGAAAGGGGTCCGCCTGAATGGGGATTTCGGCAGAGACAGACCTGTTCCCTCCGGGGATTATCTTTACAGGCGAAAGTATCTCGATGATGAACGTCTGAATATCATGTCGGATTCAGAATATCTGGCTGATTACCGCGAAAGACAGGAACCACCTGACTGGAGAGGACGACCGGAAGTAAGACAGCTGAATCAGCTGCGGGTGTCGAAACAGCTTCTGAACTGGCATAAATTCCGGTCTGACATACCCCAGATTCAGTATCTTGAAAAAATAATTAATGAAAATAAAAATATAAAAATTATAATTATTAATAATCCTGAGAATCCTCATACGAAAGATGTTTACAGGAATTCCGAATGGTACCTTGGGTACCTGGAATACATGAACGGACTTGTAAAACAGAATCCTGGGCGGCTTTATTTTGCTGATCTGTCGGACGCTCTGCCTCAGCAGAAGTTTATGGATGCGCATCATCTGACCTGGTATGGTATGCAGGAAATGAATCCTCTGTATGCTGATACACTGATTCCGGTTCTCTTTCCGGACCGTGCGGAAGGTAATTCTGAATGAAATTAACTGTAATCGGATCCGGAAATGCTTTCAGTTCTGACGGAAGGGGGCACACCTGCTTTCTGATCGAAGGGTCCGAAGGTAATTCCGTGCTGCTGGACTGCGGGGCCACTGCTCTTCAGGGACTTCAGAGGTTCCGGCCGGATTCACTCAGCACGCTTGATGCTGCTGTAATCACTCATTTTCACGGAGATCATTTTTCCGGTCTGCCTTTTCTGATCCTTACCATGACCTATATTCAGAAAAGAACGCGGCCTTTTTCCATAATAGGGCCTGCTGGGACAGAGAAAACTGCGGGCGGATGGATTTCCCTGGCTCTGCCTG
Organism: uncultured Leptospiraceae bacterium; assembly: GCA_964594095.1. Lineage (GTDB taxonomy): Bacteria > Spirochaetota > Leptospiria > Leptospirales > Leptonemataceae > CAZQKZ01. The sequence continues at coordinate 92,849 of CAZQKZ010000004.1, read as the reverse complement.
GTTTCACCCCTGGTTTTCCCATTGTTTATAAAGAAACTGAACCATACAGTTTTTTTAATGAAGGTAACTTTGAATTTCAGTCGCTTCCTGTTACACACAGACCGGAAAGTCTGGGATACAGAATCAGAAGTCCGCAGGGAGTAACCGCGGCCTTTACCGGGGACACTGCTTTTAATGAAAAGATGAATGAAGTGCTGGAGGGTTCGGACCTCGGAGTGACGGAACTCAGTTTTACGGAAAAACCTAAGGACTCGCCCTCCCACGTTTCCCTTGAGGAACTGAAGTCACTGAAAGCACTGCCATCTAAGCAGCTCCTTCTTGTCCATTCCGATGATGAGACCCTGGAAAGGGCCGGAGAGTGGGCAGGGTCAGCAGACCTTAAAGGGAGAATGATCCCGGGAAAAGACGGAATGGTTCTTGAATACGATTTCAGAAAATCAGTATTTTTATATGAATAAAATAAAAAATAATATTAAATTATATTTGGCTGCAGCCGGAGTTTTATTTTTTCTGCAGGCCGGATTACAGGCCCAGCCTGCAAGACTGAGTCCTGCTGACCGTGTGATCCGTACCCTTGTCACTCCTCATTTCCGCATTCATTATCCTGAAGGTAAGGAAGATTACGCGAAGCGGATTGCACGGATGGCGGAATATCATCATGCCAGAATGGAGCCGCGTTACCAGAGCGGAGTCACTTATACTCATGTGGTTCTGGTATTTGATACTGATATGGTGAATGCCTATGCCACGGTGTATGGCAGAGACCAGGTGGTTCTTTTTCTGAACAATCCTGACTACGGACCCATCGGAGCATCGGGCTGGACCCGTTTTGACCTTTGGGCTGAACAGCTCTTCATACATGAATATGCTCACATTCTTTCCATTCGCTATATCGGAAGTTTCTGGAGTCACCTGATCCGACTGTTTGCAGGGCTCCCTCCGAATTATGCAGCTCCCCAGGGTATGACGGAAGGGGTTGCTGTGTATGAGGAAAGCCTTGCCGGGAAAGGCCGGAATAACGATCCGATCACTTCGATGATTTTTCGCGCAGCAGTGACGGAGGACAGGCTCCCTGATCAGGCTGAGATGATGACAGGTTCTCATCGCTGGCCTTACGGAACTCTTTATTATATTTACGGAGGCGCCTTTAATTCTTACCTTGCTGACCGGAATTCCGATGAACAGGTCCTTTATTACTGGAAGCTTTCCTCAGCACATGCATACCTTGATTCCAGACTCCGGTATTCGGGGATGAAGGATTATCTTCGGAATTATAAAGAATTTATAAGCCGGTTAAAAAATAAAGCAGCAGAAGAAATTGCTGCATCGGAAAAAAAAGGAAAGGAAACTCCTTTCGTCCGTCTTACAGAAAACGGAGGCTATAAGGCATTTTTAGTTCCGGACGCTTCATCGGAAGGATTATTTTTTTACGGATCAGATCAAAGAAAGCGAAGCGGGGTGTACAGAATCAGCCTGCCTGAGAATCCGGAAGAAAAATCTGCTTTACACAGGGTCCGGCGGGCAGACGGAGTCCGCGGTATAACCCACTCAGAAGCCGGTCTTCTTGTTTCTGAGGAAATACCGGTTTTCAGCTGGGCCGGAATCCGATACGAACTTACTGAAATTAAACGATCCTGGTATGGCAGGCGGCTGTTCCCGGAAGTCAGTGCAGTAAGCCCCTCTGCGGATCGAACCGGACAAAAACTTCTGTATATAGAAAGAAAAGACGGAAAGCAGAGACTGATTCTGAAAAACGGAAATGCATCTTCGGTAATTTATGAAGTGCCTGACTGGGGACTGCTGCAGAATGCGGTCCTTTCTTCGGACGGCAGATTCGCTGCCTTTACTGCAAGAAAAACTGCAAGAGGGGAGGCGGATCTGATTCTGTGTGAACCGGGATCAGATAAAAAAGAAATCTGCAGAACTGCCTTATCTGCGAAGAACAGTGATGTGTTTCTGCATCCTTCCTTTTCTCCGGACGGAACGGAGCTCTATTTCACTGCGGAACTGGATGGTTTTTTTGACATTTACAGTATTGAAACTGATTCAGGAGAGTTGTACCGAAGGACTCTGACTCATACAGGTTTATTTTATCCTGTTGCGCGAAAAGACGGTCTTTACTCAGTCAGGTATCATGCGGAAGGTTATGATTTAGTAAAATTTCGATATGAAGATCTTTTAAAAGAGAAGGCAAAGCTTTCGCCTGTTCCCCGGTACGACTCCTCCGATGAAACCGGTCCGAAGTTCACTGACCAGCCGGATGAAAGTTATCCCCGAAGATATACAGACGGGGAACCCTTCAAAGAACCTTATCCCCGCGAAGAAACCTGGAGAGATAAAAATTATCCGGGAATTGCAGGGCTGCAGCCGTTTCTGCTTGGACTTATCAATGCAGGTAATGTGCCTGGAAGCTCTGTGTGGAGTCTGGGAGCTGCCGCATCGGACCCTGTGGACCGGCATTTTCTTATGGCAGCGGCAGGAGAAGGAGCGGGAATTCCTGAAGTCTACGCTGCGTATTCTTACAGCCGGTTTGCCATTGGTTTTCAGACCGATTTTTATTCCAATTACAGACCCGGAATCCGCGGGCCCTGGTGTAAATACGATCCCAGATCCCTGATTCCTGCTCTTCATTACTGCGAAAGTCAGCCTCTTTATAAGGAGCAGTCCCGCGCTGCCCTGACCTGGTTTTCGCAGCAGAAGTTTTTTTATTTTTACTCAGCAGCCGGGTACAGTCACAGTCTGCTTCGCAATATATATATGCCTGGCCGCGAAGGTGCTGTGTCACGCGATATGAATCTGTCCGGTCCCTGGATCACCATTCAGGCAGGAGATTATGCTCTGTATCCTCAATCGGTCAGCCCAGAGGCAGGATTTGCTTTCACAGTCAGCGCGGAACATTACAGCAGAAGCGGATCCTGGAAAAGCTATGATGCACCTCATAAAGAACATATAGAATTCGGTAAAGCTTCCGGGGGCCTTGCACTGTTTCTCCCGTCATTTTTCCGGAATCATGTAAACTACCTGAGCGGAGGTTATACTGCTCTGTACGGACCTGAGCGGTCTTCTGCGCAGCTGAACCTTTCACAGGTCATGCGGGGAATGAATGCAGAGCTTGCACCGGAAGGAAGTATGGCTGCCTATTTTACTTACGAATACAGATTTCCGGTAATATGGATTTCACGCGGAGTATGGCCCGGGTTTTCCGAACTGAAAATTCAGCAGATAGGATTTTCTGTATTCGCAGATACTGCCCAGATCAGCCAGGATTTTATTTCAACTGAGCGGTCATGGCACAAAAGCTACGGGGCCACCCTGAGCGGCGGATTTATGTTTTATCACGTCGCAGTGCCGGTTCAGTTTTCTGTCTCCTATATACAGGGAAGCAGACCCTTCGGCGAAAGACAGATAGTGCTGCGGGCCACATTCGGCGGAGCGAACGGTATAATATCGGCTGACGGAATCGGAACCGGTAATTACAGGCGAAGATATCCGACCATACCGGCAGTTACAGAACGGGCAGAAGCTTTCAGATCCCGAAGTGTTCTGTTCTGAAGCGGTCAGTCATCGAACCGGTTAATAAGGCGGTCGATGAGTATTCCCGCTGCCACCCCTGCATTCAGTGATCCGGTTTTACCCCGGAGAGGGATAGTCACAATATAGTCAGATCTTTTAATGGTTATAGGTTTGACTCCTTCGCCTTCGTTCCCGATGATCAGCAGAATCTGACCTGCAGGAGGCAGCTCTGCAAAGTCATCCGAATACACCAGTCTGCTTTCGGTTTCCGGATCATCCGGAAGATCAAACTCAGAAGCCGCACTGCAGATCCAGTAGTCCAGTTTTTTTGCTTCGGAAATAAGATGTTCAAGTCCAGGAACCACAAAATGATCCAGGTGAAAACTTGCACCGGCACTGATTCTGTCTGAAACAGGATTCGGGGTGACCCCCTTGCCCGTAATGAAAAGAATTCGGGCACCAAGCGCTTCTGCGCTTCGCATAATGCTGCCGAGATTCTGAATATCCTGAATCCGGTCCAGAGCAACTGCGAGGCCTTCTTTTGCTTCAAGGATTTCTTTCCAGTCTTTGGCTTTATGTGTGACTTTAGAATATTCTTTTTCGTCAAGTTTTATGATGATTCCCTGATGATTGATGCCCGGAAACATCTGGTCGAGTTTTCGTTTAGGAAATGTGCGGAATTTGTGGGCCACGATTCTTTTTTTAACTTCAGCAAGAAGTTTCGCAGGAAAACTCTCCGAGATGTAGACCCCTTCGACAGATCTGGAATCTTTTTCTTTTTCTGAAAGAGATTCCAGAAATTCTGTAACAGGTCTTCTGCCGTAAACAATGTAATCGCTCATATTCTCTCCCAGGATGTTCCTTCTTTTGTGTCTTTAATGCGGATACCTCTTGCAAGAAGCTGATCCCGGTAAGAATCGGAAAGGGCAAAATCCTTATTTCGGCGGGCCTCATTTCTTTTTTCAATGAGTTCCTGAATTTCCCGGACTTCCGGATCGGAGGCATCGGCTTCCTCATCATGGCCGGACACAGAAGCACCGGAAAAATCCCAGACATCAAAAACTGAATTAAAAATATAAAATATAATTAATATGAACTCTGCTTCCTCCCGCGAAAGAATGCCGGATTCCAGAGCTGTATTTGCATGACGAACAAGATCAAAGGCAGCCGCCAGAGCTTTGGAAGTATTCAGGTCATCATCCATGGCATCCAGAAACTCACCCATGGCCTGCGCACCTGCTTTCTGCCATACTGCTGCGGCTGAGCGGACAGAATCGCAGCCTTTACCGGGGGGATCTTTCAGAAGAAGCTGCATTGCTGCGGCATGGATTTTTTCTTCAGTTAAACCCGTCGCTGCCATAAGTTTCGGGATCAGTGTCTGTACGCGGTCGCAGGCAGAATCCGCCGCTTTCACGGAATCAAAGGTGAAATTCAGTTTGGCCCGGTAATGAACGGAAGCAAGAGTGTACCGGAGAGCCCGCGGCATTCTGTGTTTTTTAATAAGATTCAGTATGAAATCCGGCGCACGGTTTTCTTTAACAAGAGTCTCTGCAAGGGGCAGATCTGTAAGATCACGGAGGGTATAGAAATTCCCAAGTGACTTTGACATTTTCTTTGAGTCCACCAGAAGATGTTCGTTGTGCATCCAGTAACGAACAAAGTTATCTTCCGGCCAGGCAGCCCTGCTCTGTGCGATTTCGTTTTCATGGTGCGGAAAAAGAAGGTCGATCCCGCCGCAGTGGATATCGATTCCGCCTTTTCCGTAGATGTCGCGGATCATAGCGGAACATTCCAGATGCCAGCCTGGTCTTCCACTGCCGTAGGGGGATTCCCAGGTGATTTCGCCCGGCCTGGAAGGAGCTTTCCAGAGTGCAAAATCCCTTGCATCATCTTTGCTGTATTCATCAGCGTCGAAACGCTCACCCGCTGCGGTTTTCAGACTTTCTGCTTCTATACCGGAAAGCTTACCATAATCACGGAAACTGGAGAGCCTGAAATAAACACTGCCGTCCTGTTTATAGATATGACCATAGTTCTCCAGATTTTTAATTAAATTTATCATTGTTTCAATGCTGGAAGTGGCCCTGGGTCTGTGTTCCACCGGCTGGATGTTCAGAGTTTTCAGATCGGCAAGGAATGCAGAAATAAACGGTCCGGTGAATTCCTCTATGCTCTGATTCCGGGAGATGCAGTTATCTATGATTTTATCGTCAACATCGGTAATATTAGATGTATGATTGACTTTATAACCGCGCAGGGTCAGATATCTGCGCAGAATATCCACAAAAATATAGGAACGGAAGTTGCCGATATGATTAAAATTATAAACTGTTGGTCCGCAGTTGTAAATTCTGACATCACCCGGATCTTCGGGAATGAATTCTTCTTTTTTCCGGGAGTAGGAATTAAATATATGAAGGCCCATAATGCCAGAAACATTTCAGGACTTACAGGTGTCAAGCTTAGGTAAGCGAGGCAGATGAGTCAGGGTGCACCCGTGATTTGCAGGAAAAACCCCGGGTATGCAATGAAAAATGTAAAATGGACAATTATGAATGATTGTGACTTTTGCCGGAAGCAAAAGCACTTAAAAAATACATAATCAGAACAATTCGCTGAGCGAAGCGGACATTCAATTTCGTTTCTTCACTTTTTTTCTGCTATCGGTATTCAGCATCAGGCCTATTGTAATATGAAAATAATAAAAATCGGGGAATAAAAACTCTTCGCTCCTCAGTGACTAAATACCCTCTGTAATGACCCCTGAAAAAAAGTGAGCACTTTTCTGAAGATCTGCGAATTTTTTACTGAAAAAATTTTTCCAGGCTTGACAGTGTACCCCATCTTTCAGAATTTAGCATTCCAATGAAAAAATATGATCTGATTACCATATTCAAAAATTCCGGTGAATTGGAAGAAGCAAAGAAAGCCCTGAAGGATATTCTGGCTCGTAACAATGCTGAAATTCTGAATGAGGAAGACTGGGGAACCAGGACTCTTTACTATGAAATGAAGCACAACCGGTCCGGCTGGTATTTCTACATTTCCTGTAAACTGGATCAGTCCAAAGTAAAGGAAGTCAGCCGTGAGCTGAATATTCAGTCTGAAGTGCTGAAGCATATGTTCCATGCGGCGGCCTGAAAGTGGCAAACGACATTAACAAAGTAGTGATTGTGGGGCGTCTGACCCGCGATCCGGAACTGCGTCATGTTGGTTCCGGTACGGCTCTGTGTAAGATTTCTATTGCGAATGGCCGTAATTACACTGTGAACGGGGAGCGTAAAGAGGAGACATCCTACTTTAACTGCACTGCCTGGGGAAAACAGGCAGAGATAATCAACCAGTACTGCCGCAAAGGAAAGCAGGTTGCCATTGAGGGCAGGCTGCAGCAGAACAGATGGCAGGGGCAGGATGGTAAGACCATGTCTGCGGTTGATATTATAATAGAGCGGCTGCAGATGCTTGGTTCTGCAGCAGACGGAGCGGGCCGTTCTTCAGGGGCTGCCGGTGCTCCGCCTGACCCGGGGTATCCTGGTGATGAAATCGCCGGAGGTTATTCTCCGATGGATGATGGTTTTACTGCCGATATCGGCGACGATGATATGCCTTTTTAAAAAGTTATAAACAGGGGAATGTAAAATGAAAGTAATTCTGCAGAAAGATGTTCCGAATTTAGGGGATGCAGGCGATATTAAAGAAGTTGCAAACGGATATGCACGTAATTTTCTGATTCCGCGCAAGCTGGTACTGCCTGCGCTTGGGAATTCTGCAAAAGCAGCTGAACATCACAAAAAGATCATTGAGATGCGCGTTGCCAAAAGAATCGCAGCGATGGAAGCAATGGCAGCTCAGATGAAGGAGATCGGCGAAGTGGAAATGCCGGTGAGAGTCGGTCAGAGGGGTAAACTCTATGGCTCTATCACTACTGCTGCTATTGCAGCTGCCATTTCCGCAAAAGGATTTCCGGTCGATAAACGTAAAATCGAACTGAACGAATCCATTAAAATGCTTGGAAATTATAATCTTAAGCTTCGTCTGGCTGAAAAAATCACTGTACCTGTAGTAATTAAAGTGGTACCCGATGAAGCCAGTGTGGCAGCAATGGAAGAAGAGAAAAAGCGTCAGGAAGCCGAAGCAGCCCGTCTGGAGCGAGCAAAAGGCGGTTCTCCGAAGCCGGTTAAAACTGAATCTGCTGCCGAAAGCACTGAGGCAGAAGCAGCCGAAGTACCAGCTGAGGCCTGATTCCTATGGGCGGAGTTGCTCTCCCCCACGACCTTGAGCTTGAAAAACAGGTTCTGGGCGCGCTTATGGTGCGCCCGGATCTTGTTATTGCAGTCACGCCGGTAGTAAAAGAATCAGACTTTTACGCAGAGCCCCACCGTATTATCTACAACGCTATTGTAAGCCTCAGTGTCTCCGGTTCCCAGGTGGATCCGGTTCTTGTAATTCAGTATTTAAAAGACAGAAGCACACTGTCATCCTGCGGGGATGCTCCTTATATTCTTCGGCTTGCTGAAAATACAGTTACCCCATCCAGTGCACCTGCTCTGGCGCGGCGTATCAGGTCGCTTGCCACAAGGCGGGAACTTATTCTCGCCGTTCGCGATATCGAGCAGAAAGCAGCAACTCCGGCTGAGGATGAAAACCAGTTTCTGAAATCCGTAAGCGATACAGTTCTTCGCATTACGAACCGTTCTGCCCAGGATGGTGTGGTAAAGGTGGCTGAGATCAGTCAGGATTTCATGGATTATATCCAGAAACTGGTGGAAGCAAAGGGGGGGCTCAGCGGTCTTGCGACCGGTTTTTCAGAATTTGACATTTATACATCCGGTCTGAAGGGAGGCGAATTGGTGATCCTTGCTGCAAGACCTGGTATGGGTAAAACAACTCTGGCTATGAACATAGCTGCGAATGTGGCAATCCGGAATAAAAAAGCCGTGCTGATTTTTTCTCTGGAAATGGGCCGGATGGAGCTGCTTCTGCGCATGCTCTGCTCTGAAACCCAGATGAATCTGAGCGACATAAAAAAAGGAATCATTCCCCGGGAAAAAGTGCAGCCGCTCCAGAATGGTATTGCTAAAATCACAGGATCTCCTATCCATATTGAGGATTCAGGCACTGTGGACATATGGGATACCATTACTCTGGCAAGGCGGCTTGCGGTTGATCTGGAGCAGAGGGGTGAATCTCTTGGTTTAATAATAGTCGATTATCTGCAGCTTATTTCAGATCCTGAGTCACGTAAGCAGGGACGTCAGAATGAGGTTGCCTCTGTTTCGCGGAGTTTAAAACAGCTTGCGAGGATGACGAACACTCCGATCATTGCACTTTCTCAGATGAACCGCGGTGTGGAACAGAGAAAAGGCGAAAAACCCCAGCTTTCAGATCTTCGGGAATCGGGGGCGCTGGAGCAGGATGCGGACATGGTGCTTTTCATTCACAGGGAAACTCCGAAAGAGCAGAAAGAAGGAGAAATCCCCACTCAGGAAGAGCTTGAGAACAGAGGCACAGCCGAAATCATTATTGCGAAACACAGGAACGGGGCAACAGGTTCTTTCCGGCTGGCTTTCCGTCCTGAAATAAACCGGTTTGATAACCGGCCCAATCCGAATCCGGTTTACTGAGTCTCCTGCAGTGCCCGGTGAGCTGCCACTTATAAAGGAGGTTTAAATGACTCATAAAAAAAACAGAACTGTCTTCCGATGCAGCAGCTGCGGAGCCGAGTTTTCACGCTGGGCAGGTAAATGCACATCCTGTGAATCCTGGAATACAATCGAAGAGGTATCTCCTGCAGAATCTTCTTCTGCGCGAAGGCATTCCTCCGATGCAGGAGGTCTCCCCGAGCTTCCTTTTTTAAGCGATATCCGGCTTACCGATATACAAAGAAAACCAAGCGGCCTTGATGATCTTGATACGGTCCTCGGGGGCGGTATTGTTCCTGGTTCTTTTGTTCTGATTGCCGGTGAGCCCGGCGTAGGTAAGTCCACCCTTCTGCTGGAGATGGCGCGAAGGTTTCAGGGCTCATTCTATTATTTTTCCGGTGAGGAAAGCCCGGAGCAGATCCGCCTCCGCGCCGAGAGAATGAAGATTCAGGTTCCTGGACTCCGTATTTCCAGGGAAATGGATCTCGATATAATTGCTTCCCGACTGATGAGGGAAAAGCCGGACTTTGCTGTGGTGGATTCCATTCAGACTGTGTACCGCACGGGATCCCAGTCTATGCCGGGAACACCGAATCAGCTTAGGGAGGCTGCTGTTACTTTTATGGAAGCCTGTAAACAGAGCGGGGTGCCCCTGTTTATTACCGGGCACATCACCAGGGACGGAACCGTTGCTGGTCCAAAGACTCTCGAACATTTGGTGGACTGTGTGCTGTATTTTGACAGCGACAGAATCAACCACTACAGACTCCTTCGTGCTATAAAAAACCGGTTTGGTCCGGTTGGGGAAGTGGCCATCTTTCTGATGGAGAAGGAGGGAATGCGGGAAGTGCGTTCACCTGAAATGCAGGGAGCAGCAGACGGCTCCCGCAGTCCCGGCAGAGTTCATTCCGCCCTGATGGAAGGAAGCAGACCTATTGCAGCAGAAGTTCAGGCACTTGTGGTCCGGGCCGGGGGACCGCCCAGACGCATGGCTGATGGTGTGGATACCCGTCGGATGATTCTGATTTCCGCTGTGATTGAAAAATATCTTAAAGCTGATCTTTCGGTTTGCGATATATTTGCCAACCTTGCAGGAGGGTTGAATTCTCAGGACCCGGCTCTGGATCTGGCTATTGCAGCAGCTGTTTTATCGTCCTATCTGGAAATCACACCTCCCCCTTACAGTGCTTTCTGCGGTGAGGTGGGTCTTTCAGGAGAAGTCCGGTCAGTAGGTATGCTGGACCGGAGGGTAAAGGAGCTCATGGGCATTGGTTTTAAAAATATCATAATCCCTAAAGATGCCTCTGTTTCCGGAGTTCCAAAGCCATCGGGAGTGCAGCTGATTGAAGTGAATCATATTGGGGAAGTCAGGGATTATCTGCGAGGCTGAGTCTGCATTATTTTCAGTTGCAATTCCTGCTGCCTGCTGCTGTATGGAGATAATGAAGTACCTTCTGCCTTTTGCATTGTTATTGTTAACTGTTACTATGGTTTCCTGTTATGCTGAACCGAATACTGAAGATCTGGAAAGGGTAAAAAGCCGGTTTCTGCTTCTGCGGTTTCAGGCTCCTCTCACCCGTGAATACAGAAATCTGACGGATAAAGAGCTTTTTGAATTAAGCTGTGCTCAGAACAGGGTAAGGTGCAGTAAGGTTTACAGTATGCTGGAAAGGACTGATGCCGGTTTTTACAGAAAGCTGACCGGCGGGGAGAAATGATAATGACTCGCTCAAAAGAAAGAATGATCTGGGCTGCTGCCCTCCTTCTGAGTCTTCTGCTGCAGCCTCTTGCATCCGGTTTCTCCGCAGGCGGCACTGGTTCTCTCCATGCTGACAGCAGCGAACGTCATAAATACCAGCAGATTCTTCAGAATATTTATTTTTATCTCAGTGAACTTTACGTCGAGAAACTGGATGATAAAACTCTCTGGACAGGTGCCATACGCGGTATGCTCCAGGCTGCGGGGGATCCATATACCCGTTTTCTTGATAAAGAAGAGCACAGAGAATTTTCCGGTACAGAAGGCGGATCCAGAATCGGAATAGGTGTTGAAATCACAGTAAGGGGCGGTATGCCGGTGGTTATAGCACCGGTGGCAGGAGGGCCCGCCGATAAAGCGGGAATTGCTTCCGGCGATATTATCACCGGTGTTGACGGAAAGAAAACAGAAAATATTCCCATTGGTCAGCTGGTTGACTGGATTACCGGCGAAGACGGAACCGATGTCTCCATTGAAATTGCAAGAGAGGGGGTGCCTGGAACCAGAACCCTCAGGATCACACGGGGAAGTTTTAAACTGGATTACGTCTATTCTGAAGTACTGGAGGATGGGAAAACAGGGTATCTTCGCCTGACACATTTTTTCGGTCAGGAGTCCGGAACCACCGCTGATTTCCGTGAAGCCCTCCTGAAATTCCGGGACAGAGGGGTACGCTCGGTTATTCTTGACCTGCGCAATAATGCCGGGGGACAGCTTCAGATGGCTGTGGCGATGGCGGGTTATTTCCTTAAAGAGAATGATCTTATCGTGAGTGTCAAAGGCCGGGTTAAAGAAGATGTAAGGGAACTTCGGGCAGGAAGCGACTCAGGAATTCTGCCTGCCGATGTATCAGTCTTTATTCTTATGAACCAGGGTTCTGCTTCAGCTTCGGAGGTTCTTGCCGGGGCTCTGCAGGATCATAAACGGGCGGTTATTGTGGGAACAAAAAGCTTTGGTAAAGGATCAGTGCAGCAGCTTATACGGCCTCTGCCTGACGATACGGCCGTTCTTATAACAATGCAGCGTTATTATACTCCGGCAGACCGATCAATTCACGGCAAAGGTCTGGAACCGGATGTGGTTGTTGAGGAATTCCGACCCTCCCTTGATGAAGTATATTTTCTTAACCGCATGCGCGAAGAAAAATTTATGGAAGAATTCCGCCGGAAGTACAGCCGGTTTAATGCGGCGAGTCTTAAATCATTTCAGGAGCTGACTTCCCTCAAAGGCTGGAAATTCAGTCAGACCACAGCTCTCTGGGTGATGCGGAATGAATACGGAAGGGTTTCGGGAAAACTGCCTGATCCTGAAATTGATCAGCAGATGAAAAAGGCTCTGGAACTTGCCGCTGCAAAATGATTCAAAAAAATTCTGAAGTTATAGGAATCGGAATCGAAAGTTCCTGTGATGAAACAGGAATTGCTGTGACAGCAGACGGCAGTCGTATCCTTTCTAATGTGGTTTATTCACAGATACATGAACATTCCCGTTTCGGCGGGGTGGTCCCTGAGCTTGCCAGCCGGTCTCATCTTGAAAAAATCAACGGGGTTCTTGAAGAAGCTCTTTCTCAGGCCGGGATATCCGCCGGGGATGCAGACTACGTGGCTGTAACAAACCGGCCTGGTCTGACTGGTTCCCTTATGACCGGAGGCATGATGGCAAAAAGCATTGCCCTTGTGCACGGTACTCCGGTTTATCCTGTGAATCATCTTGAGGCCCATTTGTATGCAACTGCGCTTGAGGGAATCCGGCCTGAATATCCTTTTCTGGGTCTTCTTTTATCGGGAGGAAATTCGGCAGTGTTTCTGGTTGAGGGTCTGTCAGTCATGAAAAAAATAGCAGACACCACAGATGATGCGATCGGCGAAGCATTTGACAAGGCCGCCTCTCTGCTGAAACTTCCGTATCCTGGCGGGCCGCATATAGAAAAGGAAGCGGTGCTTTACAGCGAACAGCTCCGCAGTGAACCGGCAGGCAAAAACCGGACGTCTGTTTTTCCCAGACTGCTGAAAGATGTCCCCGAAAAAGAACTGCGGTTTTCCTTTTCAGGAATCAAGACTGCGGTAATGCTTGCTTCAAAAAGGCCTGAGCTTTCTGCAGGCAGGATCTGTTATGATTTTCAGAATACTGTGTTTGAACTTGTGGAGCGTATGCTTCTGCGTGCGGTGAAGCTTACAGGTGTGCAGAGAGTCATTGCATCTGGAGGGGTACTGGCAAACGGAACTCTCCGTCAGAGGCTTACTGATCTGGCAGGCAGAAAAAAGTTTCAGCTTCATTATCCTCAGTCCAGGATTCTGTGTACAGATAACGGTGCTATGACAGCGGCACTTGGTTATTTTTATTATAAAAAAGGAATACAGCCGGACAAAGACTTTGCTGTATCTTCAGGAGCGGAATATTTATGAAACGAATGCTGAAACTTCACTGGGTGCCGAATCTTTTTACACTTGTCAATCTTTCGTTCGGATTTCTTTCGATTCTGGTTACTCTGAATGCTGCTTCCGGAGGAGGGAGGGAGCTTCTTGATATAGCCGGGATGCTGATTATATTTGCGGTTTTTTTTGACGGAGCTGACGGACTCGCCGCCCGTCTTCTGAAAGCAAGCTCTGATCTTGGCGCCCAGCTGGACAGTCTGGCAGACCTGACCACATTCGGAATTGCACCTGCTGTTCTTACCTATGTTTTTCTGTTTCACGATTTTACAATTGACACGGGTATATGGTATCCGGTGCCTGCGGGAATGCTTCTGTCCGCTACATTTCCGGCTTTTGCTGCATACCGTCTGGCACGTTTCAATGTCATTCACTCTTCGGAATATTTCAGCGGGCTGCCAAGTCCGGTTGCAGGTCTGATTATAGCTCTTCTGCCCGTAGTCTTCGCGGACCCGGATGAACTGATCCTTAACGTAATGAGAATAGTGTTTTTAGTCATAGGCATACTCATGGTGAGTACGGTGCGGTATGAAAAACCTCAGGCTACACTCTGGAAAAAATATTCCCGTTATAAGGTAACTGCCGGATTTCTCCTTCTGCTTGGTTTCATTGTCTTTCTTTTTTTCCGTTATGGTTCAGCGGTATCCGGAACAGCCCTCTTCACAATTGCTATGGTTTACGTAATTACCGGACTTGTGAGTTTTGTTTTTCATATTATTCAGGAATACCGCTTCTGACTTCAGGCTGCATCTCTGGCTGAGGAGGCTGCTGCATTCAGCCTCTTTAACTGTTCTGTGAATTTAATAATTTCCTGATCATCAGGGTCGCGGAGTCTGGCACATTCCGCGTAATCGAGTGCTGCATCTGTATCCTGATTTCTTTTATACATAGAGGCTATCACTTTCAGAAATCCTGAATCTTCAGGATACTTATCTGTATAAAATAATGCGGTTTTCAGAGCTTTTTCTGTCTGTCTGGATTTCTCGAGGAGGCGGATGAGTTTTTTCAGAATAGGTCTGCTGTGTCGGTCCAGTCTGACTGACTGTTCGAGTCCTGCGACAGCTTCCTCGATGAGTCCTGCGGCCTCGGCTTCATGGGCTTTCCTCAGTGTTTTCTCAGCGCTGATTTCACGCAGATGCATTCTAAGATCATGAACGGAAGCCGGATCCTGGCGGGAGTGAATCGTGATTAAACTGAAATCATCGGTCAGAGTTCCCTTTTTTTCAGTTTCTTTTAAAATTTCAGAGGCATTCCCCCTCGCGGCCTCCACGGATTTCAGAAACAGAGTCTCATCAGAGCTGATAATTCTTTCTCCGTTATCATCCAATGATGTCTGAATGTCATCTCTGCCGTCAGAACCGAATATCACGGTTTCCCCAGGCTCCAGTCTGCGGACCGAAACGGCGAGATTTCTGCCTGCATCTGAAATACCGATTTTGGCTGTCATCTTTCTGCTTTTCATAAACTGAGCTTTCCCTTCGGGGGAAAGAAGTACCGGTTCCGGATGATCGCAGTGTATCCAGTAAAGAGTTCCGGTGGATTCATCCAGAGCCCCGATGATCGCTGATATCATCATACTCCCCTCAAAGGACTCCATAACCTGCTGCAGTTCCAGAAAGGCTTTTTTCAGCCACTGCTCCGGACGAATATCTGAAAAATGTCTGCTCATCTGTGTGCGGCTGATCAGTGCTTTAAAGACTGTTCCCGAAACAAGAGCTCCTCCTGCTCCCTGGACTGATTTTCCCATTGCGTCAGAATTAATAAACACTATAAATGGTTTATTCTTTAAGGTAACCCTGTGGGCAGAGGAAAGATCTCCTCCGATTTCAACATCCCATTTCCGGAATCTGAACTTTTTTTTCTGGCGGGTCAGAATGTTTACTTCAAACAGATCTCCTGAAACCCTGTTTTCGCTTAAAGGTTTAAGGAGAAGCGAAGTCAGATAATAATCTCCGTCCTGCTGTTCTTTAAGCTGCCTTACTTCATTAAGCGTTGCGGAAAGCTCCCTGGTTCTCCTGTCAACCATCTGCTCCAGACCGGAATTAAGCCTGCGGAGCTGACTGTGCAGGCTTACGAAGCTGTTGGCAAAGGTCACTGCTATTCCAAGAATATAAAAGGGAAATGTAAAATCAGAAATTTTACCGGATGATATTATTCCCTGATCCGCAGCAAAATCGTAAAGGCCGGAAACGAACATAACTCCCGTGCCCGTAAGCATGGGAAACGCATCAGGATTTCTTTTACGTGCTTCTGAAATAAGAATCCATAAAGTGTATAAGAAAGCCGGAATGACCGTGACTATAAAGAGAAAGAGGCTGAACGGGATTGTGCGAAGACTTCCCGTAAAACACCAGAGAATTCCCGTCAGTGCAGGCAGAATGAAAAGAAGCCCCCTGACTGTTATCTTTTTCAGGAACAGATGCTCGGTCAGGAGAACAAGAAAAGGGAGTGATGCATGAAGACTTCCGTACTGGATGATTACTCTGAGAAGTGTGTTTTCAGGAAACACGGTGTCACGCAGATTGCTGTTGAAAAACCAGTGAACGGAAACAAGGAAAGTGAACCCTGCAAAAAAAATATTATGGAGGGTATCCGGTTTTCTGACAAAAAGAAAAAGATGATAGATTCCTGCCGCGGTATAGAAAGCCAGAAGAATGAGCTTACTCATTTCTGTATAATGATAATTCCTGTAAACTTCATAAGAGTCTCCTGCTTCGGGAAGACCCTCTTCCGAAACAATCTCCAGCGGGAGTCCGGCCGGAGAACTGAGGGCCACTGTCAGACGGTTTTTTTCTCCGCGGAGGAGGATTTCCTCCGGAATATCTTTTATAAAAAAATAGTAAAGACCGCTTCTGTAAGGTTTAAGAGAGCCGAATCCGCCAATATACACTTCATTCAGAAAGACTGCAGAAACATCAGAAAGCCTGCCTAAGCTGAGAGTCAGAGGACTCTTTTCTTTGTTTAAATTCAGGCTAAATTCGGTGGACAGAAGAACTGCAGAGTCTTCTGCTGCAGGATCGGACGGAACGGCGCCGGGGATTTTCATAGAACCTTTATACTCCGGTCTGCAGAATCCGGTAAGCAGAAGCATCTTTTTTCCTGACTCAGTTTCTCTGATGCAGTCCGAATGTATCAGAGAATAATCCCAGAGCCCTTTCAGTTTAACTGTCTCAGCAGAGATATCTGAATCCGCTGGAATACGGATTAAAAAAAATAAACTTAAAAGAAGTAATATTTTCAGATTATTCTGAACCATTTTTTTATCCTCCGTTTTACAGACTCAGACTGATTTCAAAAGACAGAATTGTATAAAAACTTTTCTTTTCAGAAAGAAAAGTCTGCAGGCGAAGCTGAACAATATCAGAGCGGACTTTAAACAGGGCTGAACCCTGAATTCCCGGATAAAATTTCAGAGATGATTCCATGTCACCTTCTTCGCGGAAAACCATAAACGGAGTCATATTTTTCTGCCATTCTGCTCCTCCGTAAATATGCCATTCATTGTATTTGTAATTCAGCCAAAGCGATGCCGATACGGATTTATTAAAAAAATCATATCCTGTCCGGATTCCTGAGTTCAGTCTGTCTGTGTCGGTATACAAACCGGCAGAAAATCCGGTATTGCGGACCGGGTTAGAGTTCTTATCCCGTGGTAAATGGTAAGTGCGCAGAGAATACTGCCTGTGATTCGCGCCTGCAGAAATATAAATATTTCCGCTGACAGGAATCCCCGTCCGGATCTCATAGTATTTCATTCTGTGTTCTGACTGATCCCTCTGTGCCATCAAAGCTGCGGCATGCAGATACGGGAGCTTTGCTTCTGCATTCCAGGTGATCTGACCAGAACGGAAAAGTCTGTTTTCTGTATAATCTTTTTCCCATGAAAGCCTTTTTTCTGCTTCTGCGGCAGTACGCAAAGATTCATGCTGAAACGAAGCGAAGGCATATCCCTCAAAGGATTCCGGAAGCTTAAGAATTTCTCCGTAAGAGGTAAAACCAAGGGAATTCAGACTTCGGAGAGTATTCCAGTAAACCGTTCCGGTCTGCAGTTCAGGATGGTATGCTGTAAAAAAATATCCAGCGGGATGCACCCAGTAAATCCCTGCCCGTCCTGATCCTTCCGTAAGAAAAATACCAGGTATAAAAGGGTGGTTTGTAATTTTCAGGAAACCGGAAAGGACAGACCGGGGCTGGGGTATCCGGCAGAAACCTGTATATTTTTCACTGTCTGCTAAATAACGGCTCTGGTATAATGGCAGGAATCGGTAACCGGCATAAAGCTGAATATACTCAGATGCAGCAAAGACGGAAGGCAGATACCGGGTTTTTTCTTTTTCATAGAAGCGGTGTTCTCCGCTGATCCCGGCGGAAACCGGAATTCTGTCAGTAGCCGGAATCTGGTAAAGCACCAGGTGGGTCTGACTGCGGAAGCTCATGGAATTCTGGTCCCAGACTGAGTAGCTTCCCGCTGCAGACAGAGGGGATTCCACTGCGCAGCGGGGCTGAGCTTCCAGCCTGACTGAAAACAGAGGGGGGAGCAGCAGAAGCAGTAAGGAAAGCAGCCTCAGAATCATACCCCTACAGGTATAAAAAAAAAGAATTCTGCTGTATTTTTTGAAAAAAAATGGTATTCACTGCAAAAAAGCGCAGAAAATATTACATTGTTTTAGGAAGAGGTGTCATTGGATACAGATCCCAGAGATCATTTAGAAAGGCTGTATAACCAGAATCGTGAAGGGATTTATATCTACTTACTGAGGACGGTTCGGAATCCGGATCTGGCGCTGGACCTTATGCAGGATACATTTCTGAATTTTTTTCGCTATTTTGCTGAAAAAGGAATGCCTGATGAACTCTCTTCAAGGAAAATCCTTTACCGGATCAGTCATAATCTGGCTGTGAACCATTTTAACAAAGCCGGCACAGTCAGGGAAATTTCCATTGAGGGGGAGTTTAGCGGACCTGATTCTCATGAACAGGAGATTACAGATCGTCTCCATAAAGAAGATCTGGAAAATCTGCTGCAGGAACTGCTGGCCAGGCTTCCCCCGGAACAGCGAACTGCTGTAATACTGAAGTATTACCAGGGATTCCGGCTGGAAGATATTGCGGCCATTCTGGGAGTATCTGCTGCAACGGTATCCAGAATGATAAAAAAAGGGGTGCGGAAACTCACAGAAATGTACGAAATCCGCGAAAAAAAATGAAAAAAAAAGCGTACCAGTTGTTTATATAGTTAAGAGGTCAGCAGTATGAACCGCATTTTAAAAAAAATTCTGCCGGAACATGAAATCATCATGCAGCTGGGCAGAAAACCTCTCCTGCCCCGCAGGCTGCCGGATTTTTCCGAGCTGTTTTTCAGGGAAAACAGTTATCAGGTAAATTCCGACGGATTTCAGCTGCCTGGATCAGCCGGGATCAGCCTGATGCTGTACCGGGCTGCGGCAGCGGTTATCCTTGTATCGGCGGGACTGTTCTTTTATTATGTTTCCGGTTCCCATGAGCCGCATCCGCGGATACTCGCTGCCTATGTAAGGGGGGATGCTGAGATCGAGAGGGACGGAATGGTTCACCCGCTGAAAACCGGGGATATCATCGAAAAAAATGATATCATAAATCTGAGGAACGGAGCAGCAGATTTTCTGCTTTCTCCGGAGGTTTCCTTAAAGGCGGAAAATGCACGTTTTCAGTTTTATTCCCGTAATCTTTCTGAAAATCAGAAGCTTTATCATCTGAATATAAAACAGGGCAGGGTTACAGTGAAGCATGACGGGTCTTCCGACATTATAGAAATTCACAGCGGCAGTTATGTTTACGCAGCGGACCGGGGGGTTTTTTCAGTTACCACAGAAGGTCCTGAATCCGTGGCGGATGTAATTACGGGTACAGTAGCTGTCCGCAGTTCCGTAAGACCGGATTCCGAATTCGGGGAACTGATCCCCCCATTTTTAGTTAAAGAAAAAAATAAAAAAACAGTGGATGAATATATCCATCCAGATTATTCTTTCCACTCGGAGGATTCCGGCTTCAGAAAACAGAAAGGCATAGCTGATTCTGTTTCTGAATTAATCAGCAGAGATCTTGGATCTCTTGCTGCAACCGAACAGGAGTTTGGCAGTGTTCTGCATACAGTAGAAAAAATTCCGCCGTTCCGGTCTGCTGATTTTATACGCAGCTGGTATGGCAGGAATCTGATCAGCATTCATCTTGCAGATGAAAAGGGGTTAATGGGGGTAATTGCAGGTAAAACAGGGGACATGTTCATACTGCAGACCACAAAGGGAGGCAAAGTTGTCTACAGCGGGGATATCTCAGAGATCGAATATACTCTCGCATCCAGATAAGCTTTGTAATGTAAAAATCGGCCTATAAAAAAATACAGACAGGGCGACCTGATTCCGGCAGTCCGACAGACGGGATCAGTCAGAATTATTTCAGGAGATCGATATGAATTTCAGAAAATTCAGTAAAACAGCAGTTATGCTGATTGTTTCACTTGCTGCGCTGGGAGTAATGACCAGCTGCGGAAAAAAATCCGGCAGTGAAGCGAGTAACCGCAGCATGGTTGTTGTGTTTGTAACGGGAGATGCCCATGTAGTGAAGCCAACCGGTGAGGTGGCAGCTGCAATTGGTATGGTAGTGAATGAAGCAGATCAGATCAAGACCACACAAGGTTCTGTGGATCTGCAGACTAAAGCAGGAAGTGCAATCAGAATCCGTGAGTTTACCACTGTAACGATTGCAAGTCTGGAAGGCTCCGCAGGCGGGGACACAAAAATCCAGATGAATCACGGAAGCCTTATGGCAAATGTGAAAAAGGCCTCTGCTACAGACAACTTCTCTGTAGTAACACCGACCGCAGTTGCGGGTGTGCGCGGAACGCGCTTTTCAGTGGATGTACAGGAAGGACAGAGTCCTAAAGTGAAAGTTGTGGATGGTAAAGTAGCTCTGGCTCCGCGGGTACCGGCTCTGGAATCCCTTTCTCAGGAACAGATTGATGCGAATCCTGAACTAAAGAAAATGGAAGAAATGACCACTCAGAACGAAGTGATTGTTGAAGAAAAAACAGAAGCTGTTCTGAATCCGGAAATTGAAAAGAAAGTGATCGCAGTAAATGAAGTTCTCGAGGAAGCAATTGCTTCATCCCAGCCTGCACCGGCTGCGGAAGGCACTGCAGAGAAAAAGGATGAAAGTGCTCCGGCACCGGCCATTGTACTGAACGAAGAATCACTGAAAAAAGTGGAAGTAAAAGCCGCGGATCTAAACAAAACTGTTGAAGCTAAAAAAGAAACAATGGTTGAAAAGAAAGAAGCTGTTTTTACTGCTCAGGAGCAGGTAGAAGTGGAAACACTTGTGACTGTTGACCCGGCAATTCTTGAGAAAGTGACTACTTCTTCTAAAGAAGAAAAAGTTGATAACAAAGTTCTCGAAGAAATCAAGCAGGATCGTGCTAAGAGAGAAGAAGTGGTTCTCAAGAAAATTGAGGAAGCAGCTTCAACCACAGATCTGAAATCTGAAGATGCGATTAAAAAACACTATGACAAACTTGAGAGAATTATCCTCAAGAACGGTGAGGTCATTGACGGTGCAGTGATCGCGCAGACCGGAGAAGTCATGATAATTCACAGCACAAAAGGTGTGCGTCGTGTAAGCAAAGCTGAAATTGATGCGCAGGAATTCCTCTGAGATTTCTGTAAATTAAATCAAACAGCAGTACGCCCGGAAGACTCTGGTCTCCGGGCGTTTCTTTTTTTTATTGTGTCCCTGAAGGCATGTTTTATTCTGCTGCTGTATGTATGGTATGACAAGACCGGTGCGGGCATGTCTTTGTAAAAATGTCAGCTATGAAGAAATCAACCGTGAACTGGAAAAAGGTTCCCGGACATTCGAAGAAGTGCAGAAAATCACTAAATGCTCCACGAGCTGCGGCACATGCGAAGGACGCATCCGAAATCATATCAGTGACTGGATAAGTAAACATCCGTCCGTTTCATGAGAAAAGGCATAATATGGCATCACATTTCACTGTAATCAGCATGCTTGAAGCAGGGGGCCCGGTACTGCTTCTGCTGATCCTTATGTTTACCGGGGGCCTGATTATTATCGGAGAAAGATATCTGTATTACAGAGGTCTTACTGTACGCTCTGAAAAGCTGCTTTCCTCTCTGTATGACGATAAAAAAAATATAATTATTAATCTTCCGGAACAGAGCGGGCCGGTAGTGTATGTTTTTACAGAATGTATCCGTTCTCAGGAAGGCAGAAAGCATTTCAGTCCGGAAATATTTGAAGAAGTCAAATCAAGGGCGATTGCGGAAATCCTCCCCGATGCAGAAAAGTATTTCAGTTCGCTGGCTACTCTGGCGAGTGTCAGCCCTTTCATCGGACTGTTAGGTACCGTTCTCGGTATTATACGGGCTTTTATGAGTCTTGGTGCGGACCCTGTGGCCGGGCAGAATGCCATGGCCGGACTCAATGCAGGGATTGCCGAGGCTCTGATTACCACAGCGGCAGGTCTGCTGATTGCTGTTCCGGCTTCCGTAGCGTTCAATTATTTCCGCAGGCAGGCGGATCTTCTGGTAACAGATATTGAAACAGGGATCAGCCGGCTGAAAATTCTTTACATGAACAGGGATTAAAGCTATGGTTCATTATCGCAGATCCGGATCAGAATCCTATATCAGTACAGTCAATATTACTCCGTTTACGGATGTGGCACTGGTGATTCTGATAGTATTTATGGTTTCTGCTCCGGGAATCCTTTCTTCAGCCATAGACATTCATCTACCGACTGCTTCGTCATCCGTGAATCAGGATAAAAATGAAATCAGAATCGGGATTGATAAGAACGGGATTCTCTATTTAAATCAGAAAAAGGTCACCAAAGAAGAACTCGAAAAGGAAGTTATGTCATCAGAAGATCTTTCCGGGAAAAATGCAGTCATCAATGCGGATTCCGGAGCTTCGCACGGAACCGTTGTGGAAATTCTGGATATGCTGCGGAAAGCCGGACTCAAAGGTGTGTATGTGGGAACTGTCCGAAAATGACAGTATGCTTCCGGTCCGTTTCCGGGAAAGACTGTATCTGCAGCTGAACTGGCTCTCTGCATTCCTTCCTTTTTTTTATATTCTGACTGCTGTGGTATTCATAAAAACGGCCGGATTTCCGGTTACGGCATCGCTTTTTATGGTATTCGCTGAATGGGGAATGCTGCGTTTATTGTATTACCTCACTGTCCGAAAACAGAAAATCACTGCAGATTCCTTCGCCGTTCTGGATTCCGGAGTGCGGGCCGCGGCCGGTCTGCCGGGAACTATACTGCTGCTTCAGAATCCGGTGCTTCATCCTGCGGGACTGCTGCGGCTGGGATTCGGAATTTTTTTTGTGCATCACTTTGGCGGTTTTTACAGAGCCGTTTTTTTTCTGAGTCTGACCGCAGCGGGCCTGGTTTTTTATCCGTGGTTTGTTTCCGGGTTTCGTTTATTCACAGTCGATTTTTTTTATACTGCAGTAATCACTTCCCTTGGAATACTGTTTTTTTTGTTCCTGGAATACGGGAGTCAGCTGAAAAAGAAAACTGATCCCGGCAGCCGGGGAAATATACCTTGACCGGAAGGGAGCCACCGGCCTTAAAGGTTGTAGAATGACACGGAATGAGCCAGAAAACAATGAAGATCTTCAGGATCAGGTTCTGAATAAATATCATTCTGATCTCGGTTATACCTCCACAAAAACCGTGACCCTTCCGGGAATAACAACGTCGGGCGGTTATACTTTTCCCGTAATAGATATCAATTATCAGACTCACGGCCGCCTTTCTCCTGAAAAAGACAATGCCATACTCATTACTCATGCTCTTTCCGGAAATGCTCATGTCGCCGGTCTTGATCCGCAGACCCACCGTCCTGGCTGGTGGGATTATTATATAGGGCCCGGTAAGCCTATTGATACAGACCGCTACTTTGTGATTTCTTCAAATGTGCTGGGGGGCTGCAACGGGAGCACCGGTCCGAGTTCCGTAAATCCGGCAACTGGTAAACGTTACGGGATGACTTTCCCTGCGGTCACCATCCGGGATATGGTAAAAGCGCAGACGCGGCTGATGGACCACCTGGGCATCGAAAAGCTGTTCGCAGTGGTTGGCGGATCCATGGGCGGAATGCAGGCTCTGGTCTGGGCTGTTGATTATCCGGAACGTGTGAACACCTGTATTGCCATCGCTACTTCTATGGCCCATTCCGCGATGCAGATAGCATTTAACGAAGTTGGCCGTCAGGCAATTCTCACAGACCCCCTATGGCAGGGTGGAAACTACTTTGAAGGAGAGGGGCGGCCGGAACACGGTCTGGCCGTGGCGCGGATGGTTGGTCATATCACCTATCTTAGCGAGTTTTCCATGCATAATAAATTCGGCAGGCGCATTCAGAAAGTGCAGACATCTGAGGATCTTTTTCCGTTTTATACAATTGAAAGCTATCTGCAGCATCAGGGAGAAAGTTTTGTAAAAAGATTTGATCCCAATACTTATCTTTATATTACCAAAGCTCTGGATATGTTTGATCTTCTGGATTCAAGGCCGGCTCATGAAGTTCTGAAAGATGTGAAGGCCAGGTTCCTGATCATCTCTTTTGAGTCCGACTGGCTGTATCCCCCGCAGCAGTCCAGGGATCTTGTAAAAGCGCTGAAGCGTTCCAATGCTGTGGTGACTTACACAAATCTGGAAACTCCAAATGGTCATGACTCCTTTCTTATTAAAAATCCTGAATTAATGAGAATTATTAATAATTTCCTGTCAATGGAATTCAGAAATCAGAGCAGTCAGGAAAACGGAATTCCGGTAGGTATTATTTCATAATATGTTAAGCGCTCTTTACGATAAAGCAATTGAATGGATTCCCGAAAAGGCCCGGATTCTGGACCTTGGCACGGGAAACGGAGAGTTTCTGCAGAGACTGATCCGCGAGAAAAAAGTCCGGGGTGAAGGTGTGGAAAAAAATGCCCGGTATCTGGAAGAGTGTATTGAAAAGGGTCTGGTGGTCCATCATGGTGATGTACTTGACGGACTCGATCAGTACGGGGATCAGACTTTTGATTTCGTCCTCCTGCTTGGTACATTTCAGGAGCTTGTGCTCCCTCATGTGGTTATTTCAGAGGCCTTCCGTGTTTCCAGAAAAGTAATCATTGCTTATAATAATTTTTCCTACTGGAAAGTCAGAATGAAACTGGCCGTGACCGGTAAGATGCCGGTCACACGTTCTATGCCTTATAAATGGTTTGAATCTCCAAACCTGAGTTACTGTTCTGTTCTGGATTTCACCGATATGTGCAGTCAGCTGGGTTACCGGATCGAAAAGGCCGCCTATTTCAATGAAAGAAGGGAAGTAAGCTTTCAGCCGAATTTCTTTGCAGAAGAAGCGCTTGTTCAGCTTTCTGTAAAACCGGCGGCAGCAGGCGGGAATTAAAAATGGATGTCCAATCCGTGATATTTTTCTGCAAATCGCGGATACACTCAAATGGGAGGGTCGTTTATGAACTGGAATTTTTTTGAAGGTCATGAAGAACCGGAATTTATTGCAGGTCTGCCCGAGCGTAAAACAATCGCACTTGTAGCCCATGATCACCGAAAAAATGACCTGCTCGACTGGATACGTTACAATATCCCTGTTCTTGCGGAACATGATCTTGTGGCCACCGGGACCACCGGCAGTCTCATAGAATCCGAATGTGGTCTGAAAACCAGAAGATTCCAGTCAGGTCCTCTGGGAGGTGATCAGCAGATCGGTTCAGAAATCAGTATTGGTAAAATTGATGTACTGATCTTTTTCTGGGATCCGCTTCTGGCTCAGCCCCATGATCCGGATGTGAAAGCGCTTTTACGTCTTTCCGTAATTTACAATGTACCGACAGCATGCAACCGGGCCACTGCTGATTTTATGATCAGTTCACACCTGTTTCACCAGGAATACGGCAGAAAAATTATAAATTATGCTAAGAGGAGACCGCCGGTACCCCCTGTGAAAAGCACGGAAGCATAATCCGGAATACAGCCCACCCGTTCCGGTTCTGTGCTTCTATTGTACCGTGCAGGTTTTCTTCTGCAGAGAGCTTCGCCTGATACAGACCGAGACCTCTGTGACGGTGCAGTTTTTTTGTGGTGAAGTAAGGATCAAACAAACGTCCAAGGATACTTTCCGGTATTTCCCCGGCGTTATTGGAAATTTCGATCTGCAGCCAGCCGGTATCGGAAATCTGCAGACTGATTTGAATCTCACCGTCTGTGATTCTTTTTTCTGTAAAGGCATCGAGTGCGTTGGAAAGAACAGAATACAGACACTGCATAAAATCGCGCTTATCACCTTTAATGAAGCAGCTCCGGTTCTCCTTGAATGTAAACCGGAAACGGTTTCCGCCTGAAACAGGTTCGAGCATCCGGATGGTGTCGGTTACCGCTTCCGAGGGACTGAAAGATGAATCGCTGCTTCGGTTTCGGTCTGATAAATCATAGAAATAATCAATCATTGAAGAGAGGCGGACAATGGCCTCCATATTTTCAGAAGAAAATTTTTCAAGATACTCTTTGGTGAGGCCCCCTTCTTCGTAAAGACCAGGAAGACCCTGAATTGCCAGTCCTATGGTATTCAGCGGCTGCCTCCAGTGGTGCGCAAGGTTACTGATCAGTTCAGCCATCTGATTCATGCGGATCTGTCTTGAGAGAAGCTCCTCCTGGCGGATCCTTTTTTCAGTTTCTTTGCGGACTTTATCTTCCAGATGCATCCGGTACTGTTCCACTTCGGTTATATCGTGAACTGTGCCCAGAGAGCGGATGACATTTCCCGACGAGTCAAGGGTATGCACACAGCGCTCTTCGACTATCCGTTCTTTGCCGTCAGGTCGGTTAATTCTGTGAATGACCCGGTAATCTGATTTCAGTTTAACGGATTCGGCATAGGCATCATTTACCCGGTCCCGGTCATCCGGGTGCACTGCTTTCAGAAACGCTTCATAGCTGGCACCAAATTGTTCCGGTTCAATGCCGAATATTCTGTAGACTTCCTTTGACCATGTAAGTTTATCAGTGTTAAGGTCCAGGGTCCAGTGACCGATATGAGCGACTTCCTGTGCTTCTTCATGTCTTTCCCGGATGTTTACGATTTCTGAAATATCCTGAATGCTGGCAATTCTGTGTTTAATGGTTCCGTCGGTATTGAGAATAACGCTTACTGAGAGCAGTGCCGGAAAAACAGTCCCGTCTTTCCGGACCTGCATTGTTTCAGAGGAAAAGTGGCCCTTTTCATTAGCAGTGCGGATTATGAAAGGTATTTCATCACGCATGCTGTCGGGAAAAAGAATGGAAACCGGCTGTCCGAATAACTCTTCCCGGTTCCCGTAGCCATGGAGTTCTGCAAAGTAATCATTGCACCAGCCAATGACTGCGGATTCACCGCGGCTGAGCGCAATGCCCCAGTCTGCATGCAGCACAAGATCATAAAAAACACTGCTGTCTTTTTCAGAAAATTCCATGATTAATTATTGAAATAGCAATGAAATCAGTTCCGGTCAATAAAATAATGCCGGACTCTGTGTCAGGATTTTATTTTCTGCTTGATTTCCGGTGCATTACATTCTTTACTGAGGGAATGACAGTAAAACCATTCACAGGTTCCATCGTAACCATCGAACGCTACATTCTTGACAGGCAGGAAAAATTTCCGGGGGCTTCCGGTGCACTTACAGAAGTTCTGCAGGATATTGCTCTGGCGGGAAAACTGATCGCAAGCCACACCACTCGCGCCGGTCTGGTAGACATTCTGGGAGCCACGGAAGATGTGAATGTGCAGGGCGAAATTGTACAAAAGCTGGATGCCTATTCCCACGATGCTGTTTATAAGCTGCTCGCTCCCACCGGCAGGCTTGCCGCCATTGTTTCCGAAGAAGAAGAGGAAATGATCGTTATATCCGATAACCCCGATAAAGGCCGCTATATTCTGATGGTAGATCCTCTGGATGGTTCCTCCAATATTGATTTTAATGTAAGTGTTGGAACGGTATTTGCTGTTTTTAAAAGAAAATCAACCAGTGGTCCCGCTGTTCTGGACGATGCTCTGCAGAAAGGTTCCGAAATCATCGCGGCAGGCTATATAGTGTATGCATCCAGTACCATGCTTGTTTACAGCGCCGGGGATGGTGTGCATGGATTTACTCTGGATCCGGGAGTAGGAGAGTTTCTCCTTTCACATCCCGATATCAGAATTCCGGCCAAACCAAAGTATTACAGTGCAAACCTCGGAAGGGAACCGAACTGGGCAACGGGAATTCAGCAGTACAGCCGCTGGCTCCAGGGAGACCAGGGAAATGCCAGGGGCCTTTCTCTTCGTTACATTGGTTCTATGGTCGCTGATGTACACCGCACCCTTTTATCGGGAGGTGTATTTTATTATCCTGCAGATCCATCCAACAAAGATGGAAAATTAAGGCTCTTATACGAAGCAATCCCCATGGCTTTTATTATGGAGCAGGCAGGAGGATCTGCCACGGACGGAACCCAGAGAATTCTGGACATTCAGCCGACGCACATTCACCAGAGAACCCCTTTCTTTGCAGGGAGCCGTGATCTGGTGGAAAAGGCTGCGGAATTTATAAAAAAGGAAGGCTGATTACTGCGGAAGCAAAGTCACGGTAATTAAACTAAACAGTATAACAGGTCTGCCTTCAGCGCCGGTCTTAAAACCTTTCCATTTCTGGTTCAGGGTTTTTCGACCGGTTTTTTGTTTTAAAAAGGCAGACCTGAGCCGATTACACAGAATCAGTTCAGAACTTCAAGAAGCTCCACTTCGAATTTCAGAGTGGCATTCGGAGGAATAACCCCGCCCGCTCCCCTTGATCCGTATGCTTTTTCAGGTGGAATTACCAGTTCGCGGATTCCGCCAACCTTCATTCCCTGTACCCCTTCGTCCCAGCCACGGATTACCTGGCCTGCGCCGAGATTAAATTCAAACGGTGTTCCGCGATCTTTGGAACTGTCAAATTTTTTACCGTCCATCAGAGTACCGGTATAATGCACTCTGACACGTTTTCCGGAAACGGCTTCGGCACCTTCTCCGGTCTTAATATCTGTTATTTTCAGTTCACTCACTGCGGCTGTCTCCTTTTTATCTGCTGGCTGTTCCTTAGAGCAGTGCGTAAAAACTGCAGCTGCCAGAAACATTACTGCGAAAATTCTGATCATCAGTATCCTCCGTACAGAGCATCAGTCTGTATTCAGGATTACAGAAGAGGGGCAGTGCGGTCTGGTGTAAAGTAAATTAATCTTCATGGCTGATTACCCGGAATTCCGTTCTGCGGTTCAGTGCATCTGCCTCAGGAGATCTTTCTGCGCGGATCGGTTCTGTTCGTCCTTTTCCTTTGGCGATGAGTCTTTCGGGTGCGATACCTTTGCTTATCAGAAATTCACGGACTGAATCAGCCCGGGCCTGACTCAGTTTATTGTTGAATGCATGAGATCCTTTCAGATCTGTATGGCCGGAAATTTCGTATCGGACGTTCGGATTCTGGCGCAGATGCTCCGCGAAGGATTCTAAAACTGCTGTCGAATCCCTGGTAATTTCTGCAGAATTGTAACCAAACTGAATCGAGCGGACTGCAAAGCTTACATTTTTCTTTATCGGGGTGAGTTCGGCTCTGTATTCCTTTTCCGCATATTTCTGGATCTCCGCGCTTCCGAACCAGGGAAGGTAGTCCGGAGCATTCACTGAAATCTGAGCCTCGGTAACTGTATAGTGCACCCGGAACTGAGCTCTGCCTGTATCATCTGTGCGAACCGTCCCTCCGGCAAAAGGGGTTCCTTCCGGAGTTGTACCCCGGCCCGCTGAAATTTTTATATCGGATTCAATTGGTTTATTGTTTTTAATATCGGAGAGCACAATATTCAGAGTGTAAGAGAGATCCGGTTCCGCGATGCTGCAGTAGACCGGTTCCCCGTTTCTCCATGTCAGAAACCTGTAAACACCTCCGCCCTGAGAGCTGATGTCTGCTTCGTCTGAATCAGAATTCAGAGGGAATCCGGGATTGATCGGAACTCCGAATGACCCGCCGGTCAGAGGAATAAACCAGATATCCCAGCCACCTTTTCCGCCTGGTCTCCGGGAGGAAAGAAATGCACCGTCTCTGTAAGGAGACAGAATAAATGCGGCTTCTCCGTATCCTGTATTCACAGGAGATTCAAGAGCTTTCCGGTTTCGGAATCGTCCGTTTTCCAGCCGGGAAACCATGATCCGGCTTTCTGCTGTATTTTTACTGACTGATGTAAAAAAAAGTTCTTTGCCGTCAGGGCTCAGAAAAGGGTACAGATGACTTTCGTCTGCAGGGGTTTCCGGAAAAACCCTTGCAGGCTTCTGCCATTCCCTTTTCAGTACAGCACTCCAGTAAAGGACAGAACGGTCATCCTCTTCCGCTGCGTAGATCAGAAGTCCTCCGTCGGACCGCAGAAAAGGAGTTTTCATACCAGGAAAATCAGGAAAAGATCCAGAGATTTCTCTTGTACTGCTGCAGTCATACAGATCCTGTGCCTGCAGCAGGGCAGAGGAGTAAAGGATTAGCACAGCTGAGAATATTACCGGATGTTTCATAGTCTAAGGTTCAAAAAAACAGGATTGTAACTTAAATCGACTTTTTTTTTCTTTTCTTAACAGATGAATCACCTTATTTTGGAAATACATTATATGCGGAGATATCACAATGCTTAAAATTGAACTGGCCATCGGATCCATGAAAGAAATCCTTGAAGGAATGACCAGGCAGGTGACGGAAATGAGTCATCTGACCATGGAATCTCTGCGTAACGAGGATTTTACCAGAATGCACGATATTATTGCAATGGATGCGAAGGTGGATCATTACGAAAAGAAAATTGACCGTCTTGTGGCAGAACTCCTTGCACTTATAAATCCTATGGCTTCGGATTTCCGTTATATTTACTCGGTAATAAAAATCAATATGGATCTGGAGCGTATCGGAGATCAGTGTAAAAATGTGGCGAAGGAATTCGGAAGTCTTAAAAAGCCGGTCCCTGCAGAGCTGAAGCAGATGGCTGAAAAAACCGATTCATCGATTCAGGATATCTGCCAGGCACTTCTGAATAAAGATACAGAACTTGCCCGGGCAGTCATCCGGCGCGATGCTGAGATAGACGCTCTGGAGCAGGTGGTAATCAATCAGTATGCCCCGGATTATGCGCTGACTCTTACAGTAAGGGCACTGGAACGGGCTGCTGATCATTGCACGAATATTGCAGAGTATCTTGTTTATGCAGTGGAAGGTCTGGATATTCAGGATTACCGTGAAAAATACAGAATTTCCCATATAAAATAATCAATAATTATTTTCATAAAAGGGACAGCCGGATTTTCTGTCACTGATGGAAGAAGGACTGTTTGAACTGATGTCCGAGGCGGATACTGCTGCCTCCGGAATTCTGAACGACAGAAATGTGCATGGTGTTTATAAGCTGATTGCACAGCTCAGCAGCACAAAGAATGCAAAAAATCATACACTGTTTGATCCGGAAATCACAAGGACAGATCTTCCTCAGATGGACCGGGAACTTCTGGTTCGTATTCTGCAGAAACTGCTGAAAGAAAAAGCGGTCATCAATATCCCCTATATGGAACATTCCGGCGGAACGGAAATGTTCACAGTTCATTCAGCCTTTATTACCAATCCTGCTGATAACAGAACCGCCGAATCCCTCTACCTGGATCTTCTGGACCATTCAGCCGGTGTGATATCCATCTACCTGAGTAATAAAGGGATTCCTGAAAAAGAAAAACTCAGAAAAGTGCTGCATGGTGAAACTTTTTTATCTTCGATCTTTCTGAACCCTGAAGAAATCACTGCCGGTTACTCATTTCCGGTTCCTTTTCATCCGGAGCTTTTAAAAAGATTTTCAAAAGATATTTCAGAAAAACTGAATGCGAAGGCAGTCACTGTTCCAGGTTCCGGACTGATTTCTGCAAAATCTGAAAGCATATTATTCTTTTTTGAAACGGCTGCAGACTTTCTTGAGGAAGAGCTTCTGCCTGCTCTGTGCCATGACCCTGACTGTATAAAACGGATCCGTCAGACAGAAATAGAAGAGACAGTTTATTACATGGAACCAGGGGCAAGGCAGACTTCCTCATTTGTATCACAGAGATCAGCGGCTCTGCGCGAATGTCTGGAGAAACCGGATACTCCGCGAAGTCTGAAGGCTGCTGCAGAAAGAACGCTGAACCTGATCGATTCACTTTCCGGCAGGGCGGAATCGGTCTATGAAGAACAGGCCCGGGCCGGAATTGAATCACAGGCACTGCAGTTCCGCAGTTCTGTTCTGGATCACAACGGCGACTGGCATCAGGCGGTGCGGTTTCTTTCGCATTCTGAAGTTCTTAAAATGAATCAGAATGTCTGGGATCTGATCCGAAGCGATACTGCCCTTTTTTACAGTGTCTGGGAAAGACCAGGCGGCCGGATGCATATATTCACACCGGCAGCATATGATGTATTCTGGATGATCATACCGGGAATGCTTGCGGAAATCCAGGGTTCTGACTGGAAAATTGTGGCCATAAAAAACCATATAGAGATTCATGAAGCGGCGATCCGTCCTCTGTTTGCAAACCGGGACTTTGTGCCGCTTTACGGCCGGCTGCTTCGTCGTGCCTATATTGAGTATATGCCCTGGCTGTTCCGTTTCCTTCTGAGTATTCGTTTTCCTTTTTTACATGATTTATTTTTTAAATCTGCTAAAGATAAAATTAAACAGGAACAGATACTTTTCGGAAGGAAGAACGACCTTAGGCTGAAAAGCATACTCACTGAGCTTCAGGAAAAAAAGAGTGCCCGTCTTACAAGGATGATCGAACAGACTTTCTATAACTCGGTCATTGCTCAGCTTGATGACTGGTATTTCCATAAAAAAATGATACCACTGATTATTGACATTGATTCAGCTCTGCCTGAGCTCGAGAGTGATCAGCTGAACCGTATTATAAAAAAATATAATTTTAATACTGTTCCGATGGCAGGATCAGGCCGCCCTGAGCTGTCTGTTATGATGTATCCTTCCGATCAGGACTGGAGATCCCGGCTCAATAAAATCAAGAAACTTGTTATGATTCTTCTGGAACAGGATAAAAGGCAGCCTGATTCTGAAAAAAAAGAAAACTCAGGTTATAATTACGGCCAGACGGACCGGGCCAAAAGGATTTTTACGTATCTTCAGAGAAAAAGCGAATACCAGACTTCTTCCGGACGAAAGACTTCGCAGGAAGACCCTTATGACATTCTTTCGAAGCAGATAGATAAGGGGCTGGAGCCGGAAAAGAAAGACTGAATCAGTCCTGATTGTGAAACCGGCAGCCGCATCCTGCCGGATGGCGGCATTTTTGTATATCATTTAACCCTGACTGTGCAGTGTGAAGAGCTGATTCAGCCGCAGCAGTCAGTGAACTGCTGTTCTTCCCGGAAACACCTGTTCCGTCAAAAAGTCTTTCGGGTTTCGCATTACCGCAGTGAGGGCAGCGGACAGGGCCGCTTTTTTCATATTCGGCGATACTCAGTTTTCGGCTGAAAACAGCACCGCATTCCGGGCACGAATATCTGTAAACGGGCATCAGAAATTCACGGAATGGTTTTCTTTGTTCAGGATGAGTGTCTCCTGCCGGGAGGAGGTAACAAGAACGACTCTGACCGTTTCAATTTCAGGAAACTGTTCTGAAAAAAGGATCACCGCCCGCTTACCTTCCAGAGATGCTTCGCATTTGAAAGTATACATTACCTGAATATCCATATGGTTGTTTCCGGTAACTTCGGTTTCAGCATGAGCAGATTCTGCTTTGCAGCCAAGCGCCGGATCAAAGCGGAAGAAGGAATCCGGAGAGGTTTCGAACCGGCTGAGTGATTCTTTCGTGATTTTTATTTCTTCCGGCGAAGAGGGTTTGTATTCGAATCCGATTACAGCATCGGAAGGTGTGCGGAATTCAGCGACCAGAGTACGGGGATCGTCAACTACCAGGTTAAGCACAGCTTCGCCGTGAACATGGGCTCCATGGCTGTGGTTGTGAATATCACAGCCTGAAATTAACGGTGTAAATATTAATAAAAATAAATAGTTCAGAGAGAGTTTCATAATCTGAATCTGACTGTTCAATCAGAGGAGTCAAGCACTTTTCAGTGAAGGTGAAGCCCCTCGAAATGGTGGACCGATTCCATAAGAAGCACACCGAGGATCATAAAAACAGAATAAATAACATGCGAGGAGACACTGCGCGATCTGGTCTGCAGAACCGGCAGAAGATCAGAAAGTGCAATATATATGAAACCTCCGGCCGCAACCGGTATCAGAATAAAGATAAGATCCTGAGCCCAGGATATAAACAGCAGTCCGACGGCTGTTCCGAGGGGAGCAGTAAGGGAACCCAGAAAGTTATACAGAACAGCCTGGCGGGGAGCAAATCCTGAGTAAATCAGGGCGCTTACGTCCCCGACCTCCTGAGGGATTTCATGAATCAGAACGGCCAGAGCGCTGATAAGACCCAGATGAAAGTCAGCAGAAAAAGCAGCAGCAATCAGGAGACCATCAATGAAATTATGGAAACCGTCACCGGCAATAATAAGCTTTCCTAATGCTTCATTCTCGGGCCCGTGGTTTCTGAAAAAACGTTCCAGAAGGAAAAAAAGGATAATGCTGAGCACTATGCCATAACCGGTAAAATGGCTGTTTCCGCGTTCTAAAGCATGAGGGATGAGGTGCAGAAAAGATCCTCCGAGAAGCACTCCGGCAGCAAGAGAAAGAAGATAAGGCAGAAGCCTCTCAAGGGTCCGGGAATGAAGGAGCAGAGTGAAGGCTCCGGTGAGTGAAACTGCACTCACAGTTAATGAGGCTGATAAAGCATAAAACCAGATGTCCATAACGATTCAGACACATTCTGACTGTTCAGGTAACGGTCAAACATAAAACAGTTAAGAATTTGTTGCAGAGAACGGTCAATTCTGAAATATATGGTGCAGGTAATTCAAATGAATCACAGCAATGCAGAACTCTGGATAAAAAATCATGAATTTGTACCGGACAGCGGCCGGAGTGAAATAAGGACTCTTCTTGTCATTTTACTTACAATGATAACAATGGTGGCCGAGGTGGCTGCGGGTTATGTCTGGGGTTCAATGGCTCTGCTTGCGGACGGATGGCATATGGGCACGCATGTTTCGGCCCTTCTGATTACCTATGCTGCCTACTATTATGCAAGATCACGCAGGAGTGATGAACGCTTCAGTTACGGTACAGGTAAAATCGGAGTTCTGGGCGGATACACCAGTGCCGTGGTGCTGGCAGGGGTCAGTCTTTTTATTGCATATGAATCCGCAGAAAGATTTATAAATCCCCGTAACATTCAGTTTGCTGAATCCATAACGGTGGCTGTGGTTGGCCTCATTGTGAATCTCCTGAGTGCGGCTCTTCTTGGATGGGGCGGGCATCATCATGATCATTCTCATCACGATGACACTGATCATCACCACCACGAAGACCATAATCTGAAGGCTGCTTACTTTCATGTTCTGGCCGATGCACTGACTTCTGTTCTGGCAATTGGCGCTTTAATTATCGGATTATACTCAGGCTGGGTATGGCTGGATCCTGTAATCGGACTTGTGGGATCTGTGATTATTCTGAAGTGGGCCTACGGCTTAATGAAGGAAACGGCTCCGATTCTGACCGACGGAACAGCTGATTCGGAAATTATGGAAGAAGTCAGAAGAAGAATTGAATCTTATAAAGACACTAAAGTAACTGATCTTCATATGTGGAGAGTTTCCTCATCTCATTATTCTGTTCAGGTAAGCCTGGTTACAGAGAGCCCGGAACCTGTGGAAAATTATTACGGACTGCTCCGCGGGGTTCCCTGTATTGATCATCTGTCTGTGGAAATATTCAGACGAAAGGAGAATTAAAAATGAATGACAATAATAAAATTATAATATCCGTGCTTACCGGGTTTCTTGGAAGCGGCAAAACCACTCTTCTTTCAAAGATTCTGAAGCATCCCCGGATGGAACGTTCTGTTGTAATTATTAATGAATTCGGAGAAGTCGGACTGGATCACATGCTTGTGGAATCAACGCAGGAGAACATTGTCCAGCTTAACAATGGATGCATGTGCTGCACTGTCCGGGGGGATCTCACCGAAACCATAGCGGAGCTTCTCAGAAAAAGAAAGGAGGGGCTGATACCGGATTTTGAACGGATTCTGATTGAAACCACAGGCCTTGCAGATCCAGTTCCCATTCTCCATACCATTATAACAGATCACATACTCGCCGAATTCTGTGCTGCGGGCACTGTGGTAACAATTGCGGATGCGGAATGCGGCTGGGAAACTCTGGATCATCATCCGGAGTCGGTGAAACAGGCAGCGGTGGCGGATTCCATCGTTTTTACAAAAACAGATCTGGCAACCCCCGAAAAAGCATCGGAGCTTGAAGCAAGGCTGCGGACTCTTAATCCGGGAGCATCCTTTTATAATTCATCCGTGGCGGATTTTGATCCTGTTAAGCTTTTTGAGGGGGGTCTCTTTGATCCCTCCACAAAGAAGCCTGAGGTGCAGGCATGGCTTAATCCTGAGGCGTATGGCGATAACCGTTCCGTTCCCAGACTTTTCACATCGGTGACTCCTTCCTCTGTTAAAACAAAACTTGATTCCTCGGTGCACAGAGATCAGGTGGAATCCTATGTGATTATCCGTGATAAGCCTTTCAGCTCTGTTGCAGTCGGGCTTCTGATTATGTTTCTGGAACAGCTGCAGAATTCAGAGATTCTGCGTATGAAAGGAATTATCAACCTTGAAGACACTCCCGATACACCTCTGGTCCTGCACGGGGTACAGCATATCTTTCATCCTCCGGTTCTTCTTGAAAAATGGCCGGATCCAAACGATAAAAAAAGTAAAATAGTTTTTATAACTAAAAATGTTCCCAAATCGGCTATTGAGGAGCTGTTTGACGCACTGGAAAAAAAACAGCATTCTTTAAAATAAAAAAGAACAGGCCCTCAGGGAACCTGTTCTTTTAAAAATCCTTTACTGTTTAAATCATCCCTGAGTGGGCTGGTTCACACTGCTCTTGGATTCCACAAATTCGCGGAGTCCTTCCAGAAGATCTTTCAGATTTGCCGCATTAACAGGAAGAATGATATCCGTGTCTGGTGTTGCCATTCCTTCCATTTTTTTAAGATATTCCTGATAAAGATTCAGCCACATCGCCTGGTCTCCGCCGCGGTTATTCAGAGCAGAAGCTACCTGCCGCACACCGGACGCAGTGGCAAGGGCAATATTTTTTATCTCGGCAGCCTTACCTTCCGCTTCGTTGATCATTCTCTGTTTTTCACCTTCGGATTTGTTGATCAGCTCCTGACGGGCACCTTCGGAACGGTTGATCCGCGACTGCATTTCACCTTCAGACCTGGCAATGACTGCCCGTTTTTCTCGTTCTGCGGTCATCTGTCTTTCCATAGATTCCAGTACAGACGGAGGAGGAGTGATGTTCTGAATTTCATAGCGCAGAATATTGATACCCCATGGTTCTGCTGCAGAGTCCACTACATTGACAATTTTACTGTTAATGCTTTCTCTTTCCTCGAAAGTTTTGTCGAGTTCCAGCTGACCAAAAACTGCCCGCATGGTGGTCTGAGCCAGCTGAATCAGAGCATAGTGGTAATCGTTTACATTATAAGCTGCTTTTGCCGGGTCCTGAACTTTCATGTACACGACACCGTCCACTTTTACCAGAACATTATCTTTTGTGATACAGGTCTGAGAAGGAACATCAATGGCTTCTTCTTTAAGTGACAGAGTGTAAACAACTTTATCGATAAAGGGCAGAAGAAGATGAAAACCTGCATAGAGGCTTTTGGAATATCTGCCCAGCCTTTCCACAATCAGAACTTCCTGAGCAGGAACAATCCTGATGGCGGCAGCTGTCTTTATAATCACGTAAAGGGCCAGCAGCCCGAAAAAACCTAAACCTATTGTATCTAACATATCTGAAACCGCCCTTATTTAATCTGATTTATAACTGAACCAAGACCCTGGAATGTTCCCTGGATTTTCGCAACGTCCAGAGGAACCACAGTAACCTTCGATTTAGAAACCAGCTTACCGAACTGCTGAATGTATTCTTCAGCAATACGAAGCTTGAGTGCGCGAAGGCCGCCTGGTTCCAGGATGGCACCAGAAACAGCATTCAGTCCTTCAGCGGTGGCTTCGGCAATGATCTCAATGGAACGTGCCTGACCCTCTGCAATGTTGATTTTTCTCTGCCTTTCGCCCTCGGAAAGATTAATGGATTCTTTTTTCTCGCCTTCAGACATGTTGATCAGTGCCGTTCTTTCCCCTTCGGAGCGTGCGATATCGGCTCTTTTTTCGCGCTCCGCCCGCATCTGCTGTTCCATTGTGTTGATCACAGCTTTCGGAGGTACAATATTCTTAATCTCATAGCGAACCACTTTCACACCCCATGGAGATCCAGCCAGGTCCAGAGCCTTCACTACGTTATCGTTAATGGATTCGCGTTCTGTGAAAGTGCGGTCTAAATCGAGCTTACCGATTTCAGAACGCATACTTGTCTGAGCGAGCTGGATAGCCGCGAAACGGTAGTCATTGATTCCGTAACTCGCGAGCTCCGGATTTACGACTTTGAGATAAAGGATTCCATCAACTTCCACCTGAACATTGTCCTTGGTAATACAGTTCTGAGAAGGAACATCAATGACCTCTTCCTTAAGAGTGTGACGGTAGGCAATCCTGTCAATAATGGGTATCAGGAAATGAAATCCCGCTTCGAGAGTGCCTGCATAGCTGCCCAGACGTTCTTTAACACAGGCCTCCTGCTGACTTACAATAATAAATGTGTTATAGATAACCACAAGGGCCACTATAAAAAAAACGGCCAATCCAAAGATCATAAAAATCCTCCTGCCTGTGAGTATATATTCCCGGGGTATTAAAGCAAGTCAATTTCCAGGCCGTACCGACCGGAAAGGGATTAATTCAAAAACCAGAAACCGGACTGTAATGAATTACAGGGGCCGGGGACTGTCCGGAGAAGAATAGAGTTCGGGGTCCGGACGTCTCAGAAGAGGGTCTTCCGGCTCTTTTTTATCAGGATCAGAGGAGGGACTCACAAAGAGCAGCAGATTCTCGCGATGTGTGATCAGCACCCGGGCATCCGCTTCGAGGCTGATATTTTTTTTTAGAGAGGCTTCGTCGAGCCGGGCATGCCAGGCTGTGCCATGAACCCGGACCCGGCCGGTAACGCCAGGCGCCAATGGTTCTATGACCACCCCGCTTTTACCGATCAGATCATCTGCTTTGCTGCTGTAATTTTTTTTCTCGAGGGAGGGGAACAGTCTGGCAATATGCTCACGAATGAGAATGATCAGAACAGCAGACAGGATGAGCCAGACAGCTGCCTGAGAAAAAATACCGGGAATTAACCCGAAATAGACTGCGATTCCTACGAGAAGTGCGGATATTCCAAGGAAGATTACCACGAGTCCTGGAATCAGAATTTCGGCAAAAATCAGAAAGATTCCTGCCGTTATCCAGATCCAGGCGCTCATAGTCGGTTGCCTGAAGATTATTTAGAGTAGAATTCTACGATTTTCTGGATGTTGATTTTTGTTACAGGTACATCTGCAGCAGAGTGAATTCCGAGGAATCTTGCTGAAATACCATCTTCCAGAACTTCGAGATAAGGAGGAACCGAGCCTTTGGCTTCCTGTCCCATTTTGATGCGATCCAGCTCCTTAGATTCCGGACGCAGACCGATTACCTGACCATGACGCACATGATAGCTTGGGATATCGACTCTTTTACCGTCCACAGTAACATGACCATGGTTGATAAGCTGACGCGCATCGAAAATGCTGCGTGCGAGCCCCTGACGAAATACAAGAGACATGAGCCGGGACTCAAGACGGTACAGGAAGTTGTCTGCTGTATTACCATGCATACGGGAAGCTTTTTCAAATGTTCTGTAAAACTGCTTTTCCAGCATTCCGTAGGTTAGACGCAGTTTCTGTTTTTCGAGAAGCTGCTCACCATAAGGAGATTTTTTCTTTTTACGAGCATCGGCTTTCTGACCTGGAGGATATGGCCTTTTAATAGAAGGACATTTTGGGCTGTTATGGATACAATGCCCTACTGTTCGGCAGATTTTATGCTTTGGTTTACTGACTGTTGCCACTGGTTTTTCCTTTTTACTTAATTAAATGAGTTCGGATGGCCAGAATTTCATGCGCCTGTACAGGGGCAAGTTTTTTTTATTACGCAGAGCAATTTTTTCCAAAATGATTACAATTTAACCGGCCTTTCTGTTTTCAGTCATTTTTACTGAATAATTAAAAAATTGCTTTACATTAAAAAGGGGTCCGCTGATGTTAAATGTGACATAATCCAACTTTAAGCGGGAACGGGAATGAAATACGGCAAGGTAAGGGGAGAATCAGTAGCGGAGTGTATAAAAAAAATCAGGCAGACCTACGGAAGCAATGCCATTATTCAGGGCACAAGAGAACTGAAAGAAGGCGGGATCCTCGGGACAGCACTGATGTCGCGCAGGATGTTTGAAGTAGATTACATGATCGAAGAAAGTCCCGTCAGACGAACCTCAGCGGAGAGTATTCTGAATAAAATCAAAGCATCCTCATCGGATGCCGGAGCATCCACCAGGCGGGTCGCAGAACCGGTTTCTGTTCTGAGTTCTCATAAGGAAGAGTCTCCCGCTGTAGCGGACGATCTGGATGAAGATCCGTTTTTACGTTCCTTAAAAGAGAATATGCGGCGGCTGGGGAGTGATACTCCGGAAGATCCGGCAGATCATGAAATCACTCCTGCAGAAATGGCTGCTCTCCTGGGAGACCATCATCTGCCTGCAGCAGAAGTATCGAGGAAAAATTCCTATGATCTTTCTAAAACCGAAGCAACAAAGAAAAAAGAAAATAATGAAAGTCCGGCCCAGGAGCGTTCCGTCCGGCTGCTTGCCGGCTTACGTGAGAAACTCCGCCACGCCAGACTCAGCCCTGAATTTGCTGAGAATGTGATCCGCGAAGTAGATGAAAGCCTCTCTCTCCGTGAAAAAAATGAAAAAGGACGCATTGAGCAGAAATCCATCGAAACACTGACCAGAATGATTCGGGCAGTGCCTGATATTGCTCCTCCGAGAGGGGAATGCAGGGCGGTGATGCTGGTAGGGCCTACCGGTGTCGGAAAAACAACGAGTCTGGCAAAACTCGCCGCCCGTTACCATCTTATGAATCAAAGGGAAGTATCGATCTACAGTCTTGATACTTACCGGCTTGCCGCAACCGAGCAGCTGAAAACTTACGCAGGGGTTATGGGTACTGCCTTTTATGCCCCTGTAAATGCAGATGAATTTGCGGAAACGATCCGTCATGACGGAGCAGAACTCATGCTGATTGATACATCCGGAATCAGTCATAAGGATAAACGAAGAATGGAAGAACTGAAGGCCTTTACCGAGGTCTGCCCGGTAAGACTTGAGGTTCATCTTGTGATCGCAGCCAGTATGGATCCGGCTCTTGTCGAAGAAGTCATCCAGGCTTATGAGTATCTGGGATTCGATAAAATTATTTTAACCAAGCTTGACGAAACACCTTTTATAGGTACATTCATAGAACATGCCGATAAGTACAACAGGCCGTTTTCTTTTCTGACCATGGGACAGGAAGTTCCAGGGGATATAAAGGAAGCCGGATCTCTGGAAATGGCAAAAATGGTGCTCACTTCCGGATAAAATCCGGCCTTTTGAAAAAAAATGTAATGTTCCTGCTGAAACCGGCCGTTTCTATCATTAAAAACATAGGGTAATGCTGTGTACACCGAAGTTGCAGACCAGGCGGTTACTTTAAGGAAAATTGCGGGAAGGAGGAGCATTTTGGCTGAGATGGGATCAGAAAAATCAGAAGAAAGTGCTTTTACTTCATCAGATGCAGACTTTATTCCGGATGAACTGGAAGAAGAGTATGATTATGAGGAAGAAACCGAGTCTGCAGCTGAATCAGACAGTACGTCCGGGCAGCAGACAAGAATTATATCGATTACTTCCGGCAAAGGCGGAGTAGGTAAAACCACTATTTCAGTGAATCTGGCCATTTCTATGGCACGGGCTGGTAAGAAAGTTCTCCTTTTTGACGGAGACCTTGGACTGGCCAATATTAATGTGCTGCTTGGAATTATTCCGGAGCATAATATTTATGAAGTAATGAAAGGGAAAAGGCGGATACAGGACGTGATCATCCGCACAAATTTCGGAATTGACATCATTGCCGGGGCCAACGGTATTTCTCAGCTTGCGAATCTTACAGATGAGCAGAGAGAGCGCTTCGTGGAAGGACTCCGGTCTATCGAAGGTTATGATGTGATGATTGTGGATACCGGTGCCGGAGTAGGTGCCAATGTGATCGGCCTTGTGGTGCCGGCTGATGAAATTGTGGTGATTACAACTCCCGAACCAACTGCGATTACAGATGCATACGGAATGATTAAAAGTATTGTGGCAAATCGTACCGGTAAAACCATTCGCCTGATTGTAAACCGGGTACCCTCTGCAATAGAAGCAAAGAGAGTAGCTGACCGGCTCATCAGCATCAGTTCTCAGTTCCTGAAGACAAATGTGGAAAGTCTTGGATTTATTTTTGAAGAAGCTCTTGTTCAGAAAAGCATAAAAAACCAGAGACCATATGTGGTCCTCTACCCTGGTTCTAAGTCCGCTGCCTGTATTAACCACCTGGCAGCAAGACTTCTGAATACCGATTACAAAGATGATTCTTCCGGAATTCTGGGTTTTTTTCAGAAACTGATCACCAAATCCTCTTCACCCGAGAAAACGGAGCTCTGATATGCCTAATCTGCCAGGCATGGTCAAATTCGCCATCGTCTTTGCTGTGACTGGCCTGATTATCTCTGTCGTTTTCGGGTTAATAGGCCAGAATCGCCTTTCGAATGTACTGATTACTGCTTTTATCAGCACAGTGATTTCCGCCCTGCTGGGAGCTGCTGTTTATAAAGTAATCGAAATCCGAGTCCCTGAACTTCTGACACTCTTCGATCGCGAACCTTCAGAGGCAGACGGAGAGGGTTATGGTGAGGGATACGATCCGACCCAGATTTATGACGACCAGGGTGGATTTTCTGGTGACGTGGTTTCGGATGCGGTATCATCAGTCCAGGAGGAGGATTCCTCAAGAGTTTTCGGAGATCACATCCTGGTAAATAATAAAATTAAAATAAAAAATGAACCGAAACTGATCGCCAAGGCAATTCAAACGATGCTTGCCAAGGATGAGGGTTGAAAAAGACTTGCAAAAAGGGCCGATCTTATTTATTATGTGACTTAATAAGGTTTTACCGAGCAGAAAATGTCGAAAGTCTGGCAAAAATACAAGGATGCGGATGAAACGGAGCTTTGGAAAAGCTACCGGAAGAATAAAGACCGGGAAATCCGCGACTTTTTCTGTGAGAAATATGCACCTTTGGTTAAGTATGTTGCCGGAAAGGTGGCGATCGGAATGCCTCAGAACGTTGAGTTTGACGATCTGGTCAGCTATGGTTCTTTTGGTCTTCTCGATGCCATTGAAAAATTTGATCCGGACCGTGACATTAAATTCAAAACGTATGCCATGACCCGTATCCGCGGGGCTGTGTTTGATGAGCTTCGCTCCATTGACTGGATTCCCCGTTCCATCCGTCAGAAAGCCAAGCAGGTGGAAGAAACCATTGCCATGCTTGAAAACAAGATGGGGCATACCGTTGATGATGAAGATATCGCCAAAGAAATGGGCATATCTGTGGACGAGCTCTCATCCTTAATTGCAAAAATTTCCGGAACCAGCATTATATCTCTTCATGATATCTGGTATATGGGAGATGATTCCGATGAAGTTTCTTTTATGGAGACCCTTGAGTCACCTTCGAATCTGAATCCTGACAGTTTAATTGAAAAAGAAGAAGTAAAATCCGTCATTGTAGATGCAATCCGCCATCTGCCCGATAAAGAAAAAAAAGTAATTGTACTGTATTATTACGAGGATCTTACGCTTAAAGAAATCGGTGAGGTGCTGGAAGTCACTGAAAGCCGGATTTCTCAGCTGCATACCAAGGCAATTATGCGCCTTCGGGGCAAGCTGATGCGCATGAAAAATGCCCTGAAAAAATAACAGAAAAACCGAAGGTATATACCAACCTCACCTGAGTGCAGTTTTTTTCCGGAGGGAACGCTGGAATGTGACTCCGAATCTGTGGGCTTCATCGCGGGCCCGGATCAGCAGACGCATACCTGGAGAATGTTTATCAAAAAGCAGAGATTCCTTTTTTCCGGGAATATAAATTTCCTCAAGTCTTTTCGCAAGTCCGACCATAGGTATGTGTCCGGCCCCGAGAGATTCAGCTGCTTCCTTTGCTGCACCAAGCTGTGTCGGCCCTCCGTCAATTACAATGAGATCCGGGAACTGTTTTTTTTCTTTAATAAGTCTGGCGAGTCTGCGTTCTATCACTTCTTTCATGGATGCAGGATCATTGATACCTTCCACGGTTTTAATCTTATACCGTCTGTAGCCTGCTTTATGCGGTTCTCCGCCGCGGAACATGATTCCGGAAGCCACGGTATCTGTTCCGCTCAGATGTGATATATCGTAACACTCAATAATTTCCGGAATTCCCGGAAGTTTCAGTTTTTTCTTAAGATCTTCAAGAGCCTCATTGCTGTCACGCACCTTCACAGCAAGAAGACGTTCTTTCAGAAGCAGATCGGCATTCTTCGAAGCAAGTTTAAAAAGTGACTGAATTTCACTGCCCGATTCAGATCCTATTGTCACATTACGATTCCATTTTTCACTGAGATATTTCTGCACCGGCTGTGATTCTTTAAGCTTAACGGGTACCGTTATTTTTGAAGGAACAAAGGATGCATTCATATAATAATCCCTTATAAACGAAGAAAATACATCCTCATAAAGTGTTTCCGGGGAGGAGCCTGCCAGGCCGCTTAAAGGCAGACTTTTCCGATCCAGCAGTTTACCCTGTCTGATTTCAAAAATGACGATCTGTCCGTGATCTTCCTGATGGGCAAGGGCAAGAATATCGCGATCCCCTCCGCCCGGGCTCAGAATGCTCTGTTCTTCAGTGACTTTGCGAAGGCTGAGCAGAAGGTCCCTGTACACGGCTGCTTTTTCAAATTCAGTCTTTTCGCTGTATTCCTCCATTCTGCGAAGGATCATGTCTTCGAGAATTTCTCTTCTTCCCTCAAGGAAG
Source organism: uncultured Leptospiraceae bacterium (assembly GCA_964594095.1). GTDB lineage: Bacteria > Spirochaetota > Leptospiria > Leptospirales > Leptonemataceae > CAZQKZ01. Next base: position 48,141 of record CAZQKZ010000004.1, on the reverse strand, counting down.
AGTATGATTTCATCCGTGATCCGCCTGTATTCAGCTTCATCTGCTGTACCCTGACAGGGCCCCAGGCATCTGTGAATAAAAAAATTCATGCAGGGTCTGCGGGGTTTTTTAAGAGGAAGGGTCTGTCTGACCTTTCTTATTGGAAATACTTTATGTATAAAATCAAGTATTCTTCTGGCTGAACGAACATCTGTGTATGGTCCGAAATACCGGTTTCCGTCGTCGGGTTTAAGATTCCTTGTTATATAAAGCTGTGGATATTTTTCGCTTAAAGTCAGAACCAGATACGGATACCTTTTATCGTCCTTCAGGCGGACATTATACTTTGGTTTATATTTTTTTATAAGATTGGCTTCGAGAATCAGGGCTTCACCGGACGAAGGAACTGTGATCCACTCAAGAGATACTGCGTTCTGCATCAGCAGAGTTGTTTTCGGGGAATCAGGGTTAAGGTAACTTTTTATCCGGTTTCTGAGTACATCAGCCTTACCGGCATAAATCACTTCGCCTGCTGCATTTTTCCAGAGATAGCATCCTGGTTCTGCCGGTGCCCGGTCCGCTGCCTGGCGCAGAAAAAGAAGACGGGCGTCCTCTGATTCCGGATTTCCATACAATGAAAGCGCTTCCTTTACTGAGTCTGAATTCATAAAAATAATGAAGGATGGTTCGGTAAGCCGGATTCTGTCGTGGACTGCCATTTATCTTGGACCCGCTGTTGCCGGCGGGTCTCTTTGCTTCCTACCCGCAGTCTCGGCCGGGCCGGCCTCAGGCGACTGCTTACATGGAATTGCACCGAAGAGGGTTTACCCTGCCGCCTTCCTTACGGTCGGCGCGGTGGGCTCTTACCCCGCCTTTTCACCCTTGCCCATTGTTTTCACTCAGGGCGGTATATTTTCTGCGGCACTTTCCGTGCAGATTTCATTACGAAATCCACCCCGGGAATTACCCGGTCTTCTGTCCTGCGGTGTCCGGACTTTCCTCACTTGCAGAACGCCTGTAAGGTGCTCTGTTATGCGCGGCAGTCTGAACCATCCTTCTCTGCCATAATATGCAAAAAAGCAGGTTCTGAAAAGTCATTTTTAAAACCAGGCAGATTGCCTTTTACTTGACCGGTTTATAATGATATTATACTTTGAGTCATTCTCAATGAATCAATATCACCTAAGGAGATAATTAACATGGCAACTACCAATTTTAAAGGAAATCCGCTGGCTCTCGAAGGAAATTTTCCTTCTGTGGGCGCAAAAGCTCCGGATTTCAAAGTGCTGCTCCAGGACCTTAGCGAAGCTAATCTCGCAACCTATGCCGGTAAAGTAAAAGTGCTTATGGCTGTTCCTTCTCTGGACACTCCTACCTGTGCAAAGGAAACCCGCGAATTCAATGTTAAACTTTCTGCAATGAAAGACGTTGTCGGACTTGTTGTATCTTCTGACCTTCCTTTCGCACAGAAGCGTTTCTGCGCTGCGGAAGGAATTGAAAATGTGGTTACCGGTTCCCAGTTCCGCGATTTTAATTTCTCTAAAGCTTACGGAACTCATATTCCCACCGGACCTCTGACAGGTCTTTCTGCCCGTGCAGTTTTCGTGGTCGATAAAAACGATGTTATCACCTACACAGAACTCGTACCGGAAGTAGGTGCAGAACCCGATTACGAAAAAGCTCTCGAAGCTGTTAAAAAATCAGCCTGATTTTTATATCTGAATGTAAAGGGCCGGATTACAGAAACCGGTTCTTTACAGTTTCTGCTTTACACCTCCGCCCTCCGCTGAAAAGTTACAATTCAGTCTGCATTAACCAGCAGCTGCATTCAATGCTATGCTCCGAAAAATCATTATAACCGAAAGCCCGCTCTCGCGACTCTGGAATGAAGCAGGCAACGTTCTGTCTGCAGAATCTCCGGCGGATTTTCCTCGCCTTATAAACTCTGAAACTGCATCTCTGAACCAGCAGGATGAATGCAGCATGATTCTTTCCCTTTCCGAAAAAACCCTGCAAGATCATGCATCTCTTTTCGAGGAGATGATCCGGAGTATCACCGGAGATTCCCGTTTTGCTCTGCGGGTCTTTGTTTTCAGCAGTGATTCAGCAGTTAAGGAAAGTCTCCCTCTGGAAATCAGGCTCCATTTATTTTCTGTTCTGCCCCTGAATCTGCCGCTTCCCCCTGAGTCTCTGAAGCAGCTGGCCGACTCCGCCTTCTATACAATGAACCTTCTGCATACTTCGCAGAGCTTAAGGGATAACCTGGTGCATTCCCGGGAAGAAGTGCAGCGCCTTACATCTGTGGGGCAGTCCCTTACTTCAGAAAAGGATTTCGATACTTTAATCGGGCTTATTCTCGACCACGCACGCGAAATTGTAGGTGCAGACAGCGGTTCAATTTATGTGGTAGACAGGAAAGGTCACGGAGCCAGGCCCACTCATCTTCGCTTTAAAAAATCTCTGATGGTTCTGGATGCTGATGAATTCCTGCTTCCTATCAATAAAAACTCAATCGCAGGATATGTGGCTTTCAGTGGTGAGCCGCTGGTCATCGAAAATGCCTATGAGCTGAGCGGTGAGGAGGAATTCCGCTTCAACCGGGGTTTTGACGAAACACATAACTATTATTCAAAGTCCATGATGGTGATTCCCATGAAGAATTACCATAACAAAGTGATCGGGGTAATCCAGCTGATCAACCGAAAAAGAAATCCTGAGCTCCCCGTTACTGTTGAACAGATGCGGGGCGACGGAGTTATTCCATTTTCCGAACGAGACCTTGAGCTGGCTATGGCTCTCGCCGGACAGGCGGCTGTCGCCATCGAGAACAACCAGCTTCTTGCCGATATCAGTAATCTCTTCGAGGGCTTTGTCCGCGCAAGTGTTTCCGCGATAGAGCAAAGGGACCCTACCACTTCCGGTCACAGTTTCCGGGTGGCCGACCTCTGCGTGGGAATGGCTCAGGCGGTGAACAGATCGGGAGCCGCTGCATTCGGTCATACATTTTCCGATAAAAACATCCGTGAGCTCCGGTATGCAGCTCTGCTGCATGATTTCGGAAAAGTCGGTGTCCGGGAAAAAGTCCTTGTAAAGGAAAAAAAACTCTACGCCCATGAAATGGAAATCATTGAGTGGCGGTTCCGCTACATAAAAAAAACACTTGAGGTGCAGTACCTGAGATCGCGCCTTGAATACCTGAAAAAAAACGGAAACCAGGGGTTTGATGTATTTGAAAAACAGTCTGTTTCTGAGCTTATCAGTCATTTCCGGAAACTGGATGCCATGCTCGGACTTATAAAAAAATCAGACGAACCCACTGTAATGCCTGAAGGCGCTTCCGGCGAGCTTCGTCATATAGCAAAGAATAAAATTATAATAAACAAAGAAGAGATTCCTTTTCTGTATCCTTCTGAGCTGATCAGCCTGTCGGTTTCAAAAGGTAACCTGAACGAGGATGAACGAAGCCAGATTATGCTTCATGTTACAAATACTTATAATTTTCTTATACAGATCCCCTGGACCGATGACCTGGCTCAGCTTCCTGAAATCGCACTCAGTCATCATGAAAAACTCAACGGAGACGGTTATCCGTTTGGTCTGGAAGCCCCGGAAATATCCCTTCAGACAAGAATTATGACTATTGCTGATATTTATGATGCTCTGACTGCAGTGGACAGGCCCTATAAGAAAGGGGTTGCGCCGGAAAAGGCTCTTGATATACTGCGACTTGAAGTGAAGGATCAGCATATAGATGAAAGACTCCTGAATCTTTTTACAGAAGCAGAAGTTTATAAACTTATAAAACACCCCTGAGCTTCGGAAATCTCTATGAATAAAAACACCATAACTGTTCTCGGGGGCGGAAGATTCGGATTCGTGCTCTCTGTTTATCTGAGTGCCCGTTTTGAAAAGGTTAATCTCTGGCTTCCTGACGATGAAATGGCACAGCAGGTTCGCGAGAGCCGGCAGGCGGAGGTTTTTGAGGCGGATTTCAGACTTCCTCCTGAAATCGAGGTTATTTCCGGATACACCTTTTTTGAATCAGGCAGTCATCTTCTTGCTGTGGCGGTTCAGTCACGCGAATTTGAGGAAATCACAGAGCGGATCCTGAACCGCATGCCCCGGAATCTTTCTCACAGCATCATTATTTTCACAAAAGGACTGATTTCCCAGCTGCTCAGAAAAAAACATAATATTTATACATATTCTGGATACCTCCGGCATTTTGCGGATGCGAATGGTTATCAGGATCTTACTGTTGCTGCGGTAGCCGGTCCGTCCATGCTTACAGAACTCCATAAAGGTCAGTTTACTTTTTTTTCACTGGGCTGTGATGATCCGGAAAAAGGACAGGAGCTTGCTGCCATGCTTACAACCTCCAGGGTTCATACATTATATGAACCTGATGTCATTGCAGTGGAGCTGGGAGGAGTGCTGAAAAACCCGCTGGCTATTGCCGCAGGTATGGCTCAGGCTCTGCCGGGGTCCGGTGACAATCTTCTGGGTGAGGTCATAGCAGCCGGGTTCGCAGAAATGCTCAGGATCGGCGAAGCCCTTGGTGTGTCCCGTGAGGTTATGGAAGGCCGGTCGGGTCTTGCGGATCTCATCACTACTAGTGTCAGCCGTCACAGCAGGAACCGTAAATATGGTTATAATTTTATAAATAAACTGGCTTCTGGTGAGGACCGAACAAGCCTTTTCCAGAAAGTCCAGCTTCTTCTGAACCCCAGAGCCTATATAGAAAAAGAAGTTCTTATGCCCGGTCAGGAACGGGCGGAAGGAGTTTTTGCCCTCAGTATCATTCTTGAAATTGCCAAAGAAAAGAATGTGGACATTCCTCTTTACAGGATGATTTATCAGATACTGGCCAGAAAGGAAAGTCCGGAAGCCCTTCTTACAGCTCTTGGTCTGACCGGCAGACAGGTCAGAGGTATTATAACAGAATCGCGCAGAAAACCGGATGTATCGCATGCATCCGGCAGTGATTTCGTAACGCTGATATCAAAAAGAATACTTTCTGAAATATATGATTCAAGAGGAATGGTTCCGCGGATTCTCAGGCAGGCCCCGGCAATTTCCGCTCAGCTTGAAAAAAATAAAAATACAGAAGACTTCAGCCCGGCAGAGCTTGCACTCTGGACCGCACTTGAAAAATGCGAGACAGGCCGGGAGAAGCATGCAATCGCATCTCTTATAGAATTTTATATTTCTGAGATTTCCGATAAATACCAGCCAGGGATGCGAAGCACCATCATTAAGCTCCTGAAGCCCGTCCGGGGAGCCCTCGGTGGTTTTCGCAGCGGTTCTTCTGTTCCTCATATAGGAGGTCATACCGACGCTGTTAAGACTGCCGCAGCCCGGTTCAATGTACTGTATGTACCAACTCACAAATCCCATCTGGATTCTGTGGAAGTGGCTTTTGCGCTTTCATCACTGGATCTTCCTCTTCCGCGTTACGCAGCCGGGAAAGATCTAATGTCCAGTCCGTTCCGGTCATGGGTGCTTAAATCCATGGGTGCCTATGCAGTGGACCGGAAACGCACCCGGAACATACTTTATCTTCAGTGCCTTGCCGAGTATTCTGCATTTATGATGGAGGCAGGGATTCCCAGTCTGGTTTTTCCCGAAGGTACCAGAAGCCGCACGGGTGCCATATCCGGCATTAAAACAGGTCTTCTCTCCACTGCAGTGGAAGCCTATCGGAATTCAGGTCAGGAGATAGCAATCGTTCCCATTGCCCTTTCCTACGAACATGTACCTGAGGCTCCTGTGTTTCTGGGCCTGCGGAATGAATTATCGCTGAATGAATTTATAACAGGCCGTTCCAAAGTTTATATGGATTTCGGGGAACCAGTACTTGTCTCTTCGCATATAAGAAATGAGTCTCCGTCCCTGTCCCTGGCTTATCATATTTCGCAGTCCTGGCAGCAGAATATGAAAATTCTTCCGAATCACATCACCGCCCGGATTCTTCATATCAATTCCGGTGAGCTGTCCAGGGAAGAGGCACTGAGCCAGATAGATTTTTTTATCAGTACCCATAAACTCAATTATCTGATCACCGGAAGCGGTGAAATCCTTAAAAGGGGACTCCGTTCTCTGATGGAAAAATCGGTTGTAACAGAGAAAGACGGCCGGATTATCACTCTGATACCGGAACTCATACGCTTTTACAGTAATATGATCCCTGCAGAAGAACCGGAAGAATCTGTGGCCTTTGAATCTGTGGAGTAGCCTGGTACATTAATTGCATCTCTTTTGCTGTAAGTTAGCGGGGGGCGCAATGGGCTGCAGTCATTATTCTATGATCCTTGAGAGGGATGGATATTTTATTCAGGTTAGCTTTGAATCATCGGGGAGCGGATACAATTTTCAGTTCAGTACAGCACTGAATGAACCTGGCCTGCTTTACAGAGTCACTGCTGCTTTATTTGTACACGGATTTGAAATCACAAGCGCCCGCATTATAACCGGTGAAAACCAGGCTGTCTTTGATGAATTCATGCTCAAAGATCTGCTGGAAGAGAGAGCTTCCCGCCAAAGCGGGAGTGAAATCAGGGGACTGCTGAATCCGGTCCGGATCCGGTCCTTCCTTCACGATACTGCGGACCTTCTATATCAGGGAAAATCAGCACTCCAGTTTATTGAAGAAAATGACATAAAAATTCCCCGGTTCCATGAAGGAAGCGGAAGCGCCGATCTTCTGGAAATGGATGGTTATCCGGTGATTGAAGTCCGGGGCAGCTACCAGAAAACACTTCTGCTTTCACTCTTCCAGGCTTTTTATTCCATGGATGTAAATGTGCACGAAGCAGAAATAAGGGTGCTGCCGGACGGCAGGCTGTCCAGCCGTTTTATGATTGCATCAGATGATTCGAGATTCACAAACCCTCAGTTTCAGGAACAGCTGATGGAAGAACTGCGTACAATTGTCCAGGATCTTCGCTATAAAATGATGAAAATCTGATCAGCTGCCCAGTTCACGGCTTCGGTCAGCCGCAGATTTCACTGCTTTCATTACAGTTCCGCTGAAACTGCCGGATTCAAGCACTTCCAGACCCGTGATTGTGGTTCCGGCAGGGGAAGCGACTGCGTTGCGAAGAGCCGCCGGGTGCTTTCCTGACTTTTTCAGGTATTCCGCAGAACCAAGGACGGTATCAATGGCCATCGCAAGACTCTGATCGTACGGGATACCGGCAAGAACTCCGCCTTCTGCCATTGCATTTATAAAAGTAAACACAAAGGCAGGCCCCGACCCAGCCAGAGCAGTGACCGCATGCAGACTTTCTTCTTTAGGGAAAACAGTTACGCTGCCAATTTTGCTGAAAATTTCTACTGCAATAGTTCGCAGCTCTGCGTCTGAACTGTACACACCGGTTACAGACTTATGTATTTCTGCTGCTAAATTAGGCATAACTCTTGCGATATGCTTAATATTTGAGCTGCTTATGTAATCAGAAAGGGTGTCAACGGTCACACCTGCTGCTACAGAAATATATTTTTTATTCCCTTTAAGTTTTTTGCAGACCGAGGCCAGGTCCTGGGGTTTTACAGACAGGATCAGAATGTCAGAAGCTTCCTCGAGCTGAAGAATTCCGCCGGTCGGCTGGATCCCTTCGGGCTTAGGCATTCCCTCGTTAGTTTCAAAGGTAATGTCATAGCCCATCACACTCATTCCGTTCTGGAGGAGACCCGCTGCAATGGCAGATCCCATTTTTCCAAGACCGAGAATACCAATATTAAGACTGTTCACTTTCATAAGAAGAACTCCTGTGTTTCCCGTTTCTGCCGTTCCATGGCCAGCAGGGCCAGCTTTGTAATAAGATCGGAATATTTGAGACCAGTGGCCTCCCACATCGCCGGATACATACTGATACTGGTAAAACCTGGCAGAGTGTTCACTTCATTTACAAAGACTTCGCCTTTTTCTGCAAGAAACACGTCAACCCTTGTCATTACCTCGCAGCCAAGGGCCCGGCAGCTTCTCAGCGCAATATCCCGGACATGCTCCGTATCTTCATCAGAAAGCATCGCCGGAATAACAAGCTCCGCAGCATCTGCATTGAGGTATTTAGTTTCAAAATCATAAAATCCATCCCGGACAATGACTTCCCCAGGTACACTTGCTTCCTGAGTTTCATTCCCGAGAACCGCACATTCAATCTCACGGCCTTTTATGCATTCCTCCACAAGAACCTTCCGGTCATACCGGAAAGCATCCTTCAGCGCTTCGTGGAATTCTGCTTCATTCCTTACTTTATGAACACCGACTGAGGATCCCTGGCGGGCAGGCTTTACAAATAAAGGAAGACTGAGGTGTTCTTCCGTTTTTTCAAAACTCAGACTTTTACCGGAAGTGTATTCTTCGCGGAGGAACAGAATATGGCGGGCTGTTTTTATACCTTCGTACTGAAGGAGTCTTTTCATTACATCTTTGTCAATGCCTGCAGCTGAGCCTGCTGTATCCGGACCGACAAAGGGAATTTCCAGAAGTTCCAGCAGACCCTGAAGCCTTCCGTCTTCGCAGTTTGTACCATGCATAACGGGAAAAATAACATCAGTTTCAGGTCCTGTTAGGGGTCTGTCTGCATAGGCAATCTTTGCCCTTCTCCGGCCCGGGTAGAGGATCAGCTCTTTATCGCTGCAGAGAATTTTCTTCAGGATTTCGGGTGTTACCGGCCCCCCTTTAAATTCCGAAAGCTCCCCGGAATATTTCCATACACCTTCTTTATCTATTCCGGCTATAAAAACATTAAATTTATTAAGATCAATATTCGAGATGACCCCGGATGCGGATCTCAGGCTGACTTCATGTTCCGGAGATTTTCCTCCGAAAAGAATCATAAGGCTGATTTTTTTTTCAGTGTTCATCGGAATTCCTCAGTTCTTCCAGTTCTTCCTCATAGCCTCCGCTCAGAATCGGAAAGCGGTACCAGCTGCGGGGATCCAGGTTTTCATCGTCAAGGTGAAATGAAGGCGCATACCGTTCCCTCTTCCACTGATTCACAGACCAGAGTGTGAAATACCTTACAGTGAACAGTTTCAGCTGCGAAGGATGATATTCCGGACTGTCTCTGTAATCATCTTTCAGAATATTATAAACTTCCAGTGGTGGTCTGCGTTCCAGAACAGCCAGTCTTTCTATACGATCCAGAATCTCATAAGGCATCAGGTCTTTTTCGTCAGTCTGTGCTGCTTCCGCCGGACGCAGTTCCGCAGTGGGGATCTGCGCATTTATGTATGAAAGATTTCTGACAGGTCCTGAAACAGGGTCACCGTCCTTTTCCATAAACCGAAGCCACCGCCGTATAAAATCCTTGGAAACACCTGCGATGGGCGCAAGACCGCCGGAGGTGTCCCCATCCATCGTGCAGTAACCAACGGCTGCTTCGCTTCGGTTGCTTGTGGAAAGCAGCAGGCTTCCGGTTGCATTCGCCAGAAGCCAGGCCATTGGCGAACGGGCCCTTGCCTGTATATTCTGAAGTGCCAGGTCATCTGTTTCCCAGGTCAGGCTGCGTCCCAGAACAGATTCTATTCCGCGTAAATATTCAGCAGTGACGTCGCCTATACTGAATTCATGGTGATTCGTATTCAGCTCTCCCGCCAGCTCCCTCGCTGCGGTTCTTGTGATGCTCCCGGACTGAGGACTTGCCTGATAAATTGTATGCAGCAGTAAAGAAGACAGAATGTCCGCCCTGCGAAGAAGATACATCCGGATTCTTTCAAGCTCTTTTTTCAGTGTTTCCGGACCGGAGGCAGGCTCTTCGGCAGGCCTGAATTCCTCAGTGAATTCCTTCCAGATCAGTTCTTTCTCTTTTTTTACGGAACCATCCGGATTAAGAAAATGACCCCTGATTCCAAGCCGCTTCACTGTTCCGGAAGGGCCAAGCTGCTGCAGTGCAAGAACCAGCATTCTGTGGATCAGAACTATGATGCTGGAGGAATCCGCGCCTCCCGAAAGACTGACGGTAAATCCTTTCGCACGGCTTTTTCGGAAATAATCAAAGAGACCAAGCGACACAGCATGCAGAAACTCAAGTTCATTCCTGATTCTGGACAGCGGAATACCTATATGAAATGATTCACTCTGACATTCAGACAGGTTTTCTGATTTACGGAGTTCTTTTCTGATTTTATTATAATATTCTGCAATAGAAAATGGGGTGCTGCTGTTCCCGGCAGTGGCAGGTTCCGGGACTTTTCCTCCGGGTCTGACCACAACATGAGTGATTTTCTGACCTTCCGCACCTTCGAGATAATCCTGTTCCCGGTAAGAGTAGATCCGGGCCCGCTGCACCCTGTTTTTATCTATATCAAGTTCAATTTGGCATAATTCATAATCCTGAAACGAAAACCGGGGTGTTTCGAGCAGAAGTTCCCCGTTGCTTGCGATTATACTTCCGCCGTCGTAAATCACTCTTCCTGCTTCATTACCAAGAAGATTCACTGTGGCAAAAACAGTGCAGAGACTGCGCGACGACTCCAGTGCCAGGTGTCTGCGGATATTCTGTTTTCCGAGAGAAAAATGAGAGGCTGCCGGATTCAGAATGATATCGGCACCGTGACGAAGATGGCGCAGAGCGGGTCTCGAGGCTACCCAGGAATCCTCACAGATTTCTGTGCCGATTTTCACTCCTTTGTATTCAATCAGGAGTGAGCCGAACTGCGCTTTTTTTCCTGCGATGGAAATTACTTCAGGAACTTCTCCCCGGTCATAGGCAAACCATCTTGGCTCGTAGTGAAGTCCGTCCCCTGCCAGATTTCGTTTAGGAATAATACCGATTACGTCCCCATTATGGATGACGGCCATGGAATTGTATATGAAGTCATTATGTCGGAAAGGCAGACCAAGATAAATCAGAGTATCGGGAAGAATTTCTGCAGATTTTTCTGCTATACTGAAAAGGTGGTCGGAGGATCGTTTGATTAAGTCCAGAGAATGAAATGCATCTTCGCAGCCGTAACCGGAAATGCTGAGCTCCGGAAAAAGGATCAGGTCAGGATTACCCGAGAATCCCCGCTGCGGGTTGCTTACAGCAAGTTCTTCAATACAGGCAAGGATCCGGGCAGTGTTTCCTTTCCAGTCCAGAGGAGTCTGGTTTACCGATGCTGTTGCAAGCCGGAATTTCAGCATATTTTTTCAAGCACAGCTTTTAATATATCGTAACCGTCTGCAGAGGATCTTCCTAATGTGTTTACAGGATCGGAAGCACGTTCCGGATGCGGCATCATACCAAGAATCTTCTGATTTTCAGAAGTGATACCGGCAATATCGTCTACAGAACCATTCGGATTCTCAGTATAACGGAATGCGATTCGCTGCTGGTCCAGCAGTTTTTTCAGACCATCCTCATCGATCCGGTAATTACCGTCACCGTGGGAAACCGGAACATTAAAAATCCGTTCTGAATCAAGGGCGGCTGTTACAGGTGAATTTCCGGTTTTCAGCGGAACTGATTTTGCAATGTGTTTGAGGCTTTTGTTTTTTATAAGTACACCGGGAAGCAGGTGGGACTCACAGAGAATCTGGAAACCATTGCAGATACCAAGAACCGCACGGCCTTCTTTTGCATGGGCTGACAGAGATTCCATGCTTTTTACAAACCGGGCAATCGCACCAGAGCGCAGATAATCACCGTAAGAAAATCCACCCGGTAGCACAAGCAGGTCGTATTTTTCGGAGATGGTATCTTTGTGCCAGAGAAGATCCGTTTTAAAGTGGAAAAACCTGGTTAATACGTCGACCATATCATGGTCACAGTTTGAGCCTGGAAAAGTAATTACACCTGCTTTCAAAGTCAGCCCTCCAGTATATCAAAGCGGTAACTTTCAATCACTGTATTGGCAAGGAGTGATTCGCAGTATTTTCTGGTAAGCGTTTCCGCCTCGGACTGAGAGGAAGCATTCAGTTTTATTTCAATATACTTACCAATCCGGACATCACTGACTTCAGGATGATTCATTGTGTGGAGTGCGTGCAGAACGGCCTGACCCTGAGGATCCAGAACAGATTCTTTCAGCTGGATATAAACTTTTGCTGTAAACATGGAAACACCATTTCAGCCGGAAGCATTTTTTTTGCCAAGTCCGTTTTTTTAATGATAATCAGCTCAGCCTGCAGAGGCAATATAGCAGAGAGAGTCAGAGTCTGTAATGAAATGCAGAGTTAAATTTCTCTGAGAAAGATCGCCGGGAATCAGAAGAACCGAACCAGGGAAAAACTGCATCTTCTGTGAACAGCACTGAATATGAAGCTCCCCTTCCAGAAGCAGTATAATGGCCGGACCCTGAAGTCCCTCCGACCCGGCTGTGAAGGCACTCCCTGAACCGGCTTTGAAAAGGCGAAAATCTGTTTTGGGGAGGGCGAATTCATGCAGCCCCCCGGCTGGTGTACCGGACCGGATGATTTCCGGCAGTCCGCTGGTTCGGTTCAGAATTCTGAGAAGTGTCTTAGTGTCACGGTATTTGGGAGTGAGTCCGGCCCGGATTACATTATCCGAAGCAGCCATACATTCAATAATGCTTCCGCTTAAATAAGCATGCAGCAGACCGGATTCAAGAAAATAACCCTCATCCGCAGCTGGTTCAGTAATATTCATAAAATAAACACAGTAAAGACCCGGGTCTGCCGGTTCATACTGACTCAGAAGACCGAGGAAGAGGGAGTCCGCTGCATCAGAGTCTTTACTGCTGTTCAGAACGCGAAGATGTGTCTCGGTGCATTCCTTTACTTTATTTGGTTCTGCTGTCATCAGCCTTTCAAAGAAAAGCATAAAATCAGTAATAGAGGCATTCTGATCCGGATAGCCGGTTAATTCAGCAAGGTGAGAGTATTTCTTTAAATAATAGTGAATTTCCTGCACTGGTCTGAATCCGATAAGAGCCCGCATCCCGCCTGCATTTACGGCAAGCTCCGGTTTGTGGTTCGGATCAGGATAATTGGCCGGATCTTCCGCATGAAGCCTTTCGGCTGTCTTTTTATCGGGATGCGTCTGGATAGACAGGGCTTTGCCTGCATCCAGAATTTTAAATAAGAAAGGGAGCTCGAAGATTCCTTTCTGAGTGAGGTGCCTGCCGAGGAAATGCTCCGGATTCTTCTGAATCAGAACGTTCAGTCTGCTGGTTTCTGTTTCCTGTTCAGGAAAAGACTTAATAACCAGGGAAGGTGAGGAAGGGTGGGCTCCCATCCAGACTTCCGCAAGAGGCTGACCTTCTTCAGCCGGTGTGCCGCGGTGTTTCAGGAATCGGGCTATGATCCCGGCGGGGTTCCGGTTTCCCCAGGCATAGTTCTGCACTGTGGGGCAAAGTTCGTATAGAAAAGGCAGGTTTTCTGATTTCATAGCGATGGTCTTTTCCGGATTCAGTGCGGCCAGAATTTGCATTGTCAGAATCAGTGACAACATTAATTCTGAATCAGAATGACTCCGGACCCTGCCGCCACGAACCGATGCCAGACCCTCAGGGAACTCTGCAGCCAGACTGCGGCCGCTGTTCCGCCTGATTTTTTTTCCCAGTTTGATGCGGTTATACTTGCTGTTTCCGGCGGAGTCGATTCTATGCTTCTGCTGTCTGTTTTTCTCTGCCTCAGAGAATCCGGCATTCTTCCCCGCGGATTTGAAGTGTTCCATCTGAATCATATGATCCGGGAGGATTCTCCGGAAGATGAAAAACTGATTTCTTCGGTTTGTTCCGCATCAGATGTCAAATATACTATTTTTAAAAAAAATATTAAAAAAATTGCTTTCAGGCTGAAAAAAGGGACTGAGGAAACAGGCAGAATTCTGCGCTACCGGCTGATGCAGAAAATGGCAGCGGAGCGCGGACGCACTCTTCTTGTGACTGCTCATCATTCGGATGATTACGCCGAATCTGTAATTTTTTTTATGATCCGCGGTGCAGGCAGAAGTGTTTTTGATACTATGCCTCTTATATCAGTTTATGCTGGTTATTCAGTCTTCCGGCCGTTTCTTCTCTCTGCAGGGTCTGACCTCCTGAAAACAGCATCTGCGGCGGGTCTTTCCTGGAATGAAGATTCCACCAATGCAGAAACAGGCTATACAAGGAACCGAATTCGTCATAATATAATGCCTCTGCTCAGAAAAGAAGGTTTTTCATCCGCGATGCTTTGGAAGAATCATCATTCCTCTTCTGATCTGGTCCTTCCGGGGGAGGGTATCAGGTCTGATCTGATTCATCTGCCTTCTGTCTTTTTTGAGGGAGTATCGCTCTCCGGTCTTAAAACTGCACTGGACCTTGCGCTCAAAAGGGCTGGATTCCCTCCCTGCGGCCGGGATCTTCTCCATGAAATCTCCCGTCAGCTGCTTGCCTCAGGCTCCTTTGCCGCAGAAACTGCTTTGTACTATCTCTGGTTCCGCAGAAGAGGTGGTTTCTTTCTGATCAGCCGCAGCAGTCCGGCCCTGCAGCTTCCTGAATGGGAAACCACTATTTCAGACGAGGAGAACACAATCAGAATAAAAATCATTTACAATGAAAAGCAGCGGAATTATCATTACACAGGGAAAGCGGGAGACTTCACAGCAGGTATTCCGGAAGCAGGCAGCAAAGCGTGCACTGTTACAGGAGGCAGAAATCTGAGCGATGTTCTGTCTCAGGAAGGATTCCCGCCTGCAGTCCGGGGCCGCGTTCCGGTTATACGGAACCGTGACGGCTGCGTTGTAAGGATCTGCGGGTCCCTGTTTGACGGCAGAGCAGACCGGATTTTTCCGGACTGACTGATTCAGTTACGAGGTGTAATGGATTTTCATCCTGACAGTTTTGTTTACGATGCGGCAGCAATCGAAAAAGAAAAGAAAAAAGCGAGGGAGCTTCGCGATTCCGCCTGGTGGAAACAGAAGCGGTCATCCGGTGTGTGCTGGTACTGTCACAGAAAGTTTCCGCCGAAAGAGCTTACCATGGACCACCTGATCCCTCTGGTGCGAGGGGGGCGCAGTGTGAAGGAAAATCTTGTTCCGGCCTGCAAAGACTGTAATAATAAAAAAAAATATCTGCTTCCCGTCGAATGGACGGAATATCTGGAATCTTTGAAAAAATGAATTATATAAAAAAATTTGCAATAATATCTCTGCTCCTGCCTGCAGCTGTATTTCCGCAGAGAGCCGCGGAACCAGGGAACAGGAGTCCTCTTGCCGCAGCGGATGAGCACCTTTCTGCCGCATTCGCCGAAGGGCATTATACGGGAACATTCTGGATTATGAATCAGTGGGGTCAGAAAGAAAGCTTCGTGTTTCATCTTTTTTTAAGAGATAAAGACCGGTTCTGGCGCATACTGAGCGAAAGAAAAGGGAATCAGATAAGGATTCTGACCAAAGGAGCCTCTTTAGAAATTCATGCTGATGATTTACGGATCAGTGAAAAATTTTTTATGAAATCAGAAGATCGTTTCCGCAGGGTGATGGGCAGCGGTTTTCAGTTCTGGGATCTGGGTGGTTTTCCGCTCTCAGAGCTTTTCAGGGAATCCGGTCAGAAAGGGGCGGTCCTTTCCGGAAAACAGGTCACTTCCACGGAGCTTGTTCCCCGCCTGCCCGGCATTACGGAAGCCGCAGTTCTTTTCTCTGATCCTGAGAAAAACAACCGTCCTCTCAGGATTGATTACTACAGAAAAAACAGAGTCCTCTACCGCACAGTCAGCTTCCATTATTCTGATTCTTTAAAAACATACGAAGGATCCGGTCTGGAAGGTAAGCAGTTTCCTCTGCGGACAGAAGTAACAGATCTGGATGCATCCGAAGTGTCAGGTATTGAGACAGAAATGTATGACAGCAGTAGGCCTCCTGCTCCGTTATTTAATGCAAAAAATATATAAAATGGAAAAAATATATGAAAACAGAAATACTTGATTTCCCGTCTGAAGAAGCAGAAGAAAGGGCAGCCTTTATATCGGGTCTTATGCCCGCTCTCGGGGAGGAGCTTCTGCGTTTCCAGCCGGACTGCAGCATACATAATGCAGGGGATGTAAAAGCTGACCGGATCCTTATGAACCAGGCAGATGCTTTCCTGCAGACAAAAATCACGGATGCTATCCGGCTGCATTATCCTGAGGATACAATCATATCTGAAGAGCATTATACTGACGACCGTCAGGGAGATTTCACCTGGTGGCTTGATCCTGTTGACGGAACCCGTAACTTCATTCACGGAGTTCCCCTGTTTGTCATCTCAGCAGGAATATCCTGGAAAGGGGATCCTGCTGCAGGAGTTGTCTATGCACCTGTATTTAAAGAACTGTATAAAGGAGTGAAAGGGTGCGGCGCTTTTAAAAACGGTAACCCGATCCAGGTTTCATCACTGGATGAACCGGCAAGGCTGCTGGTCTCTGCCGGTCTTCCTTTCCGCAGGCGCGAAATTCTGAAAGAAATCATGACAGACCTGTCTGCATTTATACGCAGCGGAAGCGGACTTCGCAGAACCGGTTCTCTGATTCTGGATCTTTGCTGGATTGCAGAGGGGCGCTTTGATGCACTCTGGGAACGTGACACGGAAGCCTGGGATACCTGCGGGGCTTCTGTGATTCTTACAGAAGCAGGCGGGCGGATGACCGGTTTTTCCGGCGATGATTACACCCTGAAAACAAGGGACATTCTTGCTTCCAACGCAGGGGTGCATCCCGATCTGATCCGGATTCTGCAGTCATCGCAGAACGCTGAAGGAATGAACTGATGCCACCAAAGGAGCCCTGTTCTGAAAAACCGTTTGTTTTTATGAACATGGCCCTTACCATCGACGGTAAATCCGTAAGACCTGAAGGCCGGTGGTTTGGTCTCTCTTCTGTGAACGACAGGCAGAGAATGGATAAGATCCGTTCCCGGGCTCAGGCAGTTGTGACCGGTTCCGGCACAATCATCAAAGATAACCCGGTTCTCTGGCTGCGAAGACAGGACGGAACCCCGGATCCGGATTCGCCGCTCCCGGTTATAATGTGCAGGAGCAGTCTTCCCCCGCAGAATGCAAAAGTCTTCCGGGGTGTCAGAAAACCGCTTCTTTTTGCAAATGAGAAACTTTTCAGTGATGGCAGATTCCGGAATGAACAGGAATTCTGCAGGCAGGCCGCAGATCCTGTGCTGCAGTCAGAGGATGCAGTGACTCCTGAGAATCTGCTGTGTCACCTTTCTGCGAAGGGGATTACTCAGGTGCTTCTGGAAGGAGGGCCTGTGCTCACATATTCGTTTCTTGAGGAAGATCTTATCGACAGAATTTATATAACGATAGTTCCTTTTATTATCGGAATGAAGGACCTTGGGGGTCTTGCAGACGGACAAAATCCGCTGACAGGTTTTGATACAGCGAAATGGAAACCCGCTGAATCTGAAATAGTCGGAAATGAGATTTTTTTAATCTGGGACCGGATTCACTGAGAAAGAAGAGTCTTCATTTCTTCGGGTACCCGTCTTGGTTTCAGTTCTCTGCTGGTGGCAATATGGATGGTGTATCCGGTTACAAGCACTCTTTCACCCGCACGGATTTCATAGCTGATCCGGAAGCGGGCTCCTTCCACTGAATCCAGCCAGCCGTCGATTACAAGATCGTCATCATATCGGGCAGGATACATATATTCGCAGTGGGCTTCCAGCACCGGAAACATTATGCCCCTTTCTTCCATTGTTCTGTATGTAATACCGCTTTCGCGGATAAGCTCGTTGCGAAGCCGCTCAAAATACACAAAGTAATTTGCATAGTAAACCACACCCATCTGGTCAGTATCAGCATAGGGCACCCGGTACTGGATCGAAACGGTTCTTTTCATAACAATAAACCTAAGATCCTGGGCACTGGGTTATTTAAAAAGCATTTTTTACTGGAAATCCATATGAGACCGAGTAAAAAGGGGTCTGCGGAAGCACTGAGGTATATATGGCAATTGAATGGAATGAAAAAGTGCAGGTAGGAATTGAAACTGTTGACAATGATCATAAGGAGCTTTTCGCCATTATGAATCAGGCAATGGAGCTATCTCCTGAATCTCCGGAATTTATTGAAATAATCACAAGTCTGGAATCATATATTCTGAATCACTTTGCACGGGAAGAGCAGATGATGAGAGAATATGTTTATACAGGTATAACTTCTCACAGACAGAAACACATTGAGTTTATGAGGGATTTTTCGAATATTAAGGTGAGGTTTCAGATGGACGGACCAATCCCTGAAAATCTGAGCCGCATACAGTATCTGCTGAGTGAATGGTGGATCAGACACGTAAGCGAAACTGATAAAGCTATGGCTGTCTATATTAATAAGCGTATTTCAGAATCCTGAATAGCGGCAGTCCGGGAGCCGGACTGCCTTCACAGAAGATCCGGTTAATCGGCTGAATCTTTTGCCTGGAGTCTTTCTGCGTTATCTTCGTAAAGCTTCAGAGCCGCATTTACCACTTTTATGGCCTCGTCGCGGCCGATAAAGTCTTCCACAGCCACGGTTTTGTTTTCGAGCTGCTTGTATTCTTCAAAGAATTTTTTAAGCTCATGACGCATATACTGAGGAAGCTCGGATACATCGTTATAGTGGGCAAATGCAGGGTCACTGATATGCACTGCGATGATTTTATCATCCGCCTCGCCCTGGTCCACCATTCTCATGCAGCCGATGACTTTTGCCTCTATAATGCAGCGCGGAACCACCTGTTCCTGACAGAGCACCAGAATATCCAGCGGGTCATGGTCTTCGCAGTAAGTCTGCGGAATGAAACCGTAGTTTGCAGGATAGTAAACAGCACCATAAAGAATCCGGTCCACAATCACAAGTCCGGATTTTTTATCGAGTTCGTATTTCACTTTGGATCCGCGGGGGATCTCAATCACTGCATTAACTGTGGAAGGGCTGTTTTTGCCCGGTGAAAGGGAATGCCAGGGATGAAAGGTAGGAAAATTTTTATAGGGATTCATTGAATACCACCGATTTTTTTATACAGTCAGCAGAAAATGCGCCGTTCCCGGAGGCAACTGAAAAATCAGTCAGTATGAACAATGAGTTCCCTTCGGTAGCGGTCAAATAGTGTAGATTTCGAAACCATTCCGACATATAAACCATTATTCACTACGGGAAGTGACCAGGCTCCGGAATCTTCAAATTTCTGAATAGCAGTCAGCGGGCTTTCTGTTGCTTCAATGTAGGGAATATTCCGCCGCAGTATTTCCCCCATTGTCATAATCCTGTAAAGATTTCTGTCAAACAGGTAAGGTCTTATATCATCCAGATACACAAGACCCAGCCAGACACCGGTCCCTCTTTCAATGACCGGAAAAATATTCCGGTTCGCTTTTTTGAAAATTTCAATGAAATCCTCAAGAAGCATATCTTCGGAAATGACTGCAGTATTGGAGTCCAGCAGTTCATGGATTTCCATTGTCTGCAGGAGATGCAGGTCTGACCCTTTTCTGGCAAGGTAACCCCCGGACATAAGATTCCGGGTGTAAACAGAGCCTATTTCAAAATAATTACTGGCCAGCATCGCCATGGCAGAGGTAAGCATCAGGGGCAGAATCAGCTGATAGCTTCCTGTGATTTCTAAAACAAGAAACATGGCAGTGAGGGGCGCATGCATCAGTGCTGCAATCATCCCGGCCATTCCGATCAGGGCAAAAAGCGACGGGTGGGCTGTGGAAAGAGTGGGATCCATCATCTGTAAAAAAGGTTTGGCTGCATCGAGCAGAGTGCCGAATCCGAATCCGAGTGCGCTTCCTATCACAAGTCCTGGTGCAAAAATTCCCCCCGAACCCCCTGAACCAAGGGTCAGAAGCACTGCTATGATTTTAATTACTAAAAAAATTCCAATACTCAGAATGGTGATGTTTTCCGGACCTGAAAGATACAGCCGGATCATATTATATCCGTCGTGCAGAACTTCGGGGTGGTTGTATCCGAGGAGTCCTACCATAACTCCTCCCAGTCCGGCTTTAATGTATTCAGGAATACGGAATTTAGAGAAAAACAGTTCTGACTGAAACAGGCTCCGCGCAAAACCAACAGAGGCAAGGCCCGTGATCAGGCCGAGAATGACTGCTGCTGCCAGATCCAGGGTATGGAAAGCATATACATCATGCCCGAACGGAATCTGATTTCCGAGAATCAGACGGCTGAACTGAGTGGCAGTGACTGCGGAAACGATGACCGGAAGTACGGTCATTGCGGTCCACTGACCCAGGATGATTTCCATAGCAAATACAATTCCGGTCAGAGGAGCGTTAAAAATAGCAGCGATGGCACCGGCAACTCCATATGCCAGAAGAAGACTGCGTTTTCTTTCTGAAACCCGCATCCAGCGTCCGAAAGCACTCCCAATGCCCCCTCCGCTGGTTACAATGGGACCCTCAAGACCGGCCGAACCGCCGCTGCCCACCGTAAGAAACGAAGAAATCAATCGGGAATAAATCATGTGACGCGGCAGAATACCCCGGCCCAGAGTTGCTCCTTTGATCAGGTCTGGTACCCCGTGACCCGAATTGTCTTTGAGTATGTTTCTCAGGTAATAAGCCGAAAGAGCCGCTCCGGCTCCGGGAATGAAAACCATCCAGATGGTGCCGTGCCATGCCGTGAAAAAATGTATAGCAAAATGAACTGCGGAACTCAGTACGATGGCGGATGTGGCACTGAGAAGTCCGGTTACCAGAGCCAGGCCCGTCATGGTCAGGGCCTCTCTGGCATTCAGCTGATGGTATTCTGTTTTCTTTACGGCAGATGGTTTTGGGTTATCAGGCATTCTTTCCTTTCTGAATCAGAGATTTAATTGCTGAAAGAAGCTCGTCGGGATCCTGTGCTTTCTTCAGCAGGTTTTGTGCTTCAGCCTGATGGAGGAGGTGAGAAACCTGGCTTAGAAGCTGCAGATGTCCTTTTACTGTAGAGGTAAGAAGCAGAATCATTACAAAAACCGGATTTCCGTCCGGGGTATCCATGGGCAGAGGTTTTTCAAGAAAAAATATGCCCATATTCGGCTGCCGGGTGCCCCAGTCCCGCGGGTGACGCGGGTGAGGGATGGCAATGCCGCCCCCGATTCCCGTGGAAGCAAGCTTTTCCCTTTCAATAAGGGAAGCATAAAGTGCATTTTTAACCGGATCCGCAAGGCTGGAATGTTCCGGCAGAGTATCAACAATATTACGGTAGACTTCTTCGAGGGAACTGCCTTTGATCCCGAAGTGGATCCGTCCCCGCTCCAGAGCGGTCAGCAGGTCTGTTTCCCGGGCTGGTTCCTCAGTTTCTGTTTCGTCAGTGATTTCTTCGGAAAACTCCCCCAGGTGCTTGTAGCGCGCCCAGGCCTGAAGCTCTTCCATTCGGAAACTGTACTCATTATTTTCTTTATAAAAGGGAATGACTCCCTGCCGAATCCAGCGGTGAATGGTTTTTTCGGTGACTTTTAAGAGCTCTGCGGCCTGTTTAATTGTTACGTCCATAGGTCTTCTGAAAAGTTATGAAAAACGGCATCTGGCGTCAATCTTTTAATGAGAATATACCGATAAAGTATTGTAAGGATCAGTAAACCAGGAGATATCGTCGTAATATGCAGAATTCCTCCGCCTATTTCAGAATTTTTAAGGAAGATGAGCTCTCGGAAGCGGATTCTGTAACACCTGGTGTGCTCTGTATGGACCCCGATTCCGGTGAAAGGGAAAAACTGAAGCTTCTTCTCGAAGAAAACGGTTTTGCAGTCTATACAGCCCTGAATCTGGGGGAGGCACTTGAGATTATCGTGCACAAAAAACCGATGGTAGCCATTACCGAGATTCAGTATGCAGATCTGAATGCAGCGGATCTGCTCCACTCATTCCGGAAACTTAACCGGGATATGGTCATCATTATACATACAGCCCAGCCTGAACGGCGGCAGGGCAAGAACAGAAGACTGGATTATGTGTTTGAGTTCATTGCCAAGCCTGCTGCCTCCACTGAAATCATCGGTCATGTGAAAAGGGCCCTTTCTTTCCGAAAGGAAAAAATGAAACTAAAAAATCTGATCGACCAGACAAGGGACCGCATAAAACAGCAGCTGGAGTGGCTGATGTGGATGGAGCGTTCCAATATCCGGCGCAGGCTTATTTTCAGTAAAAGTATTGTGGACAGCATTAAGCATTCGATCACGCAGGGTAACGGAGTCGGATCCCTGATTACTTTCGGGGAGATGCTTCAGATCGATAAAAAAGACGCAGGAGACCGTTATACGGTATCCAAAGGGATGATTGACGGACTGATTGAATCAGCCAATGTGGTCCGCAACTGGCTGGACGATATGGATTCGGTTTCAAGGAGTCTTGCAAAAGAACATGAACTTCAGATTCTGGAAGGGGAGCAGGTTCGGTCCATTGTTCACGAAACAATCGAGTCAATGGAGCGTTTCCGGCGGATTAAAAATCATACCATTGAAGCAGGTGAGTTCACCATTGCGCAGCCTGTCACCGGGAATGAGTTTGTTCTTCGTTTTTCTCTGAGAGAGCTTCTGACCAATGCATTCAAATTCTCACCTGATAATTCTGCTGTAAAGATAACCGAGCACCGTACCAGTAATTCTGTTTCCATACTGATTTCCAATCTGCTGCTTTCCGGCACCAGTAATATGAGCGGGATTCCTCCTGAATATGAAAGTAAAATCTTTGAACCTTTTTTCCGGCTCAGTAATGTGCATGACGACCGGTTTCAGGGAGAGATGTACGGAATGGGAACGGGGCTGACTATTGTTCAGGGTGCCATGAATCAGGTGAACGGTAAGATTTATGTTTATGAAGTCAAAGATCCTGAGGACCGGACTTCCAGAGTGGTATCCGAAATCATTCTTCCGATTGTGCAGGAAGAGTCTGACGCTGATTCCTGACCAGTAACTTACCGGAAAAGCGAAGCAGATCCTTAAGTTCCTTTTTCAGTGCATCGTTAAAAAGCTGTTCTTTTTTTTCATTGCTCAGGGAGTCCTTGTGCCGCAGAGAGTACACCATCGCGCGTCGTGCGGTTTTTTCAAGCCAGGGAAATTTTTCTGTAAGCACTTCTGAAGTTAATTTGTCTTTCAGAAAATCAGATACGGATTCATTTAAATCCTTAAGTACCCTGTAAATATCTGCATCTGAATGTTTTATACTGTCTGATGCTGCAACAGAGGCAAAAAACTCTCTGATTTCAGAGCGGAGTGATTCTCCTTCCGGCGGTGATTCCGTGCCTGCAGTATTCCGGATTCGTATCTCCTGTTCTGCAGGGCGTATTGTTCCTTTGATTTCTGCTCCTTCGGAAGTCAGATTAAACACCGGTAAGTTAATTCCTGCGATGGACTCCTCAAACCAAGAACGATACAGATTCAGCACGAAATCTGTCAGTATCTTCCCTCCGCTCAGTGAGTCTGTAAAATCGGTGTCTCTTTTTCTGATCACAGATTCATTGATGAATTCCAGTGACCTGAGCCTGTGAAGGGAAGGAAGCCATCGTTCATTATGATGTGTGCCCGTGGAATGAATCTTCCGGCCTGTGTAAGCAAGATCCTGTCCAATCAGACAGATTTCACTTACACCCAGATTTCTGAGAAGATCAAAGGCGGTAGTGGCCACTGAGCCGCCGGACTGGAGGCTGATCAGTGAGTCAGAGAACTCCTCAAAAAACTCTGAACCAGGAGTTACTTCGCGCCTCATGTTACCGGCTGCATCCTGAACAAAGCGGGCAGTAACCGAGAATATTATTGTATCCGGATTCACAATGCGGAGCAGCACCGGATCGGCGACAATATCGGCAAATAAAGTAATTCCGCTCAGATCTTCTCCCAGAAAATGAAACCTGCTGTGTTTCTGGGCATCGAGGGTAAAAACCGCATGAGGGCGGACACCGTTTTTCAGAAGCACCTTCAGTGCTGTGTCTGCAGCCAGAAGGAAAGAGCGGTCCTGAAGTTCTCTGAGTAAAGGGAGGCTGTCTTTCAGAGAAGGCCCGGCTGAGACCAGGATACCTGGAATTCTGTATTTTATAAAGGGGTTGGGTGCTTTGGTTCTTTCAGTACTTTCCGTCTGTGTTTCGGTATAAAATACAGTGTTAGCAATGATGTTTTTCATCCAGAGTTTTTCAAATTCAAACCTGGTCATAAGATCCGAGATCTTTGAACTGATCGCGGAGGATGCTGACTGCAGCAGAGAAGTATAATAATCAGGACAAAGCTGCACCGAAGGAGAATGAGCAGCTACCCGTATCCCGGAGATCCGGTCCGGAGGAATGGTATCGAGGTAGGTTTTATAATGGAGGATCATATTCTGACCTGTGAACAGATGACATCCCGACTGTTCCAGAAAGGACAGAAGCGGTTCAGATTCCTCCCGGATCAGAAGCTGAACCAGTTCCTGATGACACTCAATGGCTATGGTGATCTGACCAGGTTTTCGGATTTTCAGAAGCTCAGACAATGCATTCGGGTTTCCCAGTCCCTCAAGCAGAATAATTTCAGTCCCTTTCAGATCCCAGCGGGGAACGATCCGGGCAGCCTCAGCGGACGGGTTCCGGCGGCTGGAAAGGGGTCTGCGTTCGGTCGGGTCGGAGGATGGAGCGTATTCGAGAAAGGTATCTCCTGAATCGGTTTTATTATGGAAGAAAACCAACGGACCGGGACTGGAGCCGGTTTTTTCCGGAAATAATGTATCTAAGTATGGCTTTTTTTTAAGAATTTCTTGAACCCGGAAGCCCATAGCTTTTTTTGGAATTTCATCCTGATTCGGGTCCATAGATACCATCTGATGTTCCGGAAGACCCGGTTTCAGTCAACTATATTGAGGTTTTCATGCTCTTAAAGAAGTTAAGAATGGTGGGTTTTAAATCGTTTGCCGATGAAACGGTCATTATGCCGGAAGACGGCATCACTGCCGTGGTAGGTCCCAATGGCTGCGGTAAATCCAACATTGTAGATGCCGTCCGCTGGGTGCTTGGGGAAAAGTCAGGTCGTGCCCTCCGCGGTAAGAGTATGGAAGATGTAATCTTTCTGGGGTCCGAAAGCCGTAAACAGGCCGGAATGGCTGAAGTGGAGCTCACTTTTGATAATGCGGACCGCGCTCTTCCTCTGGATCAGGATGAGGTGACTATCGGTCGCAGAATTTATTTAAGCAGTTCCAGTGATTATCTCCTGAACGGACGCAAGACCACAAGGCGCGAACTCGAAAAAATCTTCATGGATACCGGGATCGGTAAAACCGCATACTCCATAATGGAGCAGGGACGGATGGCTGAAATTCTGAAAGCGTCCGCCGATGAAAGGCGCAATCTGTTTGACGAGGCCGCAGGAGTTTCCAGGTTCAAAGCAGAAAGGGCGGAAACCCTCAGCAGGCTGCAGGATACCGACCAGAATCTTCAGAGACTCGATGATATTCTGAAAAGTAAAAAGGAAGAAATTGAGCATCTGGAACGTCAGGCGAGAAAAACAAGAAGCTATCTCAAACTGAAGGAACACCTGGACCGCCACGATAAAAGCTTACGCTATATTAATTATTTAAAACTTGAAGAAAAAAAGAAAAAAACAGACGAAAAACTTGCGGCACTCTCCCGAAAACGCGATGAAGTGAATCAGAGGATTACTGAGCGTGAGCGGAATACAGAATCCGCCGAACTCGAGAATGAAAAGCGGACGGAATCAGTCCATAACCTGGACCGTGAATTCCACAGGGATTTATCCCGTATGGATTCCATTAACGAGAGTCTGCAGAGGATCGGGCGCGAAAAAGAAGAAAGAAATGCAAAACTGAAAACGCTGCGGGACAGAAAGTCCGGAGAGGAAAGGATCTACAAAGAGATTCAGGCAAGACTGCAGGCATCCATGCAGCTGGAGCTCGACATAGAAGCCGAGATGAAATCTCTGCAGAGTGCGGCAGACTCCATTACGGCAAACATTGAAAAACTGAAAAACGAAATTCAGGCATCCGCTCATCAGGAGGATCTCAATCAGAAGGAACTTGCCTCTATTGATGAAAAACAGGCGGCGGTTCTTGAAGAACTCAAGGATGTTACGCATGATCTGATTGTGGAACTGGAAGCCCGTAAAAAAGAAGCCGGGGAGAGGGAATCCCGCCGCACAGAGCTTCGCACTCTTATAAAAAACCATCTGGAAGAAATTCAGAAAAAATTAGCATCTGGTTCTGCTTCCGGTGATATACCGGAAAAACTGAGCGAAGTTTCCTCTCTGTTCTCCGAATACGAATCCATTGATGATGATCTGCGTTCGTTCCTTTTCGGTAAAAGCGGACTTCTGGCTAAAAAAGAGGAGCTTGATCAGAGGGCCGGTGACCTCCAGGTCAGACGTGAGACTCTTAATAAGGAAAACCATCATCTCCAGGAAAAAAGAAAAATCGATCAGTCCTGGCTTGAAAAGGAAAAAAACAGAAGAGTCGATCTTGAATTCCAGATCCGTGCTTTTCAGGTAAAAACTGAGTCCTCCCGCGAAGCACGGGAGCAGATCCTCTCGCAGCAGAGGGAATCCGAGGAACGACTTGCTTATTATGAACGTGAAGTCGAAGGAATCCTTTCCGACGCTGACAGGCAGGAACAGGAAGAGTCCGCCTTTAAAAAGGAAAAGGAATCCATAGAAGCCGAGACCCGCAGACAGCGCGAAGAGATGGAATCCATACAGAAAGTCATTGAAAAGTCGCGTCAGGAAATTCACTCCATGAAAGAGGAATCCCGCAGGGACAGAGAAACCCTTGAGAAAATGATTCCCGAAATCACGGAGCAGGAGCGTCAGGCCGGACATATTTCTGTCAGTATTACAGGACTCCAGGAAGAGCTTTACAATGATTTTCAGCTGAGTCTTGGTGAGCTTATCTCTGACTGCGAAAAACTGAACCTGAGACCGGAACACGAAGAAAGCGAATACCGCCGCATCAAAGGGGAGATTGTAGCCCTGGGTCAGTTCAATGCACTTGCCATAGAAGAGCTTGAAAGGGCAGGTCATTCCTACGAGGAGCTGATGAAACAGCGTTCCGATATAGAGGAAGCCCGTAAAAACATAATGAATCTCCTCAATGAAATCGATGAAAAATCAAAAGAAAGATTTATTGCTGTTTTTGCTCAGATTCAGGAGAACTTCACCTCTGTGTTTCAGAAGCTGTTCAACGGAGGGAATGCCACCCTGTCCTTAAGCGATCCATCGGATCCCATGAATACCGGGGTCGATATTATGGTTCAGCCTCCTGGAAAAAAGAATTCAAGCATTACCCTTCTTTCCGGAGGGGAGCAGAATATGACAGCCATTGCTCTTATGTTTGCAACTTATCTGGTAAGACCTTCGCCTTTCTGCCTTCTCGATGAAATTGATGCACCGCTGGACGATACAAACGTAAACCGTTTTCTCTCGATGCTTTCTGAGTTCGCGCAGAAATCACAGTTCCTGATGATCACACATAATAAGCTGAGTATGATGCACTCAAAGGCAATATTTGGTGTAACTCAGGAAATACCCGGAATCAGTAAAATTGTCTCTGTAAAACTGGGAGAGGGGCAGCATGTCCGTCTTTAAGCAGCCGGGAAGGTTAGTGCCTGGGGCAGCCGTTTTTCTTTTTCTGACTCTGTCCGTGCATGCAGAACCGGGTCTGTCCGTCCGGAAGCATGATCCGCAGACACGGCTGATGCTTTATCCCCTCAGGAATAATTCAGGGGATCCCACTCTGGATTATCTGGGCCAGGGAATCATGCGAATGCTTTCCGGTCGGCTCGATAAAATCACTTATGTCCGCGGACCTCAGCAGACTCCCGCTATTCAGGTGCAGACGGCTCCCTTAGCAGCCGGTAATGAATCCCCGGTTAAGGAGCGGTTCCGTCTGAAAATCATGACATCCGGTAAGGAATATTCCGGAGAATCGCTTACAGAGACTGCCCGGAAGCAGTCCCTCCGTTATCTTATTTACGGAAGTTATACAGTCCGGCAGAAAATGCAGAGCGGAGTATACAGAAATGATCTTATACAGACTGAGGTCTTTCTTTTTGACTCGCTTTCGGGATACGAAGAATCATTTACATTTACCGATAATCTTGAAACTATTTATAAAAATACAGACAAACATTTCTCTCATCTTATAAGTAAAATCCGCGGATCAGAGGCTGTGAAAATCCGGGCGGAATCAGAACCGCCAGGAGCCATGGTGTTTCTTGATGAGCAGTATCTGGGCAGAACACCGGCAGAAGCCGAAGTCATTCCTTCTGATTATTCCTATCAGTTTTCCCTGGACGGACACAGAACTGTAAACGGCAGTGTTTCAGAAACAGAAATTCAGAAGGGTGCTGTCATCAAAGCAGAGCTTATCCCCGTGAATTCAGGTGCAGTGCTTGAAGTAACCAGTGAACCTGAAGGCGCAGAAGTTTTTTTAAATATGAAATTCCTCGGGGTAACCCCTCTTACCGCCAGGGATCTGCCGGAAGGAAAGCACCGGCTTCGCTTTTCAAAGGAGGGATATGCCGACCGTTTCACCGGGGTCTCCCTGAAAAGCGGAAAAAAAACTGCGGCCAGTGTTACTTTGCTGGAAGGTTCCAGCGAGGATGTGTATCTGAAGCCGGACTATGTGGTGATGGACTGGGGATACTATGATCTGGCCTTTGCCTCGGCACTGAGTTCTCTGGCATTTTACGGTGGTTACTGGTATTACGAAACAAAGGCAGAAAACAGAATGAACGAGCTTCGCACAGTGACGGGCCCCTTAATGATTTACAGGGAACCGGAACCATGGATCTGGTATCTGTATCATATGAACAGAAACACAGAGCAGGTAAACCGGCTGCGTCAGTCCGCTGACATTTCAGCAGGTTTAGGGGTGACCTCCCTTCTGTTTTCCGGATTTTTTCTTTATAAATACTTTGAATCAGATTCCCGGCTCCGGGATCCAGGGGAAATCCGGTTCACACCCGCGGCCTCCGTGTTTTCAGACGGAGATAAAAACAGCTCCCTTTACATGGGAGTTCTGCTGCGTTTCTGAAACAGAAATTTTTGAATGACCGATCTGAACAGAGGAAAAACCATGCTCCCGATGCACAGAATTCAGTCCGTAATTTTATTCTTAGCTGCGGGAATCAGTCTGACGTCATGCAGCAATGACTTCAGGCAGATACCGGCCGGAAGTCCGTTCCCGGCCGTAACTCCGGAATCAGTTTTTACCGGTAATTTTACAGGAGTAAGCCTGATTAAGGACCGCTCCGGCGGAATCCGCGGCAGCGCGGAAATCCACCGGGAGTGCACCAAAGAGGAAGGTTCCCTCTCTGGTTCCTGTACGGATACCGTTTCTTATAACGGCGGCAGCGGGCAGACAAAACAGATAAGCTGGCGTGTACGGTTCCGCAATGATACCGAAGCCCTTTGGCAGGTTCAGGAAAAAGACAGCGAAGGCCGCGAGCTGGATACTTCCGAAGGAATTAATGCAACCGCTAAAGCTTTTATTGTCCTTTCAGGTAAAGGCAGAAT
Organism: uncultured Leptospiraceae bacterium; assembly: GCA_964594095.1. GTDB lineage: Bacteria > Spirochaetota > Leptospiria > Leptospirales > Leptonemataceae > CAZQKZ01. The sequence goes on along the minus strand of CAZQKZ010000004.1, from coordinate 18,770 downwards.
TCCGTTCAGTGAGTCTGTTGTAATGAGTACAGAAACACGATATGCATTGCTTCCGGGCCAGGGAAATTACCTGCATCAGCAGAAGGATTATTATTTTTTCGGCATCCGGATGGGGTCTGTCGAGACATTCTGGAGACGATAAATGGACCTTAAAAATACAGGAATTTTATTATCCCGGGGGACGGATGCGGCTGCAAGAGCAGTGATCCTGCTGAGCGGGAAGGCCCGTAAAGATGATGCCGATCGCCTTGCGGTGGAAGCCATGAGGTCTGCACTGGATTCACTTCCTCTGAATCTGCACATCCACCTTGGCGAAGGCGAAAAAGACAATGCGCCGATGCTCTACCGCGGGGAGCGCCTGGGAAGCCGAAGGCACCTCGGCGGAACGGCAATGCTGGATCTTGTGGTGGATCCGCTGGAATGCACCACAAACTTTTCCAAAGGTCTGCCTGATTCCATGTCGGTTCTACTCGCTGTTCCTGCCGGTTCCATCCATGAAATACCAGGAACGTATATGGAGCAGATTCTGATTCCGGCTGAAGCAGCCTCGCTCCTGGGCAGCAGCATCACCCTTGATACAGAACCGGCTGAAATTCTGAAACTTACAGCTGAGGCTCTCGGAAGACGCACCGAGCAGCTTACCGTTGCAGTGCAGGACCGTCCTCGCCATGAAAATCTTATTAAAAAAATAAGGGAAGCCGGGGCCGGGGTTTCCCTGATTGAATCGGGGAGTATAAGCGCAGGTGCAGAAATCATCATGAGACCCCAGGGGAGGATTCACATGCTCTGGGGCACATTCGGAGCACCCGAAGGACTGATTATGGCTGCTATGGCAAATCTGTCCGGCTTTGGTTTTCTGGGCCGGATTGCACCTCACAACGATGCTGCAAAACAGCAGTGCGAAGAACTCGGACTCTGCGGCAGAACCCTGCTGAGTTCTGAATGGATCTCGGAGCCGGGAATTCTGTGCATGTCAGGGATTCATTCAAACCCCTGGCTTCGCGGAGTGGAAAGGCACTATCAGCCCGGAGGAATGACCCTGAATGTACTCACTGCAGTCTGGATTCCGGGTCAGAAATTTCTGATCAGCCGTGAAGAAGGAAAAGAGGAGGAAGTCAGAGCGCTGTGATTTTCTCTTATCTGAAAAGATCCGCGGAGACTCTTCGCTCCCCAGTGATGCGAAATGCAGTGTTTCTGTTTTCATCGAGGCTGTTTAATTCGGTGCTCACTCTCGCGTTTTCCCTGATTGCGGGACGTATCCTTTCTGTTGAAGAACATGGTCTCTTCGGTCAGGGGCTGGCAAGGATCTTCCTTATGCAGGCGGTACTGGAAGCAGGCCTGCAGTTTTCTCTTGTCCGTTTTCTTGTTCCTGCCCTGAAGCGGGGCGATGAAAAAGAGTTCCAGTCAGTTCTGTATGCATCGCTGCAGATTAAATATTATGTATTTATTATTGCAACGGGGCTGCTTGCTGCTGTATGGTTTGTCCTTCGCTTCCTGAACGGTTCCGTCGATTTACCTGAAGAAAACCATATTCTGCTGATGCTGGTTCTTATGGGCGGAATGGGTATGTCACTTATTTCCTATCTTGATGCTCTGTTTGTTTCTCACGGACGCTATATCAGCCTGTCGCTCTGGATTCCTCTTACAGGTATTATCCGGCTGCTTCTGCTGGCTGTATTCTGGTATAATCCGCTGCATGAATTCACAGGAGAACATGCAGTATTTGCTTATGCCCTTTCTCCCTATCCTTCAGTGTTTCTGTTTTTTCTGTTTTATCCTGCATCCGTTTTTTTTAAAAAAGTTCCTCCGCTTTTATGGCGACCCTGGGCAAAAAAACTGCTTCTTTTTAATGTGTGGATTGTGGCTGCGTCTTTCATGAGCATTGTTTCAGACTGGATGGAGCTGCTCATGATTTCCCGCTCGGAAGATGCGGGAATATTTAATGCTGCAAGGATGCCTATGCAGGGATTTCTGATACTGCTTGCCACAATGCAGTCTATGCTCCTTCCCCGGTTTGCTTCGGTAACCACAGTGGCCGAATATCGTAATATCTTTTCAGGATTCTACAGAAATCTGATACCGTCTTCCATTCTGCTTCTGCCTGGATTCTGGATCATCGGCTGGTTTATTACCGCCTGGTACGGGCCTGAATATTCTGAATCTGTCAAAGTATTTTATATATTATATCCTAATTTTATACTGAGACTCTTCTTTGCACCTCTGGGTACTGCTTTGTTTGCACTTGACCAGCCCAGGTGGATTGCGGCAGAGTCCGGTGTAAGGATGATTGCCGGTTTTGCAGCGAACTTTTTTCTGATAGGGCTCTGGGGAGTAACGGGAGCTGCCTGGGCCAGTTTAATCGCTCAGTCAGCAGGCTGGGCCCTCCTTATATGGCTTTATTCTCATTACTTTAAATACGGAACATTTCCTCTGGACAGAACTGAATCTATATGAACGGAAATTTAAACAATTACACAGTTTTTGTAAAGCCCGGCCGGTCCGGCATGTTTTCCAGGGTAATCTGGAACTGGTTCATAAAGCTGTTTCACAGAATTACCGGCAGTGATGACCGGTCCGCGCTGCGCAGAATTCTTACGCTTGCCGCCGGATTCATGATTCTTCTGGCCGGACTCATTGCGGCCAACCCGGCTGATTTCTGGATGGTTTACCGCGATGAAGGCTATGAAATGCCCTCAGTGATTTTCGCGCAGGATCATGAAGGAAAGCCGGTTGAAATTGCAGAGCTCTACCGTTACAACCGGAAAGTAATCAGTCTTAAGGATTCCGGACCGGAAGGAATGGACTCAAAGATAGTTCAGGCATTCATCGCCACTGAAGATAATAAATTTATGAGTCATTTCGGGATTGACCCGCAGGGGATACTCAGAGCTGCTTTTGTTAATATTCTTGCAGGACGGGTTAAGGAGGGGGCATCGACCATAACGCAGCAGGTGGTCCGGCTGCGTTTTCTTTCCAGGCAGAGAAGCTTCGTAAGGAAAGCCCGCGAAGCATTTCTTTCCCTGCTGACAGAACTCCGGTATTCCAAAAAGGAAATTATGGAACTCTATCTGAATGAGGTTCCTCTGGGTCACGGAGCTTTCGGAGCAGAGGCAGCCTCTCAGTTTTATTTTGAAAAGTCTGTTTTTGATCTGAGCTGGGGAGAGGCTGCAGTTCTTTCATCGCTGACCACAAGACCGCGGGATCTCAGTCCGCTTTACGATATAAATGAATCCCGTAAAAAAGTCCGGGTTGTAATGCAGAAGCTTGTGGAGTCCGGCCTTCTGACAGTTTCTGAAGCTGAGGCAGAGTATTCAGATCTCGAAAATAATTTTTATGCGAATCTGAACAGATCCCCGAATGACAGTTCCTTTGCGCGAAGGCTGAATCTGTACCCGTATGCAACGGAATTTGTAAAGCTCCGCATCCCATCGAAATTCAGGGGCCAGCTTTATTCAGGAGGTCTTCGGATTTACACTACGATCCGGACGGATCATCAGTCCGCTGCTGATGAGGTTTTTCTGAATTATCTGAAAGAACTTTCTGTAAAATGGAAAAAACCGCCTTTTAAAAATTTTGATGAATTTGATAAAACTTACGGGGGAATTTATCCGCTTCTCAGGGACCTTACCGGAATACCGGAATTTCAGCTGAAGATGAACCGGGATATGCGCGATTTCCGCAGAGAATTTCTTGCAGAGCTTCGCAACGAAGCTGTTCTTCTGTCACAGGTGGCGGGCGAAGGGAACATACAGGAGGCTCTTGAAAACGACCTGCAGAGGCCTGATCCCACGATTGAAACCGAGCCCACTGTGGAAGGATCGCTTCTCAGCATTCGACCTTTTACCGGAGAAATCACAGCAGTGGCCGGAGGATCCGGATTCAACTCAGGAAACCAGCAGCTTCGTTTTCTGACTGCCAGAAGACAGCCGGGAAGCTCTTTCAAGCCTCTTGTCTATGCAGCGGGAATTGAGTCTACGGGGCAGAACCCTGATGGTAAAAAACCTTTAACAGCTGCCAGTCTGGTGGATGATTCCCCGGTTCAGTTTGTGGCTTCTGATCTCTCGGTATATGCACCAACCAATTATGAAGATACTTATGATGGCTTTATGACCCTTCGCAAAGCACTGACACTGTCTAAGAATTCAGTGGCAGTGAAAGTTTATGAATATCTGGGTCCTACAAGAGTGAATACACTGGTGGAAAGGCTGCTGGGCTATGATTCCGCAGATAACTCAAGGAAACTTCCGAGGGAAGCCGCTGTTGCACTTGGTACTTACGGGGTTACTCCTATGGAGCTGATCAGAGCCTATGCTGCATTCGCTTCAGAGGGTAAAGAGGTTCACCCCCACGTAATTCTTTACATTACAGATTCCAAAGGCAATATTCTGGCTGACTACCGCGATCAATACAAAAACAAGGAGCAGAAGGCACTCGTCAGCCCCGAAACCGCCCGGATCATGACCAGTCTTATGGAGGATGTGGTGAATTCCGGAACCGGAAAGGCAGCGAAAGTCCCGGGTCGTACCACTGCCGGAAAAACCGGAACCACTAACCGGAACACAGATGCCTGGTTTGTCGGTTACACGCCGGACCTGGTAACGTCGGTTCATATTGCTTACGATACAAACCGCTCCTTAAGCGGGAGCGGTACAGGGGGGGGGCTTGCAGCACCTGTCTGGGGACAGTATATGTCCAGAGCCCTGCGTAAGGAACCTGTAAGAAATTTTAATTATGATTCTGCTAAAGTAAACTTCCGGAAAGTATGCAGACATTCTGGAAAGCTTCCTGGTAAGGATTGTTCTGAATTTACTGATGAAATTTTTATTCCAGGAACCGAGCCGAAAGAGATCTGCGAAGACCACGGGTCATCTCATGATCATATTCTTATGTCAGTTCCTCAGATTAAAAAAGGAGATAAGATATTCTCGGAATCTGATTTCTGATGTTCAAATCACCGGCTGCTTCCGCAGCCGGCTGACCTGACCACTGATCATCCTGGATTATCTGAGGAGACTCATTACTCCCTGAGACTTCTGGTTCGCCTGAGCGAGCATAGCTGTGGCAGCCTGATTCAGAATCTGGAATCTGGTGAAACTGGTCATCTGCTCTGCCATATCCGTATCGCGGATTCTGGATTCAGCAGCCTGAATGTTTTCGTATGCATTCATGAGACCTTTTGCAGCATGCTCCAGCCTGTTCTGATAAGCACCAAGGTCGGCTCTCTGTTTTGCCACACGGGTCAGTGCTTCATCTGCAATACCGATTACATAATTTGCTTTATCAGGTGTACTGATCGAAATAAATGTAAGGGTAGTCGGATTGCGCAGACCCATAGCCTGAGTTGTCATTGTGTTGATGAAAACTCTTTCCCTCTGGTGCATGTTTGCTCCCATATGGAACCACATGGATGCAGACGGATTCATTCTTGCGAAAGCACCTGTCAGCATTTTCATTTTGTTGAATTCTGCCTGGGATGCAATCCGGTCGATTTCATCGATCAGCTGAGATACTTCAACCTGGATCATCTGCCGGTCGAGCATTGTATAAATACCGTTTGAAGCCTGAACTGCGAGAACGCGGATTCTCTGCAGCATGCTGGATGTTTCCTGCAGATAGCCTTCCGTGGTCTGAATAAAGGAAATACCATCTTCGGTGTTTCTTTCAGCCTGACGCAGGCCGCGGATCTGAGTTCTCATTTTTTCAGAAACTGCAAGACCTGCAGCATCATCACCGGCGCGGTTAATGCGCATTCCCGAAGAGAGCTTCTCTATATCCTTACTGAGGTCCCAGTCGTGGAACTTCAGAGTTCTGTGCGCAAATATAGCGCTGTTATTATGATTGATAATCATTTATCTGTATCCTCCGTGATATCAGTTGGTCCGTCCTTAAATCTTTCGGAGGCTTTACAGATTTTCCCTTAAATTTTTTTTTCAGGGAGGACATTTTTTTTATTACAGGGGGGGAGGGAAGATGATTCCGGATTTTTTATAAAAATCCGGAAGCAGAAAAAAGGAAATCAGCCTTTCCAGTGAATGCATTCGCCTGGGCATGCATCGATTTCAGCCTGAACAGCAGCTACATCACCGTCAGCCACAGCAGCAGCGTTTACAGATCCGCCGCTTACATGGGATTCAGCAAGGCCGTCATCATCCAGACGGAAGTATTTAGGAAGGTTGTCAGTGCACTGGTTGCATGATGTGCAGTCGTCCTTTTCCACATATACGATTTTTGACATGGTATCCTCCAAGTAACAGGTACTTTGTTGTTTTGCTTTTTAAGAACACTCATAGGAGCATACGCCCCGCAGATTAAACCACTCTGAAATACGGCGAAAATTTGTAAAGCAATCGAAGGTTAAAAAAAAACCGGGTCTGCGGAGGGTCCTCTGCCGAAAGGAAATAATGCCGCCCGTTCCGGGGACAGCACCATAAATTAATAAAGGACCTCACGGATGAGAAAAAAGGAATTTGCAGAACAGAAAAGCCTGAAAGATGATTTAAATCATAAATTAATCCGGCGAAAGGAACAGGGAATATCTGTAACTGAGGGGTCTCTCTGGACTGCCTCTCAGAGAAGGATGAACCCCGTCCACTACAGCATCAGTTACAGGGCATCTTTCAAGCCCGAGCTTCCGGAGTTTTTTATACACAGATATCTTAAGGATCAGGGAGTCCGGCAGGCAAGGGTGCTGGATCCGTTCGGGGGGAGGGGAACAACCGCAATGACTGCAAATATGGCAGGCTATGCAGCGGATCATAACGATCTGAATCCGGTGTCCGTGTTTATAGCCCGGTCAAAAAGATTCATTCCCCCTGTTTCAAGGATTGAAGCAAAACTCGGAGCTCTTGATCTGCGCCGGAAGAAATTCAGTCTTACAGAAGATGAAAAGGAGAAACTTACTCCGTTCTTTCATGAGGACACAATCCAGGAAATACTGAATTTAAGAGAAGTTATACTTTCTGAGGAAGGCCGGAATGATCCTGAACTTCAGTATATCGGTCTTACGGCTCTTTCGAGACTTTATGGCCATTCCAGCGGCTTTTTTTCTGTTTATACATTTCCGCAGATTTCAATAAAGCCGGAATATCAGGCAAAAAATAATAAAAAAAGAAACCAGGTTCCTGATTACAGACCTCTTAAACCCAGAATTCTTGCAAAAGCAAAGAGAGATCTGGCAAAAGGTGTGGATCTTCATTATCATAATGCATCGGTGAATAACAGATATTTCGCTGATGACTCCAGGAATCTGAAAGGAATTGAAACCGGATCGGAAGATCTGATCGTGACATCGCCTCCTTTTCTTGATAAAGTCGATTATCTTCAGGACAACTGGATGAGAGCCTGGTTTCTTGGATTCGAAGAGCATAATGAAAACCTGAATCTTTCAGTCTATTCTGATCTTGCCGAGTGGCTGCGTTTTATGAAAGATACCATTCTTGAATGCGGACGTACCCTGAAAACCGGAGGACGTATGGTGATCGAGGTAGGTGAAGTGGAATACCGGAAAAAAATCCATCATCTTGAAGAGGAGCTGCTTTCCCTTCTTCCGATGAAGACAGAAGGGGGGACCCTGATTGGTGAGGAGATTTTTCTGAATACACAGAAGTTCACAAAGCTTTCCAACTGCTGGGAAGTCGAAAATAACACCAAAGGAACCAACACCAACCGCTGTCTGGTAATAAAAAAGATTCCTGATTAAGGAAAATCGGAGTTAATAAATCTTCAGAACTGCCGATGGGTAAAGTATTATGATGCGATCACTCTGGACAGCATCCACCGGTATGGTGGCTCAGCAATACAATATCGATACAATCTCCAATAACCTGGCGAATGTAAACACAATCGGCTTCAAGAAAAACCGGGCTGATTTTGAGGACCTGATTTATCAGCATCAGGTGCTTGCAGGCACTCCGGCCACTGCGGTTTCGGAAATTCCGACCGGGGTTTACTTCGGAAGCGGTACCAGAGTGGCGGCTACACAGAAAATTTTTGAAATGGGAAGTCTGCAGCACACCGGCAATAAGTTTGACCTTGCTATAGCTTCAGAAGTGGGATTCTTTAAAATCCTTCTTCCCGACGGAACATTTGCCTATCAGAGGGACGGTGCCTTTAAAATAGATTCCCGTCAGCAGGTGGTAACTTCGGACGGCTATCTTCTGGAACCTCCGATCACTCTTCCTCCTGGTGCAGTGAATAACACTTTTATGGTCACTGAGAACGGAGAGGTTTCGGTAAAAGTCGGAGATGAAATGCGTCCGACTGTGATCGGTCAGATTGACTTATACCGTTTTGTGAATCCGGCCGGACTTCAGGCGATCGGAAAAAACCTGTTTAAGGAAACAGTGGCTTCAGGTCCGGAAATTCAGGGAACTCCGGGAATTGAAGGAATGGGTTCTCTGATTCAGGGTTTTGTGGAAATGTCTAATGTTAAAATTGTTGAAGAAATGGTGGGTATGATTGTGGCTCAGAGGGCTTATGAATCCAATTCTAAATCCATAACCACATCAGACAACATGCTGGGAACAGCAATCAACATGAAGAGATAATTCTCAGGAAAGCAGGTAAATATTAATGATAATTAAAAAATTGTTATATTTATCTGCTGTATTTTCTTTTATTGGCGTTTCCCCGATAAGTCAGGCTGAGGATCTCTGGAAACCTCATAATCCCTATTCATCTCACAGCAGGCTTCGCGCCGGATCTGTAATAAAAGTAAAAATCAGCGAACCGGTTGATCTGGAATTTGAATACGAAGACACCGGTTCCTCGGATACCGAAGTGAAAACCAACCCTGTTATCTGGCCCGCTGATCTGCCCGTTACGGATATCGAAAAAAACATTGCCGGGAGCCGGAAAAAGCATCTGAAAGTTAAAACCAGGATGAATTTTACAATGGCGGTGCAGATTTCCGGCATCACCCCTGAAGGGAATGCTGAGTTAAGCGGTACAAGGCAGGTTTTTTATGAAGCAGGAAATGTGCGGTTTGAAGTCAGATTTGCGGGCACAGCAGACCTGAATGATATAACCAGGGACAATCGTATAAAATCTGAGGACATTGCCGGACTTGTTCTGCAGGTAACAGGAAAACCTGTCACTCCGGGCAAAGGGATCACTCTGAAAACAGATGCTGAAGGTAAGGTCAGCGCTGATCTGAGCGAAGAGGAAAAGCAGCAGCTTCTTCTGGAATACCTGAACAGAGTTCTCGGTGAGGCTTCGGATGAGTAAAAAATTAATAATATTAATTATAATTCTGATTCCGCTGATGAGTGCGCCCCGCATGACGGAAGCCCAGGAAGGTGTGCGGATTAAGGATCTTGCAAGGATCACTTCTGTGCGAAGCAATCAGCTGCTTGGATACGGACTGGTAGCCGGGCTTCCCGGAACAGGCGATATGCGTTCTGCAGGGGCGCGGGAAGCGCTTTCCAATCTTCTGGAAGGAATGGGGCATGATCCCGCGCTGGCCAAAGGAGAAACAAGAAATATTGCGGTGGTAACAGTTACTGCCGAAATTCCTCCTTTCGCTAAAAAAGGAGACAGAATCAGTGTTACCGTTTCTTCGGCAGGCGATGCCAGATCTCTGGAAAACGGGGTTCTTTTAAGGACACCTCTGTATGCAGGAAACGGAGAGATTTATGCAGTGGCGCAGGGGAATGTGGTTACAGGCGGAACCCGTCAGGGTGAAAAAAGCAGGCCGAGAACAACGGCAACCATCCCGCTGGGAGGACTTGTGGAAAAGGAAGCCGGCAGTGCTATTGCAGGCGAAGACAGGAATCTGAGGATCAGCCTGAATTACTTTGATTTTTCCATGCTTCTTTCCGTGCAGGAAGCTGTGAAAGAGGCCCTTGAGTTCAGCGAAGACTCTGTCCGGACTGAAGGCGGATCTCTTATTGTAAAAATTCCTGAGGAAATGAATCCTGTTCAGACAGTGGCAACCATTGAAAACCTTCGGGTAAAGCCTGTCCACAGATCCCGGGTGGTAATTAACGAACGGACGGGCACAGTGATCATGGGCGGAGAAATCCGTATTGATCCCGTTATGATTTCCCGGGCCGGATTCATGAAGAAAGAAGAAGACCGCGGAAGGAATCCGGCTACGATGGGAATTTACCTTCCGTCACTGAAAAAAGATGAAGAGAAACACCAGAGCGATGTAAGGCTGATTCAGGCAGCTTCCGTTACTGAGCTTGTGAAGGCTCTGCATGAAATGGGCGCTACGGTCCAGGACATTATTGCCATTCTTGAGGCAATGAAGGACGGCGGAGCCCTTCATGCAGAACTTATTGTAATCTGACCGGACATTCAGTCTGAACCGAAAATCCGGTATCATCACAGCACTGGATTTACTTTATTTGCTGCCACAAGATCCACAAAACCTTCGTAATCGGTAATGACCACTCCCTCAGCAATATCGGTCAGTCCCCTTGCTTTTACATCTGCACTCAGAGCATAAACTTTCACAGATGAGGAAGCCTTCGCAAGAAGATCTCCGTATTTTGTGCCCGCTTTTACGGCGAATACGCCATCCTCATAAAGAAGGATGCTGTCTCCGCTTTTTACATGACGCAGAGCCTGGGCCAGGTTGCGTGAAGACCATGGTGATTTATTTATTGTATGGAGCATTTTTCTTTCCTTACATTAGTTTTCAGAATGGGAGTAGAACGTGCTGCTCTTCCATAAGGGAGTGCACTTCATCTGCATTCTTAAGTTCTGTACCGATGATCAGATCATCCTGAGTAAGTCCTCTTTCCTTAAGACTCTGTTCATCAACGTAGACTTTTTCCACTTCGTAATCAGCAAGACTGCGGTAAGTTTTTACAAAACCTTTAATACCGAGTTCCGATGTATCCTGGGTTTTTACAAGTGCGAAGACTCCGTCTCCTGTGAACAGAATGGAAATATCCTGCTCATAGGCCGCTGCGATCAGAACAACCTCCAGTCCTTCGTAAGAATAAATGGCTCCGTGGGGCGGTCGTCTCATTACAAACATGATTTTAGTTTTTTCTTCCGACATGGCTTCCTCCGTCATCCCCCGAAAGTAATTACACGGTCACTTGTGATGCACATTTCCACCAGCTGACCAAGTCCCGAAATCCGGAACCCTGGTGCCAGGTTGTCGTCGGTGATACCGCGTCTTTTAGCAGCTGCTATGCAGACCACAAGGTCAATGCCCTGTTTACCGAGTTCGCTGAATCTGTTCACTACGTGACGATCATCCTGAGGAGGGTCGGTGAATGAGGTGGCATTCAGAACCCCGTCATTATAAAAGAATACTCCGCCGATCTCGTGCCCTTTTTTCAGGGCAGCCTGGATAAAATTCCAGGCACTGTCCGATGCGGTGTGATTATACGGACCATCCAGTATCAGTACTGAAAATTTCACTTCCATACCTCCGGGTTTATTTTTTCTGGACGAAGAAAATATAATCTCCGCCTTCTTTCTCGGTTTTAAGAATAGGATTACCGGTTCTTTTTGACCATGCATCCATATCATTCGCGGAGCCGGGGTCTGTTGAAATCAGTTTCAGTACTTCGCCGCTTGCAAGACCTTCAATGGATTTTTTTGTTTTGAGAATCGGCATAGGGCAGTTCAGACCCCTGCAGTCCAGTTCCAGTTTTACGGAAATATCACTCATGCTTTTGTCCTCCCTTCATGGATCATTACTCAGATAATAGGCCCGGGAAGAGTGATTTATTTCATTTTTTTTTCTGTATCAGCGGTATTCGGTCTTTTTCAGTGCCGGTTGCGGAACTCAGGGATAGGTTTACAGGCTGTACTCTGAATGAGGCGAAAAACTCAGGTTAACACAAAAAAAATGAAATAAAAAATCAAAGAAAACCCATTTATGAGTGCTGAAAAAAAAAAAGGAAGGAGAGAAAAAATGTTCACTCGTTTACAGATAATCAGGATGATGG
>CAZQKZ010000004.1:0-6827 GCA_964594095.1 uncultured Leptospiraceae bacterium | reverse complement strand
GATGGGATGGTTCGGTGCAGCCGCTCTTTTCTCAAAGTATACTTCAACTCCGCTTCATGCACAGACGATGACACTCGATGCAGCTGTTCAGGCTCAGCTGGGAGTGGGAGTTACTGCCCTTAAACCATCCGGCCAGGTAACACTGAAAGTACCCCAGATGGCAGAAAACGGAGCCTCTGTGCCCATTGACGTAAGCACATCAATTCCTGCGGATCAGGTGGAAGGTATTTATATATTCGTGGATAAGAATCCAAGACCGTTTATAATGAAAATGGCTGTTTACCCTTTAGCGGGTCTGGCGGGATTTGCCACGAATATTAAAATGGGCGAAGCATCGAATGTTCGCGCGGTTGTAAAAACGAAAAGTAATCAGCTTCATATGGCGATGCAGAATGTGCGTGTGACAGCCGGCGGATGTAACTGAAAAGGAGGAATATTATGCAGGTTGGAAAAATAAGAATCAGATTACCAGGAAATATTAAAAAAGATTCAGTTGTAAGAATGACCCTTCAGTTTGCTCATCCGATGGAACCGGGCAGAGGAAAAAACCCGAATGCAAAGGTACCTCCGGCACACCATCTGACGGATATTGAGTGTTTCTTTAATAACGAAAAATTCTGTCATTTTTCAGTAACCGGTGCCGTCAGCCGGAATCCGATGATCCGGGTTCCCCTGAAAGTAACAGGGAACGGCACTCTGAAAGTTTCCTACCGGGACAACAAAGGCGGTAAGTGGGAAGCCACAGAAAATGTAACTGTAAGCTGAAACATATCAGGCTCTTTCTTGTGAGAAAGGGGGTAAGAATTTACCCCCGGTTTTTTTCAGGCAAAGAGTGCCGCCAGGCTGTCCACCGGTATCCCAAGGCCCCGTTCAGCAGGCTGCATTTTATAAACGGATGCGGCCTGAACAGGACGTTCGTTGTGAATCATTTTCTGCAAAGCAAGGCGAGCCCTGCTGGAACGGGTCAGCACTGTATTAATAGAGAGACCCTTTTTCTCAGCGATTTCCCTATGATTGTATCCCTGAGCCAGAAGAAAAATGATTTCCCTGTAGGCCGGTGACAGTTCCTCTGCAGCCTCAGCCAGAAGGCGGATTCTTTCATTTTTCAGAAAGACTTCTTCGGGGCTGATCCGGGCGTCTTCCGGTTCGGCTTCGTTTTCCATGGAATGGCAGCGTTTCTGATTCCTCGCATTTTTTTTACAGTAAGCCTTCACAGTATTCACTGCAATTTTTTTTAAATAAAAAACAAAATTTTCCTGAGTTCCTTCATACTGGCATATCAGCCGGCGGCAGTTTTCCAGCAGTTTTTCATAAATCTGCTGGATCACATCCTCCCGGTCGTCTGCACAGTAAACTTTTGAGGCAACAACAGAATAAATATGGGGATGATAAATCTGCATAAATCTTCCCCAGTTCAGATCATTCAGTTCGCAAAGACTGCGAAGCAGCCCGATTACTTCTTCCCTTTCAAGATGAACATTTGGTACTTTTCTCATGAACAAACCCCTTCCATTTATTTTTTTTCTGTTTGACAGAAAGGTGGGCATAAATATACAGCAGCTTGGTAGATGATCAAGAAAAAAATGAGAGCTGGTAGTTTTTTTTAAGAATTTTTTTGGTAAAGCGGTGATTGCCTTAACTATGGAATGCCAAAAAAAACCCGCAGAAATTCTGCGGGTTTTTCCTTGAGATTGAGTTTCAGTGAATTCAGTTATCAGATAGAATCGATAATGGAATTCAGAGTGGCACTTGGTCTCATTGCTTTGGAAGTCTTGGCAAAATCAAAGCGGTAGTATCCGCCTGTATCCTGCGGTTTTCCCTGAGCACCAATGAGCTCTTCGTTGATTTTTGCTTCGTTTTCGGAGAGAGCCTTGGCAACCGGAGTGAATTTTGCTTTCAGTTCAGCATCTTTATCCTGCGCTGCCAGAGCCTGGGCCCAGTACAGTGCAAGGTAAAAATGGCTTCCGCGGTTGTCGATCTCACCCACTTTACGGGCCGGAGACTTATTGTTATCGAGAATTTTACCGTTTGCCTGATCCAGAGTATCCGCCAGAACCTGAGCCTTTGGATTTTTAAAGGCTGCAGCGAGGTGCTCCAGAGACACTGCCAGAGCGAGGAATTCACCGAGAGAATCCCAGCGCAGGTATCCTTCTTCCTGGAACTGCTGCACATGCTTTGGTGCTGAACCACCTGCTCCTGTTTCGAAGAGTCCGCCACCGTTCATAAGAGGAACGATAGAAAGCATTTTTGCAGATGTTCCCAGCTCAATAATAGGGAAGAGGTCCGTCAGGTAATCCCGGAGAACGTTACCGGTTACGGAAATAGTGTCCTCTCCTTTGCGCATACGATCCAGAGAGAACTGGCAGGCTTCTACCGGAGGCATGATGCGGATATCGAGTCCGTTTGTGTCATGGTTTTTCAGGTAGGTGTTTACTTTCTGGATAAGCTGAGCGTCATGACCTCTTTTTTCATCGAGCCAGAAGATGGCCGGAGAGCCGGTGGCGCGCGCACGGTTTACAGCGAGTTTTACCCAGTCCTGAATCGGAGCATCTTTGGTCTGGCACATACGGAAAATATCGCCGGATTCAACTGTCTGTTCCATGAGGCATTTGCCGGACTCATCGACAACACGGAATGCTCCATCGGAAGGAGCTGTGAAGGTTTTATCGTGGGAACCGTATTCTTCGGCTTTCTGAGCCATCAGACCTACGTTTGGCACAGAGCCTATGGTTCTTGGATCCAGAGCTCCGTGTTTTTTACAGTCTTCGATCACTACCTGATACATACGGGAGTAAGAGCGATCCGGAATGACTGCTTTGGTATCTTCCAGTTTGCCTTCCGGATTCCACATTTTACCGGAATCGCGGATCATAGCAGGCATAGAAGCATCAATAATCACATCGGATGGAACATGCAGGTTGGTAATTCCTTTGTCGGAGTTCACCATTGCTATGCGGGGACGCTTTTTGTAAACTTCCTGAATGTCGTTTTCGATTTCTTTTCTTTTTGCTTCCGGAAGTCTGTCGAGTTTTGCGTAAAGATCGCCCAGACCGTTTTTAACATCCACACCGATTTCTTTAATTGTGGCAGCATGTTTATCAAAGACGTCTTTGTAGAACACTTCCACTGCATGACCAAACATGATAGGATCGGAAATCTTCATCATGGTGGCTTTCAGGTGCAGGGAGAAGAGCATGTCCTTGCTTTTTGCATCTTCGATTTCTTTTGCGTAAAATTCACGCAGTGCTTTTACATTCATTGTGGAGCTGTCGATCACTTCTCCGGCCTGAAGTTTCAGAGAATCCTTCAGAACCTGAGTGGATCCGTCTTTACCTACAAATTCAATCTTTACGGAACCGGCTGCAGGCATAGTAACAGATTTTTCACTTCCGTAGAAGTCTTTTCCGTCCATGTGCGCAACATGGGATTTTGAGTCAGAAGCCCAGGCACCCATTTTGTGCGGGTTCTTCTTAGCATAATTTTTAACAGAAAGAGCAGCGCGGCGGTCAGAGTTTCCTTCACGGAGAACCGGGTTCACAGCAGAACCAAGTACTTTACCAAAACGGGTCTTAATTTCTTTTTCAGCATCGTTCTTTGGCTCTTCAGGATAATCAGGTATTTTATATCCTTTTTCCTGGAGTTCTTTAATGGCTGCCTTAAGCTGCGGGATTGAAGCACTGATGTTAGGAAGCTTGATGATGTTGGCTTCCGGTTTTGTGGCCAGTTCACCAAGTGCAGCCAGTTCATCAGGGATTCTCTGCTCAGCAGTCAGGTTTTCAGGAAAATTCGCAATAATGCGGCCTGAAAGGGAAATGTCTCTTTTTTCAACGGTTACGCCTGCGGCTTTAGTGAAAGCCGAAACGATAGGAAGAAGGGAATAAGTTGCCAAAGCCGGGGCTTCGTCAATTTCGGTCCAGATAATCTTAGCTTTGTCTGACATGAGGTGTCCTCCGTAAGTCACTCTTCTAATTAATGTATTTATCCGAAGACTCCATTCTCTGTTAAAAGAATGTGTCGCGTGAAAAGTAAAAAGAGGGGATAATCAGTCAATCATTTTTCCCGCAGACATTTTAAACACCTGGCTTGATAAAAAGCAGGTTGACTTTGCGGGCGGATTTTGCGTCTTTTTTTATTTGTTCAGACAGCTCTTCAGGCCCTGAAAACTTTTTTTCATCCCGGATCCTGTCGGTAAGAAAAACACGGAGAGTCTCCCCATACAAAGAATCTTTCCAGTCCAGAATGTGAGCTTCGATGGAAAGAAAATCCAGTGAAAAAGTTGGGTTGCGGCCAATATTGAGCATCATCCGGTAGTATTTACCCGCAATTTTGCAGTAGCCTTTGTAAACTCCGTCAGCAGGCAGAACCTTTGTTGAGGCCACATCCAGATTCGCCGTTGGAAATCCGATTTTCCGGCCCCTCTGATTCCCGCGGATTACGGTACCGGTTAGAAAAAAATCATGGCCCAGATAACGGTTTGCTTCTTTAATATTGCCCTCGCTGATGAGCCGCCTGATCAGGGAGCTTGAAACAATCTCTTTTTTAAAACGCACTTCCTGAATCTGCTCAAGGTCGTAGCTGTAAACAGGCTTCCGCGACTCAAGAAATCCGAAATCCCCCGTTCTCCTGTGACCGAAAGTCTGATCATAGCCAATGATGATATGCTTCGCTTTCAGTTTCTGAATCAGAATTTTTCTGAGGTAGTCTTCTGCACTCATGGCCGCAAGCTCAGTTGTGAAAGGCAGAAAAATACAGTAATCCAGCCTGTATTTCTGAAGCAGACCCAGTTTTTCCTCATAAGTAAAAAGTTCAGTCCGTCCGCCGGCAGATTTACCCAGAACCTGGTCCGGATGAGGGTGGTAAGTAACCAGTACTTTTTTATAACCTTTCCGGCTGATGTGATCCAGCCTTTTCAGGAGGGACAGGTGTCCTTTATGAAGCCCGTCAAATACCCCAAGGGTCAGAACTGATTTTTCATCGGGAAGCTCAAAGGAGTGTATGTCGTGAATAATGCGCATTTTTTCCGGATCTGATCAAAGAATCCGGAACCGTATCCTGAAATCTACCGAAAAAGATATATATGAAGATTTATTCCCCTGGAAACGGAGGATGCCTCCTGCTGTATACAGTATTTGCGTTCCTTGCAGTCAGTTCGGCTGCTGAGAAACTCACGGCCCAGAATGCCCCAGACCAGACAGGTGAGCCCGTAATCTTTACCCCGGAAATTCCGATCAGCCTGGAAGAACAATACCCATCCTACTCTGAAATTCTTTTTTCTAACGAAAACAGTCCCGATGGATTTATTACGTACAGGGAGCTTGCTGTATGGGCGAACGCAAGGAATCTTGGAGTGGTTGCTGACTGCCCGATCAGGGATCTCCAGAATCATATTGCCGCAGTAATCCCTCGCACCGGATTTCGCTTTCACCTGAAAGTGCCCGAAAAAAAAAGAATGTATCTGTATCTGGACCTGGTTTCTTTCCGGCCTCTTAGTAATTTTCAGAAAGGATCAGAAGAAAGTTACTGCCTGCCTTCTTACAGCAGCTCTCCATTTACAACCAGGGAAAAAACTTATGATCTTCCTCAGATCCATTTTCTGGAAGTGCGGTTCGGAGGCAGAAAAACCGCAAGGATTCATATGGGAGGGGGAGTTTTTCCGGTCACACCGGTTGTCCTGCCAGTAGACCGGGAACATTATTCCGATGGTATTCTGAAAGTGGAGCTCAGGCCTTCAGGAAGCGGCGCTTTTTTTGCTATCTGGGACGTATCTTTATCTTCTGTACCACCCGAGCGGTGATTCCTGCGTATCGCAGATCTGCAGTTTTTCATGAGACCCAAATCCAGCACCATTAAATAAAAAATAATAATTGAAAGCTTCGCCCAGCCACATTCATCGGGACAGAAATACACCGGAACCAGATCCTTTCCCGCCTCCTGATCCTGCTTAATTCAAATTGATACAAAAAAAGCAGATTGGTTTGACCAGGTTTAAGAGGAGCTAAAATCGATTTTTTTTGCCAGGAGAGCGTCCTCTTAATCACATTTCTGTCACAGTCCCATGATATACTGTGCAATAAGGAGGAAGAGTCATGGGTCTTATCTACGTTCTGCTTTATTTAGGCTCACTTGTTCTGGGGGTCTTTTTTGCATTCCCTTTGTTTATGTTTATAGTAATGTACTATACTTTAAAATTTTTTATCAGTCTGCTCAGCAGATAACCCGAAAAAGGAGGATTTTATGTATTTCCTTTATTTTCTGACATTGCTTTTTATGTTTCCGGTTATTGCACCTGTTCTGTTTGTTTTCTTTGTGTTTATGATGATCAGATACGGGATACTGCTGGTTAAAGAACTGATGAAATAAATTATTCAGAGAGACTTCTGCCCGCAAAGGCCTCCCTGTGACCCTCCAAGCCGACCTTTTTTTGAACGGCCTGAGATTTACCCGCGCGTCTCTGCGCGGACAAGAGTGAACCCGATGATTCATTGACGTAAATGGGAATCACAGATTAATTAATATATATTGTCAATTTTCATATTTCGCTTCGCTTCTGGCGAAAATTTCCGAAGAGATGCGCGCAAAAATAATTTGGGGTTAACAAGATGTACAGGATAGGGCAGGATGGGGTTTGTAAATAGCGGAGATTCTATCCTGAAAAATCCTGCATATCCTGTTAGAAAAATGATTCGGGGTTAACAAGATGTACAGGATAGGGCAGGATGGGGTTTGTAAATAGCGGAGATTCTATCCTGAAAAATCCTGCATATCCTGTTAGAAAAATGATTCGGGGTTAACAAGATGTACAGGATAGGGCAGGATGGGGTTTGTAA
>CAZQKZ010000003.1:23069-139148 GCA_964594095.1 uncultured Leptospiraceae bacterium | reverse complement strand
GCACAGGCGGACTGACGAACAGTGCTTCTAACTCACTTGATATCAATTATGACGGAGTGGCCCCTTCCTTTACGTCGCTGGCGCTTGCCAATGATGCAGTCGGAGGCTATATCAATGCAGCTGAGCGAAGCAATACAACGGATCTTGCCGGTTCCCTTGTTGCAGCAGGTTATGATACGGCTGCCTATGCTCTGGTAAGTGCAGCTGCCACATGCGATGGTTCACTGACTTACGGAAGTATGCCTGCCAGCAACTCTTCCTCATTCGGGGCCGACGGAAGCTATAAAGTATGTGCGAAGCTTACGGATAATGCAGGAAATACTCCTGCTTATGGGGCCACCTCTGCCTTTACTCTGGATACAGCGGCTCCGAACATTGTATTTAGTTCTCCTGCAGCGGGAGCAGTCGTAAGCGGAAACACCACTGTGTCTTTCACCGGGGGCGAAGGTGCTGTTCAGGCTTCTGTAGACAATACAAACTGGAAATCCTCTTTCACTTCAGGAAGTGCATTCAGCACGGTAGATGCAGGAACCGGATTTGCGGGTCTTTCAAATGGTGCATTCACACTTTATCTGCGCGAGACGGACGCAGCCGGGAATACTGGTACAGCCAGTCGTAATTTTGTAAAAGACGGAACTGCCCCCACGGCAGCAATTACCTATTCTTTCGCTGGTCCGTATAAATCCGGTACGAATGTGACGATCACAGCTACGTTCAGCGAAGCAATGGCCGACAGCCCGGTTCCCCAGATCAGCATCAGTGGACCGTATTCTGTGGGACCGGTGAATATGACAAAATCCAGTTCCACTGTGTATACTTATGTCCATACGGTAGGAACCGGTAACGGAACAGCTACAGTATCCCTCAGTACCGGTACAGATGCAGCGGGCAATGTGGTAACTTCCGCACCGACATCCGGAGCCACCTTTGTTGTGGATAACACAGCTCCTTCTGTAAGCATTACAGCACCGACTGCCGGATCCTCTGTAAACGGAAATGCAGTGATTTCTTTTAACAATGCTGAGTTAAACCCTCAGGTGTCTGTGAATGGAACCACTTATCACAGTGCAACGAGTGGCACCACAAAACTCAGTGATATTACTGCCTTTGCTGCTTTAGCTGAAGGAACTTTTACTTTGTATCTGAAGAGTTTGGATGCTGCGGGGAATGAAGGCACTACAAGTATCAGCCTTACAAAAGATACAACTCCTCCGGCAGTGACAATCGGTACCCCTTCTGTAAGCACAATGAATTCATCTGGTTCCACTGTGTTCACAGTAACTTATGAAACGGCACCTTCCACAGCACTTGCTCCTGCGGATATCACAGTTAATAAAACCGGAGTCACGGGATGTGATGTAGCTGTGGCCGATGGTTCCACTACTACACCCGATGTAACCATTACGAATTGTCTGGGAGACGGAACCATCACTATATCGGTAGCTGCCGGTAAATCAACGGATACCGCAGGAAATGCGGACACTGGTGCCGGACCGAGCGCTTCAGTGACAGTGGATAACACAGCTCCGTCTGTAGTTTTTACGGATGATGTGGCAGCAGGTCCTGTAGGGGTGGAATATGTGGTCATCACCGCAACGGACTCCAATGCAAATACTGCAAATAATCTGTATGGATTCAGTGCAGACGCTGTTTGTGACGGATCTGATACCATTAACCTTGCTTATACAAGTGGCGGTACTCTTACATTCGATGATAACACGAAGAATGCAAATTATATCTGTGCCAAAGCAACAGACCTTGCCGGTAACGTAACAGTCGTTGTATCAGCCAATGATATTAATGTGGACACTACAGTTCCGATTATCACAGGAGTTGACAGTAACCTCTCTAACGCTTTTTTGAAGGAAGGCGGTACAGTCACTGTCACCATCACGTATGATCTGAATGTTACAGTAACAGGAAACCCTCTGCTTGCCCTGAACAGCGGCGGATCTGCTGTCTGTGATCCGGTTGCAGCCAGCACCACCGTAACCTGCAGTTACACTGTGGCTGCTGGGCATAATTCTGCACGACTTGATTATTCCAGTGTCAATTCACTGACTCTGAACGGTGGTACAATTAAGAGTGCTACTGATGTAGATGCTTCGATAATTTTACCGGCTTTGGCTTCTACAGCCCTTTATACGGATAATGTGGTTATCGATACTACTGTTCCGGCTGCTCCGGGTGTTCCGGATCTTACAGTGGGCAGCGATTCCGGTATATCGGACAGCGATGATATTACAAATGTAACAACTCCTGCTTTTGCTGTAGCCTGCGAAACAGGAGCCACTGTGCAGCTGAAAATAGGCGGCGTTAATACAGGATCTGCTGGTACCTGTTCGGCTTCTACAGTCACCCTTACCGCAGATGCGATAGGAGGCGACGGGGTTTATTCATTCACAGCTGTGCAGACAGATCCTGCTGGAAATGTGAGTGCTGCATCTGCTGGCCTTTCCGTTACCATTGACACGGCAGCTCCGGCAGCCCCAGGCATTCCCGATATGACTGCCGCAACAGACACTGGAGTGAGTAATTCTGATAATATTACCAGACTGACAGTCCAAAACTATACAGTATCCTGTGTAAATGATGCCACAGTTCAGCTGTATGTAAATGACATTGTTTCAGGCAATCCGGGAACCTGTAACTCCTCTACGGTCACTCTTACATCGGGAAGTGTGGCAGCTGGAACACATACGGTAACAGCACGCCAGACAGATCCAGCCGGTAATCAGGGAGCTGCATCTTCCGGACTAAGCATCACAGTGGATACAACAGCACCAGTGCTTACATCTGTCACTTCCGGCACTGCGGATGGAACGTATGGACTTGGATCTGTTATTATTATCCAGACAGTATTTAATGATACTGTGTATGTCGATAACGGCCTCGGAACCCCTTCTATTATTCTGGAAACGGGTTCTTCAGATGCGAATGTATCCTACACTTCAGGATCCGCCTCCGGAATACTTGAGTTTCATTATACAGTGGCAGCGGGGCATACATCATCGGATCTTTCCTATGTGGCCAATGACTCGCTGAAACTGAATGAAGGCAAAATAACGGATCTTGCAGGGAATAATGCAGGAGTCACACTGCCTTCCCCAGGCAATGCAGGTTCCCTGAGTGCTAATAAAGCCATTGTGATTGATGGAGTTGTTCCTTCTGTTACTGGTGTCACTGCAGATGCTTCTTTTGATGGTTATCATAAAGCAGGCAGTGTAATCGATATTAAGGTAAATTTCTCTGAAATTGTTAATGTAGTAGTAACCGGAGGAACGCCAAGACTTCTTCTGGAAACTGGTACAACAGATCAGTATGCGGTTTACGAGAGTGGAACCGGCAGTAGTACTTTAATTTTCCGGTATACTGTTCAGCCAGGGGATACTTCCAGTGACCTCACTTATGTCAGTACAACCTCTCTGGAGTTGAACGCAGGTACAATTAAAGACGGAGCAGGAAATAATGCCACACTGACACTGCCAAGCGTTGGCGGAGCCGGTTCTCTTGGTGTGAATCGTAATATAGTAATTGATACCTCAGCACCAACTGTGGCTAATGTTACTTCTGACAACAGCGGTACTTACGGAACAGGCGGTGTGATTACTGTTAAAGTTCGTTTTACAGAAACCATGACCCTGAACACTGGTTCCGGTACTCCGTATCTTACTCTGAATACTGATGATGATGGAACCCCGGGAGATAAAAACGCTTCGTGTGATTCATTAACCACAACAAATCTGACTAATGATACTCTTGTATGTTCCTTCGCAGTAGAGGCCGGCCATACAACCACAGGCGACGGAACGGACGGACTCGATTATGTTTCTACGACTTCTTTGGTGGCGAACGGAGGCGTGATTGCAGACCAGGCAGGCAACAGCGGTGTTCTGACCCTGTTCACACCGGGAGCAGCCGGATCGTTAAGTGCGAACAGGGCAATTGAAATAGATACTGCCGTGCCTGCCATCACAGCCATTGACAGTGATCTGAGCGGACCGGGGCCGAATTATAAAAAAGCTACGCAGACAGTTACTCTGACCGTAACATTTGACACAGCAGTGGATCTTAGTACTGCAGGCGGAACTCCTTCCATTGCCCTTAACAGCGGAGGATCAGCCTTATGTGCAGCAGTCACAGGCAGCACAACGGTTACCTGTACCTACACTGTGGGGGCTGGTCAGAATTCTGCAAGACTCGATTATACCGGAACTGGTTCTTTTGCTCTGAACGGGGGAACCGTATACAAAGCCGGCACATCCACATCTGCTAATCTGACACTTCCGTCCACAGGAACCAGTGCGCTGTATAATGATTATGTTGTAATCGACACCACCTCTCCGACGGTTTCTTCAGTTACATCCTCAACCGCAAACGGATCCTATAATGTGGGAGCGAACATCAATATTACTGTGAACTTCAGTGAAGGAGTAACTCTCGCCACTGGTCCGCTGAATGTAACCCTCGAGACAGGAACCACCGACAGAACTGTCAGTGTTTCCGCAGGGGCGTATCCTGCCACATCCCTGACAGGAACATACACTGTGCAGACGGGCGATTCCTCCGCGGATCTCACTGCGATATCTGTATCTCTTGGAGGCGGATCTTTAACAGATGCAGCCGGAAACAATGCGAATCTCAGTATTCCAGGCGGACAGAATATTGCTGATAATAAAGATATTGTGATTACTTCTGAATCTGCAAAAGTGAAGTTTTCTGCCATAGCATCCAGCGGTCTGGAATCAGTCACATCTGTCAGTATACCTCTTACTATGTCTTCTTCGGTGACGGGAGACGTTACTGTTACGTATTCCGTTGGAGGAACAGCCACAAGCGGATCTGATTTTACTGCTCTTTCCGGAAGTGTAGTTATACCGTCCGGCAGCACAACTGCTTCCATATCTGTAAGTATTATTAATGATCTTATGGACGAAAATGATGAAACGATTGTGCTGACTCTGACCGGGGCCACAGGAGCATCTCTGGATTCTGTAGACCTGGTGCATACTTACACCATTCTGGATAATGATGAACCGCCTCAGGTTCAGTGGATAACTTCAGCTCAATCCAGTACCGGCGAAACCGGCACAATGACTGTAACAGCACAGCTTAGTCAGAAATCCGGAAAAACAGTTACTGTACCGTTGACTTTTGGTGGCACAGCATCTAAAACCGAGTCCTGTTCTGCCACAGATGGAACCCAGGATTACTCTGCCGATAAAACCTCGCTGACATTTGATCCTGAAATACAAACCAGTGCAGTCACTATTTCTATCTGTCACGATACTGCGGTGGAAATAAATGAAACGGTCACTGTGACTCTGGGTTCGCCCACGAACGCAACTCTGGGAACGCCCACTCTTCATACAGCCACAATTGTGGATGACGATGGCACGGCCCAGATTTCGGTTCTGGATAATGCAGCCTATGAAAATGCCGGAACAGTAACGGTGAGCGTTACCATTAACAAAACGACTACAGCTGTTATAAATTACAATACTGTAAACGGAAATGCGGTTGGTGGTACAGCGTGTACATCAGGAGTGGATTATGTAACTGCTACAGGTACTTTAAGCTGGAGCAGTGAATCCGGTGCCAAAACCTTTGATGTGACTCTGTGTAATGACTCCATTGCCGAACCCGATGAACTTTTTTATGTAACCATTACAAAATCATCGGGAACTGGTGATATATCCAAAGGTACAGCCAACATCACGATTCTTAATGATGATACGTCTCTTACCATTACAAGTGCAGAGACTCTGGATTGTGCACCGATTGACGGGCACCTCGATACATATAAAATCACATTGTCTACTGCCGTAACAGATAGTACCTTTGATGGTTATCAGGTTGGGGCTCTTGGTCTGGCTACGAGTTCCTGGACTGTGGGAGGGCATACCAATGTAAGGTTTGTGCCTCATTCGATCCTTGAAAGTGACTGCGGAACTGATATTGCAGACAACAATGTTATATACGTAAGGTTTAGTCCTGCATCATCGCCGAATACAGGAGTGATTCCGCAGCTTACAGCTACTGCTTCCAATCTGAGTGCAGCCAATGGAACCGGTAAACTGTATTACAATACCGGCAATGTTACTGTGGATGATGTGGCAGAAACTGATAAAGCGGGCCCCGTGGTTGTGTATGCCCTGGCTACAGAAGGCGGGGATCCTGAAAACGGCGTAGGTCCGGGGGATACTCTTACAGTTCGTTTTTCTGAAAGAACCAACATACCGGATCTTACCGGAGTGGATCTGAACACAATTTTTGAGCTAAGCAACAGCCATCACTTCGGGTCTCCCAGTGATATTTCATCTGCGGTATGGTCTTCCACAAATTATGTGGATGACACTCTGACCATTACATTCGGAACCAGTAATCCGACAGTGTATGACGAGGACACAATTAAGGCAATCGGAACCACTGTAAAAGATGCAGCCGGAAATAATCCTGGGAACATGGCAACTCCGGTTGCTATTCTGCCTACCTTCGATTCCGGTGCCATCGGACCGAGAATCGTTTCAGTGGAATACTATGACACAAACAGCAATGGTTTTATAGACCATGCCAAAATAGTATTCTCAAAACCGGTAGATGACACTACCTTCCCTGGTTACAATGCAACAGCTGGTGCAAACGGACTGCACGATGTTCAGTTTGTTTGGAAAATAGCAGGCTATTCAGGAGTCCGGCTCGATACCAGAGATTCCATAGCAGGCTATGGCACCCTTGATAATGGTACTAATGATAACACTATCTGGCTGGCATTTTCGGAAGGTAGTTCCTACGATACCGATGCAAAACCGGATCTTACAACAGAAACAGGTCTTGGTTTACGTGATAGTGTTTCCGGTGAGAACTGTTATGTGAATACCACTGTGGATTACTGTACAACCAATGCTTCGAAGGTTTACAGTACAGATGTTGCAGAAGCCGACAAAGCTCCTGCCATCATTACTTATAGTTCTGCGAGGATTGGGGATCGTTATATATTCCTGAAGTTCAGCGAAGGAGTTTACGGTGGAACAGGGGCACCTGCCTGCGGTTCTGGCGGGGAAATGAAGTCCACATATTTCTCTTACACGAATGATGCAGCCGGAGGAGCCACCAGTATTTACAGTATGGATTCCACAGCAAACTGTGCCACTACAAGTAATTACGTGCGGATTTTCTCGGACAATGCCTTTGAATCAACAGATATTGATACTGATAAAATTGCAGGATCTGTCCAAATATACGACGTGGCAGGGAATCCTATGGGCACCACAGCTCATCTGATTCGTGCTACTGTGGCACCGTATTTCATTAATGCGAGTTCCTATACATCCGGAGGCAAATATTACCTGCGAATAGTGTATTCAGAACCCATGGATTACGACTCAGCGATGAATGCATCGAACTATACCCTGAGTGAAGATATAAGCACAGCGTGCGGGGATATTGCTTCGATTCCGCTCTCAGTTTCGCAGGTGTCGAGCACCATTTTTGACCTCGAAACTGCGGCTCAGTGCGGAACCGGTCATGCAACGCCGACCACCTATAAAATCAAAGGTTCCAGCAGTATTCTGGATGAAAATGAAATTGAAGGACTGGGAGCTCCGGATACCGTAACCACCATAGGAACTTCTGCGACGGATCTTACTCCGCCGAAAGTGCTTCAGGCACTGGCACTGAGTCCGACTACCGTGCAGATTACCTATTCGGAACCAATGAAAACCGGAGACATTGACGGATCTGCCAGCTGTGAAGCTTCGTATGCTGCCACAAGGCAATGTGGTGCCGATGTAGATGGCATTACGGGAACGCAGCTGAAATACACTTTCACTCCTACCTTGGGATCTGTGGATTCTGTATCCACCACTGCGAATCCGTCTGTGTTTATAATAACACACGCCACTGCGCAGTCAGGGGTTTTCTATAATATAGCGGCCTATGCTTCCAATGATGTGCCTGGAATTCCCGAGGATCTGGCAAACAACAATCTGCAGACAGCTCCTTTGAATCAGGCCACATTCAAAGGAATGGGATCGGCAATCGACAGTCTGGAAGACGGGCCACTGTTTACGGACCCATTTGCGGACGGATCTAAATTCTCATATGCCTTTGAATACCAGAATAAGATCTATCTGGGACCGAATGATACGAACAACGGTGCTTTCCGCTTTGAAGCAGACGGCGCGAATCCGACTACGGTAACGTTTTTGGCCAGTGGTTCCTGTGCCAATTCCACTTCTTTCGGTGTGCTTGGTGGTTCTGGTTGCAATACTGCGACACCACTCGGTCCGAACGGTGAAAATGGTATTGCTGGCTTTACAAGCGGAATAGCAAGACCCGGTTCTACAGATTATGAAATTCTGATGATTGGGCCTACTCATCCAAGTAAGGTGACACATGCTTATTTAAGTCAAGATATAGACACCCAACTTGATTTTAAAACATGTGCCCTTCCAGCATTCGGTGCTACGAATCTCTACGCAGTGCATACAATGTATGCATTCAAAGGCAACATTTTCATAGGGATTACATCAAGTCATTCTCAGTTCAAACCAGCAGTAGCAAGAATACCCCTGACTGAAAGTGGCGGGGTAATCAGCTGCGGATCTGCATCGAATCTGAATGGAGAATGTATCAATTATATGGGCAGTAAAAATGGTTGTGGTATAACAGTATCGAATCCCGCATCTACTCAGGGAATTGACCTGTTCTACGCATTACCCTCAGGAAGTCCATTTAATACTACAGGAAATGATATCATGCTTATTGGTAACAACAATGCGCTTGTTTATAGTTCCACAATATTTACAGCAACAGATTCTCCGGCTGTTACCGGAATTCTGTGGAACACATCCGGGAATCCGTTTTCCGGGCTGACTGGTCTTCAGTTGACACAGACCGGAAAGCTTCGTCCTGGAGAGAAAGGAATTCCATTTATTACAGAATACAATGGGGCACTTTATCTGGCACGAAATATTAATGGAGGTGGAGGTAGGCTTTTTAAATGCACGACCGCCTGTCAGACATCTTCTAACTGGTCTCAAGTCGCGGATATACGTGACACCGCGAAGTTTACTGCGAATGCAGGTAACAACCTGGCCATTTCTATGCTTATCCAGAATGGTAACTATCTGTATATTGGTGTTGACAATAGTGCTAACGGTGTGGGGGTATATCGTGTAGGATCTTCTACTACAATGGAAAATGTGACCACATCCAGTACCTGGACCCAGCTGGCCACTTTTGGACTGACCACCGGAGATCCTTACATCTTCTCCAGTGCAACAGCAACCAAGCAGGGTAAGAACTATCTGTATATTACTGTGGGTGAGACCCTTACTGCAATTAAGGTTCTTACACAGCATGACTGAATCAATTCAGGGAACCTTTAGAAATAAAGGTTCCCGAAATTTTAAAAACAATGAAATTAAATATTAAAAATTACAATTTAATAAAAACATCCCCTAAGCATTCATTAATGATTGGAAGCGGCCTCCTGTTTCTGGTGATGTTTTCAGGCTGCATCCAGAACGATGGCGGAATTGAAAGGGTGGAAGGGGATCGGGTCATTGCTCCGGACTCCGACTATTATAAAATGTATGGCGGCGATAACCCAAAATTCTTTACATCGGATAACCCAGGTAAATGGAAAGGGCGCGAATATGAACACCTGCCTGTCATAAATTTTTCCGAAAAAAATGGAAATAAATTTATAAAAGTCTCAATGAACCTGGAACAGAGACCCGATCATTATACTGAGGTTATCATTCTTCTGGATCAGAATCATCAGGAAATTGCGGCTGTTCCTTTTGACATATATTTAAAAGGCAAACCGCAGACTGACTTTTTTCTGGGGAAAGGCGAAATTTCTACTAAGTTTTATGTGGTTGCAAAATGCAATAAGCATGATATGTGGGAAGTGCCTGTTATACTGACTCTGGAGCAGGCCGGTCATGTAAAAAAAGATCAGAAATAATTGGTTATGTCGCATCTGATAAAAAAAAATTTCAGAAATGGAAAAAAATAAAAGAATCTTATCCGTCATATTGATTAAAGAACAAAAGGTTACCACAATGAGACTCCCGGCAATAAGGAATAATCTGATTATAAAGAAACCAGTCACACTGATGGCTATGGCTGCGCTGATGCTCATGATTTCTGCATCCTGCCGCCATGCCAGGGTCACTCTGCCTCCTCCTATTCCCAAAGAGTGCATAGGGGAACGGATCAGTCAGCGCATCTGTGAAGCTGAAAAGGAAATGGCAGCACGCAGAAGGGCTGAAAGCCAGGGAAGTGTTCATGAAATCAAACATACATTTTATGTATGGGGGTTCACTCCTTCTAAAATCGAAGTCGATACTACAAGCCTCTGTCCTCTGGGGGTAAAAGAAATCCATGAATACGCAACGTGGATGGATGGGTTACTCAGTGAGATCACTGCCGGAATCTATATGCCCCGGACTGTGAAAATTACCTGCTACTGAAAAGGAGTTCAGAAATGAAGGCTGTCATTAAAATATTATCTGCATCATTGGTCATTGCGGTTTTTGCTTCCTGCCAGACCGTTGAATATAAAATCGCCGGCCAGGCTTCGGCAAATCCGCAGCAGGGTCTGAATCAGAATTATGCTTCGCTGGGTCTTGGAATTGTGGAGCTTTCAAAGCCACAGCCTCCGCAGTGCAGTGAAAAAGGAGTGGCTACTGTTCAGGTAAAAATGACTGCAGTAGACAGCATCATTCACTTTTTCACGGGGGGCATTTATACTTCCCGGCATATTACGGTTCAGTGTGTGGACTGATTTAGTCTAAAGATAGCCGGGTCCAGTCGCACTCATCCGGCACTGATATTTTACGTAATTTTATCACTTTCGGTAACAATAACTCTATGATTAATATCATATTTATCCCGTCGTATAATTATCTGAAAAGAAGCTAAAAACTCTGATTTTTTTACCTGTACAGGCAAAGCTTTGCGGAGCGTGCCTTTATGCAGTACGACATTGCCATGAAAACTTTCCTTGAAACAGCGAGGGAAGAATTCTTTCGGGAGATTCTTAAGGAAGATATTGCAGCAGTGGAAGAAATACTTGAACTCCCTCAGGAGTCTGTATCTGTAAAATCCACTGATTTTCCGGTACTCGTAAAAAATCACAACGGAGAATCTGAAATTCATATTGTTGAATTTCAGTCAGACTGGAAAGCAGAAAAAGTTCTTGATCTGGCGGAATACACACTTCGTTTTCGAAGAAAATACCGTTTGCCTGTAAAGCCGATTATGGTACTTTTCAGAAAAAATCGGAAAGCAGCGAATGTTTACCAGGACCACCAGTTCAGCTTCAGCTTCCATCTTGTTAAAATATGGGAAATGGATGCAAAAACATTTCTTGACAAAGGACTGCTTTTACCATTGATTCCTGTAATGAATGGCGGGATCAGTCTCACGTATGAAGCTGAGCGTCTGATTTATGAAACATCAGGAAGCAAACGGGCAGATCACCTTACTATTCTGACTATAATGGCCGGTATGGTCAGCCGCGCGTTATCGGCGGAACTTTGTTTCAGGAGGAGGGATATTATGATAGAATCTGCATTTTATGACATAGTCAAAGAAGAATGGAGGCTGATTGGACAGCAGGAAGGCGAGTTGAAAGGTGAATTGAGAGGTAAGCTGGAAGGTAAGATGGAAACAGCCCGGAAGCTGCAGGCAGAGGGATTCGACATTCAGTTTATTATCAAAGTAACCGGCCTGACTCCGGAAGTGCTTCGGGAAGCTGGAATCTTCCGGTGATCTGCTTGACTGTTACAGCAGAACTGTGAAACCTAACTGGATGAGCAGCGGGCATAAAACCAACTATTTTATTACCGGGATTCTTCCCGATGTTAATTACCGTTTTATTCTGGCAGGTAACACAGATATAGCCCGCGAAAGCGGTCACCGCCACAAAGCCTCGGCGCAGGTTACGGAGCTGATGGCTGAAACTATGCTGGGTGCTTTTTTCCTGTCTGCCCACAGTCTTAAACAGGAAATGCAGACGATCAGTCTCCATCTGGAAGGGAAGGATCCCGTAAGGAGAATCATTTCCTTTGCAGATTCCATGGGAGGAATGCGGTCTTATACCCTGAATCCGCAGGCAACCTGGGATGGACCTTTGTTCGAAGGCATTGGGGAAGGAACCCTTCAGGTTAACCGCTGGGGACCCCGTAACAATAAAATTTATTCTTCAAATCTTTCTTTAAGAAAGGTTCCCCTTTCCAAAAGCATTGAAGAATTTTTTGGTAAATCTGAGCAGATCAACAGTTTTATAAAAATCGAAAAAGGACTCGGTTACTGTTTTCAGGCACTTCCGGGAGCCACCGCAGACAACACGGATGCCGTTCTGAACATTACCCAGGAGAGTTTCCTCGCTTCGTTTTTCCGGTCAGACGGTAATCTGACTCTTCCATTCAAATCAAGCCTTAAAACCTCCGTACTTCATACAGGTGCTTTTTATTATCATTGCGACTGCAGTCAGGAGAAAACGGAAAGGATGATCATAGCTCTGGGCAGAGAAGAAGCATTCTCTATTCTGGATGAAATCGGATTTATCGAAGCTGCCTGTGAATTCTGCGGTAAAGTCTACCGGTTTGAAAAAAGCCAGGTGATTTCCTTATTCAGCAGAGAGGAAAGCCGGCCTGGTTCTGCGGAAATTCAGTTGACCTGATTCTCATTGTATATAAAGTGAATTTATATAACCAATGAGTTATGTAAGAATCAATTCCATAAATGATCTGGATCCGCGCCGGATTCCCATAACCGATCTTAAAAAAAAATACATAGACCGGGAGGGGAACCGGTATGCTGCCCGTTTCAATCCCCTTACCAGGTCTGTGGAAATTGTCTATCTTGTATCCAGTCGTGAGGAAGCATTACGCCTCCGGAATGAAATAAAGCGAAAAAAACGCCTTCAGTCCGATCCGGATGATTACAGCTACAGTATCCAGCAGGAGTCACCACCTTCGGAACCGGCCTATTCTTCTGATGCTGCGGACAGCACTGAGGAAGATTTCAAAATAGTAATTGATGAGGATACTGCGGACAGGTTCAATGAGACCAATGAAACCCATCAGAATACCGCAGCAGCCAAGCATATAAAAAATCTGGACGAAGGGCATTTTGATCCCTACCATGAGGATGAATATTTCGCGGGGGAAGAGCAGCAGGAGGTTCCGCTGTTTGGCAAAGAAGCAGATCTTCTCCACCGTCCTTTTTACGAAGGCAGGTTCACAGAGGAAACTTTCAAGCTGCTTGAAAAAACCAATGACAGACTCTTTGCAGTTGTGAACAGCACAAAAAAAGCCCGGCTGTTTGAAACCTATCTGCAGGATGAGTTCTTTGAGATTACCCGCCAGATTGACGGAGAAGCCAGAAAATCCATAGAACATGCAATGAATTATTACAAAGAAATAACCTTATACCCGCGTGCGCTTTCCTATTATATGACCAGAATTTCCGATGAGCAGAAGGCGATTCTCGACGAAATAAATGAAGAAGATGTTCGGTTTGAAAAAGTGAAACGCTGGGAACTGCAGCGGGTTTTCCGGGAAACTTTCTCAACCGTCAGAATTTACACCGATGCATTTCATAATCTTCTGAGCCATATTCCTGAGGAACAGAAAACCTCCGTACCTCATGACCAGCGTACTTTAATAGACAATGCCCTCACAAGCACTGAGCTTGTGATTCAGGACTGCGCGAATTCTCTGAATCAGATTGAATACTGGGAGAAAACCCATCCATAATCAGGAAACAGGATATCGATGAGATAATTTTGAGATTCATTCTTAAAATCAATTGACGCTGAAATGAAATCTGTTTATTCTGGCAATATGGAAGCTTCAGCTGATTTCATTATTGCATCGGCGGTCACCGGGGTTGCGGTACTGTGGATTATCCGTAATTCTTACAGAAAAATTAAAGGCACCGCATTTCCCGGAAAATTGAAAAACTGCGGGCCCCAGTGCGGCTGTTCGGTGCGGGGACTAAAATAAAAAAGGAGAAATCTTATGACATTATCACAAATGAAACCAGGTCAGAAAGCTGTAATAGAAGGTCTTGCAAGGGATGATGAATTCATGAGCCGGCTTATGGAGCTGGGTATTATTAAAGGTGAATCCGTGACTTTTATTAAAAAAGCACCGCTTGGGGATCCTTTCGAAATTAAAGTTCTTAATTATAATCTGAGTATCCGGAAATCTGAAGCAGACAGTATACTTGTAAAGGTGAGTGAATGAATCCGTTAAGAACACCCGTGATTGCACTGGCCGGAAATCCAAATACCGGCAAAACCACCCTGTTTAATGCACTGTGCGGCACAAGGCAGCGAACAGGGAATTATCCCGGCATCACCGTGGAAAAAAAGACCGGATCTCTGAATCTCGGTGATCTTTCTGCGGAAGTGATTGACCTTCCGGGTCTTTACAGTCTTAAGCCGGTTTCCCCCGATGAAGAGGTTGCGGCCGATGTGATTATGGGGCGCATTCAGGGGGTGCCAAAGCCGGATTTAATCCTTTTTGTACTGGATGCGTCAAATCTTAAAAGAAATTTATATTTATACAGTCAGGTGGCAGAGCTTGGTCTGCCGGTGATTGGCGTTCTTACAATGTCTGACATGCTGGAATCCCTTGGTATTGAGCTGGATACAGAAACACTTCAGAAAGAACTGGGAATTCCCCTGGTTACAGTCACAGGCGGAACGAAAGCACACCTTGAAAATCTTAAAAACACGGTTTCTGAAAACCTGAAGAAAGGTCAGAAATCATTCAGAGGAAATCTGCCCGTTTTCCCTGAGGCAATGGAAGCAGCAGCCTCTCAGCTGAAACAGGTCCTCGATAAAACGGTTCCTCTCAGCCTTTTTGAAGCCAGGGAGCTTCTCTATTCAAAGAATTCCCCTTTAATTCATTTTTATAAAGACTCACCAGAGGCATCCGAAGCTCTTCAGCTGGCGCAAAGTAAAGCCGCCGGTTCAGCCTGGGGCGGACCGAGTCTTATATCTGTCACCCGGTATAAATGGATTGATGAAATACTTAAAAAATCAGAAATAAGAAATCCTGTAAAAAGAAAAACTTTTTCAGACAGACTTGATTCTCTTTTTGTAAACAGATTCACCGGGCCGGTATTTTTCGCCGGGATTATGTATCTGGTGTTTCAGGCGATCTACTCCTGGTCCGGCCCGCTGATGGATCTGATTGATGCGGGATTCAGCAGTGCCGGGGATTTTTCGGCTCAGTATCTGGATGCTTTTCCGGTTCTTCAGTCCCTTGTTTCCGAAGGGATTATCGGAGGAGTCGGTTCTGTGGTGATTTTCGTTCCTCAGATTTTTATACTGTTTATTTTTATTGCGTTTCTTGAGGACAGTGGTTATTTATCCAGAGCAGCTTTCCTGATGGATAAACTGCTTTCCTGGACATGTCTGAACGGCCGGGCATTCATACCAATGCTGTCCAGTTTTGCATGCAGCATTCCGGGCATCATGGCAGCGCGCGTTATGCCGGATCCAAGGGCACGAATGACAACAATTCTTGTGGCTCCTCTGATGTCCTGTTCCGCAAGACTTCCGGTTTACATTCTGTTTATAGGAGCATTCATTGAGCCTGTTTACGGAGCAGGCTGGGCCGCATTCACTCTTTTTGCAATGCACTGGGTAGGCCTGGTATTTGCTCTGCCGGTTGCCTGGATACTGAACCGGGGAGTCCTGAAGACTCCGACGATTCCTTTTATTCTGGAAATGCCTCCGTACAGAATGCCCCGGATGTTCGATGTTTTTTACAGAGGATTTGAAGCCTCTTTTAAATTTCTGACCCGTGCCGGTACGGTCATATTTGCTCTTTCTATTGTTATATGGTTTTTAAGTTATTTCCCTCATGCAGAACCTTCATCGCCTTTGGTCAACAGGGACCAGACTCAGGAAATGGCAGCAGAGGTTTCTGGTGATACTTCTGAAGCGGATTCAGAAGATCTGTATTCACGAAGTCTTCAGATGGAAAACAGTTACCTGGGGATGATGGGAAAGGCTGTTCAGCCTGTGTTCGCTCCGCTTGGATTTGACTGGCGGATTTCCATTGGGATTATTTCTGCATTTCCGGCCCGCGAAGTGATTGTAAGCACTCTGAGTATACTGTATCATACAGGTGAGGAGGATGAAGAATCGCTGCGGAATACCCTTTCACAGGCGAAAGATGAGAACGGTAATCAGCTGTATACTCCTCTTTTCGCAGTGACTCTGATGGTGTTTTTCGCCCTTTCCAGTCAGTGTATGAGTACCCTTGCTGTGGTCTGGAAAGAACTGGGGAGCTGGAAGTGGGCCGTTATACTTTTTACTTATATGACGTTACTTGCCTATGCAGCTGCTCTTCTGGTAAGGATTACCGGAAAACTGCTGGGATTCAGTTAATCCATTCCTCATAAGCGGTAAGCTTTGCATTCTCGATTGCTCTGGCCAGATTGTCTGCATAGACCGGGGCCAGAGTGATCAGAAGGGTCACCAGTGCGAGGAGTGCCGCATAAAAATACAGCCGATAGCTCGGACTCCTTTTATATTCCTTTATCATTACCATTTCCTCTCTTTTTTAATAAATAAAAATCTAAAAATAACGTAGAACCAGACAGCCGAAAGAAAGGTCCAGTAAACTGTAAGATATATAAAAAAGGGAACCACACCCTGACCAAACATCTTTTCCCCTGCCCGGTCAGCGGAAAACTTCATAAGTATAATAAAAATGATCATCGTGATACTGAAACCGATCAGCTCGGCAGCCTTCCAGTCTTCAGGCATCTGGCTCAGAAAAGGGAGCATCGCTGATTCCGAAGGCACAGAAAAGAAAAAGGATCCGGCCTGCAGCAGTATTCCGGAAAAAAAAGTAAGATTTGTAAACAGAAGCAGAAGGAGAAGGGCAGGGCCCTGGAAGACTCCGAAGTCCCCGAGCTTTCTGTTAAGAATGATATCCCGGTGTCGTACAATATTGTAAAGAGATCCAAGATACCAGCGGACTCTCTGCCGGAAAAGTTTCCGGAAAGTCTTTGGTGTATGGGTATGGATTGCCGCTTCTTCAGTCTGGATAATCCGGAAATTCGCTTTCTGAATGCGCAGAGTCAGTTCAAAATCCTCGGTTAGATTGCGGTTCGGATCCCACCCTCCCATCTTTCGCAGCAGATCTGTGCGGAACATACTGAACGGCCAGGGAATCACATGAATGCAGTCGTCACTTCCGTAAATTCCTTTCAGGAGAATTCCCAGCAGGTATTCGTACCACTGCAGTTTTTCTGCCAGAGTAACAGGCGATGCTGCTTTCATCATTGGTATAACTGAGGCGACCGTACGGTCACCGAACCATGGGAGCATTTTTCTGAGCGCGTGGGGTTCTATGACTGAATCGGCATCGAAACATACAAAGTAACTTCCCCGAGCCTTATCAAGAGCCGCATTCAGTGCGGCCCCTTTTCCTTTGTTTTCCTGATGAATAACAGTAATATCGGCTTCGCTGTACTGAGAAGAAAAGGATTCTGCGATTTCGCCGGTCCTGTCGGTGCTGCCGTCATTTACAATAATAACCTGCAGGTGTGACACCGGGTAATCCAGAGAGAGAACCGATCTGACTGTATCCGGAAGAGTTTTCTCTTCATTAAATGCCGGTATACCTATGGTAACAACCGGCAGATCTGCGTTCAGGAAAGAAGGCACAGTAAGCCTTCTGCGGCTGAAATAAACAAGCACCCAGAAAAACAGATTCAGAAGTACAAGAAAATAACCAGTCCAGAAAAGGGATGAATGAAGAGCTGTCAAATAGTGATTCATTGTTTTATTAAGAATGCTCTGTGCAGGCAATCATCGGAGGGTGCTGTTTACAGACAACTTCTTTTTTTATCCGGATTTCGGAAGACTTATAGTTATACAGGCTCCGTTTTCTATGTTTTCGGCGAAGATTTTTCCGGACATATTCTGTTCCACAATCATTCTTGTCATATAGAGACCGATTCCGCTTCCTGTGGGCTTCGTTGTAAAATACGGATCAAAAATTCTTGGCAGAACATCTTCCGGAATACCGCCTCCGTTATCAGAGATCTTCAGGATAATACCGGAGTCTTCCTGGTGCAGGCTGATAGTGATGCGACCATTCCCGTTTCCCTTTAATTTGATAGCCTCTTTTGCATTAGAAAGAATGTTCAGAACCGCCTGCGAAAACTGATTTGAATAGCCAAAAACCTCCGGACTGTCCGTGATTTCGCGTATTACCTCTATACCGGCAGAATGAAGCGCTGCATCGATTAAGGAGAGGGCACTGACAATCGATTCTTCCAGGCGGAAAAATTCCTTTTGTTTATCAGGACGGAAGAAATTCCGGAATTCTTCGATTGTATCGGACATACTCTTCAGAAGCCGGAGTATGCGCTGTGTGTATTCATCCATGGATTCATTTGTTAATTCTCCATCCTCAAAAATCTCCTGCAGATTCTGAATGATAAGAGATACAGAGTTAAGCGGCTGCCTCCACTGATGAGCAATATTATGAATCATTTCTCCCATGGCAGCGAGCCTTGACTGCTGAATCAGCAGAAGATCTTTTTTTCTGTTAGCCGCAAGTTCCTCAGAAACCCGGATTTCAAGACCTTCATTCAGGCTGCGAAGCTGTGACTCAAGTCTTTTAAGTTCCGTTATGTTATGAACTGCAACCAGCATTCTTGAGGCGCCATCCGCATCTTTTTCAGGTATAAAATAAGTTATAATCACCTGGATCAGGTCACCCTGAAGGGTCCGGTTAACAGCTTCGCAGGAATAGGATCTTCTTCCTTCGGCAAGAGCCAGCAGAGCTCCGGTAAATGCATGAAATGAATCGGGAGCGAAGATTCTGTCCAGGCCGCCGGTCAGGTCCGACATTTTTCCTGCGCCAAAGAGCTTCAGAGTATGGTGGTTTACCCTTACCACGGAAACTTTACCGGCAAGACTCAGGACAAAATCCGGATTTTCCGAAAAATACGTTTTAAAATCATGAATACCGGATTCTCTGAGGCTTTCCATAGCTTCGGTAACTCTGCTGAAATCCTCTTCCCAAAGCGAAACCGGAACCTGTTCAAACAGAAGTCTGAAACTTTCTTCGCTTTTTATGAGATCATCAAGCATTTTATTAAAACTTTCGGATAAATTACTGAGTTCCAGTGACTGCCGTGATTCTGCGCGGAGATCCCGCCTTCCCATGGATACCCCGACAGCCACAAGGGAAAGGGAGCTGATTCCGCGGGAAAGACGTTCAGCCATAAGAACAGCAGCGGTATAAGATATAAGAGCGGAAATAACCACGAAAGCCGCGGCACCGATACCAAGAATTGTCAGGTTTTCATAAATGCGGTCACGTCTTACGGCAATTCTCACCCAGGAAATTACTTTTGATTCATAAAGAACCGGCCAGGCCAGATCAAGAAGTTCCGGTGTATCAGCAAGTATCTGAAGTCCACCTTCTGATTTCAGAAGACTGAGGCTTGTTGTATCTGACACATACATTCCCTGATTCTGAGGATTCAGATGGCCCAGAACTCTTCCGTCCGGCGAAAGGATCATGGCGTAACTGATTTCCGGATAATCCTCCAGGGAAACAATCACTTCCTGCAGTCCCACAAGATCATTGGCAAGGATCCATGATCTGGAGCTTACTGCAAGAGACCGGGCCAGAGCAGTAGTCTGTTTAATGTTTGCTCTGTACAGATATTCTTTCTGAATATAAAGCATCGCGGCGGCAGCAGCTGTGCTAAGCAGAAGAAAGCCTGTTGTGAAAGTGATCACAATCTGGCGGCGAAAGGTTCGCGGAACCCTCCTTCCTTCCATTGCCCTGGAATAAATGCTGCTGAAGAGGGATCTCACAGCACCGGCCTGACTTCTTCTGAAAAACGCTTCAGGAAATTTTCTATGATTTTATAATCTTTATTTTCTGCGGTTTCAAACTTGGATAAAGGCATTCTGGAGAGAATTTCTCTGCCTTTTGCGCTCTTATGGAGATTGGCCAGCTCCCTTGCAACAGAGGCAGAAAGTTCCAGGGGAATATCATTTCTTGCCACAACACCGTTGTTGATCAGAGGCTCGGTTTCCCATGCTACACGAAGTTCCGCTGCTTTTTCGGGATGCTCTTTCTGAAACGTTTCCCAGGGGAGAGGCCAGGTCGCACCTGCTGCTGTAAATCCAAGGTAAACATTCATTATTGATGATTCCTGAGAACCAACATACAGATTTTCCGCATCCTTCATTACATTCAGCCCGTGAGTGAACAGATAATACTGAGGCATCATAGTCGCTGCAAGAGCTGTGGGGGCAGGATAAGAAATCTTCTTTCCTTTAAGATCTGTGACTTTCTGAATTCCCGAATCCCTGCGAACCAGAATCACTCCGGTGAATTTATGATCATCCCCCATTTTCGCGATTACCCGGTAACCTTTCGAAACAGAATTCAGAGTCTGATACGGATTCGGCAGTGCAAAATGATAAACTCCGCTGTAAAGACGCTCATCGAATTCCGCATAGTTCCGGGAGGCCTGCAGTTCAAAGGCAGCATCGGGAATTCTTTCGGAAAGGTATTCCATCAGCGGATGATAAACTGCAAAAAGACGTTCCGGATTATGCAGGGGATGAATAGCAAAAATATAGACATTTTTATTGCTATGTGTCTTTCTGGAAAAGGAAGGTTCTTCCGGTTCCTGTTCCCGGAAACAGCCGGTAAGAAAAAACAGAACAGTCAGGAGGACCAGGAAACCTTCCGGAAGTTTTAAATTTGTTAAACCTGCTTTCATAAAGGTCCCGTCCCTTAGTCTGCGCTTTTCAGACAACTGATATTTTTACCCTTGATTCGTGAAACACTCCCCCTCCGGCTGTCTCGGTGAGATCCATTGAAGTTATGTTATTTATATTACCGTCTGCCGGGTCCGCTGACCGGAAGACCCCTTCAGCAGTAAGCAGACCCTGCGGAGTTTTATCGGTAATTTTCAGAATCCTTACTGCGAAGCCCCGTTTACCGATCAGACGGATCTTTGTGCCGTTTTTCTGTGAAAGACCCAGGTTTTCTGCATCTGCAGGGTGCATAAAAACTTCTCCGGGAGTTTCATAAAATTCATAAAATGTTGAATTGAGTATATCTTTGTGCGGAGGAGTGATCAGTTTAAACGGATACTCCGCTGCAAGAACTGTATCATCAAATTCACGGCAGAGACCCACCGAAGCATAAGGGCTGTCCTGAGAATGCAGCGGGGCTGCGGCAAAACGGAATTTCCATTTTCCTGAGATACGCACAGAATCGTATTTCTGAAGAAGATCAGATTTTACCGGTTCTCCTGGTTTCCGGGATTTCAGTATACCGGATCCTTCGCTGAGCCCCCCTTCTTTATGCGCATCCAGATAGCGGATTCTCCGCTGCTCTATTGTTTCTGTAAATTCAGTCTCAGTAAAATCAAAGACCGGTTTTCCGTCCGGGTGAAACAAAGGTTTCTGTTCCTGAAGCAGACGAAGTTCTGATTCAATCCGGCGGAAAAGATCAAAATTTGAAAGGCAGTCCCCCGGAGCATGAACAGCAGGATCTGTATAAGCAAGATAATGGTGCCCGAAACTTCTGTAAACATCAGTGTTTTCCACTGATACCGTTGCCGGAAAAATAAGATCGGCATACAAGGCAGACTCAGTCATAACCTGTTCATGCACAATGGTGAAGAGATCTTCGCGTTCCAGTCCCTTTATGACCTGGTTTCTGTCCGGGCTCACTGCGAGCGGATTTGCATTGTAAACAAACATAAGTTTCACTGGCATAGCTGTTTCGTTCAGGGCCTCTCCGAGACGAATCATATTCACTGTGCGAAGGGACGCTTTGATTTCAGGCGGAAGGAGTCCGGACCCGTCTGTTGTATGATTTCCTCCCTGAAAGGAACCTGTGGCAAACATAAACCCTTTTCCGGGAATATCATGACGAAACAGTCCCTTTAGTGCGGCAAGCGAAGCCAGAGAACGGATGGTGTTTTCTCCGCGGCTGTTCCGGGTAAGACCGATCCCTGTTTTAAGGAATAATCGGTCTGACTTTCCGATTAATTCTGCAAGCTCTTTCAGTTCGGCCAGGGAAACACCGGCCCCGGCGGCATATTCTTCCAGGGAATGCTTTTTCAGGTGGGAGGCAAAATCTGTAAAATCTTCGGTAAAATTATTTATATATTCAGAATCTACATAACCGTTTTCCGTGAGGTAACGCGCAATCCCAAGCGCCAGATAGGCATCTTTGCCGGGTTCAATGCAGTAAAAATAATCGGCCATTTCTGCGGTGGCATTTCTGTAAACATCAATAACGGCCAGTTTCGCTCCGTTTTTCCGGGCCTGATTTATAAAAGGAATCATATGGGAATGGGTGCTGCGTATGTTCATCCCCCAGATTACAATCAGATCAGAATGGGGAATTCCTTCGATATCGCCGCCCGGAAAGCTGCCGGCATGACGCGCAAGAGCTGAGCTGCCTGCTGTTGAGCAGATTGTGCGAAGCAGAACTGACGACCGGATTTTATTAAAAAATACCTCACCTGCCGGTCTCTGCAGCAGACCCATATTCCCTGCATAAGAGTAAGGGAGGATGCTCTCGGTCCCGGAAGATGCAGCGGTTTCGTAAATTTTCTGAGCTGCTGTTTTTACTGCATCGTCAAGGGAGATTTCCCTGAAGCTGCCGCTTCCCTTAGGACCGGTGCGGATGAGAGCCCGGGTTATTCTGTGAGACCCGTACATTTTTTTCAGGTAATTATTCCTGACTTTGGAGCAGAGAAACCCCTGAGTGACCGGATGATCAGGATCCCCGTCAATGCGGGTGATCCGGTCGTTTTCGACAGTAAGCTCCATACCACAGGCATCCGGGCAGTCAAGAGGGCAGATAGATTTCACTTTGAGGCTCATATTTACTTTATTAAGCGCCGTGAAAGATTTGTAAAGTAATTCAGAATTTCAGGATACCCCATGTGGAAGGATTATTATAGACCTGACCGTCAATATACGGATAAACATGCTGTTTTGAGGAGCATTTGATATCATCGTCGTTCACACTGAATGTGAAACCAATAATGTCTCCTGCATTCACTGTTGCTCCTAAATCACTGAAGGGCAGTTTCAGCTCAATCTGCCAGCTCTGGTCAGTGTCGTTGTCTTCCACGCAGTTCAGATTCTCAGAAGCCCCTGAAGTTGTCAGAGAAGTGCACACTGTGCCGCTGACAGCCACTTTGAAAGACATATTTGCCGGGTTCCATGCACTGTTGAAGGAGGTGCCGTTCCCCTGACCTGAAAACATATAACCGGCATTTTCTTCAGACCGGGGAGTAAAAATGAACTGATAATCTGTTGCAATGGGGCTGGTACCCCGGTGATTCGTCAGACTGATAAACAATTCAATACTGTCATCGGTCCAGGGAGCACTTAGGTTATTTGTCACAATATAAGCATCTTCGCTTTTATAAAAAATATAAAGATTAGCTGAATCATACATCATTTTCAGGTTTCCCTTTACTGGTTTTCCAGGATCCGGAGAATTGCTTGGATAGTAATCTGATTTGCATGTGTCAGTGAATTTCTTTTCGGCCCAGTCAAAAGTCAGAGAAGGGGCACTGTTCCATTCCGTTTCCAGATCAGAGCCATCAATGGTAACTGAGTTATCAGGAACCGGACTGATTATAAACGAGGATGTTCCGACAAGAACCGCATAGGTATCCACAACCGTCCCTTTCCAGTAAATACTATAATAGAAATAATTACCAGATGTAACCCCTGTGTCTGTAAATCCTGAGGCATTTATAACAGTGGACGAAATCACAGTTCCGTCATTTATATCAGCAGGAGCAGAATTCTGTTTCCTGACAGCCGTAATATCGGATAAACTGCATTCCGATTTCCAGTCCCATGCAAGAGTTACTGAATCGGGACCTGTTACAGAAGTAATCACCGGATTTGTATACGGTGGTGAACTGCAGTCATTGACGCAGGTTACAATCACATCTGTTACCGGAGTGGAAGCCACAGTACCGCTTCCGTTTGTAACCGTACAGGTCTGAGCAGGGGTGGAAGGCTGAGTAAGAACCGTTACATTATAGTCTGTTCCGTCAGTGAGACTGGTTGTAAAAGTGAAGGATCCATCCGCTGTGACAGTAAGATCATCGCTCCCGTTATTCTGAAGAACCAGTCCGGTTCCGCTGAGGCCGGTTACGGTTCCTCCAATGGAATACTGATTTGTAACGCATGATATTGTGACATTTGTAATATCAGATGAAGTAACAGATCCCGTACCTGAGCCAACGGTGCAGGTCTGGGCGGGAGAAGAAGGCTGTGTCAGAACGGTTACAGTGTAAGTGGATCCGGAAGCAGCAAGGGTCGAAAAAGTAAAGCTTCCGTTTGCTGTGACAGTAAGATCGTCACCCCCGTTATTCTGAAGAACAAGCCCTGATCCACTGAGCCCGGAAACACTTCCCCCTATAGTATAAGTATTCATTATGCAGTTTACAGCAACATCCGTAACAGCGGAGGATGTAACAGTTCCCGTTCCGTTGCTCACACTGCATGTTTGGGCAGGAGAAGAAGGCTGTGTCAGAATGGTGACAGTGTAATTGGATCCGGAAGCCACCGGAGTCGAAAAAGTAAATGTGCCATCAGAATTAATACTGAGATTATCTGATCCATTGTTCTGAAGAACCAGTCCAAGACCCGCAAGTCCGTTTATTGTTCCACTGATAAGGTAGGATTCCGTGCTGCAGACTACAGTCACGCTGGTAACAGCGGAGGATGTAACAGTTCCTGTTCCGCTGTTAACAGTGCAGGTCTGTGTGGGAGAAGAAGGCTGTGTCAGAACGGTTACAGTGTAATTGGATCCGGAAGCCAGAGGTGTCGAAAAAGTAAAGGTTCCGTTTGCTGTGACAGTAAGATCGTCGCCCCCGTTATTCTGAAGAACCAGTCCGGTTCCGCTGAGGCCGGTTACGGTTCCGCCTACAGTAAAATCCTCAGAACTGCAGACTACAGTCACGGTGTTAACCGCGGAGGATGTAACAGTTCCTGTTCCGCTGTTAACAGTGCAGGTC
Organism: uncultured Leptospiraceae bacterium; assembly: GCA_964594095.1. Lineage (GTDB taxonomy): Bacteria > Spirochaetota > Leptospiria > Leptospirales > Leptonemataceae > CAZQKZ01. Next base: position 114,053 of record CAZQKZ010000003.1, on the reverse strand, counting down.
TGCGCGGGAGCAGAAGGCTGTGTTAGTACTGTTACACTGTAAGTAGCCCCGGAAGCCAGAGGAGCCGAAAAAGTAAAGCTTCCGTTTGCTGTGACAGAAAGATCATCGTCCCCGTTATTCTGAAGAACCAGTCCGGTTCCGCTGAGGCCGGTTACAGTTCCGCCAATTGTATAAATACCATTGTTTTCAGGTGGCTCCAGTGAGGCAGGAGGTATCAGCATTGCGAATGAGGCAGCCCCCGGGTCCGCATTGAATTGTGCGCACTTTGCTGCCGGCAAAAGCAGCAGGACCGTAAATATTAAAAAAATGGACCGCATTCAGATTATCAGACGGATGATCTGCTATGATTATCGGAAATTCAGGTTTTCCGGTTTATGATTCATCCATATAACTTTTACAACAATCCGGGAGCAAATCTTTTGCAGTTAAAAAATCAGTTTTCCGGGAGCTTTACCCTGATTTTTCTGGCCATTATGGCCATCGAACTTGAATCCCGCTACAATCCGCAGAATACTGAAAGCAAATGGTATGAAATCTGGGAAAAATCCGGCTCATTCAGCCCTGACTTTCAGGGATCCTCCCGGTCGGGCAGTCCCTTTACCATTGTAATTCCCCCTCCCAACGTAACAGGGCAGCTCCATGTGGGCCATGCTTTAAATCAGAGTATTCAGGATGCGCTGGTCCGCGCAGCCCGCAAAAGAGGAAAAGATACTCTGTGGCTGCCGGGGACCGATCATGCGGGGATTGCCACTCAGGCCAGAGTGGAAAAAATGCTCGCTGAAACCGAAAAAATCAGCCGCCACGATCTGGGCCGCGAAAAATTTCTGGAACGGGTCTGGGAATGGAAAGAGAAATACGGAAATGCCATTATGCGCCAGATGCGGATTTTCGGGGGCTCCATGGACTGGAGCCGTGAGCGCTTCACTATGGACGAAGGCCTCTCCAAAGCAGTGGCTGCAGCATTTGTAAAACTATACAAAGAAGGACTGATTTACCGGGGGACCAGAATGGTCAACTGGGATCCGGTGGCTCATACGGTGCTTTCCGACCTCGAAGTGGATTACGAAGAAAATCACAAGGGGGAACTCTGGTCTTTTGCTTATCCGCTCAGCAGCGGGGAAGGAGAAATCGTGGTCGCCACAACCAGACCTGAAACTATGCTTGGTGATGCCGCTGTTGCGGTTCATCCGGACGATGAGCGGTATAAACACCTGATCGGTCATACTGTTAAACATCCTTTATTAAAGGACCGTCATATCCCGATTATCGGCGATGCGATTCTGGTAGACCCTTCCTTCGGAACCGGTGCAGTGAAAGTAACCCCGGCACATGACCCGAATGACTATGAAACAGGTAAACGCCACGACCTTGAATTTATTACAATTTTTGATGAAAAAGCGGCTATAAACGAAAACGGCGGATCTTACAGAGGACTCGACCGTTTCGAAGCCCGGAAAAAAATCAAAGCAGATCTGGAAGCCCTGGGACTTGCCCGCGGATCCAGAGAAAACATTATGGCCCTTGGTAAGTCACAGCGCTCCGGAGCAGTTGTGGAACCGATGATTTCCACTCAGTGGTTTGTGAAAATTCAGCCCCTTGCCGTGCCTGCCATCGCAGCGGTGGAGGAAGGCAGAATCCGCTTTTTACAGAAACAGTATGAAAACCTTTATTTTGCCTGGATGCGCGAAATCCGGGACTGGTGTATCTCCCGTCAGCTCTGGTGGGGGCACCGGATTCCCGCCTGGTACGGTCCGGACGAAACGGTATTCGTTGAGGAAAGCGAGAAAGCGGCACGCGAAGCAGCACGGAAGCACTTCGGGCACGACGTTGAGCTTCGCCAGGAAGAAGACGTCCTTGATACCTGGTTTTCCTCTGCATTATGGCCGTTCTCCACACTTGGATGGCCGGACCAGACTCCGGACCTGAAAAGGTTTTACCCCGGCACAGTCCTTGTAACTGCCTTTGATATAATCTTCTTCTGGGTGGCAAGGATGATTATGATGGGGCTCCATCTGGCAGGGGAAGTTCCGTTTCGGGATGTGTATATTCATGGTCTGATGCGCGATGAAAAAGGCCGCAAGATTTCCAAATCACTCGGTAACAACATTGACCCGGCCGAAGTAATAGCCGAATACGGTGCTGATGCCTATCGTTTCTTTCTCCTTTCCACTCTGGCAGAAGGTAAAGATATATTGTATTCTGAAAATCGTCTGAAAGGATACCAGAATTTTACAAATAAAATCTGGAATTCGTCGCGGTTTGTTCTGATGAATCTTCCTGATCAGTTTGCTCCGGCGGCAGACGCAGCAGACCTGGCTCGTTTTAAACTCGAATCCGAAGACTTCTGGATTCTGGAGCGACTGAATGCAGCCATCAGCACTGTCGGGAAGAACATTGATGATTATAAATTTCAGCCGGCAACGGAAGCGGTGTATTCTTTTATATGGAATAATTTCTGCGACTGGTATATTGAATTTATAAAACCAAGACTATACGGAAAAGCCGGAGAAGAATCCGCGGAAGCCGCGCGCCAGACGGCCTTCTTTGTGCTCCGGTCCATGCTTGGAATTCTTCATCCGTTTATGCCTTTTCTTTCTGAAGAAATTTACTCATATCTGAATCAGTTAAAGAAGCCTGCTGACGAAAAAGAAAAACTTTTAATAACTTCCGACTGGCCTTCTGTTTCAGATCTGAAGTCTCTGAGTCCGCGTGCCGAAGAAACAGCCCGGGCCCTTGAACTGATTCAGGAAGCGATTCAGTGCGCAAGATCTGTTCGTGCAGAAGCCGGTCTTCCTCCCGATAAAAAAGTTCCTTTGATTATCCGGACCTCTTCCGGTATTATGCAGGAGCTGGTAAAGGAAAAAGAAGCAGCCATACTAAGACTTGCCCAGGCAGAATCCATTGTCGTTACCGCCAGCCATTCTGCCGGTAAATTCGACGCAATGGAACCATTCAGCGAAGGGGAAGTGTTTATTCCGCTGGAAGGTGTGATTGATATTCCTAAGGAAACTGCACGGCTTGAGGCGGATCAGAAAAAACTGAAAACTGCTGCGGATGCACTTGATAAAAAGCTGTCAAATCCGGGATTTACCGATAAGGCCCCTGCCGATGTGGTGGAAAAAGAGCGCGAAAAGCTTGAGGATCTCCGCTCCAGACTTTCCGCTGTGGAAGCTTCTATTAAACGACTGAAGAAATGAAATTTCTGATCAATCCAATGCCGGGCAGTAACTTCGCCATTCCATGGAATAAATACGGTGAGTGGTTATCTGATAAGTTATAAAATTCAGCTGCTAATCCGTACGGGGCCTGCGTATATTATAAATAAACTTAGCTCCTTCGGAAAGCCAGCGAAGCCTTTGTTCCGGAGTCATTTTCCGGAACTCGGTGTGTCCGTCGAAATCCTCTGGTTTTAAAGCACTTATTACCGGTTTTCTTTTAATTTTTTTAATACGTTTAAATCCCATATATCTGTGTCACGGGGAGGATTTACCTGCATTTTAGTTTGAATCAGACCATCCAGATGCAGAACGCGCACCGGTTTTCCGTGGATCATCATGTCATCGCTGAGAGGGAAAAGTTTTTCGTAAGACATTTCATCAATTATAAAAACATCGATCTGGCGAAACGGCTCGTCCGGGTGAATGAATGTAAACACAAGAGCGGATTTTTCCTCAACAAAGCTTTTCAGAACATCTTCGTCCAGAAGTGTTTCAGGAGCTATAGGTGCCCTGGGCCGCATACCCATTTCTTCCATTGATTTCAGGAACCGGTCCAGATTCTCTGATTCTCTTTCTACGGAAATGTCGAGGTCCATGGTCATCCGCTCTGCCCCGCGAAGCACCATAGCCACACCGCCGGTTATGATAAACTTAACCCCGGCTGCGGAAAGACTGTGAATCATCTCAGATAAATGGTCCATAATGCATGATTGAAGTCTTATCGATCCTCTGTCAATCTTTACGGGGCATGCAATTCTTTACTGTTATCCTGAACTTTAGAAAGTTCTCTTTATTTCTATCTATTTCTTATTCAGCAGCTCAGCTGAATGCGTTGAAAACAGCTTTAAAAAGTCTGGCAATGGATGGGCCAGTCTTTCCCATTTTAAATGTGCTGTATCTCTGTGAAACTCTTGCCTGACAGCGGGAATTTTTTATGATATAAGGCAAACACCAGCGGTTTTTCCTGTAAATCGCGAGAGCCCTCCGGCAATCCCCAGTAATAAATTGATAGACACCAGCAGGGACCCCGGGAACCTATCCTTAGAATCATCATTCAGCCAAGGGTCAAATGAACAGAGAATCCGTATTACGTGCCATTTTTACAGCAACACTGCTGATTTTATCAGCCTCTGCCTGCTCGGAACCACAGAACAGGTCAGACAGCAATAAACCTGATGCTTCTGCAAGGGACTCCGTTTTTCAGCGTCCGATTCCCCGCGAGGAAGGTCAGAAAGCACAGCTGAATGCAGATCATTATCTCTTCTCCAATGAAAGGCGCATCGAAATGTTCGAGTCCTATATTAAAGACCTGAAAGGCGGCTATGTCGGGGTCGGAACTGACCAGAATCTTACACTCGCAGCCTGGGCAAAGAGCGATTATATATGGCTGATGGATTTTGATGATTACGTAGTCCGGGTAAACCGGATTCACATAGCGGCCCTGAAAAAATGTCCCGACTATCAGTGTTTCCGGGATTTCTGGCAGCCTGAAAACCAGAAAACCACATGGGCATTTATTGAAGAAACTTTTAAAAACGAACCGGATTTTGCTGAGTATAAGGCTCCTTACCAGCTTGGAATCAGAAAAAACTGGGGAATTCCTGAAAGGCTTCGCGACCTTGATTATATGACCAGGAAATTCGGTTTTCAGTCTTTCCATTCGCGTCCCGAAGATTATACCTACCTTCATGAAATGGCTAAGGCAGGAAGAATACGGGCCGACCGTGGGGATCTTACCAAAAAAGGCACGATGCAGAGCATAGCAGCTGCTGCCAAAGAAATGAAGCTGCCCATCCGCATTGTCTACACTTCAAATGCCGAGGAATATTTCCGTTATCCTGAAACATTCCGGGAAAACATACTGAGTCTGCCAACTGACGATAAAAGCTATATGGTCCGCACTATGACATCGGGAGCCAAACGCTTCGGATTTCCTGAAGGCGAAAAGTTCCCGGACGATTTTCCGTTTCATTATAATATTCAGAAGCTTGAAAATCTTAAGCAATGGATGAATTTTAAGCGTTATTTATCAATTATTCTTATCATGAAAGGTCACCGGGTGATTCAGAAAGGTTTTTCAGTGCAGGAAAGCCTGCCTGCTGATAACGGTTACCAGGAAACCGGGAATGTAACACAGAAGGGGCCGGGTGAGTGGTGAAATCCCTGATTCAGGCAGACCGGTCTTCCGAAATTTATCAATTATCCGGATATAACAGTTTTCTATGGATTTATTTTTAAAAAGAACCCTGAGGCTTCAGGATTCAATTTCAATTCTTTTCAGTTCTATGGTAGGTTCCGGAGTATTCGTCACTACCGGAATTATCTATAACCTTCTGGAAGACCCCTGGCTTGTTCTTCTTGTATGGTTCCTTGGGGCTGTATTCTCCATGGCCGGAGCATTTACTTTTGCAAAACTTGCGATTTTCTTTCCCTATGCGGGAGGCGATTATATTTACCTGAAAAAGGCCTACTCGCCTCTGATTGCCTTTATGAGCGGATGGGCCAGTCTGCTGATTACTTTTTCTGCAAGTATTTCAGTGCTTGGGCTGGCCCTCGGAGAGTATCTTTCCTTTATCCTTCCGTACGAAAGCAGCCATGCATTTTTTGAAACCACGGTGTTATCTGTTCATATCCGGTTCGGTCTTCCAGGAATTACCGGAATCATTATTATATTTTTGTTTACATTTATAAATTATTTCGGAATTTCAAAGGCATCGTTTTTTCAGAACGGACTTACCTTTATTAAAATCGGGGGGCTTTTTCTTTTTTCTCTTTATGCAGTTCTTTTTTATTCCGGGGAATTTTCGGCTTTTCCTCCTGTTCCCGAGCCTGCCTCGGTTTTCAGCGGTATGCCTAAGATTCTCATTGCTCTTGTTCCTGTGACTTTTTCCTACCTTGGATGGAATATGGTTACGTATATCGCCGAAGAGGTCATCAATCCCGAAAAAAACATATCGCGGACAATTATTTACGGAACAGGTCTTGTAACAATTCTTTATTTAATGATCAATCTTGCATTTCTGCTGACAGTAACGCCTGAAGAACTCCGGGCAAATCAGGGAATCGGGGTGATTTCAGCAGTCAGAATGTTCGGAGACTCCGCACGGTTTTATTTTTCCGTTTTCTTTTCGCTTGTTCTTCTTGGTTCACTGTCTGCCACCATTATCGGCGGATCACGCATCTATTTTGCAATGGCCAGAGACGGTCTGTTTTTCCCGATCCTTGCAAAACTGCATCCTCACCACAGATCTCCTTACATGAGCCTGGTATTTCAGGCAGTATATGCGTCAGTATTTATAATATTTGATCTTGAATTTCTTTTATATATGATTACAAGTGCGATTCTTGTTCTTTCTGCGCTTACCGCTTTCACAGTCTTTATTTTTGACCGCAAAGGCTACAAAGCCGAATACCGGATTCCTCTGTATCCGGTAACACCCGTGCTGTATATTGTAGGATGCGCTCTTCTGGTAGGATATCTGATTGTTCAGAATCCCACTGAGGTTTTTTTCGGATTTATGGTACTGCTGACCGCCATTCCGGTGTATTATATATTTAAGCGGCGTTTTGTGATCTCACCAGGTAAGAAGCACCTGATTGACAGTCTCTGAAAGTTGATCTTTCTGAACCGGTTATTAAAGCCTTTTCAGCTGATTTTCCTCAATCAGTGAAAGACATTTTTCAGAAAATCCTGCCATTAGACGAGCCTCCCTGTTTACCGGTGTCTTTAAAGGCAGAGATTCGGGAATTATCCTTTTTATTACATTGATGGGACAATCTGAAGACTGATTGCGCTGATCCGAACTCCAGCGGAACCAGCGCAGACCTTTCCTTACATGATCTGTTTCGTCATGCAGTATGATGTTAAGAATTTTACTGATCCGTTCAGATTGAGGATCATTCATATTTCTGAATTTTTTTGAAATCCAGGGATTCACATCCAGGCCTACAGCTTCAAGGTGACCCGGAACCACTGCCATCCGATCAGGCAGATCAGTGGTTTTAAGTGATATATTAAATAAATACTGGTGAACCGGCAAGTCACCATATTCTGTCTCCAGCTCTGAAAGTACCTTGCGTATTTCCAGGAAATGCCTGATTTCATCATCAGCAACCTCCAGCCAGTCTTTTATAAATTCCTCAGGCACTTCCCTGAAGCGATAAACTGCATCCAATGCGAGCTCAAATGCATTATATTCTATATGGGCAAAGGAGTGAAGCAATGCAGCTCTTCCTTCCGGGGAGCTGATTCCGGATCGTACCGGGGTTTCTTTGGGAGCCAGAATCGTGCAGAAAGATGCAAAGGAAGGTCTGGAGAAAACCAGAGGTGCCGGTAAATCTCCGGATTCCGGCCTGAGTATCCCACTCTTATAAGCTTCATAAAAGGAATAAAACTGTTCAAATTTTGCTAAGGGATCTGCTGCAGTCAGTATTTTTTCAATCTGCCCGTAAAAATGCATAGGATTAGTCAATTGCGGTTTCGTGGTCTACCGGTAAATTTTTTTTTCCAATCCTTGCAAAAAAAGAATGCACAATCTGTGCGCCGAATTATATTTAAAACGGAGGAAGTATATGTCAGTAGTGCTTGAATCCATGAATCCGAATCCGGTGGTCGTTTTTCCGCATGAATCAGTTCAGAAGGCAGCAAGCCTTATGAGCACGGGGAATATCGGGATCCTCTGTGTCACAGAAAACGGCAGACTTACTGGCATTGTATCCGAAAGGGACCTTGTAGTGAAGGTGCTGGCTGAATGTTCCGGCCCGGAGGCGCTTTCTCAGCCGGTAAGCTGTATAATGTCCCATGATCCGGTTACTGTCAGTGCATACACCGCACTTGACGAATGCCTCCAGCTGTTTCTTGAAAAGGGATTCCGCCATCTGCCTGTTACCGATTCAAAGGGCACACTCATCGGCGTCCTTTCTCAGCGAAGCTTTCTGCCGAAACTGCGGGGGAAACTAAATAAAATATTTAATTCTGAAAATTATAAATTATTTTTGCAGGAACTTGATGAACTCGACCGTTCAGGCGAAGAAAAACACAGTCTTGATGCCAGGGCCTGAAGGTGACACCAGCAGGTTTCACCGGTTAATCAGGATGCCATTCCTGATTTCGGCCGGTGTCTTTCTGGTATCACTTTCATGGATATATTTCAGTGACCGGCTGGCTGTTCAGATTGCCGGTAACAATCTGCAGCTTCTTGAATTTCTTCAGTTTTATAAGGGAATTTTTTTTATTTCCTCAATGTCTGCAGGGCTTTTCGGAGTCCTGTACTTCACTTTTTTCAGTATTCAGCGTTCCCAGGATACTCTCAAAACGAATCTGGATCAGACTCTGCTGTTTATGGTTAAATTAATTGAAAGCAGGGATTCCTATACAGCAGGTCATTCGGAGCGTGTCAGCCGCTACTGTGATATTATTTCTCAGGCATTGAATCTGGATAACGACTACAGACAGCTGATTGTTAAAGCTGCTCTTGTACATGATATCGGAAAAATAGAAACACCCGATACAATACTTCTTAAACCGGAACAGCTGAGTAATTATGAAAGAAATATAATTAAAAAACATTCAAATACAGGATTTCAGATTCTCAAAGCCATTGAGCAGTATGAAGAACTGGCTTCTGTAATGAGGTATCATCATGAACGGTGGGACGGACTTGGTTATCCCGACGGTCTGAAGGCAGAAGAAATCCCGCTTGGAGCAAGGGTAATGGCCGTTGCTGATGCATTTGATGCTATGACTTCCAACAGAGTGTACCGGTCTAAGCTTACAGTACAGGATGCATTGTATCAGATTAAAAAGAACGCCGGTTTTCAGTTTGACCCGGACCTCGCGGGGCCGGCATCCGAAGCATTGCTGCAATATTATAAAATAAATTCACTTCATACCTCTTCCGGAAAATCAGAGCTTTTTCTGGAAGCCGAGCGCATGTCTTATTATTTCCGGGATCGTACCACAGGGTTCTATTGTGCCGATATGCTGCATTATCTGCGCAATAATCCCGAGATCATTGAGGAATTCAGGATCTTTGTAATCGAAGACGGAATCAGCGGTAAAGCATGTAAAGTTTCCGAAATACTCAAAACCACAGAAATTGCTGAAAATTACCTGATTATACTTATTAATAATCCTGAAATCTGCGTTCTGCTTCTGAAAGGGGACCTGACCGGAAAGAATTTAATCACCGACTACGGAATTCATACAAAAGAAATTGACCCTCCGGAACTCTTCCGGTACATTTAATCCATTATGACAATCTCTGTCCGCAACCACTGGAATTCAGGCCGCACCTACTCTGCTTTGTCATATCTTAATATGCAGAGGCGGCTCCGCAGCCGGAGAACAGAGGCAATTCTGTTTACAGAACATGCACCGGCAGTAACAGCCGGAATTCAGGCTCAGCCTCAGAATCTTTTATGCACAGAGGAAGATCTGCACCGGGAAGGTATTGCTTATATCAGAACAGAGAGGGGGGGCGATCATACTGCCCATGAACCCGGCCAGCTGACTGTGTATGTGCATCTGGATTTAAAAAAAAGAAATCTTAAGGTGGGGCAGCTTGTCAGATCTGTGACAGATGCAGCTGCATTCGCAGTTAATAAAGCCTGGGGAATTCAGACTTCTTATAACAGAGAACACCCGGGTCTGTACGGCGGCCCAGGTTCAAAAAAGCTTGCGGCAATCGGTCTTATGATCCGGAATGATTTTTCCTCTTTCGGTTTTTCGGTAAATATTCATAATTCTTTAAAAACATTTGATTACATTATACCCTGCGGTACTCCGGTAGCCTCTCCGGTGACAGTGAGTCAGGTGCTTTCCCGGGAATCCGGTGATGCCAGGAACATAAAAGAAATACGGAACTCTGTTTCCGATTTCGCCGAAGCCTGGCTCGGTGAATTCCGCATGCAGACCGGAATTTAATTTTTCTGTTTCTGAAAAAATCAGGAATGAACCATTACACAGGCGTTTACTAAATAATCAAATCCATTCACTTCCAGGAATTCCCGTACAGCTGCATCTCCGGCGCCAGGCTGCACCCAGACCTTTTTCAGACCGACACTCAGTGCTTCTTTCAGACTTTCCAGGGTTCTGTCGGGCGGGATTACATAAACAACGAGACCAATCTCATGCTCTGCTTTGGCAGCACCCAGAGATTCATAGGATCGTCGTCCTCCCATTGTCTTGCCCCGCCGGTTGATTGGAATAATAGTAAATCCCTTGGATTCCATATCCTGCCAGATAATATGGCCGAATTTTTCGGGGTTTGTACTGGCACCGACAAGTGCGATGACAGGTTTCGTGCGCAGATAGGCTGAAAGATTAAAATTTCCCATAAGCTCAGTAAATATTTCTTGACAGAAAAGGCCAGTCTTTTTTTAATGGATGTCCGAGGAGCCCAGGTAGCTCAGTCGGTAGAGCAGAGGACTGAAAATCCTCGTGTCGGCGGTTCGATTCCGTCCCTGGGCAATTCCTCATTTACTTCCTGTCTGTTTTAGTTTCCCTAAAGCTTTTCACCCCCTCTCCGATCATATAATATGAGCAGCGGGAAAATCATAAATGCAGAACCACGGAACCTGATACAGCTTTACCTTTCCGGATTCGCAGTTCTTCTGTTCCTGCTTCTTTCTGCCGCTGCCGGACCCGGCCTCTTCTCCCGCAATAAACCGGAAGATTCTTCGAAAAAAGAAATTCCGGCCCCGAAAACTGATGACGAAAAGCGCGCAGAGGGACTGCGAAACATGAACAGGGATATAACTTATGGCAGCACAAGAATCCGGATTGAAGCCATCGGACGGGTATCGAAACTGCGCGATGAGGAAAAGCCAGAATTCCTGATTCTTGTTAAAAAAACTGCAGAAGAAGACCGGGACCCGCTGGTGAGAAAGGCAGCCGTTGCGGAGCTTCGGGAACTGAAAGCTGCTGATTCTTCTGAAATATTTATAAAAGCGCTCGGAGATTCCTCAGAGGATGTTCAGAAGGAATCAATCCGGGCTGTCAGCGAACTGAAAGTAAAGGAGGCAGCTCCGCATCTCCTTGAGATTATAAAAATGCGCGATTTTAAAACCAATGATCAGCTGCTGATTGCTGCGATTAACACACTTGGAAAACTTGAGTATTCTCAGGATTGGGAATTCTTTAAAGAGAAGGCTGATGATCCGTTTACAGATGCGGAGGTTCGCCAGTTCACTCTGCTTTATTTTGGTAAGGTAAAGGCTGCAGGTGCAGCTCCCTTTCTTCTTGAAACAGCGATGAAAAAAAGCGCATCAGTTTCTGACAGAGCGTATGCAGTAAATTCTTTAGGTCATCTGGATTACAGAACAGCTGTCCCGGATCTGAAACAGATCCTGAATGAAATTGAGGAAATGCCGGCAGGCCAGGAAAAAATCTTTATGGTTCCGCTGCGGATGCAGCTTCTTACTGCACTGGTCAGACTTGGAGATGAGTCTGTACAGGCTCTGCTTACAGCTGCAGCTATGGATGACAGTGACGGGCTGCGTCTGCGTGCAGTTAGGCAGATGGGCGAAATGAGACTTGTCTCGCAGAAGGAGCTTCTGCAGTATATGTCCGAAAGAGATCCTCACCCAAGGGTGCGGAAAGAAGCAAAAAAGGCACTGGAGCTTCTGGAAGGAAAAGCAGATGCCGGTGCAGAAGATGCCTCTGAAAGCGAAGGGGCTCCTGACTGAAATGATTAATAAGGTATATATATTACTGCTCCTCTTTATTACCGGGACTTTTTCGGTAAATGAAATGTATGCTGAAAAGTATCAGGGACCTGTAAAAGAAAGTGATATCCGAATCCGGGATGTCCTGAAAATTCTGATCTCTGAAGCTGAAGCAAAGCAGAATCCACCTCCGGCCGGTACACCGGCTGCCGAAGTACCTCAGGAGTTCATACTGCGATACAGCAGGATGCACAACCGGATTTACCTGGTTTTTTATGATATTGAAGGACGCGAAATTTTTTTTCAGTTCCGTGATATCCGCTGGGATGACCGCGGAGACCGTATACTGAAAAAAATGATTTCAGGAGACGTCTACAGAGTCCGCGGCAGGCATTCAGGTATTTTTTTACGGGAAAGGTTCTACAGTAAAGACAGTGAATCGTATCCTGATTATCTGCGCGACCCCGATTCAGTTCCGGTATACAGGTTCGGAAGCGCTGAACAGACTATTCAGGAATTTATAAAATTCTGATATATATACCCGATCATGCCGCATGAATGAGCATTGCCTCTGTTCTGCAGAATACCGGCAGTCAGGTAAGAAGCCTGCCTGCCGGTTGTTTTCCCTCAGCCTTTAGGTATTTCAAAAACACTCTGATTGGCTTCAATCCACTGCAGAAGCTTAGTAATTCCTTCTTTGGGAGCTGTGGTTGGTTTAAATCCGAATTTCTTCTGCGCTTCTTTTATATCGCATACAAAATAACGCATATCGCCTGGACGGCCTTCATGAAATTCCACGGCCGGCTTTTTGCCGAGGATTTCGCCGATCAGATCAATTGCCTGCAGAAGACTGATTTTAAAGGACGCGCCACCGCCGATATTGTAAACACCGGGAACCGGGCTTTTAAAGTAATCGAGGTAGGCTTTTGCTCCGTCGTAAGCAAAAATTATATCGCGGGCCTGTTTTCCTGTTCCGAATACCCGCAGGGGAAGACCGAAGAATGCTCGGATTGCGAAGTTGGCAACCCAGCCGTGATCTTCGCCACCGAACTGACGAGGTCCGTAGATTCCTGTAAACCGGAATGATGCTCCCGGAGTTTCCAGCATATCTGTAAAAGTTTTTACATAATGCTCCGCACTCATTTTAGAAGCATGAAGAGGACTCAGTTCGCCTACCATTACCGGCTGTTTTTCGTCGATATCAACCGGGTTTCTTTCGTAAGAGAATTCGCTTTCTGTAAGGGTGTAATTAATATGGTTCCCGTAAACATGAATGCTTGAAGTATTCACCACCGGTATGCGGTGCTTTCTTGCCGCATCGAGAACATTGAAAGTTCCAAGCACATTTGTATTAAAATCAAGACGGGGGTTTTCCCAGGATATGGTCATGGCAGGCTGCGCAGCAGTATGCACTATATAATCACATCCGCTGGAGTAATCCTTCAGTACGTCTGCATCGCACACGTCAGCTTTGACCATCTGCACTCCCATTTCTTTCAGGAAATCCCAGTTATAATCTCTGGTTTTTTCGGTTCCGTATCCGGTGCGGCCAAGCTCATATTTGGTCATGCTGTCGTAGCTGATCACTTCCCAGCCTTCTTTCCTGAAGAGCTCGCAGACATGTGATCCTAAAAATCCGCATCCGCCGGTAACTAAAACTTTCATCGGTAACTCCTTAAATTTAAATTTATACACTGATTCATTGCATGGGAATCCCGGAGGCCTACAGCTCCGCCAGCTTCCGGAGGTCACGCACATATGCTGCGCTGTAGACTTCACCGAAAGGAATTTCTCCCGCAGTACGCAGGTCTGAGAACACATCCATGGTAAGCCTCTGGCTCACTCTTCCCGGTCCGAAATCCAGAACGGTGATGCTTTTGCTTCCGAATGATTCTGATTCGATAAAAGATTTATATGGTTTATTCCAGTAAAGCACATTTCTGAGCATATCATTGGTAAGCTGAAGTGCGGGATTTGCGGAAAGCTGCAGGTTTTTCCCGTCAGAAAAAGAATAAACCGGTAAACGCACGGAATCTGCCGGATACGAAAAGGGCAGAGTTTTCAGATCTTCTTCGAAAAGCTGCACAGCATTATGAAGATAAGGCGAATGAAACGGACAGGTTGCCTTCAGGAATACAAAATTATTTCCTTCTGCAGTAAGAAAATCCCGGTTCTCCGAAAAAAACTGAGTCAGGGCAGTGCGGCTTCCGGAGAGAATATGATTAGCAGGGGTATTATATAGACTTATAAAAACTTTCCGGCTTAAGTCGGATCGGCCGGAATTGAACTTTTCTGCAAGAGCAGCGATCTGTTCTTCCGATGGTCCGAGAACCGCTGCCATGGGGGACGGTGTGCTGCCGGTATTTATTTCATCGGCTGCTTTTTTTTCTTCTGCTGAGGCAGAGGGAAAAGGATAAAATTCCTGACTCCGAAGACCCATATAGAACTGAAATAAGGTAAAATCCGCGACTGCCTGAATAAACTTTTCTTCGCTGAGTTTAAGGGCAAAAAGATAAGCGGTTATGAGTCCCTGGCTGTGACCGGTAGCCGCAAGAGAGGCATCGTAGAGGTGACTGAGAGATAAACGGGGATTCACGCTGCCCAGATGGATCAGATTGCAGATCTGCGCAAGCTGGATGAGAGGCATGGAAACAGGAGCCCGTTCCAGGTATTCTTCATCGGGAACAGCATCATCAGATGAGAGCCATTTATGAAGATCTGCTTCATAAGGAAGGAGCGCCACGGAATCTTTGTTTTTTTTAAGTTCTTTCTGAAGTGAATCAAGTCCGGCGGAAATTACCTTTTTCAGAAAGGGATCGGCTGAGGATTGTTCATTCAGTACGTGATCCCGGTAGAAGCGGGACAGCTCCGGATACCAGGCGCCCCCCTGGCCTCCGAACTGAATGAAATATGAATCAGCCGACGCAGACATTTTTTTATTTGTTTACTCTTTCAACGAAGGAGAAGTCGCGAAGATCCACTTTTACGATGTCGTCCTGACGGATATGGAGAGGAACCATAATCTCACCGCCGGTTTCAAGCGTAACACGCTTTTTAGCGGATCCCTGTGTATCACCTTTCAGTCCGTCCTCAGCATAGGTAACCTGCAGGTCTATGAAGTTCGGAGGTGAAACACTCACGGGAGCTTCTTCATAAAAGTAAATTTCGAAAAGCATTTCCTCCTTCATAAAGGGAATGTAATCTTCAACCAGAGAAACCGGTATAGGGAGCTGCTCAAAATCGTTCTGATCCATGAATACCATGTGGTCTTCGTCGCGGAAGAGAAAAGTCATATAACGCTTTTCCATTTCGACGTCTTCAACGGTTTCAGAATTCTTAAAAGTGCGCTCAAGCACTTTACCTGTTTTAACATTTTTTAATTTTGTACGAACAAAGGCACTTCCTTTTCCAGGATTTACAAACTGGGAAAATGTACAGCTGTAAAGTTCCCCATCAAGCTTGACTACCATGCCCTTCTTTAAGTCTATGGGATCTATCATGGGTTCAGAATCATTAATCAGGCAAAAGAGTCAAGTAGATTCTTTCCCGTTCTCAGCATCCCGGCACTTTCAGAATCTGATGGAATCCCCGGGTGATCCCATAGCCCTGCAGATCCTGCCCCAAGAGGCAGAAAACGAGGATTTTACTTTCTATGATGAAGATCCTCTGGCTGAGGAGGAGCATTCACCGCTGCCCGGAGTAGTTCACCGGTATCCTGACAGGGTGCTTCTGTATCTGACCCACCGCTGCGCCGTTCACTGCCGTTTCTGCACCCGGAAACGCAAAGTCTCAGACCCCCGTTACGGAACGGCTATGGACAATCTGAATCAGGTGATTCACTACATTCAGGAAAACGATTCCGTAAAAGAGGCAATACTGTCCGGTGGCGATCCCCTGACCCTTTCCGATTCTGACCTGAGGGAAGTGATCAGCCGTCTCAGGGGAATCCGGCATTTAAAGAGCATCCGGATTCACACCCGAATCCCGGCCGCAAATCCCGCCCGAATTACTGAAAATCTTTGCCGTGTTTTTTCTGACTTTTATCCGCTTACTTTAGTAACTCATTTTAATCATCCAAAGGAAATCACTGCAGAATCCAGAGAGTCAGTCCGCAGGCTTCGCATGAGCGGAGTGCATGTACTGAATCAGTCGGTCCTGCTCAAAGGTGTAAACGATTCTTATGAAATCATGGAGGAGCTGGTTCTTTCCCTCATTGAATCTGGAGTGCAGCCCTATTACCTGCATCAGTGCGATGAGGTTAAGGGAGTGTCTCATTTCAGAACAGATCCGCAGGTGGGGGTTGAGATAATCCGGAAGCTCAGGGGCCGGAATCCGGGTATCTCCATCCCCCGCTTTGTAATTGACCTTCCGGGCGGCGGCGGCAAAATCCCTTTGGAGTATGATTACAGCAGGGGGCCGGGACTCTATGAAAGTTCATCAGGGACTCTGCACATCCTGAAGTGAGTCCTCTTAACGTTCTGCAGGAGTGAGCATAACTTCTACTCTTCTGTTTCTCGGTTCTGCATCCATTGTATCCACAACTTTCCGGTCGTCAGCAAACCCTTTCACTTCTTTTATGCGGTCCGCTGAGACTGAATGACTTTTAATCAGAGTATCAGCCACCGACCGGGCCCTTTGTTCACTCAGGCGTAGATTCAGAGCCCGGGACCCCCTGGAATCTGTGTGTCCGCTGACTGCTGCTTCAGTTTCCGGATAGGCATTCATGGCTCTTCCGATTTTTTCAACTATACTAAGAGCAACCGGAGTGAGCTGAGCTGATCCAGTAGCAAAACTTACATTCCCGTCAATCACAAAAACCAGTGCTTTTGTTACAGGACCATCCGGACCTGGTTCCTGAATTCTGCGGACGGAAAGTCCTTCTGCGATGATTTCATTGGGTGATTCTGTAAAGGAAAAAGAAGATTTCCGGAAGTCAGTTTTTACCCCTTCATACATGAGGTCTAAGTATCCGCCCCTGGACGGGGTGTTTTTTACAGGATCCGGGGCTGCCGGAGCCTTTCTTGCGGCTGTGGTTGTCTGCGGTTCGGGGGGAACAGATTCCCTGCAGGGATCATTTGGCGGATTCTGATTGTACTCCTGCTGCTCCAGCTGGGCAGTCGTGGGCTGCAGAGCTTCACCGTTCAGGGAACGTTTCAGCTCATCCGGAATTTTTTCTTCAGGCGGACTGAAAATCCAGTCCTGAGAAGCAACGGTCGGATAAGCCGGAGCAATTGAATTAGGAAATTCACCGTAGGGGGCAATGTAAACCGGAGTGGGGTTGGCCACAATAAGCTGAGGGTCAGTCGGAACAAATGAACCTGCCCCGGCGCATTCATTCATGGAACTGAACACCGGAATTGTATTCCGGGAAACGGTTCCCCCTGCAGGTTCAGCCGGGATGGGTCCGGTATAAAAAAGCAACAGATTTAAAACAGTAGTAATTGTAATCAGGTTGAAAAACAAAACTCTCACGATTAAACAGTACTGGAAAAGGATGCTGCTGGCAAGAAAAAAAGAATCTCAATATTCATCTTTTCGGTTTTTAAACTGCTTTTTTTGATTTGCAGTAATCTGCCGGTTTGTTAAAAATCAACCATGAACACCGATACATCACTGATTTCCGAAAAACTGGATACCACCGATGCACCTGCAATTATAAAGGATTTTTTCCGCCAGGCTAACCCGTCTGATCTTTACCGGATCAATGCACGGAAACTGGCCATCAAGCTTAATCTTCCTCTGGATCTGATCCTTACGAATTTCTTTGGTTTTGTTAAAAAGGGGATTCTGAACCTCTCCTGGGAATACCACTGTCCGCATTGTGAAGCGGTTCCGGATTTTAAGCATAATTTCCATGAGGTGAAGTCCGGCGGTCACTGCCCGATCTGTAATGTGGATTTCAGAAATACACTGGATGAAAATATTGAAGTAACATTTACTGTTCATCCGTCACTGTTTCCGCTGGCTCCGGAAATTGAAGCTGAATATAAAGAACAGATGTACACAGCTGCGAAGGAGCAGGGTTATAAAATTCCCCGGCCGTTCCTCTCCGGACTGGACTGCTTAACTCATCCTGTGTTTCAGGAAATGTTCGGGGGCGATATCCTCTCCGCAGAAGAAAGTCTTGAAATCAACCATATTACCCTGCTTTTTACTGACATCAAAGGAAGCACAAAAATGTACACTGAACTTGGCGATGCGAAGTCCTATGATGTAGTGAGGGATCACTTCAAAATTCTTTTTAAATCGGTTGAGTCATCCGGAGGCACAGTGGTTAAAACCATCGGGGATGCTGTGATGGCGGTTTTTACTTCGCCGGAAGATGCTCTGCGCGCTGCTCTGGATGCTTATAAAAAATTCAGAGAAACGGAATTCTCCGGTAAAGGTCACCTTGAAATTAAGATGGGACTTCATACCGGATCAGCCATTGCAGTCAGCATGAACGGAAGGAATGACTATTTCGGAAATACAGTGAATACTGCAGCCAGAATTCAGCACGAAACAAAAACACATGCAGTCTCCTTTTCCGAGGACATGTTTGAACTTCCGGCTGTTCAGAATATGCTGAAAGCAGCAGTAAAAGAACTCGGTCTCAGTATTTACAGAAAAAAAGCAGCTCTGAAAGGTATCGGAGAAAATATACCGGTATATTCTCTCCGGGCTTAAGAAATCCGGATTGCTATTCCCGTATCCACACCTTCCATTCTCCGGACTTTTCAGCTGCCAGAGTAAAATCTGGACCTGGATCGCTGAAGTCGGAACCAATGGAAACAGCAAGTGTCTGACGCCCCGATGCATCGTGCACATAGGCTGCAAAACCTGAGTGTTTCTCTTTCAGGTCTGTCCATTCAGATGATGAAGTGATTTCTGCTTTTTTTCTTATTTTAATTAAATCTTTAATTTCGTTTATTTCCCAGTCATAAAGATCCGGCCAGTAAACGCAGGGGGTTCCAGGCATGGTAAGGATAAATGCATAAGCCCTTGATTTGAGGTGCGGTGCACATTCCCAAACCTTCTGCCCCCAGCCGTTGGCCGGTGAAAACGGCGATGCTCCGGTGTCGTGATTATCCACAAGGGTGACCGCTGCTGACCTGAGTTCGGGAGAAGGATCGCAGTTGATTCCGTAACGAAAATTCGCAGGGTTCCCAGTGTTCAGTTCGCGCTTCAGAACCATATCGAACACACATGAACCTGTTTCCCGTGCCCAGCCGGTCAGTCTGCTTCGCTCACAGCCTCCGTAACGCATATACATAGGGTCATCAGGAATCGACGCGGCCTGCCAGTATTCGCCGACTGAAAAGTATTCGGTACGCGAAGTATCTCTTATTAAAGAAAATACATCTTTTGGGTGATACCCCCACACGAAATCCCACCGCCAGCCGTCCACATGTACATCATCCAGCAGTTCTGTAAGCGCTTTGTAAAATGCATTATAAACATCCGGATGATCAAGTTTCAGATCACTGGAACCGTCCAGAAAAGCACCGCCTGTGTCTTTACCCATGACTCTCCATTGAGGTCCCGGATAAGGCCAGATATTTTCCTGCATTCTGAGGCGGTCCCTGTGATTCAGTACAATATCAACTATAACCTTTATATTGTGTTCGTGGAAGGAGCTGACCAGATTCTTCAGTTCCTCCTTTGTGCCGTATCTTGAATTCAGGTTGAAATCCCGCCAGAAATAACCTTCGCCTCCGCCGTGACGCCCGTCCTTTTCCCAGAGTGAATCATCTATCCAGGGCGGAGGAAGATATACCAGGGTAAAACCTGCATCGGCAATTTCCCTGGCCATCGACTGAAGTTCCCGGTACCAGCTGTGGCCCCTGCCATCCATGGTGCCCGTTCCTTTGGTTTTCACAAGATTCCAGTGAAAAGCCTGGAGCATTATATCATTTCCGTTTCCGCGGGTGATCAGCATTTTCTGTTCTGTGGTGTCTGTCTGTTTACTGGACATACTGAATTTATACTCATTTACAATTAAAATACACAAAAAAACCGCTGCGGACCTTTAATAAAGGTAACAGCAGCGGTCATGAAGGAAAAACACTCGTTTAACGGATGTCCGTTTACATCGGGGGAGGCGGAGGAGGTACAGCCCCGAAAAGCCCCGCGAGATCCGGCTGATCTCCGGCTTTTGCCCAGCCTGCCATACCAGCCTTCCATACCATTGTTTCCCGGCTGATCTGACCTGAGCTGATCATTCCTGTAAGGGTGTTCATATCGAAGGGACCTGACTGCTGACCGTTTACTGCAATATGATAACCGGCTGCAGGGGGCGGCGGAGGAGGAGCAGCTCCGACTGCGGGAGCAGCCTGAGGTGCCTGCTGCGCTGCCATTCCTGCCATCTGCTGGGCCATATTCATACCCATGCCCATTCCCATTCCGGCTCCCATCATGCCGCCGACTTCGCCTGGATTTTTTGAGGCGTTTTCCACTGCATTCGCAGTCTGAAATTTCATAAACTGATCCATATTTCCAAGCACACCCATCTGAGCACGTTTGTCCATCGCGGCTTCGACTTCCGGAGGGAAGGAAATATTCTCAATTAAAAACTGCTGCAGGGCCAGTCCGTACTGAGCGAATCTTTCGTTTACGAATTTTTCGATTGTGGACCCCAGTTCATTGTACTGGGCTGCCAGGTCAAGAGCAGGCAGTTTCAGTTCAGCAAGGGCATCTGTGAACTGAGAAATCACCTGAGCACGGAGCTCATCTTCCATGTTCTCTGTTTTAAAGTGGGAATTTGTACCGGAAATATCTTTAATAAACTGCTTGGGGTCAGAAACACGGAAATTATAATTCCCCCGCGCCCGGATCCGGATTACGCCGAAATCGGCATCGCGAAGGGGAATCGGGTTCTGAGTACCCCACTTCTGATTGGTGAAAAGTTTTGTATTTACAAAATATACCTCAGATTTAAAAGGAGATTCAAAATCGTGCTTCCAGCCAAGCAGTGTGGACATAATCGGCATATTGTTTGTGTTGAGTTCGTAATGTCCCGGACCGAAAACATCAGCCACCTGACCTTCCTTTACGAATACAGCACTCTGTGATTCACGGACAATCAGCTTTGCCCCGTTCTTGATTTCATTATTATAGCGTTCAAAGCGGTGCACAATTGTATTCTGAGATTCATCAAGAAACTCAATAATATCAATAAATTCACCGCGAAGCATTTCACCCAGGTTTTTTCCGAAAATCATGTTTCCCTCCAGGAAATAATGCAGCATCGGTTCAGTCGGCTGACTAAAGAAACCGGCACTGTCTGATTCATAATTCTTTTTTATTTCGGAGTGATATTTGAGTCAAGACCATTTTTTTCAATAAAAATTTGACAAGAATAATATAGCCGTTCATAATGAATTTATGAGCGGTAATTCAGAAGAAAAAGTCTACGAAATGTTATGGGATTGTAAATACTGCGGCACAAAAAAGCTGCTTGGACTTACCCACAGGTTCTGTCCGAACTGCGGGGCCGCTCAGGATGCCAATGCCCGTTATTATCCGGAAAATGATGCTGATTTAGTAGCTGTTCAGGATCACGAATTTGTCGGAGCCGATAAAAAATGCGGTTCATGCGGCACTCCCCTGAAAGCCAATGTCACCTTCTGTACTCAGTGCGGTGCCTCAATGGAAGGGGAAAAAGCAGTCGGGACCAAAGCAGATCAGGTAATCGGTTCCGATGGACAGACACTTCCTGCAGAGGGATCTCAGCCCGCCGGGAGTTCCTCAGTGCCTGTCGGGGGAGCCTCAGTCAGCGGGACTGCGGATGTATCCGGGAAACCTAAAAAAAGCTGGAAGTGGCCGATTATCGGCGGTGTTGTAGGTATTGCCGTAATAGGTATCCTTGCCGGTCTTTTTATAAAAAAGGATGTAGACGCAGTACTGACCGGCCATGAATGGGTCCGCGAAATTAATATTGAAAAATACGGACCAGTGCGTCAGAGCGACTGGTGCGATTCCATGCCTTTCGGCGCTTACAGCGTAACCAGGTCACGCGAAGTCCGCTCCCACAATCAGGTGCCGGACGGTGAAGAATGCCGCACAGTCCGTAAAGATCAGGGAGACGGAACATTTACCTCTCGTCAGGAATGTAAAACCAAATACCGATCCGAGCCCGTGTATGACGATAAATGCCATTATCTGATTGATAAATGGGCCCACTCCCGCACTGAAAAAGCCGGAGAAAAACGGAAAAACCCAAAACGCTACTGGCCAGCGGACAGAATTTACCGTACAGGCCAGTGCATTGGCTGCGAAAGGGAATCCAGCCGCAAAGAGTCCCTGAATCTACTGTTTCACAGTTCCGAAAACAAAGATTTTACCTGCGATGTAAAAGAAGAGCTATGGCTGAGTGCCGAGGCAGGAAGCACCTGGTCGGTTAAAGTTTCTGTTCTTGGAAGCATACCGGATTGCGGCAGCCTGAAGCCCCGGTAATCCGGGGCATATCAGTGAGCCCGCTCTGCTTTCTTCTGCGCAGGCGGGTTTTTCAGATCCTTTAACTTTTTGGTAAATGACGCCTGCTTAAACTTCCGGATTTATAACTCTACCTTATACCCGGCCGAGAAGTAAGTTCCGTTCATTATCACCGGATAGGTTGGATGAGTGCTCATGTGTCTCCTGTTGCCTGTGTCCTGAGCAAGCGCTTTGCCCTGGCTTCCGGCTGTAACATGGTTTACTTCAAGAAAAATTTTATCACCGTTTTCAAGCCGGTTTTCCACACCAACCAGTGCTGCGAATCCCATTCCATGACCGCGAAACACAGATGCCTCATACATCAGAGCCCCCCCTTCCAGATCATTCGTGACAGGATCAAGGGATGTCTGTGTACCAATATTCATTTTCATAATATAGGCTGGTATGTCTCCGATATTCTTACCGCCTACACTGAAGCTGCCATCAAAATAAAGAAGTCCAAGTGCTCCGTACATCTGTGCTCCGTCACGGTCACCGACTTTAATCCCTAAATGAATCGGAGCAAATAGCATTTTATAATCCCATGTGATATCCAGCCATTCAATCCCTGCTACCGATGATCTGGTTTTTCCCCCCATGATCTTTCTTATATAATTCAGGCCACCCCTTGCAAAAAAATGATTAGACCATTCGTATTCATAAAAACCTGAAAGAACCCCGCCTGTCATGGAACCACTGGTTTTCGCATCAATGAGCCCTGCAGTTGCTCTTTCATAGGTGATAAGCTTGTTTTCCGGGACAATTACCTGCTGACTGCGTCCGGAAACACCTCTCTGACAGGCTGCGGGATCCGGTGCCTGATCGCATCCTGAGCCCATAGAAGCACCCGAGAGAGCCGGATACTCGGCTGTGCCCGAGCTGAGACCATCCACAGCAATTGTGGATCCAAGGCCGCCAAGGTCTGTCATGAGACCGGCTCCTAAACCTATGAAACTGCGTCCTTCTGCAGAAAGATTTCCGGATGCCGCAAGGAGAACTGTAAGAACCGTGATTTTTAACTTTGTAATTTTCATTTTTTCCTTCAGAATAAGTTGGTCTACTTTACGCAGTAAAACTATATGGCATGAAGAGGTTTTTTTTCAATCAAAAAATCTTTATTTTTTGTAAGCCTGATTTGCCAGGCTGTCTGCACGGGAGTTGAGTTCCCGGGGGATATGACGGATCTCCCAGCTTTCAAATCCGCTCAGAAGTTTTTTGGCAGTGTCGGAGAGGGGTATGAGCCGTTCATTGCGGATTTTATAAATTCCTTTAATCTGTTTTACCACGAGTTCGGAATCCATGAAAATATTTATTTTTTTGGCTCCGAGTTCCTTTGCTTTCTCCAGCACAGCTATCAGGGAGGAGTATTCAGCTTCATTGTTGGTTCTGGTTCCGATGAACTCTGAGATTTCTGCAGCGGTTTCGGAATCCGGTTCCGGTCCTTTCCGGATGACCCCTCCGATAGCTGCGGGACCAGGGTTTCCCTTTGAGGCCCCGTCACAGTAAAGATAAAGTGCCGGTTGGTGAATCAGGGGCAGCTGTTCTGTCATAGTAACCTCAGAGGAGGGGAAACACTTTCATTCCGGTTGTCACAATCAGATAAGCCAGAAGAAGTCCGAGGGTCATTCTGTCCCTGAGATAGGACTGGATAAACGGCTGTGGCAGGTTCATTTCAGTAAGAGACCGCCGCAGATAGAAATAGCCCCCGACCGCCCATATGAGAAATACTGTCCCAGACACCCCGAGCAGAGCAAGAATCTGATTCGCAGGACGGTACAGGTCGTTTCCGATTATGATGACAGGTGCAATGACTCCGAGTATCATGAGAAGCTGCACGATTCTGAATTTCTGAAAGCGGTCAAAAAGCCGGTCGCGCTCTTCCGGAGAAAGATTTTTCATCTGCTTTACATGGTTTGCTTTGGTGGCTACTATGAGGAAAACCAGGAGTAGAAGGGGAAGATACTGCAGCATGAATTCCATAAGTGAGCCATTTTCTGAAAACCCCGGTAAGGACGCGATAAAAAAAACGTGTTACTTGACGCTGCCTGGAAACCGAAAAAGCATGGCCATTGATTATGAGACAAATCAGGGAATCCGCAATATTAGTTCTTGAGAACGGAGAGCACTTCAAAGGACGCTCTTTTGGCTTTACAGCATCATCCGGACTGGGAGAAGTCTGTTTCAATACTTCTATGACCGGTTATCAGGAGATTCTTACGGATCCTTCTTACAAAGGGCAGATTGTGACCCTTACATATCCTATGATTGGTAATTACGGAATCAATTCTGTGTATAATCAGTCAGCCGGAATCCAGGCAAGCGGCCTTATTATAAAAGAATATGTGGATCATCCCAGCAATCATGTATCCCGCAAATCCCTCAGGGATTTCCTCCTCGAATACGAGACTCCGGCCATTGAGGGAATCGATACCCGGAAGCTCGTTCTCATTCTCCGCAATCAGGGAGCCATGAGGGGCGGTATTTTTACGGCAGCATCCTATTCCGAAGAAATGCTTCAGGAAGTGCGCAGGCTTCCTTCCATGGCCGGTCAGGCTCTGGCAGAGACTGTTTCCACCAGAAAAGTTTACCGCTTCGGAACTCATGAAGGAAAAAAATTCAGAATCGCCGTACTGGATTACGGAGTGAAAACCGCCATTCTTCAGAATCTGGATCACGCTGGTTTTGCCGTAGACGTTCTGCCAGCCGACAGCACTTATGAAGATGTGATTGCACCTGGTTATGACTGTTTTTTCCTTTCTAACGGGCCGGGAGATCCTGAACCTCTCCATCATGCAATCGGGCTTACAAAAAAACTTCTCGAAACGGGAAAGCCGCTTTTTGGAATCTGCCTTGGACACCAGATACTCGGCCTTGCCAATGGGCACAGAACCTACAAGCTGAAATTCGGTCACAGGGGCGGAAACCAGCCGGTAAAAGATTTCGGCAGCGGCCGTGTGGAAATCACTGCCCAGAACCATGGTTTTGCAGTGGAAGAAAGCAGCGGTTCCGGAATGGAACTGAGTCACCTGAATCTGAATGACCGCACCATCGAAGGCTACCGGCACAAAGGCGCGCCTGTACTGAGTGTGCAGTACCATCCTGAGGCAGCTCCTGGTCCGAATGATGCCGTGCATATGTTTAAGGATTTTTATAATCTTGTGCAGGACTATTACGCACACCTCTGAATGAGGAAGAAGGCTTGAACGGAATTCCGGAAATCTATAATCTCACAGAAGAAACACCGGTCATTCTGGCTCCGATGGCCGGAATTTCTGACAGTCCTTACCGCAGGCTGACCCGCCGAATGGGGTCGGCTTTTTCCTTCACGGAATTTGTAAGTACCGCAGGTCTTACGCGGAATAATGCTAAAACTCATTCCATGTTTCGGTTTCATCCTGAAGAGCGTCCCATCGTTTTTCAGATTTTCGGGAATGATCCTGAAACCATTCTCCGGGGTGCGCTGACAGCCGAAGAACTCGGTCCCGATGCAGTGGATCTGAATATGGGCTGTTCCGTGAATAAGGTGGCTCTGAAAGGGTCGGGAGCCGGTCTCCTCAGGGATCCCCTTAAGGCAGGAAAAATCATTGAGTCACTTGTTAAAAATCTTAAAGTTCCAGTCAGTGCGAAAATCCGCCTTGGCTGGTCAGCGGGAACCAGAAACTACCTTGAAGTAAGTCACATTCTCCAGGAAAGCGGAGCCAGTCTGATTTCCGTGCATGGCCGCACGCGCGATCAGGCTTACGGCGGTAAGGCAGACTGGGAAGCCATCGGCGAAATTGCCGCTTCTCTGCGGATCCCGGTGCTTGGTAACGGAGACATAACTGATTTTCAGACAGCGGAAATATACAAAAACAAATACGGGGTTGCAGGTATACTGATCGGAAGGGCTGCGATCGGAAATCCCTGGATTTTTTCCGGCAGGCGAAGAGACGAAATAAGCTTCCCTGAGCTTACCGGTACCATCCGGACCCACCTTCATCTTATGCAGGAATTCTATGAAGAGGAATATGCGCTGAAGCTTTTCCGGAAGCACGCTGTTAAATATCTGAGGGGCTTTCCCGGGGCAGGGGCTCTGCGAGATGAACTTGTACGCGAGGAAAATGCATCTGTGTTTCTTGAAAAGATAAATGCTCTGGCGGAAAGAGTGCCGGCGGCAGTCTGATGAGGACAGGAACTTAAAAAATGAAAAAAATAAAAATAATTATAATATCTATTCTTCTGTATGCATCGGGGCCAGGCTCTGTTTCTGCCAATCAGCAGGATTCCGTAGTTGTGAACAGAATCCGGTATATTGCCGGGGATTCCGCTATCACAGAACTTGATATAAAAACCAGAATGAATCATATAAGAGCATCAAGGATTCCTCTCCCGCCTGGTAAGAATTCACTGGAAAAAGCCGCTGTGGACGAGCTTATTACCATGGCCATAGTGGACAGGGAGGCGGCAAAAGAATCCATTATCATCTCGGACAGCCGCATCGATAATGAAATCAGGTTTAAAATGGAAGTCACCGGCACTTCCGATATGGACCGCTTTAAAAAAGATGTCGAAAAAGAAACAGGTCTTACTTTTGACGAATGGAAGGAATACATGAGGTTTCAGCTTAAGAAAAGGCAGCTGATTCAGATAAGTCTTTCTGTTCCGCCCCCTGATGATGATGAAATTAAAAGTTTTTATAATAAAAATAAAACGCAGATTGGTGCTGAGATTGCCTGGAGGGAGATTATTCTGAGGCCCCGGGATGCATCCATCTCCGAGGAAAGCCGCATTTCCGGTCTCGCAAAGAAAATCTACGGAGAAGTATCAAGGAATCCGGCAGCATTCGGTGATGCTGCAAGAAATTCCTCCGATAATGTGAGCACTGCGAAAATGGCAGGTGGTTACCGGAGTCATACCCCGATTCATGAAATAGCAGCCAGGGATCAGATGCTCGCCGGGATGCTTTATAACATGAGACCGGGGTCTGTTTCCACTGTATTCCGGGACTCTCAGGGACGCTACGTAATTGTTAAACTTGAAGATAAACGTCCCGTTCCCATAGAAAAAGTTGAAGATAACATACGAAACCGGCTGTTTTATGAAAAACTGGAAAAGTCCTTTGACCAGTGGATCGAACAGAGAAAATCCGAGATGGCTGTGACCGAATATAAATAATATGGAATTAACAGAATCCCGCCTGATCCCGGCTCCGGGAAAACTGAAAGGAGTCATTATAACTCAGCCTGTTTGGCCGGGACTGAAACCGGCTTTAAAGGAACGGTTTATAAAGCAGATGAAGGATGCACTGGTTAAAACTGCAGACGATCCGCTGCTGATCACTCCGGAAAACCCTCTGCCTGAATTCAGTGATTATCCTGTTAAAAACAGTGAACTGCGTATTCTGCTTTCCGCAGTGAAGGAACTGAAACCGGAACCTGGCGATATGTTTCTCATTCTGCCGGGATACAGTCCCTATCTGGATGCACGGCTTACCAGAGATCTTATCTCACATCACCGTAAGTTTCTGGCTGATTATACCTTTTCCGAAAATATTCCTCCGGGTTTTACAGGTGACCTGATCACTGCGGAAATGGCTGAGATGCTGACAGCTTCTGCATTAAAAGACAATGAAACCAGAACGATAAGAGAATATTTAACAGCTCATATGAATGAATATGATGTTGAAATATTTTATGAACTTCCGGATATGAGGCAGTACCGGCTGGACTTTACTCTTAACACCTCCCGATCCTGCGCACTTTCCGGAAGATTTGCTGAACTGCCGCTGTCCTATGAAATACTCAGTCAGCTGATTCATAAAAATCCTTATTTAATCCGGCCTTCGGTTTCCTGGCTGGAAGCAGAGCTTACAAATTTCAGTAAGGTGAATCCTGTTTTTATCCCAAGGCTTAAAAAATGGTCACATACAGCCGAATATCTGAATCAGGAACATCTGAATGAGATTTATTCATGGATTCAGGAACACGCACTCGATGACGATCTCTCAGTCTGCCTGGGCGGAACAGGAGACAGTTTTTATCATCCGCAGCTCCTTGAAATTCTGAAGAATCTTTTTTCTGAACCGAAAATCAAAAGGGTATATCTGGAAACTTTCGGAATTGACCTGGATGATGATGCCTGCGAAAGAATTTCGCGGATACCGGGAGCCGGTAAACTTCATATCATCATACGGCTGAATTCCCTGAAACCTGAACGATGGGCTGAGTTTCATGAGAGCGATCTTTTTCCTAAAGTAAAGGAAAATCTGGATTATCTGAAGAAGGCAGATACCGTTTTTCATCTGCATGCAGAAATGCTCCGGATGAAGGAAAATGCGGATGAAATCAATGAATTTTTTGAATTTTTTAAAGATTCAAAAATAAATGTCATAATCTCAAAATACAATAGATATATAAATAAACTCCCGGAAAGGAGGCTGTCGGATCTCACACCTTTGCACAGGGATTTCTGCTGGCATCTGGCCCGTGATATCTGCATAACCTCCTCAGGAAAAATCCCTGTCTGCAGACAGGATCCTTTTGCCGAAGGCGATGAAGTCACAGATCTGCTTAAGGACGGTATTCAGGCGGCTTTTCTGAAGCTCGAAAACTATCACAGTCATTCCGTAAGAGGAGATCACCATTCTGTTCCTATGGACTGTCTTAAATGCGACGAATGGTATACATTTAATGGATAATCAGGAAAAGGAAATTCAGATCAGCAGCAATGGCGCAGTGGTTTTCGAGGCATCACTGGGTCTTGCCGGAATTTTTTTCGGCTGGATCTTCGGTCTGAATGTGCTTCAGATGGCGGTGTTTGACCCCGATGATCTGCTGACCGGCGCCGCAGCTGTTCTGCCGATGATTCTGGTCCTCATTATTATGAATACAGTTCCCCTGAAATCATTTATACAGATACGGGAATTTCTTGATGAATTTCTTATGCCTTCCTTCCGCGGTGCGGGAATTGTGTATTTATTTCTGCTTTCTTTACTTACCGGAATCGCAGAAGAGCTTTTGTTTCGCGGCTTTCTGCAGAGTACAGCAGTAAAATACACCGGAGCCCCTGCCGGAATAGCCATTGTTTCTTTACTGTTCGGAATCACTCATTTTATTACGCCGGTTTATATGATCATTGCTTCCGTTATGGGAGCCTGGCTGGGTTTTCTGTTTTTTTATACCGAAAACCTTCTGGTTCCGGCAGTGGTTCACTCACTGTATAATTTTATTGCATTTATATATTATATAAAAATTAAAAAAAGCTGATCAGAATTCCAGAACTGTTTCCACCGGACAGTGATCGGAGCCGTACACTGAATCCAGAATGGAAGCTGATTTCAGATTTTTTATAAGGGGCCCGTCAGCAAGAAAATAATCAATTCTCCATCCAATGTTCTTCTGCCTTGCCTGAAATTTGTAAGACCACCATGTGTATTTTTCGGGAGTGTCAGGAAAAAAATGGCGGAAGGTGTCAGTGAACCCGGCATTCAGAAGGTTTTCAAATCCGGCTCTTTCCTGGTCGGTGAAACCGGCGGATTTTCTGTTTTTTTCGGGATTCGTAAGATCAATTTCCTTATGCGCCACATTCAGGTCACCGCATATGAGAGCCGGTTTTGCGTCTGAAGATTTTCTGCAGTAGTCCTTAAATTCGCGATCCCAGTCTTCGCGGTACCCAAGCCGGGCCAGTTCGGGACCGGAGTTCGGAGTATAAACATTGATAAGCTGAAAATTTTCGAATTCAGCCCGGATCACCCGGCCCTCGGTATCATGTTCCTCTTTGCCGATCCCCCGGTGCAGGGAAAGGATTTTCTGACGGCTCAGGATCATTGTACCGGAATAACCCTTTTTTTCGGCAGGATTCCAGTGGATTTCGTAACCTTCAGGTGCGAAGGTCACCTGATCCGGAAGCGCCCGCACTTCCTGGAGAGCCATTATGTCAGGCTGCTCCCTGTTTATGAATTCAAGCAGACCTTTGTCAAGACAGGATCTTATTCCGTTTACATTCCAGGAAATCAGGCGGATCTTCTTTTTTTTCACCTGTCCAGTCAGGCACCTGCATGAAAAAACCGCAAGTTTTTTCAAAAGAAGCCTGAGGGGCTTTTGTTTTTTTCTGAATCTCCGATAATGAAACAGATATGAAAGCAGTCCGGACAGGTATATTTATTCAGGCAAGGTCAGCCTCGACGAGGCTTCCAGGCAAGATTTTTGAGGGGCTGCCTGTTCCCGGAAAACTCTCCGTGCTTGAGCATATTTATAAAAGACTTTCGAAAGTTCAGGAAGTCAGCAGCCTGCTCATCTTAATTCCTGAGAATGACACAAGGCTTCGTGAATTCTGCAGTATTAAGAATCTGCCTTTTCTGGAGGGCCCTGAAGACGATGTAAGGGAGCGTTACAGACTGGCGGCATGGCATACGAAATGCGATATTATTGTCAGAGCCACCGCTGACAATCCCTGTGTGGACCCGAAGATTGCAGAGGAAACCGTAAAAGGAATTCTCCGTACCGGTGCGGATCTCTTTTCTTTTTCAAACCTTCCTCTTGGTGCGGCAGTGGAAGCATTCACCCGCGAAGCACTTTCTGATGAAACAAGATCAGATTCCGGAACTTTCCGGGAACATGTTAGTCTGCACATAAAGCATAATCCAAGTTTTTTTAAAGTAGTGCATCAGGATCACGATGTGATGGAGCCCTGGTGCGGAAAACCGGATACCTGCCGCACTCAGGACCTGCCCAGGCTTACAGTGGATACACCGGAAGATCTCATTACCGTAAGAAAAGTCTTTGAAAGGCTTGGTGATTCCTTTGATACCGCAGACGTTATGAGACTCTGGGAGCGGGAACCGGAACTTTTTGAAACAAACCGGATGATCCGGCAGATCACATTTCCGTCCCCTGCAAGGTAAAAAATGAAGCCCCGCATTCTCATTGCCGCAGGCGCAGGAGAGGGATTCGGTACCGGCCACAGGGAAAGAATGAAAATCCTGCATAAACTGCTTTCCGGGGCTGCAGAACACTGCACCGACTACACAGAAGATCTGAAACAGGCCGAAAACTGCGGACCGGAAACCCTCCTGATCCTTGATGCGCGGGATACAGATCCCGGTAATTACAGGGGAGCCGGATGGGTGCTGGCCCTGGACAACAGGCATCCTGAATCTGCAGGAGGAAATACTGAGATCTGGAATACACTTCCGCATTTTCAGGATTCACCGGAAGATCTTCCGGAAATTATGGACCGAATGCTTATATTTCCATATTATAAAACCATTAAAGTATCAGAAATCCCCGAGAATCAGAGTATCCTGGTTTACACGGGAAGTACGGCAGTTGCAGAAGAGGCGGAGGAGCAGCTCCGCATGTTAATGGAAACAAAAGATGTCAGAATTACCAGAGTCGGTATCCGTACTGAAATCACAGATAAGTTAATTAATAACTGCAGGAATTACAGTTTTTACGAAAGGCTGGACCCGGACCGCTTTGCGGATTTAATGGCGGGAAGCAGTGTCATTGTCTCTTATTTCGGAGTCACGGCATTTCATGCGATGTACCTTGGTAAGCAGACTGTTTTTCTGAAGGGAGTAAGCAGTCTGCATGACCGTCTTACCCATACATTTCTGGATCATTATTCTGACTGTGTTAAAAAAATGCATGGATTTTCAGAAAGTATGCAGAACCTGAAAGTCTACTCAGCCGCAGTATCCGGTCTTGCTGAATTTCTCAGCCGATCCGCTGAATCCGGAAGGAATCCCGAAGCATCAGGCTGTTCCCCGTCCGGCCGCGGATTCGAGCTTCTGGTCAGACGTTCTTTACTTGCGCTGGAAAGGCTCTCTGAAAAACTCAGCATATGAATTTCAATATCAGTCTGCGCAGCATCAGCACCTTTGTTATGATTGCCGCCATTGCAGTGTCACTGTTTTACCGCAGTTCCGCAGCCAGTGCTGAAACAGAGAACCAGAAACTGCAGGATCGTCAGAACGATCTGGTTATAAAGATCGTCATTGCAGAAGCGGTTACATCTAAAAATCTGCTTCCGGAACAGTCGTCGCAGAAAGCTGAAGAAATCAGCAGTCTGTTCGATATGATGGGTGGTTCCGGAGATGTTTCCGTTATCATCACAAAAAGTATTATTTTAGACTATCTTGGCAGAACTGATCTTATCCAGAAAATTGCCGGTATTCCGGAAACAGATCCTCATTTTCAGACTGCCGCCGAATACCGCAGACTTTACGAAAATTCCGAAGTGCTTCCGGACAATGCGGTTCTTTTCAGCACCCCGGCCGGTGCTCTGGCTGAAATCCGTAATCTTCAGATTCAGGGAAGAATGGCTGAATCTGAGGAAAAAAACAGCGCTCTCCTTACTCAGGGGCTGCATATAACTTCTATGCTTTTTATGATTGCCGCAGGATCGCTGATTCTTTTTACAGGAAGCATCATTACTTTTATATGGTTTATGCGTTCAAAACCAAGGCCATATTTCCCCGAAGCTTTGTCGGGAATCACAGTAACAGAGCGAAATGCGATGTTTGAAACTGTTATAATTTTTCTGTTTTTTATGTTTCCTGCAGGTATGCTTCTTCAGTCTGTCCTTTACGGAAGACTGCAGCTTCAGGAGACCTTAGATCCTGTTTTCTTCCAGATGATCTGGATTCCATTTATTTTCCTGATCAGTGTGTTTCAGTTTCAGGCATCGCACAAAGGTGCACCGGAACAGTACAGGAAAATTCTGTATACAGGAAAAAAGAGTGCTGCTTTCCGGGAAATTCTGTGGGGGATTGTAGGTTTCACCGGCATCTTTCCGATTGCTCTGATTTTTACAATGATTACAGTACAGCTTTCAGGTGAGAATCCCGGAAGTGCTGAACATGCACATCCGCTTGTATTTCATCTTGAAAAAGCACCGTTACTGATTTTCTTTTTCGCAGCAGGTATTGTGCCCGTGATTGAGGAAGTTATATTCCGGGGATTTCTTTTTGGTTATCTGCGTCTGAAATCCGGTCTTTATTTCAGTGCTTTTTTATCCGGTAGTATATTTGCTCTGCTGCACCCGCAGGGCTGGATTGCTCTGCCGTATCTGACTGTGCTGGGTATGGGACTGGCAGTTCTGCGCGAATACAGACCCGGCATTATTGCACCGGTGGTAACGCATTCGATTGTGAACGGAATGGCTGTAATATTTTCCTGGCTTTTTCTTTTCAGTTAACAGCTTATTTTATAAGGCAATGGCGATCAGATGATTTCCTGAAGCATCTTTTTTAATCTGGATGAGTCCTTCGTCGCGCAGTTCTTTAAGAAGGAGTCTTGTATCTCCCGGGCTCATGGAGGCTTTTTCGCTAACCATTGCAATTCCGTTTTCTGCCGGAATAAGTATAAATTTACCTGTTTTATCTTTTTTTCCGGATTCAGCTGCCGAAGCCAGCAGGATCCGCATGATTTTATCCTGCCGGGTATCATTATAAAGATGAGAAAGCAGATCATTCGTTTCGCGAAGTCTTCTGGTAAGCAGGCGGACCATGCTGATTGCCATACCATGGTTTTCGCGGATTGCCTGTTCAAAGGCACCGGGTCCCATTTTGATCACCTGACAGTCCGTGTAGGCGATGGCGGTTGCAGATCTCGGCTCAGCACTGATAATGGCCATTTCGCCAAAGAATTCGGGATCTTCAAGAATCGTGATTTCTTCGTGCTGACCACCCATTTTTTTTACAATCCGGACCTTTCCGGAATGGATCATAAAAAGGCCGTCAGCTATTTCCCCTTCGTGGAAGATCGTTTCGCCCGCTTTAAACGTGGCTCCGTATTTTTCAAATAAGCGGCTCATTCATGGTCTCCGGCGGCAGTAATTCTGAAAGTAAATGATCGAACCACATCTTTGTGGGGAACTGATCTTACTGTGTCAGAAGACTCTGAGCCTGTAAACCATTTTCCGTCGGTTCCTTTCAGATCCCTCCAGTAAGTAAACAGGGCCAGTTTCCCCTTTTCATTTTCAAGTGTTACCTGACTCAGAAAAGGAAAAAAGTCCTCTGTTCTTATCATTCGGAATCCATCCTGGAGAACTACAGCGTACTCTGATGGAAAAAAGTCAAAAATTCTTCCTGCTGAGGATTCCCGTATAAAAGTGCCTTTCCATTTAAGGATTTCCACAGTTTTTATATCGGTTATCCTTATGTTTTTCTCATAGTAGAGACCATCAGCAAGGTGGCGGACAGTCATTGTATCCGGAGCATTTACTCTGATTGTGCCTGTCACTTTCCTGGAATCGCCCAGAGTGATTTCCGCATTCAGAGTTTTTTCCTGCTCATTCTCCGGTCTGGATTGCGGGTACAGACTGCTGCTGCAGAAACCGGTGATGGCTGCAGCTAAGAAAAATGCTGCAGCCGGAAGGAAAACCAATGATGCTCCTTTTATGAAACCGATCCGTTTCATTTTCTCATTAAATGAGTCCTTTCAGAGAAGAACAGATTCTTTCGACATTATTAGCCGTGAGATTCGGATAAAGAGGAATGCATACTGATTTCTGATACAGCCTTTCAGCATTCGGGAACTCAAGGCGGGGATACTCAAGGAGGTGGTGCAGAGGCATCTCCATTGTTTCCCTCACTCCTATGTGGAGTGAACTGAAATAACGCAGGGTTTCTTCTTTGGATTTATTGATTATCACCGGAAAGCGAAGATAGGCATCCAGTCCTCCGCGGCGAAAACAGGTGGAATGGGAAGTCTGCCTGATGGTTTCCAGATATTTGATTCCGATTTTTTTTCTTCGGGTTATTATGGCACTGATATGAGTAAGCTGATCAAGACCCATTGCCGCATGGAAATCCGGAAGCCGGTAATCATAGGCAGCAGCACCCGGAGTTCTTTTACCACCGTACCGCAGTGAGATCAGCTTAGAATGCAGTTTTGAATCCTGAGTCACAATGACTGCCCCGTTTCCGGTAGTAATAATATCCTGGTCCGAAAGACCGCATACACTCAGATGACCTGCATTCCCGGGAGTGAAAGAATCATCCTGGGAACCGACCAGCCCGGTAAAATCTTCTATAATTTTTATTCCCCGGTCCCGGAACATGTCCGGAGGGAGGGGGGATACACTTCCGAAAGAATGATCCATAATAAAGACTGACGGATAGGCATCCCTTGATGATTTTTCCTTTTCGAGGATCTGCTCCACGGCAGCCGCAGAAGGGTGAAAAGAATCCCGGTCAATGTCCACAAGAAGCACTTCGGCTCCTGTGTAACGGACTGCATCACAGGCAGCAACCGGTGCGACGGAACTCATCAGAACTCTCTGTCCGGGTCCGACCCCCAGTGCAAGCAGAGACAGATGATATGCTGAAGTAAGTGCATTAACAGCACAGGCGTGCCGGAAATTAAATGCAGATGCAAATGTCTTTTCAAATTTGCGCGCAATTTCACCGGATCCCAGCTGGTCCTGGATCAGACAGTCCAGAACGGACTCCAGCTCCTGTTTGGTTAGAGTAGGTCTGTTTACCTCAATGGGTTTGTTTTTTGTTTCTCTCTGAATTTGTACTACAGCCACAGTTTTTTCCCCGTTCATTATGGAAGAATTTTTCACGGACAGCCGGAATTTGCAGTTTTCCTTCTGGCTGCCTCATGTGACACTTTTATTTATTATGTCTCATTCCATTGAATTCGGAACTCAAAAAATGGCAAGTACTTTTTGAAAAGCCCCTCCGATCCGGGCGTACCCGCTGAAAGTAGGAAAAATCGCGGGTGCGCAATTAAATATTTTTGCGCGCCAAGCGTCTGCACAATACTTTTGTCACATTTAATCCGCGAAACCTGAACCCCGTGTAAAGGATACCTTTTGTTTTCGGCTTATAGACTATCGGTCAGGAATATTTTCAGAACCGGATTCAATTGGTTGTAATGCACCTGGTAATTCATATTTTACAAGGCAAACGCACATTACCGTTGCTTGCCCATTTGTAACATCTTCGGGGATTGGGGTGAGACCGGCATCAAGAATATAAAAAAAGGAGCAGTTATTTCTAACTGCTCCTTTCTGATTCTGATTTTCAGCTAAGCTTATCTCTGAACTTCTTCAGCAGTTGCCTCGAAAGCATCCTGACCACCTGCGAATCTCATGTAACCTACGCACATGCACTGTTCCCAGTTTTCAGGTTCTCCTTTTTTTACACAGCGACCGTTTTTGTTATCAATAGCACAGCAGTCATAAATACCTGTACCTTTGATTTTACCGGCGCTCTGGCGAACAATAGCCACACCAGTGGACTGACCGTCAGCCACTCCGGAGGCCTGTTCCAGATAATCACCAATGGCTTTTGAAATTCCATCGCCTTTTACCTGAGTCAGAGCAGCATCACGGCAGGTAGACATCATCTGCGCAATGCGACCGCTTTTAATTGCCTTATCAGAGGCTGCAGCAGAAAATTTTACATAAAGATAATCCATTTCATCTTTATTTTTTCCTTTGCAGTACTGAGCAGGGGATTCCCCTCTCTGAGCAGCGGCGGCGTCGGGTGCACAGGCCCAGCCTTCAAAAATCCAGCCATCGGAACCGACTGTAGTTGCATCGCGACGGGAGTCACCACCGCCTCCGCAGAAAGACAGAGTGGAAATAAATGCAACCGCAGCAGCGGCATAGAAAAGCTTTTTAGTCATAGTTTACCTCATCCTGACCCTTTTTTAAAGGATCATTTTTAAATATATATTGGTTGCCAAAACAGTCAATAATATTTTCTGATAGAAGTGTCTCACTTTTCCGGATACGGTTTTATGTCAATACTCGGTTATCAAAAAAAAATCTGTTTGTTTTCTTCTGTTTATATTTTTCTGATTCTGCTCCTTCCTTCAGCAGCTTTAACGTTTTTTTCACAGTATGCAACCGAACTGGAAAGAGCAGGAATATTTCTTTCCCTGCTTCTGCCGGTGGTTTTACTTCTGTGCAGGGAAAACAGGTCTGAAATTCCTGCTTTCGTCCTATGGTTTCTGCTGCTCCCGACTGTTCTGACTGCTTTTATTTTTACCGGATCAGCAGCTCAGGCCCTGTATTTAGGGGATATGGATTTTACGAATATTTCTGAAGCTCTGCGAAGAACAGCGCATTTTCAGGGAATTCTGCCCACACCATATGTAAGCACAGGAGAATCCGGCAGTTTTCTCGGTCATCATTTCAGTCCGGCTCTTCTGCTGTTTGTTCCCTTTTATATGGTCTGGAATATACCTATGATTGGGGATGCCCTGCAGAAAATGCTCTGGTCCGTTAATCTGCCTTTAAACCATCTGATTTACGGCTGGCTGCTGTGGCTTACATTAATTGCGGGCCTTATTCTCTGGACCAGATATTACCTGGTTTCGTTTTCGAATATCCGCAGAAGCCACCCGTTACTTCTGCCTGCTGCCGTTCTGATTCTGGCGGGATTCAGCGGAGTCTGGAGACTGACGGGTTCGTTTCATTTTGAAATCCTGGTCCTGCCGCTTGGGGCCCTTTTTATCCGCTCATCCTCAGAATCATCAGTTAAAAAATTTACTTTCTGGCTTTATTTTCTTCTGTTCCTTTCAATAAAGGAAGATATATCAATCTACAGTTTTTTCTGGGGAGCTTTTCTTTTTAAATCCGGTAAAAAAAGA
Source organism: uncultured Leptospiraceae bacterium (assembly GCA_964594095.1). GTDB lineage: Bacteria > Spirochaetota > Leptospiria > Leptospirales > Leptonemataceae > CAZQKZ01. The sequence goes on along the minus strand of CAZQKZ010000003.1, from coordinate 76,126 downwards.
GAGGGTCTTGCTGTGGCGGCGATCAGCTTCCTGTGGTTTTCTGCAGCCTATCTGTTAAAAATATATATTTCCGGCGAAGGGGGACCTGACTGGAGTCAGTACTGGCTTTCTCAGGACTTTCCTTACTCTACAACCGCATCAGAAAGATTCCGGGCCCTGGGTTTTCTTATCATGTCAGCAGGCGGAACGGTTTTACTGGCGCCGGTGTATGCAGCATTTGTGATTCTGCCTGTGGCAACGATCCATTTTTTTTCGGAGCACCCATGGCATAATATTTACTACGCCCATTATACCTATTCTCTTACACCGTTTCTGCTGGAGGGAATCCGCCGGGGATTTCTCAGTACAGCTGCACGATTCAGCGTAAAAGATACTTATAAGGCTTCAGTTCCGGCTGCCTTATCTCTGGTGCTCCATTTTTTTGCGGCGGCATCCGATAAAGATATTCCTTTAAAAAAAATGGAGCTGGATGTTCATTTCGCGGAAGCCCTGGAACTTGCATCTTATACTGAGCCGGGTTCGTGTGTGGCAGCTGCCATACCTCTGAGTCCGCTTCTTCCTCTGGATGTGAATGTTTATCCTTTATATAAAGTTAAAAACAATCCGATTTCTGAAGTATCAGAAAAATGTCAGTCTGTTTACTTATTTGCTGAAAAGAATCAGGGAAGACCTCCTTATTATGATCATTCACGGTCTGATTCTCTGATCAGGGATTTCCGTTCCGATCCGGACCTTTTTTCAGTAACCGAACGGGACTCCCTGATTCTGATTCACCTCAGAAAAAAACCTTGATTTTCTGAATGATTTACAGAAACTGTACAGCACAGTATGGAGAACAGCGCAGCCAGTAATATTTTTCCGGTAAATTCCTTCGAGAAGACCATACTGATCATTGACGATGATGATGCGATGCGGCTGCTCCTCCGGACCTGTCTGGAAACCGGTTACCGTGTCATCACAGCATCGGGCGGTCATGAAGGTCTGATGCTCGCCGAAAAACTTCTTCCGTCTATAATAATCTGCGACTGGATCATGCCTGGCGGAATGGACGGGATGGAAGTCTGTTCCCGGGTAAAGCAGAATCCGGACCTTAAACTTTCGTATTTTATTTTACTGACGGCGCTGGGAAATACAGATGAACGTGTTCTGGCCCTCGAAACCGGTGCAGACGATTTTATTCAGAAACCGCCGAATATCAGAGAGCTGCAGGCAAGGGTCCGGGTAGGGGCAAGGATTCATGAGCTGAGTTATGCACTGCAGCAGAAACAGAAGGAAACCGAATTCGGTCTCATACAGGCAAGGGATTATCTGCTTTCTCTTCTTCCGGAAAGACTGCATCTGAAAAGTGCAAAAAGTGAACTGTCGCTTGACTGGTATTATAAACCAAGTGCGCTTCTTGCAGGAGATATCTTTAATTATACACGGATTGACGATAACCATCTTGCCGTTTACCTTCTGGATGTCGCAGGTCACGGGATTGGTGCTGCCCTTCTTTCTGTTTCTATTCTCAATCTGCTGAGGACCGGTATGCAGAAAGCCAACCGGCTGCATCCTGCAGAAGTAATGCGGACTCTGAATGACACATTCCCCATGGATAAGCAGAATCAGCTTTTCTTTACTATGTGGTACGGAGTGATTCATCTGGATACTGGAGATCTTGTGTATTCCAGTGCAGGTCATCCGCCTGCTGTAATGCAGTTCCGTAATTCAGAAGAAATGCTGCTTCTGAAAACAAAGGGAATTCCTGTGGGAATGCTGCCAGGTTTTCCCTACGAAGAAGTTAAAGTAAATATAAAAGAAAATGCACTGATCACCGTCTTCAGTGACGGTATTTATGAATCTGTAAATAATCCCGCGGAATCAGATCTCGAAAACTGGTTAATAAAAGTCAAAAATCAGCCATTAAATAATTCAGATAACCCTCTTTCCTTAACTGTTGATTACCTTCGCGCAGAGGCTGAAAAAATGAACGGCTCTCCTGATTTTGAGGATGATCTTTCTCTGATACAGATAGCTGTCTGGAGGCTGTGAAAAACAGAAATTGCGGCATTATACATAATTAATAGTTATATTATTTATATACAATGCCAGTTCTCCTGTTATCCTCTGAATATCAGTAACGGTTTCTGTCAGGTCTGATTCAGGACCGGCTTCTGTTAATCTGATGAACAGATTTTCAGCTTCTTCGCCTGCCTGGCTGATTTTCTCAAAACCATAAGCGGCTCCGTTTCCCTTCAGATTGTGGGCCAGTCGTCTTCCGGTCTGCAGCAGCTCCGGATTCAGACCGGACTCAGCTGCCTGAACTGAAATCCGTTCGATTTCCTTCAGTTTACTGATTACACCGGTAAGATAGTCAGGTATAATGCCCTGGAGTTCTGAGGGGATGCTTACAGTCTCTTTCACCGGGTTTCTGCCATATAAGCTTTTTCGGCGGCTCTGCTGATCTTCGCAGAAAGCTGCAGCAGCAGTCTGGTCCGGGCTGAGTATTCAGTTTCAGCATAGCCTTCAGATACAGAATAATCCACCGTGGAGGTGAGTTCTTCGCTCAGTAACTGTCTGCTTCCTTCACTAAGGCGGATCAGAACTCCGGCCGCAAGCATATACCGGGCAGGATTTCTGTAATTGTCATACATTCTGCCTTCGCGCCGGTACAGATAAAGCTGACCGCTCATTATAAACCGGGCGTCCTGCCGGTTCTCTGTAAGGATAAAATTTCCCCTCATGTGAAGAGTTTCGCGGAGTATCCGGTTCAGCTCGGTGTTCACATCGGGATCAAAAGTTTCATTTGTAAAATTCTGCAGATATACAGTTCTTGATTCGGGAGGAAATTCTTTAAGATTGTATACCTGAAACACAGAGCAGGAGCCCAGCAGCCCCGCCGCAGCAATTATATACATGAATTTATTCAGGAGTTTCAACAGGAGCCTCTTTAACAGCGGGGGCATTACGTACAGCTTCAGCCTGACTGATTACAGACTGGACATTGTTTTTCAGGATAAAATCTGTTTCCCCCGACGACTGATTATACAGTAAAAAATAACGCTCTTTATCGTCAAACTTTATATTCTCCGGTATTTCCCTGAAGCGAAGCACAGCATTTTCCCCGGGCCGTTTGAGAGTGATCTCCAGCATAAGCAGATCTTCCCCTGCTGTTCTGAAGGCAGTGTTCATTTCTTCTTTTGTAAAACCTGATTCATCCCTGAATCTGTGGATGCTGATCTGTTTTAAATAGCGTTCCAGGGTATCACTCAGAGATTTTTCGATTTCCTCGCCGGTGCTGCGTCTGTACCGCAGAAGCTCAGGTCCGTCCGGCGATTCTTTCTTCTTAAATGATTCAATTCTTAATGCTTCGATACTTTTACCTTTTTCCAGTGGTCTGGGATAAGTGATCACGGCATTCTCTATATAGGTTCCGGACGGAAAAACCAGGACTCTTTTCTCCCTCATTTTAAGGGGATCAGTGAAGAGACGGGTGAACAGTGAGTCCTGTATTATAAAATAAACCGGAGCATTGTTCCCTTCTTTCAGCTCGATGAAACGGTCAGAACTGCCGGTTTTCGGACCAAACCGTATAACCGAAGGCACAGCTTTCGGTGCTTCGTAAAGTTCAAGCTGAATACCTGCCGGGTCTTCTTCAAAGCTGTAGTCGGTATATATTCCTTTAATGACCGGCTCACTCCAGTCCCGGAAAACATTCTGAACCGGAGTTCCGCCCAGCCTGTTTTCATTATTATGTTTAATAAAATAATTCTGATAAAAAATACCTCTTCTTTCCAGACTGATGGTATCCTCAGAACGGCTCCCCCTTATAATCCGGATTTCCTTGAACTGCTTTTTCCAGAGCAGCGATTCCCCCTGTTTTTCCGCATCCGGGGAAAACAGAACAAAACCAGCCAGAAGCAGCACAGAGGCCAGCGTTAATGATATGTAAAACCGAAGACTTTTCATACTCAGTCCTCTGATTCACGCCAGATTCTTTTTTTTCTGTAGAACCAGGTCCCCAGGGAAAGCAGAAGGACTGTTCCTGCCGGAAAGATGATTATCCCGATAAGAATATTTTTTAATTTCAGTTCTTCGCTGACCTGAACCCTTCTTGATTCCCTCGGTTCTGAAGTAAGCCCGGCAGTAAGAGGATTTTCAGTAAGCCAGAGAACAGATTCCACCGCAAGATGCAGATTCTTTTTTTCGAGAGGAAATTTCTGCACTGAATCCGTAAGCCAGCCGGTGTCCGAGGACAGCACCGCTGCCGGTGTTTTTTCTTTTTTATCGGAATCATTCACAGAGGAAACCGTAAGAATCAGAGGAGCCCGGAGATTTGTTTCGCCTGCATCTTTTTGTTTATTTTTATTTAAATCAGCATAGGATCCATTGGATGAATACAGCAGCGGAAATGTTTCAAAGGAGGTTTTCAGTGGTTTTTGTTTTTCCGGCGAATCAGAAGCCGGTGTTACCTGATCGAACCAGGCAGCGGAAGGAAAAACCACCGGAACAGAAGAAGCACCGGTAAGACTCAGGTTTTCGGTAATGCGGTGCGAAGCAGTATCGGTGGTTACAGTAAGCCCGGTATAGTTTTTTACGTTGGTAAGATTTCCCTTCCGGAATGTGAACCGGTCCGTATACGCAGCCAGCAGCCAGTCAAGGGATTCCTTTCCATCCGGATCTGCCGAGGCAAACACCCGTCCGCCTCTGGCTATATAATCCAGTACTGCTTTTTTTGAGTCCTCAGAATATGGTATACGCGGACCGGCCAGAACAAGAAGATCAGCATCCTCGGGTACAGAAGAGGGCCAGCCTTCCGAAATGCCAAGAGACTTCACTTCAAAATTATGAAAACGAAGTGCTTCCTTCAGTATTTCCATGCCTTCGCTTCTGAGAGTGTTATCGTTAATAAAAAACCTTTCATCGTTCAGAGACGGAAAATAAGCTGTTCTCCTTTCGGAGGCAGACTGAACTACCGCCCGGATCAGGTCGCGTTCCATCTGATCCAGATCTCTTTCGCTCTGAATAAAAATGCGTCGTTCTGAAAAGTTCTTTCCGTCAAATGTAACATCCTCACTGAAGGAACGGACCACCACAGTACCGTTTGCCGTGCCCCGGAACTCCCCTTCGGTTTCGGTTTCTGAATTCCTGAACTCCAGTTTTATCAGAGGATTGATAAGGGGAATCTGTTCAAGATAAACGCGGATGTCTTCGGAAATTCTGTAAAGCTCCGGCGGGGTATAACCCTTTTCGCGGCTGAGAACGGCCTGCTGTACGGGAATAAAGGCATATATTACCGTTTTTTTATTTACTGATTTTAAAAGAGAGCGGGCTGTTTCGCTGACTGAGTAGTTCCGGAATGTAAGGTCCAGAACCGGGTTTTTAATATACACTGAATAACTGATAAGGGCAAACAGAACAGTCGCAAGAGTAACGGAAAGCAGCGTTTTCATGCGAAGCTCACTGACCCCGGAAGGCGGAGAGATGGTATGCTCACTGATTCCTGCGAATATACGGTTGAGGACTGCCACTGCCGCACTGATAAGAAAAAGAATCAGCAGAACCAGACGCACACGGACCAGAAGCTGCGAAGGATTATCGGCAGGGATGAGAATGCTTTCACGGGTAAACCAGATGACTGCGGCTGCAGCACTCAGGATCCATGTCAGGATCAGTGCTGAGGAATGGCCTTCGCTGCGAAATCTGCCGGAGTAATACAGTAAAGGATCCTGAAAGATCAGAATCAGGGAAAGTGATAAGAGAATCCCCCCGGTCAGTGTGGCGAAAAAACCAGCCGATCCGAAAAACAGGAGCAGACCGGCTGCATACAGCCATGCTGATGTGCTTTTATGGAACTGAATCATACATGTCCCCTCCACCTTCTGGATTCAAGAACTTTAACAGTTAAAAAAAGAAACAGTGCACTCATGCTGGTAAAAAAAACTGTGCTTCGCAGAGTCATTGCCCCCCGCGTAAACGGTATAAAATGATTCAGACCGTGAAAGTGAGTGAAAATATCCTTCGCAGCACCGGGCAGAAGACCGGCCATGTAACCTCCGATATCAGCCGCAAGGATCAGAAATAGTCCAAGCAGCAGGGAGATCAGACTGCTTTCTGTTACTGAGGATGCGAAGAGTCCGATGGAGAAAGAATAAAGCCCTGCCAGAATCAGACCGGTAAGTCCGGCAGCAAACAGAGGTATCGGTGCGCCTGCGATAATCAGAACATACACAAGACTCAGTAACAGAGCAAGAAGCGAAGTGACCAGAACACCCATCATGTATTTTCCGAGAACCAGCTCAGTATCAGTGACCGGAAGAGTGTAAAGCAGTTCGAGAGTTCCCTGCTTCTTTTCATTTACAAATGAGGTCATGGAAAGCAGAAGCCCAGTGATCAGCATAATCAGATACAGATAATAGAAAACAGCACGGGTTACATCGTCTGCCGTGGCACCTTCGGATAGAGCCAGCAGAACACTGACCAGCCCGCTCATAAGAGCAGTTATACCGATTACAGCCGGGGGCAGATTGGCACCCAGAAAAGAGTTTAATTCTTTGATAAATATCCAGTATGCTTTTTTCATAATTAAGGATTCTCCCTGTCAGGCAGTGATACTCATGAATTTCTGTTCGAGATCCTGCATTGCTTCGCCTTCAATGCCGGCGGCCAGAACCCCTTTGTGAAGAATCAGCACACGATCGCAGGTGCGCGCCACTTCAGTGAGTATATGACTGGAAATCAGTACTGTGTGCTTACCTGCAAGGGACCGGATCAGACTGCGCATTTCCGCAATCTGCCGCGGATCCAGACCGGAGATCGGTTCATCCAGAATAAGTACCGGAGGATTTCCGATCAGAGCCTGAGCAATGCCTGTCCGCTTCCGGTATCCAAGAGAGAGAGTTCCCGTGAGTGCATGAGATGTTTTTTCAAGCTGAGTGAGAGCAGTGACCCGCCGGAATTCCTCATCAAACTCAGATTCAGGCAGACCCCTCATCCGGGACACGAATCGTAAATAGTCTTTTACGGTGAGTTCCGGATACAGGGGGGGTACCTCCGGAAGGTAGCCGATCCGGCTTTTAACCCCCATAGGATCTTCTGAAGAAGAAATTCCGTCAATGGAGGCCGATCCTGAGGTGGGGCTCAGAAAACCGGTCAGTACACGCAGACAGGTTGTTTTACCTGCTCCGTTCAGACCGAGAAGGCCCGCTACCTCGCCTTTTTTTATGGAAAATGTTACATTCTTAAGTGCCTGAAAGGAACCATAATTCCGGCTGAGATCCTTTACTTCAATCATCACAGTCTCCCTGCAGAGTAAAAATTGTTATGGACTTATGACCCTTATTTCAGAATCTTAACCGGAGCAGCTGGCTGGCAACAATTTTTTTGCAGATGGTTTCATTGTTTATGTTCCGAATCCGATATTTACTCTTACTTACATTGTTTTTTACTTTCAGCCAGGTTATTCAGGCAAATCCTCATTATCGTGACGGCAGAATTGCCTACAGCCGGAAAAATTATGAGTCTGCCATGAAGCATTTTGAAGCCGCGGTGCAGTCAGAGCCGGGGAATGGGAATCCCTGGTTTTTTATCGGCAGCATCCAGGAATACCAGGGCCGCAGGGATTCAGCCACTGAAAGCTACCGTAAGGGCGTTGACCTTAAAATGGATAAGGATCTGCGCGAAAAGGCCCTCTGGAAAATCATGCTTTATTATCGCTATACAGGTAACTGGGACGGACTGGCCGTCTATGCTCAGAAATTTCTTTCGCGAAGGGATTCCGCCGATGTCCGAAAACTCCTCGATGAGGCAGAATCAAAGCGGGATCCGAGAACTGCAGAGATGCAGCGTCTTATGAATAACGGTCTGCAGGATTTCGATAAAAAAGATTATGAATCTGCGGAAAAGCGGTTTGCGCAGGTTCTCGATATGGATTCCGATTATGAGCCGGCACTGTGGAAGATGAGCATTACCCTCATGGAAATGAACCGTTATAAAAGTGCAGCAAAGTATTTAAACAGATTAATTAAAGAAGACAGGGAAACCTGGGAATACCATTATAAACTGGCTGTCTGCCGCTATCACACACGCCAGTATGAAGCCTCCCTGAAGTCCAGCGCCGAAGCACGAAGACTGAACGACGACAAAGGCAGCAGATTCAGGCGGTTCACCGAAACAGCAGAAAGTCTGAGTCTGACAGAACTGGAACGTTTCAGCGAAGCCGAAAAAGGACTCGGGTCTCTGGAAAAAAGAAGTGCCCTTCAGAACGGAATTCTTGCAAGGGCGAAACTGGGTCTGAATAAGGATGAAGAGGCTGTCAGACTTGCTGAGGCCGCCCTTAAAGAAGACCCTGTGCAGAAAGATGCACTGTATGTGAACATGGTTATTTCCGTACGCGGAAGAAACCTCCGGAATACAGTGCTTTCTGCAAAGCCGCTGCATACCCAGATTCTCAATGATTACAGCAGCGAAAAGCTTCCTCCGGCTTCTTTGGTTAAGGGACTTACCGAAGCAGCGGATTTTATTTACCGTTCCGGTGATTATGATTTTTCGGCTGCCGTTTACAGGAACACAGAAATGTGGCAGGAATTATCGCAGAAGCAGAGAATGAATTACAGCAATGCCCTTCTGTTATCCGATCAGACCGGACCAGCGGCTGCAGAAGCCCGAAAACTCAAAGATTCCGGAGAAATGCATTATCAGCTGGCACGAATAGCGGCGAAATCAGGAGATACTGAATCTGTTTATAAATATCTTGAATCATCTGCGGCAGCAGATCCTTCTTTGATCCGGACTGTGCGTGCTGACAGGCAGCTGACCGGATGGATGGCAGCAGACACCGGATACAGTGATTTTCTTACTAAATTAGAGAATAAATATAAAAAATCAGAAACAGTTTCAGAATGAACAATACCCGGAAAACAAAGCCGCAGACCGGCATACATGAACCCTTTAAAGGACTCTTCACGGAGGAAGATCTCCGGAAGATCAGAAAATACATGCAGGATGAGCTTGACCGTTCGTTTCTGTATCTTAAAAAAAAGAAGCCTCCTGTATATTATATATCTTATCTGTTCAGAAACCGCAGACAGGAGTCTGTAACAGCAAGGCTCGGATCTGTTACAGAGCACACTGTCCGTTCCGGAAATAATGTTTTCTGCGATCTCCGGGTCGGAAGCTATCGTTACGATAACGTAAGCATGGGGGGGCTTGGCGAAACCGTCAGCACAGAGGAATCTGACGATGCAAGCTCCATGCCTTCCGAGCCGAATGAAGACGCATATAAATACTCGGTCTGGAAACTCACAGAAGCGAAGTACCGTGAGTCAGCAGAGGAATTCTTTAAAAAGAAAAGCCGCGAGCTTCATTACCGGGAAATCTATCCGGGTCTTGCTTCAAAAGCCAGGAGCCAGAGTGTGAAAGACTGGAAATACAGAGAGCTTCCGAAACTGGATGTGCCCCTCTGGAAGGATATCCTTAGAAAAGCAGGACTGATTACAAAAAAGAATCCCTGGATCAAATCGGCGCATTTTGAGCTGATCAGCACTCACAGTCAGTCAGTATTCATGAGCACTGAAGGAAGCCTCCAGCTGCAGCAGAATTCCTTTTTCGAACTGCGGGGAATGTTCTGGACCCTTACTTCGCAGGGAGAGCCGATTTCGCGTGAATTCCATTTCATTGAAACTGATCCTTCCGCATTTCCAGGCGAAGGGGCTTTTCTGAATAAAGTTAAGCTGAATATAGAAATGCTTGCGGCTCTTGAAAAGGCACCTGTCATCAATTCATACTCAGGTCCTGTGATGCTGTCTGCCTCCGCAGCATCGCTCTTTTTTCATGAAGTGGTAGGGCACCGCCTTGAAGGGAGCAGGCAGCTTTCTCCGGATGACGGCTCCACTTTCCGGGATCTGCGGAATAAAAAAATAGCACCTGAATTCATTGATATCTCCGATGATCCGCAGATGGTCACATGCGAAGGCCGGGGGCTTGTGGGTCATTACCGCTATGATGACGAAGGCAACGAAGGCAAAAAAGCAGTTCTGGTTGAGAAAGGGGTTCTTAAGCGCTTTCTGACCGGTTCCGCCCCCATACCGGATCAGAAGGAACTGAACGGTCACGGCAGAAATCAGAATACGGAAAGGCCGATTTCGCGGATGGGGAATCTCATCGTAAGGTGCCGGAATCCTGTTTCAGAGGAAGTCATGCATGATCTGTTTTTAAGTGAAATTAAAAATCAGAACAAACCTTTCGGAATCTGGATACGTGAAACGCTCGGCGGCGAAACCGAAACTGAGAATTATGATTTTCAGGCATTTAAAGGTGAAATCCTCCATGCAGTAAGAGTCTTTCCGGACGGAACCGAAGAGACCATACGAGGCGTGGATTTTGTGGGAACGCCTCTGTCGGCACTGGATTCCATTATTTGTATGGGAGAAGATATTTACGTGGATAACGGCTTCTGCGGTGCTGAATCGGGAATTGTACCGGTATCCACAGTATGCCCCTCGGTTCTTATGCGCAATCTGGAACTGCAGGCCGGAGACCGCGAACGCTATTCCCGCTACACTTATCCGACCCACCTCGAAGATAAAGAATCTGCAGCAAACCGTCCTAAGCAGAAAACTGATTCTGCCCAGGACCGCTGAGGTAAAAACGTGGAACTCAGCAAGGCAGAATTCAGACAGAAGCTTGAGCCGTATCTGCTGAGCATCGGCAGACTGCAGCGGGAAGCTTTGAATGCCGGACTGCCGGTCATTATAACCTTTGACGGCTTTGATGCTGCTTTCAAAGGAAAGATCATTAACCGGGTTCTGATGGCCATGGATCCCCGGGGATACAAAGTGCATCCGATCCATCCCCCGACCTGTGAGGAGGAACTGTATCCATTTCTGAAGAGGTTCTGGGACAGGATTCCGCCCAAAGGCCGCACAGCAGTATTTGACCGAAGCTGGCACTTTGCAGCTGTAAGGGAGCATCTTCGTCAGTCAGGAACAGAGCCTTATGCTTCCGAAAAAAAGTTTTTAAATTTTAAAAATCTTAATTATAATACTGTCTGCCGTTCAGTAAGAAATTTTGAACGCACCCTTACAGACAATGGAATTCTTCTGATCAGGTTTCTGCTTACAATCGATGAAAAAGAGCAGAAAAAAAGACTGAAAAAGATTTCCGAAGATCCGGACGAATCCTGGAGAGTCACGGAAGAAGAAAAGCAGCAGAACAGAAATTATGATTCCTGGAAAAAGGCATGGGACGAAGTGATTGAAAGCACATCGAACGATCCCTTTGATTCAGGAAAAGAAGAAAATCCATGGTTTCCCGGCTGGTTTATAATTGATGCAGCCGATCATCGCCAGGCAACTCTGGATATTTTTTCCGGCCTTGAAGAGAGTCTTCGCCTTGCCCTCAAAGCAGAAAAAACTGAAACAGCAGGAATACCGGAACCGGTTACTGAATCCGGCTCTGTGCTTCAGTCCCTGAATCTTAATTTAACATTAAGCGAAACCGAATACGAAAGCAGGCTGGATGCAGCCCAGAAGCAGCTGGCTGTTATACAGAATGAAATGTACAGGAACCGCAGAACCGCAGTCATCGTTTTTGAAGGCTGGGATGCCGCCGGTAAAGGAGGTGCCATCCGCAGAGTGATCCGCTCGATGGATCCTCGCGGCTACGAAGTAATTCCGGTTGCGGCCCCCACTGAGTCCGAGAAAACCAGGCACTACCTGTGGAGATTCTGGAGGGATATTCCTAAAGCAGGACACATTACCATCTTTGACCGGTCCTGGTACGGCCGGGTTCTTGTGGAGCGGGTGGAACAGTTTGCATCGGATGAGGCGTGGCTTCGATCCTACAGGGAAATAAACGAATTTGAATCTGAACTTACCGACAGGGGCATTCAGGTAATTAAGTTTTTTATTCATATTGATTCAGAAGAGCAGCTTCGTCGTTTTGAGGAGCGCCGGAATAATCCTGATAAAGAATGGAAAATCACTGATGAAGACTGGAGAAACCGCGAAAAGTGGCCGTTATACGAAAAAGCCATTGAAGACATGATCGGTTATACTTCCTCGCACCGGGCCCCGTGGTATGTTATAGAAGGAAACTGCAAGTATCACGCAAGGGTCCGGATCGCAGAAACTCTTATACAATCCCTTTCCGGTGACCTACTGAAGGCGGCGCTTCTCTGAGGCAGCCTGCATTCTCCGTAATCAGCCGGTTGCCAAGAAGACTGATTTCTTCTGTAAAACCAAGGTTCATGGGGATGCTGATAGATATTATAACAAAAGTATTTGATTCCATAGGTTAAGTATAGCTATACATAATACGGGTGTCAATTTTTTTTGAGGTCTGAGTTCCGTATACGGAATATTGAGATTCCTGAATCAGTAAGGAAAAATCAAAGATTCGTTTGATTCTTTTCCTCGTGATACAATTCTTTCTTTTCCGGCTGATAGAACTCTGAAAGCAATGGAACTCCTTGTATCTTCGCCCTTTCGTTCTGTCAGGAATTCCTTTGCCGCAGAAAGTGGAGCGGAATTTTCTGACCCGCAGGGGAAGGTTCTTTGAATATCTTGAAAAAAACGCACCTTCTTCGCGGCTTGAGCTGGAAATTGTAAGGATTCTGTTAAATCTTAGATGATCTTTATAATGATTTAAACTATCAGGCGAAAAACCTGGTATTGACCCATAATCAGCCGAAACTGCTGCAGGCCGGGCGGTTTCGGTCGAAATGAATCACCGTCCAAGGATGGGATACGGAAGTTCCAGCTTAGCTGACCTGCGGATGTTATTTTTTTTATACCAGCCCGCATTCATTTCGACTGCGTACAGTATACGGCCCGATGAATTATAAAAAGATGCACCGTTATCGGGGCTCATTGTATGAACGTCGGTAAGCTTTCCGAAGGAATCAAAGTAACCAAGATCAAGCGGTATCAGCGTGTTTTTCATCCAGAAAGACTGAAACTCAGGCGACGGAAAAACAAAAAGCATACCTTCGTTTTCACCCAGCTTCGTCCGGTACATAAGCCCTTTCTGACGGTCCTGGGGAGTCGCCGCCACTTCAACCAAAGCAGGAACTCCCCCGATTGTTATTTTAATTTTTTTAAGACTCTGAGCCTGAGCTGCACCGGAATACAGAATCAGAAAAATAACTGTTAATGTATTTAATTTATATTTCCTGATAGTATTACCGGACTGCTTCATTTGTCTTTTCCCTTAATTCTCAGCGGAACTCGAGATATATATCGCCCCGTTTTACCTGAGTGATTTTAATCTTTTTACCTGAGTCACGAACTGCAAAGAACATTCTCGGATCATCACCGTAAAAGGCTATCTGATCGCTGAGAGCAAAGGATTTTCCTGGATATATAACTTCCCATTTAGCACTGTTTTCATCGGAACTGATTTCATTCACCTGTTTTACTCCGGTTCGCTCAATCAGATCATCCCGGAAAGTTCCCTGGTGCTTTCTTTCGATTCCTGATACATGCACGATCAGTGCATTATTCCGGGTAAGGTTTCCCCATTCCTGGCTGAGTCTCTGATGTACAAACAGGGCCAGTCCGCTAGGCTGATTCGCAGGATTCGGTGAAGATCCCAGGGTAAAACGTCTTACAGATTCCTTCGCGGCAAGGGTATCTTCTAATCCGGCACCGGCGGACCGATTACTGAATTCCCCTACAATTTTGCTTTGTCCCCAGAGACTCAGAACAACTACGTTTCCGGTTGCATTGTAGGATTTAAAATCAGTACCGGCAAGACCGCTGATATTCTGCGGGTTAGCTGTAACGGATCCCAGTATAAGCACATCAGCGCCGGCAGCCACAGCCTTATCGATCAGATCGGGAGGAACCTCGGACAGATTTTCTGCAAGAGCCTCTTCCTGAGCTGAATTTGAAGAAACAATACGGCTGCCATCAATGATTTTATACCCTTTTACAGTAAGAAAATCACGCAGAGGCGAAGCGGAAGAGGAATTCCTGGAATTAAAACCTTCTACTTTTTTTCCTTTTCCGGCAACATTGAGTTCTTCACGGATGAGCACCATAATTGAAGGATTTCCAACCAGCTGCTGCATAACATTGATCTGATCCTGAATCACCTGGGGCTGAACAGTATACCGCATAGTGACCCGCATCATCTGCACTGTGTCGAGGCTGTATAATTTTTCATCGATGATCTCTGCATCTTTGCAGATACCGCGCGCCTTTGAGAAAATTTCCACCCCGATGGACTGACCATCCATTGTGCCGGACTGAGCCGCAATTTCATCTCCAATACATTTGGATACTGCACTGCGGCATGCATCTTCTTTTGCCTTCATCCTGGCATCTGACTGGCTGGCATAAACAGGAGCTTCCCCCCATACAGTCACTTTACCGGACTTGCATCCTTCCACTGAGGAGGATGCGGAACCAGAGCTGCTTTCATTCTTAGAGCCCCCGGATGAACAGGATACAGTACTGAGACCTGTCAGCAGGCTGAGACTCAGCAGCGAAATCTGAATATACAATGACAATCTTTTCATAGTATATGTTTTATTCCATTTTTGCTAAGAAATGTCAAGATTATTTGGCTGAATCTGATATTTTTTTTCCGGTTTAACAGACAATATGGATTCACCCCGGAGGATTTTTCTGATTGAACAGAAGCACCGATACAGATTTTCTGACATATGGCTGTTCGTAAAGTTCTTAGAATAGGCAATCCGAAACTGAGAGAAGTGTCCCGTCCTGTTCCTGAATCTGAAATCCGCTCAAAGGAAATCAAAAAGCTGATCCGCGACATGATAGATACTATGGAAGCGCAGAACGGCGTTGGACTTGCTGCTCCGCAGATCGGTGTTCAGAAAAGGATTTTTATCAGCAGTGAAGGTTCAGAGGATAAAAACAAACCCGAAATCAGAATCTATATTAACCCAGAAATTCAGATTCTTGAAGGACCTGTGCAGGGATTCTGGGAAGGCTGTCTGTCCGTTCCTGGTATGCGGGGCCTGGTGGAACGCAGCCGCCGGATCCGTATGAAATGGTTCGATGAAAACGAAGAGCATCACGATAAAATCATAGAAGGATTTGAAGCTGTTGTGATGCAGCATGAATATGATCATCTTGACGGCATTATCTATGTAGACAGACTGAAGGACAGCAGGCTCTTTGGATACAACGAAGAGCTTGATGAAGCCGAGGACTGAACCTTTTTCTTACAGCCGGATACCGAAAATCCTTTTTGATTCCTCTCCTTTGTAATATGTTTTAGAATAGACAAAAGAAAGAACACTCCAGCTTCGGTAATCGGTTTCCTTTTCAGTCTCATATTCCCACAGCAGGCCCCAGGCACTGCCCCTTGACCGGTAACCGCGCTCCGGAAGCTCCAGATTATAATAAGCAAGACCGCCTAAATACAGAGAACGGTCGTAACCCTCAGTAAGATTCTGATTGCGGTAGTAGAGAAGGCCGCTCAGAATCAGATCCGTCCGTCCGTCCGGCCTCCTCTGATGATAATAAATAAAAGGAACTGAAGGGAAATAAATATTTGTCTCATATTCACTTTTCGAGTAATGATAAAGAGGGAACAGTCCGTTCGAAAAGCGTCCGTTCATGTTTTCCTGATAGTAAATGCGAAGCAGCATACTGAATTCATAATCATCTGAATTTTTATAATTTACATAATTTACAAGTCCGCCATAAAGAACCGAAAGCTGTGAATAGTAATCCGTGTTTACAGAATTAACAGCCCGGAACAGAGCACTGTAACGGTAATAATTCTCTTTATGGCTGTATTCATGATCCAGAAGATATAAAAAATTTCTGCGCCCGTAATCCTCTCCGGTCTCCCAGTACAGGCCGGCTGCGAAGAACCAGTAGTAATCCCTGTGGTTTTCAGTCATAAACGGAAGTGAATAAAATCCCCATCCATCATCCCATGACTGATACATAAACAAAGGAAAGATAACCAGTCCTGCTGTTTTATTCATTATTCTGCTGTATTTATAATCAAAAACACCCATTATATTTGTATGGGAATGATCCGGTCCGCTGTAACGGTAATAGAAAGGAAAGTGCATTACAAACCATTTCTCGGATTTATCAGAATCGGAATGCCAGGTAAACAAAGGATTCACTAACGTGGAATTTCTGCTCAGAAATTCAGATTCCGGATTATCGCGGCTGCTTTCCGATGAATAATAATAAAGCGGCAGTAAATATGAGGAACTGCGCCGGTACAGAGGTTCTGACTCTGAAAACATGCCAAACAGAGGCAGAACAGGAACAAGGACCGTTACAGATTCTGAATCTTTCCGGCATTTCCTGCTGTAATAATGGAGAGGCGAAACAGACCCGCCGGAGCATTTACTGTTATCAGGATTTCGGGAACCTGCTGACCACGAGGCATAAAGAGGTGTCAGAAGGAAAGCGGATTTCCGGATTTCTGCTGACTTGCCGCCGCCTTCGCTGTAATCAGCTGATCCATCTGACATTTTTATATATTCTGACCTGTAATAATATAAAGGAAAAACATAATGACTCCGGATGCGGCTTACTTCATCGTTATCTTCAAAGAAACCAGCCAACGGAAGCAAAGGAATAAAAAGGGATACACTGCTTCCTCCGTGAGCACACGCTCTGCTGTAATAATGAAAGAGGGAAAGGGAGCTGTGACTGCACTGACTTTCGGAGCCGGCAGTATGTCCCCATGATGCGAATACAGGTGTGATATACCGGTAATGCTCTGAACCGCTTTTTCGCTCCCTTTTATACCACCAGAAAGGAGGAATGCGAAGAGTGGTTTTTACCGGAGAACTGCTCCACCGGATCAGAGGCCACAGAACGGAAACCGATTTTTCCTGAGTTTCCGCATTGTATCTTTTTATATAGCCATTCAGTAATACAGATTTAGTGTAGCTTTCTCCGTCACGGTGAAGTGCGTAAAATGGAAAGATTACCAGATACCTTTCAACGTCTGACTGATAGTCAAAATACAGAGGAAGAAAAGGAGGGAACATAAACAGACGGTCATCGTTTTCCTTATCCCAGCTGATCCATGCAAGAGGCAGAACACGCAAATGCCTTCTTGAGTCGGATCTGGCATAGGAAAAGGCACCGAACAGCATATTAAACCGGAAAAAGGAAAGGGATGTCTCCCGGTCGGCTTTTCCTTTTTTATGAACCCGGGGAACTGCCGATTCCTCAGTCTCTGATGTAAGTTCTCTTACAAAGGAAATCCGCAGATTCTTCTTTGTTTCTTCAGTGTTCTGAAACGGGGAAGGAACACTGACCCTTGTCCTGATACTGAAAAGGTCATAAAAAAGCGAAAGGTCACTGTCAAGATAATAATACGAAATTCCGTCCTTTTCAGTGACTCCCGGAAGAATATAGCCGGAGGACTGGCCGCTGTAGAATCCTGCTGCCAGAGTAAAATCAGTATTCTCATCTTCGTAGGAAAGGTAAACCGGAAGAACGGCACGGGCACGGAACTCCGGATTATTCCAGGAATAATAAAACGGAAAAATATGAAAAAATTCTGATTTTTCTTTATGACTGTTTCCTCTCCAGTGAAGCCAGCCAAGGGAGCTAAGGGAGCCATCATCATCCCATCTGCTGAAATGCAGCGGGCTTACAGAAAACCCTTTATGCTGATTTCCCTTTCTCAGATAAACCGGAAGCAGTGCGAGCTGCTTTTCCCTCCGATAGGAAAAAACAGGAAGTATATTTAAAGAATCGGTCTTTTCTTCTGTACGGTCATACTGCCAGTCAAACAGGAGCATTACATTCACATGAGAGAGAGCCGGATCTGAATAGCGGGAAAACGGAAGCGATAAAAAGGTCCAGGAATCCGGTGTTTCATTATAATAATAAAAAGGTATAAATAGACTTCCGTTATTTTCAGGATTCTTCCATGAGTAGTACAAGGGAAGAATATGCAGATTTCTGCTGTTTTCTGAATCATCCACAGACCTCCAGAAAAGCCAGAGAGCACTGTAATCCCGTTTCCCGTCCTCCCATGCGTGGAAATGAAACGGACTGACAGAGAATCCCTCGCTGCGGTCTTCTGACCTCCATCGCATCCAGAAAGGCAGGGCCATTAAAAAAGTATTTCGATTATAAACAAAAAAAGGAAGTGCGAAAGCAGTCTGCAGATGGTTTTCGCTGCGGTTCCAGTTCCAGTGAAGAATCCCTATGGAATTATAATCTGCTTCGTTTTCATCGCCGTAATAGGAAAACGGAACAGAGAGAAAAGTAACTGAATCTTCATCATTACTGAAATAAAACAGAGGAAAAAACCAGCTGTCCGTCAGACCTTCGCCTTTTTTCCATCCGGCACTGATCAGAAACCAGAGTACATTCACTCTTCGCTGATCAGAACTCTGTTTATACTGAATCAGAGGTATTACAGGAAATCCAAGGCTTATATCCGGCGAACCTTCGGATTTTTTTCGGTAATGATAATAATGAAGCAGGGAAAACTGATCTGTCTCTGTTTCATTATGGTAATGATAAAAAAGCGGAGAAATAATCATCCGCTCTGAGGATGTTTCTGTAACGGATTTTTCTGTATAGTAGAGCGGAAAAATTCCGTGGTAGGTTTCCCCGATGGATTCGTTTTTGCCGGTATAGAACAGCCACAGGAAGGAAGTCTGATAACCTGTGGAATCGCGAAACCAGTATCCGACCGGCGTAACAAGTTCTTTTCTCTGTTTTTCATGCTTCCGGTAATAGAAAGGGAAAAGCCAGGATTTATAACGATCATCTTTTTTACTTTCGAGAGATCTGTAAACCGGCAGAAAAGGGAAAAATGCCCGGTTTGATCTGAATTCCGGATAATCTGTAAATTTATAAAATAAAGGAATTTCGAGAGAATAATGCTGATCCCATTTTTCTATGCGAAGGACGGGACTGAGCACCGGAAATTTTTCTTCCCGTTCACTTCCGTAAAAATTCCTGAATTCTTCTGAATAGAGATCGTTCCAGTCTGAAAACTGATCGCGCTCCCTTGCTTCGTAACCTGTTCCCGGAACATGCAGAAACCCCAGAACTGTTACTGCGACGGGTATAAACAGGCGACGCAGATTCATGGTTCCGTGTTTTCGCCCAGATATGTAAGGGCATACGGCACCGGTCTTTTACTTACAGATCCGAAATTCCGGTAAATTCCTTTCTCACGGAAAGCATTCAGAATCGGATCCACAATAGAATCGGATACTGACAGACTGGCAACTTCCCTTGCACGGGCCACTTTTTCCATATCGGGATCCAGTCCTGTATCTATAAACCGGGCTTTGCTGATGGTGGCTCCCCTGGCTCCGGCATCCATAGCGGTTTTTACAAATTCACCGGCATTGCCTTCATCGCATACGAACTGAATTTCTGTGAGATTTTTTAAAAACTTTCTTTTATTAAATGCAGTAGCTCCGGGTCCCCTGACTCTCCACTCCATATTTCCTTTAAGCTGATCGATTGCAGCCACAATCTGTTCATTGCTTGCAGCCTGACTTCGGCGGCCTCTCATTATTTTGGTATTAAGAATAGCCCTTCGCACAGGGAAAGTATTTATGAAACCTTTTCCGGGCCTGTCCAGTTTTCCGGCTTCGATCATAAGCTCCATTGCTTCCTCAAGATCCTGCGAAGCTGTTATTATGCGGATAATTTCTTTTTCTGCCGGAATCGTAATCCTCAGAAGGCCCAGTCTGTTCCGCAGACCCATTCCCTCCCCGTATGTGACAGTCGGCACTGAAAACCCGGCTTCGAGAACGGCTCTTACAATCCGGTCAGCATCGCCCCGTGTAACAAGACAGTAAATACCGGTTACATCATTTAAAAAATGGTAATCTTTATCTTTTTTTACAGGAGGTCTGCCAGGATGACACATTGGTTTATCCTGCAGCAGTTCCACACCTTCGCTGTAAAGAATTCCCATCCCCGGAATATGAAGATCCGCTGACGCTGCAATAGCATAAAGCATAGACTCTTCGCTTTCTTCAGGAATATAAAAACTGAAACTTCCCACCAGTTCATTTGTAAGAGTGTCGCCTCCGGAAAACACAGCCCGAAGTCCGCGATGCTCTTCGAGTACAGGTTCCCTTCCGGTTTCGGCGTGAATGTAGTCAATACCAAGATGATTCAGAGTCTCCCTGACCTTACGGAAACTCTGCGGTTTAATAACTGCAGTGATTTTTACGGCTGCATGTTTCATTCGGACTGATCTCCTGCTGCTGCCTGCAGATACTGATTTCTTTTCCGGGTAATCAGCATTCCTGTTGTAAGAACTGTAAGAATGGGGGAGACAGAAGCCATGGCAAGTATGCCAAAGCCTTCTGTAACAGAGACCTGACCTCCGATGCCAAGGCCCATTGCCAGCACAAGAGGAACTGTAATAGGTCCGGTGGTCACTCCGGCACTGTCCCAGCCGATATTCACGAATTCTTCGGTAGAAAGCCAGGTAAGGAGGAGCAGCAGAACGTAAGGAGGTATCAGAAACCAGACCAGTGGTACATTCCAGATGATTCTTGCCACCCCCAGACTGATTCCCAGTCCAACCCCTCCGGCCACAGCCTGCATTAAGGTGTTTTTCTTAAAAGTACCAACGGTGATTTCCTCTACTTTAAGACCAAGCGCGTTCAGAGCAGGTTCGGCCATCGTAGCACCGTATCCCATAAGAAATGCGAAGAGAATTACCACAAAGATTCCTGAAAGTTCTCCTTCCTGACCATACAGAGGACCCCGCCGCGGAATATGTTCGTAAACAGCATGTTCGGAATCAAGTCTGGCCTCGTCAAAGGGAACCGCTTCAAATCCTGAACCGGTTTTCATATAAAAAAACAAAACTTTATTTCCGTTTTCGTCAAGAGCTTCTTTGATTATATTTTTATCAAACTCTTCAATTATTTTTTTCTGATCCGGGAGGCTTACCGCAGTGAATGAGGACGGAAGACTGTTTCCGACCTGGTTACCAAGGTTAGTGAGACCGAGCTCAATTCCCAGATTGAAAATGCCCATTCCAATCAGGGACAGAAAAAGACCCAGAGTAACCACATCCGGATCCGGAAGTTTTTCACGCAGAATCAGAAGCAGAAAAAAAAGCAGAAATGCTGTAAGAGGGAGAATTGCCCTTGCTGCAGCAATCATGGAATCAGCTGTTTTGCTTATAAGAAAACTATGGGCAGATTCTTTCTTTCGGTCTGAATCCTCAGTGTTAACCGGTTTCAGTGCAGATTCAGCTGCCTTCTGATAATCAGCTTCACTGGCGAAAACAGGCAGAACTTCAGAATACTTTTCCTTACTGAAAAAGACTTCAGGCTGAGCCGGTTCGGGAGCACTCAGATTCAGAGCAATTCCCAGTATAAACACCGAAGCCACCGGGAACAGTGATGCCAGTGTTACAACACCGAAACCGGCAGTTCCGGAATCCCCGCTTCCGGAAATTCTGGATATACCGATCCCCAGAGCCAGTACCAGAGGTACAGTAACAGGACCTGTGGTAACCGCACCGCTGTCCCAGGCAAGTCCGCTGATCAGCAGAAGGTTAGGGTCTGCGAAGGAAAACAAGGTGATTCCGGCGAGAAGGGTAACCAGTATATAAATAAACGGCTTGAGACTCCAGTTGTAAAGAAAACGCAGCATTCCGAGGACTACGGATAAACCCACTCCTCCTGCAACGGAATAAACAAGAAGGTCGGCGAATCTGTTCAGCATCATATACAGCAGAGGAGCTTCGTAAGGAAGAACGGAGGCTCCGGCAGCACGCAGCACTCCGATCGCAGGCTCTGCGAAGGTTGCTCCTGCGCCAAGTATAAAGGAAAATAAAATTATAACCGGGAGGGGAGATTTTCGCGGCAGCCGGATTCCGATGCTTTCACCAAGAGGCATCAGACCCAGAACAAGTCCCTCCATAAAAAAAGTAAGACCGGTGATAACAAGCGCAAGACCCGTACCCGTAATCAGCGAATCCTGAACCGGAATGCCAAGTACTGCGGTCTGAAAAACAATCAGGTAAAGAATAATAAAAAATACAGAGCGTACCTGTTCCATCAGTCTCTGATAGACATAAGGCAGAATGAGATCCAGGGCCTGACGGAATGTGACTTTTACTTTATTAGCTGACGACTGACTCAAAGACCACCCCCATCACACTTTATGCCAGTGTGAAAGGGATGATCAGTATTTGTCAACGAATTCCGGTTCAGTTCACAAAGCGTTTTCGGTATATGCTCAGGAGTATCCCGACCCCCATCATGGTGATGATCATATGGGAGCCCCCGTAACTCAGAAAACTGAGAGGAAGGCCGGTCACAGGGAGAAGGCCGATTGCTATACCAATGTTCAGAGAAAAATGAAAAAAATACATAAAGGCGATTCCCGACCCGAGAAGTGCCGCAAATCTGTCTTTAGTTTCCAGACTGACCTGAAGGGCCCGGAGCGGAATACCCATTAGCACAAAGAGCAGAAAGACAGAACCCAGAAAACCCGTTCTTTCCGCCCATGCAGTAAAAATAAAGTCTGTTGTTGCCTCAGGTACAAGAGGACGGTCTCCAAGGGTCATATCGCCTGACATCAGTCCTTTGCCGGCAAACTCCCCGCTTCCGATGGCAGCCTTGGAAGCCCGGATCTGATAAGCGAGGTCCCTTGGAAATTCATCGGGATTCAGAAAGGCAGTAATCCGTACAACCTGATGGTATTTAAAAGGAATGGTAAGGTGAATCGTCCCGGCAGCAAGGAGGGAAAGACCGATCACACCCATAGGTATGTAATACTTTCTTAAATACTGAAACGCGATGCCTCTTGTAAAACGGATTACAAAAAGACTCAGTGCGGCAAGAGAAAGAATAATGGCTACGGAAAAAATCAGTATGTCGTTATCGGCAAGGGACAGCAGAATTCCGCCATGCTCATAACGGACTGTGTAAATTGCTTCCGTAAGCTGATTCATCAGAATATCTGATTTTACCACATTCTCCAGATACTGCAGATCTTCTCCTTTGATTTCGCCGGGTATTTTTCCGTATTCACTGAAATCCCAGATATAACTCCTGAGAATCCGGACAGCAGGCAGTATCTCGTTGTGATTCATAGAAGAGATATGCGCAATCAGAGGTTCTACCATCGTGATTTTTTTAAATTCAATAAATAAAGGAATTGTAATAATTGTGCTGAAGAAAATAAGGATCGACATAATATGCAGAATATCGGCACCCGCAACAAAAAGCATCGCCATGGCAATCGGAGCAAATGTGAAGGAACCGCCGAAATCCGGCTGCACCACAATCAGCCCCATTGGCACCATGATGATCGAGAACGCAAGAAGAAGAGTCGGAATTTTATCCATTTCCTTTTCTTTCAGCTCCAGATAACGGGCCAGAAGTATGATGGTAGCCAGTTTGGCGAACTCAGAACTCTGAAACCCGAAAGGACCGATTCTTATCCATGAGCGTGCACCTTTGATTTCAGATCCGATAAACGGAATCAGAGTAAGGACAAGGAACAGGAGAGTTATACCGTAAAAGATGACTGATATATCACCGAAAACAGGATAATGAATTCTGCGGAGAATCAGAGCAAGAACAACCCCTATAATAAAATAGATTAACTGTTTAATCCATTTATTTTCTCCGTCTTCAATGATGGCTTCCTGAGAATACAGCGTGAAAACACTGACAGACACGGCCGCTGTAACCAGAAAAATAAGTAGCCAGTCGAATCTGCTTTTCCTGTCCATTTAATTCACTCCCCCGGTAATCCGGGGCACCGGTGCCTGAGTAACACCTTCCCCCGGTGCTGCTTCCGGTACAGCAGGGGGTCTTTTATAACCAGGAAAAGCCGCTTCAAAAACTTTTCCTGCAACAGGAACAGCGGTAGCTGCCCCCCCCATTCCGAATTCCATAAATACAACAACAAGGATCTGATCTTCCGGGGCGCCGTCCACCGGTCCGTAACCGGCGAACCATGCATGGTTTCGTCCTTCCACTTTACTTCTGGTCTGCGCTGTTCCGGTTTTACCTGCAATGGGCGGCAGATTAGGCCGTTCCAGAGACCGGGCGGTACCCGAAGTTACAACCGAGCGAAGACTCTGCTTCACAATATCCAGGGTCCGCTGAGAAATCTCTGCTTCCCCGATCAGATAGGGCTGATATGAACGGAGGACCTGGCCCGTTAAAGGATCCCTTACAGATTTAACAAGCGCTGGTCTGTATATTTTTCCGTTATTTATAATGCCTGAATACATCTGGGCCATACCGATCGGAGTGGTTTCAAGGAATCCCTGACCAATCGCAAGATTCACAGTATCGCCGTCATACCAGCGGCTGGACCATGTAATCTGCTTCCATCTCTGATCCGGAACAAATCCTGTAGCTTCCCCTGGGAGATCTATACCGGAAGGCTGGTTCATCATAAGAGCCTTCGCATACTCAATGATGCCGCTTGGTCCGATCCTGCTTCCCAGCTGATAAAAATATACATTGCAGGAATTTGCCATGGCTCCGATAAGATCGTTGCGCCCGTGACCTTCCCGCTTCCAGCAGAAAAATTCCGTTCCTGCGGCACCCGCGATGGAAGAGGACAGCACCCATCTTCCGCTGCAGGAAAATTCTGTAGCTTCGCTGAGAACCTCCGGTTTGTTGGTTTCCAGAGCTGCAATCGCCACCACAGGCTTAAATGTGGAAGCAGGGGGGAATTTTCCCTGAATCGCCAGATTCAGAAAACCATTATGGTCAGAGACCAGCCGAATATGTTCGTTTCTCTGTTCCGGGGATCCGCTGGAAAGAATGTTAGGATCGTATGCAGGCAGACTGACCATCGTAAGAATTTCGCCCGTGGCAGGCTTCATGGCAATTACAGTTCCGCGCAGACCGGTAGCAGCAACCGCATTATATGCAGCCGCCTGCATTTCCCGGTCAATTGTAAGGATAAGATTATTCCCCTGCTCAGACTGGGCCAGCTGTTCCTCTGAATCCACAATCCGGTGCCTGATTCTGATTCCGTCCGTTCCCCGGAGTTCGGTATCATAACGAGCTTCAAGACCGCTTTTTCCCAGAATCTGGTACGGTCTCACAAGACCCATATCCAGCTCACGCCTGCTTGGAAGCCCTACATAACCGCTGACATGCGCCAGGGCCGGGCCCATGGTGTAATAGCGAAGATGATTTGTAATGAAAGAACCGAACTGGCTGATCATACGGAACTCAGCCAGACGTTCATGTTCCCTCCGGGTCATCCGGGTAATCAGAGTCACCGCTTCATTCCTTCGGCTCATTCTTTTCCATACAGCCGGTTCCAGAAGATTCTGATATTCAGAAAATGGCCGGCCCATCACAGAGGCGAAAAGCTTCAGAAACTTCTCACCTTCTTCGCGATCCCTGAATTTCGCAGGATATATTACAAAATCTATATAATTAACATTTTTTACAAGTGGTACAGCATCCGACGTGAAATTCCGGTCGAACATAATTCCCCTTGGGGCTATTGTGAATTCCTGACGGCTCACAAACCGGACTGCAGTCATTCTGTTTTCAGAGCCGTGGATCAGCTGGAGATCCCCAAGCTGAAGAATAAAGCTCAGAGTTACTGCAAACATGATGGCAGTAAACTGAAGGATTCTCTGCCTGAATTTCTGTTCCAGCCGGAATTCGGACAGAGTGCGGCTCATACTTCCTCATCTCCCTGAACACGATACAGCCATTTGAGCATGGAAAACCAGATGGGAGTCAGCAGGGCCGTGTAAAGAGCAGGCCAGAAAAAGGAATAAGCATTATTGAACTGATCCAGTACTCCCATCAGAAGCCAGATCAGCAGCCTGATTACAAAAACACCGATCAGTACCACCACTATCGGAGGTAATATATGTGTTTTATCAATATATTTAGTAATTTTACCTAAAAAGAATCCTGCAAGAGTGTAGATCAGCGCATGCACCCCGATAATCGGTATAAATGCATCCTGGCTCTGAGAAAAGGTAAGAAGACCCGAATCCTCGAGTATCCCCGAAAAGAAACCGATCCAGAGACCTGTAAAATCTCCCTTATGCAGCGCAAAGAAAATAACAAAAAGAAGTAAAAAATCGGGATAAATAATCCCGGTTCCCAGAAATCCGAAATTCAGACCCAGAAAATTAAAATCCTTAAGGAAAAAAGAAACAAGAATTCCAAATGCGAGTGCTCCGGCTTCAAGCAGCATATCAGTTCCCTCCTGCAGGCAGCTGCACATTTCTGAGTCTGCGGGGTCCGGTCTCTGCCGGAGCAGCAGGCTGCCCTGCCTCAGTGTTCTGTTCTTCTGTTTCGGTTTTCTTTACCGGTGTTTTTGATGGTTCCGGTTTTTTAACAAGTGTGTTTTCAGGAAACTGCGGGGGACCGAATTCTGTGAGCAGATGCTCATCCCAGGCAGTGTTTTTATCCCAGTCATCAGACCAGGATTCGGGATTTTTAAGCAGCACTATGACATCTGAAGTACGGGTGATATCGCTGTAGGTCTTAAGATAAACCGTCCGGAATTCTCCCTCCCTCTCTCCTTCCCGGGTGACGTAGCCCACCGGAAGACCTGGAGGAAAAACCCCGCCCTGACCACTCGTGACAACTTCCTGACCCGGTATAATTTCCGTGGCTGCAGCTGAGTGTATGGCTTTGTCGGGATTCGGATCGTCAGCTACATAGGATAAAATCACTTCGTTAAAACGACCTGCATTTCCGCTGAGAACAGCCCACTGATTGCTTTCTGAAAGGCGGACTCCCAGCCGGAATGCGGGATGATTGAGAGGCTGAATTACAGAAGTATTCGCAGTTACGAGGGCAACCGTACCCAGAACCGCCCGGATTACTTCTTTATTTTTATTATGGGTCCGGATAATCACAGGCATATACGGCTTTATCCCGTGATTGCTGCCTTTGTTGATCATGATCCGGGGATTAATGGAATTGATACGGACACCCAGCACCTCTGCGCGGACCTCCGGATAATCAGTATTCTTAGGATACTCAAGCAGTTCCCGAAGGCGGTTATTTTCAGCCTCAAGCTGCTGAAAACGGTCTTTTTCAAGTTTCGATGTTTCCAGCTGTGCGACTGCTTTGGCGTATTTATCTTCGAGGTCGCGGTAGGTTGCTACCTGAATCCAGAGAAACTGGGGCAGGCTGAGACTTGCATTCATGGTACCACTCAGCCGGTCTGCCAGTCTGCCGAAAAAACTTACTCCCTGAGAGAACGGATTTGCCTGCCATAAAATACCCAGCAGAGAAAAACCTATGGTAAAAGTAAGGCTGAATGTATTTTTATTTTTCCACAGAACATGCCACAACATAAATGCGCGTAATCCCGACTCTTTTCAATTTTATTCCGCAGTTTCCGGCTGCATTATGTCGCATACATCAGAAACCGGAAGAGGGGGTCAACCCTCCCTTCTTTCAGTTATGCTTCTTAACGCCTGCCCGGATATTCCGGATTTCATCCAGATATTTACCTGTCCCGAGCGCCACACAGATCAGAGGATTTTCAGCACGGAAAACCGGCACACCGGTCTCTTTACTGATGTATTTATCGAGACCTTTCAGTAGACAGCCCCCGCCGGTCATAACAATTCCACGTTCCACAATATCTGCCGCCAGTTCCGGAGGAGTCCGCTCAAGAGTGCTTTTCACAGCTTCGAGAATGGATTCGATCGGTTCTTTCAGAGATTTCCGGATTTCGTTTGAATCAATCTCAAGAGTGCGGGGCAGTCCGCTGATGGCATCCCTGCCGCGGAGTTCCATAACTTCGATTTTCTTTTCTGCGTAGGCATTTCCAATGGTCAGTTTAACATCTTCTGCCATACGCTCCCCTATTACCAGATTGTACTGAGTGCGGAGGTAACGGATAATGGCCTCATCAAATTCATCGCCGCCGATCCTGATAGAATCTGCAATCACCATACCACCCAGAGAAATGACCGCAATCTCTGTAGTTCCGCCCCCGATATCAACGATCATGGTACCGGCAGGCTCATGAATGGGAACATTGGCCCCAATGGCCGCAGCAAGAGCTTCCTCAATAAGGTAGATTTCACGGGCACCTGCCTGTTCTGCAGATTCCCTTACGGCACGTTTTTCTACTTCGGTAATACCGGATGGAACACCAATTACCATACGGGGTTTTACGAGGGTAGTGCGTCGGTGCACTTTCTGAATAAAATAGCGGATCATTTTTTCGACGGTTTCGAAGTCTGCAATCACACCGTCTTTCATGGGCCGGATGGCTACGATATCGCCAGGAGTGCGACCCAGCATTCTTTTAGCCTCATGGCCGACAGCCAGCACTTTTCCCGTGGCTGACTGAACAGCGACTACGGATGGCTCTGCAAGCACTATACCCTGACCCTTAACATGAACGAGGGTGTTGGCGGTACCTAAATCGATACCCATATCATTCGAAAATAAACCGTAAACGCTGTCTAAAAACATAAGGGATTCCTGAAACTGAAATGAAGCATGGCAAAATGATTCTGTTTTAGACAGATAACCGTTTGCTTTAAGTTCTGTCAAGCAATCCTGAAATTTTGTGGAAATTTCTGTTTTTTCAGTGTTTCAGAATGCCTTCCAGATATCGTATCCGGTCCTGAATAAAAAAATCAGAACCTGAAGTTTCCCGGTCTGCTTCCTGATAAAGCTGCAGGGCCACCACAGGACCTCTCTGAACCAGAAACACCTCTGCTTCGATAATGCGTGCTTCTGTTTTGTATTTCGGTTCTGCGCCAGGAAGAATACGAATGGTCCGGGCAGTCAGAAGGGCCGGTATATAATTACCGGAATAGAGATTGGCATATGCTGTCAGCAGATCTTTTTCGGTCTGATTCAGCAGGAAATCATTGTCAAAATATGGACTTTTTGCGGCCTTAACTGCATCGGGAGCTTCCAGTGCTTTCAGGTAGGAAGACAGTTCAGCTGTTTTACCGTGGATCACCAGAAGAACGATATTCATCCAGCGAAGGGCCGGCAGCAGTTCAGGGGGAACCGACTTTTCAGAAATATCTTTCAGATTATCAAGAAGGGCCGGGTCTGTCCTGCCTGTGTAAAACAGATCCCCGGCTGCCGCTGCCAGCTGAGCAACGTGAAGCTGGTCTCCGCTCAGACCAAGGGCAGTGGCCTTTCGCATAAAATGAGCGATTTCCCTGGCGGTCATTACAGTATCCAGTTCAGGCAGATCCGGAATTTTCCGGTCAGAGGGAAGAAACCGTCTGCCTGCGAGGACCCTCAGACTGTCCGGAGTGAGCGGTACCCGGATCAGAAAGTCATAGAAACGAAACAGTCCGTGGTAATAATAAACCCCTGGATGGGCCGGAAATTTCTTTTCCAGATTGGATGTCATTGTTAATGAATCCTTAAGATAAGGATAAAACTTAGGAAAATCAGGGGATTCCGTCCCGCTGATCAGCGTTTTACGCAGTTGTTCATCCCTGTTCTGAAGAAGGAAAATACCGCTTGTATCAATGTATTTGTAATAAAGCAGGTCCCCGTAGTTATAAAAAAAGGCTCCGGCGGCACCCGTCACCGACACAATTATAATTACGGACAGTAAGCGCCCTTTCTTTTTACGGCGCGGCAGATATTCAAGCATGGATCAGATTCCCGGTGTAATGGAATGCTGCCTGATAAAGTTTTTAACAGCCGATGGATTCTCGGTAATAAAAACAGGAACAGGCCTCTTCTGGTTCACTGGAACAAAACCCACTCCTTTTGGCAAGAAGAGAATCTGCTCCAGATCAGAAGTATTGTAATAATACTGGGCATTCGGGCACTGAATTACTACTTTTCGTCCCTTAATGACCAGATTTGCCGTACCAGCCCTCTTCAGTTCCTGATAAAACCGCTCAGGAAGATCATCCAGCTGGTGCATCCTCTGTGGAAGTCTTCTTCCATGATCAAAAAAAAGCACGCCCTGAATCAGAATCTGGGGATCTTCTGCCGGAACCGCTGCAGCAGCAGTGATTTCCTTTTTTTCCAGGTTTTTCAGCGCTTCCTGAAGGCGCTCGCGGTCGAGGAGAGTATCAGCAGGGCGCAGGGGCTGGGCTGTTCCTTCAAATTTTCTGTTGAAAGCCGTTTCTTCCTGAGGAAAACCAACCGGTTCCGGTATTTCCTGACGATCATCCGGCTCGGGCAGATCGGGGAACCGGACCGGCGCAGGTTTAGCAACCGGTGATACGGACGGGATTACCTGCTCTTCTTTTTTTTCAAACGGAGGAGGAACGGAGCCCTCATCCTCATTTTTTTTCTCGATAGAAGAAGTTAGGACTATGTACAAAAGTGACAGCAGTCCGATCAGCATCAGTATAACAGCAGTATAAAACATCAGTTTCTCCTTTTTTATTATCCGGTGAATCAGGGATTTACCTTAAAGAATTTTTTTCGTTTACCTGAAACAGGCCTTCTGAAACTGGTATACAAGTGAACGCATTAATCGAATCAATCAAGAAAATCGGGGCCGGAATTATCGTAATTATTCTCATTATAATGATGGGAGTCACCTTCTCCAGCCAGCCAATGGACGAAATCCTCAGTATTCTTGCAGGCGGGGGTAAACTGGGCCATTTTCAGGGAAAGGAAATTTCCGGCCGTGTTTATATGCTTGCCTACGATCAGTGTCAGGAACGTTACCGTATGTTCGGAACAGTACCGGATTACATACTTGATCAGTGTACCGCCAATGAAATTAAAAACCTTTATGTAATCCCGGGTATTGGCAGTCATCTTGGAATCCGCCTTTCTAAAGCAGAAGCTGAAAAGCAGATCAACGAAGCAGCCGTGGCTGCTTTCCGTGCGCAGAATGCTGATCTGGCCCATTCTGATGACAGGCTCACTCTCCGTGAAATCTATAATCTTGAAATTCAGAGAAACCCCCTTGAAGTGCGGATGGCCGTCGAAAACACAATGCGCACTTACAATGCACTTCGGACATTTCCGGTTCCCGAATCTGTAAAAAACGCAGCTGCAGCGGGGGAATCCATCACCTTTAATGTGAAAGCTGTTCATTACACAACGGTGGATCTGCTGCGTTCTATGGACAGCGGAGTAACAATCACCGAAGAAGAAATTAAAAAAGCTTACGAGGAAGACCAGAAAGCAAAACCAGAAGCCGAAAAAAAACCTTATGATTCTGAAAAAGAACGCATCCGGAACCAGCTGCAGACCGAAAAAAAGCAGGCCAGACTGAATGAAGCCAGGAAAACCCTTTCCGAGCTGAAAAGCGGCTTCACTCTGGATGATGTAACCAGAATCACAGGGATTACCGCTGAAACCCTCGGAGAAAAAAATCTGAATTCCCTGAACTCTGTGGCTCTGGGATCCGGATCTCCGGTGGCCATGAACAAATCCGGTATTTATGCAGCCATTGCAGAAGCCCGATCTGCCGATACTTATACAGCGGGTCCATTTGAAGACGGAGACCGCACCTATTATCTGGAAATCTCCGGAGTTAAAACCGGAACACATGCTGAGACCGATGAAGGAAAGGCTGCTGAAACAGAAGTGTACTACGGCTCTTATATGCTCCAGTATCTTCTGGATCAGGAAGCAGTCCTTGGGGATTTCCTCTTCCGTCCTCAGACGGCAGAAGCAGCAAATTAAGCTGACTTTATTCTTTGGTGGTATTTGTTTATGATGATTAAAGCTGAATATGTGAACCCGTTTCTTGAGGCAGCAGCTCTGGTATTCAAAGATATGCTTGGTGTGGAGCTGATGAGGGGCAAGACAACAATTAAAGACAGCCCGGCTCCTACCAATGAAATTGCCATCATTCTGGGTATCACAGGCCGGGTTTCCGGACAGGTGGTTTTTTCCATGAATATGGAGACAGCCATGCAGATCATCGATAAACTGATGCCCGGTATGGATGAAGCAACAATGCAGAATGAATACAAAGATGTTCTGGGCGAAGTGGGTAACATGATCACCGGTAACGCCATTAACATCTTCCTTAAAAACCATGAAGACCTCGACGTAACTGTTCCCATGGTAGTGGATACCAGGTCGGGGAACCCTCTGCAGATTAAAAAAAATGTAACGATCGGGCTGAATCTCTATTCAAAATTCGGAATGCTCGAAGTTAACATCGCTTTTAACTGAGGTATCATGGTGCAGGATTCATATACCGCATATGAATCTGCTCAATTGCTTCGAGCTGGTCTTTGGTTAACACTAATTGAAAAGCTTCAATATTTTCCTTAAGCTGCTGCATGGAAGTGGCGCCAATAATCGTGCTTCCTGTGAAATGCTGTCTGTAAACAAAGGCAAGAGCCATGGCTGCAGGTGACATACCAAAGCTCCGGGCCAGATCCGCATAGGCTTTTACGGCAGCCGGTACGTTCGGCTTCAAATAACGGTTTCCGAATCCTGAAAACTCGTTCATTCTTCCTGGCGCATCCGGATTCTCTGTATATTTACCGGAAAGCAGACCAAACGCCAGGGGCGAATAAGCCAGAAGGCTCACATTTTCGCGGTAACTGATTTCGGCCATACTGAATTCAAACCCGCGGTTAATAAGGTTATACGCATTCTGTACTGACACAATGACCGGATATTTTTTTTCGCGTGCGATTCTAAGGAATTCCATGATTCCCCAGGAGGTTTCATTGGAAAGTCCGATGTAACGGATCTTACCTTCCTTTACCAGCCCGTTCAGAGCCTCCAGCTGTTCCTCTACCGGAACTGCAGGTCTTTCCAGAGAAGGATCAAACCTGTATGTTCCGAACATGGGCACGTTCCGGTCAGGCCAGTGAAGCTGGTACAGATCCACGTAATCGGTTTTCAGCCTGCGAAGGCTGCCCTCCAGAGCTTCGCTCAGATTCTTCCGGTCGAATCCGGAAGGCCCATTCCGGATCCATTTAAGACTGCGACCCGGACCTGCTGCTTTGGTAGCCACAATTATTTCGGAACGCTTCTGCTTTGAAAGCCAGTTCCCGATGATTGTTTCGGTGCGGGTGACTGTTTCTGCCCTGGGCGGTACAGGATACATTTCCGCTGTATCCAGAAAGTTTATTCCGTTAGAAAAAGCATAATCCAGCTGCTCATGAGCTTCGGCTTCCGTATTCTGCTGACCATATGTCATGGTTCCAAGACATACTGCTGAAACTTTAAGGGGACTGGTCCCTAATAGTCTGTATTCCATATTATCTGCATTCTCCTGTTTCCAGATTGCATGCCTCTGTTACAGCCTCTTCCCTGTCAGACAGATCTGAATGGACCGATTCATTCAGATAATCCTGAATTCTCTGCATTACATGATTTTTTTTAGTAAATCCCTTTGCCAGATAATACCTCTGTCCGTCCTCCTCTATGTAAAGGAGAGGCAGAATTTTATGCTCAAGAGTATGGGCCCTGGAAATATCATTTCGCAGTTCTATTTCTGTTTCGATGGAGCTGTATGCCTGACTGAAGAGATCAGGATCAAGTCCCATTTTACGGACAACGTCCTCCAATGCCGGATATTCAGTAATATTCAGCCGCTCTGTATAAAAAGATTTCTGGAGCTGGTGTTCGTAATCAAAGACCAGATCGGGCCACAGCGAGCGAAAGGCGACTACTGCTCTGCAGGAAGGCTCAGTATCGTAACGGAAATCCATTACATCAGGAAATTCAAGATCGAAATGCTGCTTTGTTTCGAGCTCGGCACATTCCCAGTGATCCTTAATATATTCGATGGCATCCTCGGTGATTTCCCTTACTTTATCGCCGGTACGCAGCCCCCCCGCCAGATACGAAAATTCGAATTCGGAAAAATAAAGGGAACGCACTTCTTCAAATACCGGGGAAAAACCCCAGCACCACGGACACATCGGATCGGCAGCATAAATCATTTTGAGTCGCATAATTACAGGATTGCAGGTTACCATGAGACCTTTGATATGGCAAGTTTTTTTGTAATCGGGGTGCGCAATTGGGCGCACCCGCGATTTGCAGGAAAAATCCCTGGTGCACAATGAAAAATGTAAAATGAAAAATTAAGAATGATTGCACCTTTTTCCGGAGATAAACCTTAAAAAGCCACAACCAGAACAATTCGCCGGGCGGATTGGACATTCATTTTATTTTTTCACCTGTAGTATGTTACGGTAACTGAGTGGGAGATGAGGGCAGGTATTGCGCCCTCTGCTCCGGTTTTTTCAGTATTCTCCTTGCCTCCGGGGCCTGTCGTTCCAGACTCTGGTCATGAGTACAGGCAGAGATGAAACATTGCCAGAATGGGATTTAACCGGAATATACCGGTCTGCGGAAGACCCTGCATGGAAAAAAGACCAGGAAACTCTGCGGAAAAAAGCAGCTGCCTTTAAAGAAAAATACAGAGGCCGTGTAAATTCCCTTTCACCTCAGGAGCTTTATAATGCGCTGAAAGAATCGGATTCTGTTTCAGAAACCGCAGCCCGGCTGAATCTCTTTGCGTATCTTTCCTTCACTCTCGATACTCAGAGCACGGTAAATCAGGGTCTTGTTTCCGAAGTCGAGGAACTCGGGAGCGAGGTGGCCTCTGAACTGGTTTTCTTTGACCTGGAGCTCGGTAAAACAGATTACAGTTTTCTGGAAAAAGAATCCGAAAATCCGGAAAACCAGAATCTGAAAGAATATTTATATTATATCCGCAAAGCTGCGGACAGGGCTAAGCACAATCTAACCGAGGAGCTGGAAAGCTACGGGATTGAAAAAAATCTTACAGGTCGTTCCGCACTGACGGGAATCTTCGATGAGCTTTTCGGAGCTTTTCAGTTCAGCCTGACCACCCCCGAAAAAGGACGCGAAATATTCACCGAGGAAACAGCTCTTGCGGCTCTGCATTCTCCCCTGCGCTCCTACCGAACCGCTGTTTATTCTGAGTTTCTGAACCAGGTGGGAAAAAACAGTGTAGTACTGAATAATATTTACAATAATCTTATGCTGGATCACCGTCTGGACTGGAAGCGAAGAGGTTTCAGCGGTCCGATGGAGCCAAGGAATCTGGCCAATCAGGTAAGCAGCCGCTCTGTTCAGGCCATGATGGAAGCAGTGGAATCCGGTTTTCCTGCCGCTCAGGATTACTTCCGCTGGAAAGCTCAGTATCTGGGAATTCCTGATTTTACAAATGCAGATATCTATGCTCCGGTTGGAGGAAGCGAAACAAGTCTGGATTTTAAAACCGCATCGGAGCTTGTCAGCGAAGCTTACATCCGTTTTGATCCTGGGCTTAAAACAGAGCTTGAATCCTTTTATTCCGATAAACGTGTGGATGCATCACTTCGGGGGACGAAGAGGGCCGGTGCCTTCAGTTACGGGGCGTCGGCCGGTCTTGATGCCTATGTAATGCTGAATTACACAGGGGATATCCGGTCCGTGCAGACTCTTGCCCATGAGCTGGGTCATGGTCTTCATCATCAGCTTTCCCGCCGCAGTCTGAATAACTCCAGCATTGAGACTCCCCTTACGATGGCAGAGACAGCTTCGGTTTTCGGAGAAATGCTTCTCAATGAAATGCTCCTTGAAAAAAGTTCTTCAGAAGACGAAAAACTGTCCATTTTAAGCTCACAAATGGAGGGGATTATTGCCACTGTGTTTCGTCAGACTGTTCTTACCCGCTTTGAGGAAAGGGCACATGCCGCAAGGGAAAAAGGCCGGGTGCCCGGGGAAGAGCTGAACAGCATCTGGATGCAGGAAAATTCAAAGCTCTACGGCGATTCCGTGAAAATGGTGGATGCCTACCAATGGGGCTGGGCTTACATACCTCATTTCATTCATACGCCATTCTACTGCTATGCGTATTCCTTCGGACAGCTTCTGGTGCTCTCCCTGTATAATGAATACCGGAAACAGGGCAGAAAATTCACGGAAGGGTATCTGAATCTGCTTGCAGCGGGAGGAAGTGACTCACCGGACCGCTTAATCCTGAAGCATACTGGTCTTGATATAAACAAACCTGATTTCTGGATGGGAGCGATTGATATGATCCGGACTACAGTGGCCCGGATCAAAACGCTTAGATAAAAAAACCTTGCCGTACAGCAGTTGATTTCATTATTTACCAATAATAAGCTGCAGGCGGATGTTTTATGTTCGGATTATCAAAAAGAGAAACGGGAGAACTGCTTCGTTCCAAAGGTATCAATCCCACAACACAAAGGGTGGAGATAGCTCATTTTCTGCTGGCCCAGCCGCAGCACCTCTCTGCCGAGGAAATCCGACAGTCCATTAACAATGAATACGAACAGGTGTCGCAGGCAACGATCTATAATACACTCAGGCTTTTTGTAGATAAAGGTGTCATTCGTGAGCTGATTTTTTCCCCTGACCGCATTTATTACGATTCCAATACTGATGTGCATCACCATTTTATTGATGTAGACACGGGTAAAGTTTACGATATTCCGTTTGATTCCCTTGATATTTCCCGCATTAATCTGGAAGGAATCAATGCTCAGGTAACAGAAGTCAGCCTTATGCTGAAAGGACATGTCCGCGCGGAAACCGTATCCCGCATCTCTGTTTAGTTTCTATGAGCTCCAGAACGTTTTTTATCACTGGTGTCAGTTCAGGTCTTGGTCATGCTCTGGCCCGTAAAGCACTGGAGGATGGTCATACAGTATACGGAATCAGCCGAAGGCATTCTGAAGATCTGCAGCAGTTTCCCTCGTTTCATTTTCATCATTGCGATATTTCCCGTCTTAACAGAATCACACTTCCTTTAATGGAATTTCTGTCCGATGCGCAGAAGTTTGATCTGGTGATCCTGAATGCAGGTGTGCTGGGTGCCGTACGGGATATGCGGGAATCCGACATTGAATCCCTCAGAGCCGTGATGGATGTGAATGTATGGGCCAATAAAGTAATTCTGGATACTCTGCTTGCCATGCATGTGAAAATTGATCAGGTAATCGCTGTCAGCTCGGGAGCAGCAGTCTCTGGTGCGCGCGGATGGGGTGGTTACGGAATTTCCAAAGCGGCACTGAATATGCTTATTAAACTGTATGCGGCGGAAGTGCCGTCAGTGCATTTTACGGCGCTGGCACCGGGACTGATCCGTACGGCAATGCAGGAATACATTAATACCGTTCCTGATCCCATGGTATATCCGGTGGTTCAGCGTCTGCGCGATGCAAGGGGAACAGAATCAATGCCTGAACCGGAAAAAGCAGCAGAGCTTTTTTTCAAAGCCGCTGAAAAATGCAGACTGCTGGAATCGGGCAGTTATGCGGACATCAGAAATCTTTAAAGGAGTTTTACAATGACTGAAGCAGAGCATCAGAATCTCAGTGTAAGAGAAAAACTTCTTCTTGCTGCGAAGGAAATTCTGATAGAAGAAGGCCACTCCAATGCCACTGTTCAGAAAATAGCAGCGAGAGCCGGAGTGAACCATGGTCTTGTTCATCATTACTTCACTTCAAAAGAACATATGTTTATTGAAGTTATGAGGTCAAATCCTGTTCTTGGCGGAGATGAAATTCCGCCGGATGCTTCGGAAGATGAAATCATCGACTATCTTATGGCCAAACTTTTTGCCAATGCACAGCTTCATGTGCAGTTCCACATTATGGCAGCTCAGATGCCCGAACTGCGTGAGGCGCTCGGCCGGCTTCTGGATCAGAAAAGAAAAGACATAAAAAAAAGATTCGGGATCACTGATGAGGAGCATGTCACGGTTCTGATAGCCGCAGTCACAGGGCTTGTGATGCACTATAACCTGGATCCATCCATTGCAGTCAAAGAGTCCCTTCGGTTCCTTTACAAATTATCTCTGTCCGGCTGAGAGTACTAAAAAAATGTAACCTGCAGGCATCTAATCCCTCTAAAAGGGAAAAGGAGGAAGAAATGGCCCAGAACATTAAGGAAATCACCGCAGCCGATTACGAAAATGCAGTCATCAATCATAAAGGTAAGGTAATCGTTGATTTCTATTCATCTGAATGCTCACCCTGTGAAGCGCTGGCACCTAAATTTGAATTTTTTGCAGACCTTTTTCATAACGAAATCACATTTTATAAAGTTTTCCGGCAGCAGAACCGGGAATTAGCCACATCCATCGGAGTAAAATCAAGCCCAACGCTTCTTTTTTATGATAACGGTAAAGAAGTACATGACCGTTTCAGCGGGGAGATCCGCAAATGGCAGATTGCAGAAGCCATTAAATCTATGGTTGGCGAAGCCCGTTACAATGAAGTAGTTTCGGCCATCCCGAAAAAAGAAAGTGAAGCTGATGTAGTGATCCTGGGCGGAGGACCTGCCGGACTCACTGCCGCAATTTACGCAGCGCAGGCAAGACTTAAGACCATTGTTGCAGATCAGAATCTTGTAGGCGGTCAGGTAAAAATCACCCATCAGATGTCAAACTACCCAGGAACCGGCGGACCAATGTCAGGAATGGAGCTGATGGATAAAATGGACTGGCAGGCCAGGGGCGCAGGTGCGGAAATCATCGCTGCAGTCGATATTACAGGACTCGAATTATCCGAAAACGGCGGTCTTCATACAGTGCGCATTGATGATGACATTATCATCCGGAGCCCTGTTGTAATCCTTGGTATGGGATCAGAACCGCGCTCTCTGAATGTAAAAGGCGAAAAAGAACTCAAAGGGAAAGGTCTTTCCTACTGCGCCACCTGCGATGGAAAATACTATGACGGTCAGGAAGTGATCGTGATCGGGGGCGGTAACTCAGCAGTGGAAGAATCAATGTTTCTTACAAAATTTGCCACTAAAGTCACCGTTGTTCACCAGTTCGACACACTCCAGGCAAATAAAACCGCTCAGGAAGAAGCCTTTGCTAATCCTAAAATTAATTTTATTTTCTCTCATGAACCGCGCGGATTTGAAAAAACCCCGGACGGAAAAATGAAGGTCACTGTAGAGGACCTTAAAACAAAAACCATGAAGGAAATGATAACAGACGGTGTTTTTATCTTCGTTGGTTATGTACCTAACACATCCTCTGTGAAAAATCAGATTGAAAAAGACCAGTGGGGATATATAAAGGTCAACGAGGACATGGAAACCAGTATTCCCGGAGTCTATGCAGTCGGCGATATCCGTTCCAAAAAATGGAGACAGGCGGTAACAGCGGTTTCTGACGGCTGTATCGCTGCCATCGTAGCTGAAAAATACATTGCTGCTAAAAAGAAAGTACATTAATTAAAAGGACATTATGGCAGAAACCTTAAAAACAGCGGACCTTGCAGGTCTCACAGATACAATTTCTCAGCGTTATGCCGGAGAGGCAGAGTCATGCTGCAGTCTTTCCTGCGGTCAGGCAATTGATCTGGCAGGCGTTTCCAGAGGTCAGGTGTTTCTGGATCTGGGAAGCGGACGCGGGAATGATGTTCTTAAAGCTGCATCGCTGGTGGGACCGGAAGGTTTCGCTTACGGAGTCGATGTAACTCCGAAGATGATTCAGGTAGCCGAAGTAAACCGAAAAAAACTGGGAATCCGAAACGCATCCTTTCTCCAGGGAGAAATTGATAAGATCCCTCTGGAAGCTGAAACTGTCGATGTGGTGATTTCAAACTGCACCATCAATCATGCAAAGGATAAAGCGGCGGTTTACCGGGATATCTGGCGGGTTCTCAGGACCGGCGGCTGGTTTGTGGTTTCTGACGTTCTTGCAGACAAACCTCTTCCCCCGGAAGTGGTGGCAGACCCCGCAGCCTGGGCGGCCTGTTACGGCGGAGCCATCGTAAAAGAGGAATACACGCAGGCTGTGGAAGCCGGCGGTTTCCGGGAATGGGAGATACTCGAAGAAAGTGCTCCTTACGAAAAGGGAGGAGTTATGGTGAAAAGCGTAACT
The DNA here is from genome assembly GCA_964594095.1 of uncultured Leptospiraceae bacterium. GTDB lineage: Bacteria > Spirochaetota > Leptospiria > Leptospirales > Leptonemataceae > CAZQKZ01. The sequence goes on along the minus strand of CAZQKZ010000003.1, from coordinate 36,410 downwards.
CTCAGAGGATATAAAAAATAACGTTGAGTATTTTAATAATACTAATTTTATAAACGGAGGACCTATGAAATCTTTAACAAAAACTCAGGTGAATAAGTCTGCTGCAGTTACTGCACAGTGCTGCGCCAAGAAGTCAAAGATTATTTCCGGATGCCACGACTGATCCGGAAGTAATGAAAAAAACCGGCGGAAAAACGGTTCGCGTGATTCCGCCGGGCCTTCCCTGCTGGTAAGAATCCGAAATTAAATTAAAATCCAGAATATCCTGAACTATAAAAATGCAGAAATCCCGTTATACTTTTTACGTACCCAAGGCCGGCACAAATGATCTGCTGGTAATCAACTATTTAAGCGGAGCTGTGGATCTGATTTCAGAATCCGATGCTTCTGAATTCACACGCCGTTTTCAGTCTGATCTCTGGGACGGCTACGGGTTTCTTGATTATATGAAAGAACGCGGATATCTGACTGAATCCTCAGATAAGGAAGAAGATCTGATCCGCACCCGGTTCCTTGAGTTTCAGGAGGAATACGATAAGACTCCCATTCAGCTGATTTTTTCTCTGAATTACACCTGCAATTTCCGGTGCACCTACTGCTTTCAGGAAGACTATCTGGGCCAGACGCCTGCTGTGCTTACCAGGGAAATTACGGATTCATTTTTTAAATATATTAACAATCGCTTTGCTGCCGAAACAGTGAAGCCGTATATTACACTGTTTGGAGGAGAACCTCTCCTGCACGGGGAAGCCTATAAAGAGAATCTTCTTTATTTTCTGAACCAGGCACAGAAATTTCAGTATGCTCTGGCAATCGTAACCAATGGTTATGAACTTATAAATTATATACCGGAATTCGAAAGAATCGGGTCCGATATAAAAGAAATCCAGGTTACTCTTGATGGCGGACCGGAAATGCATGATCGCAGAAGGGTTACAAAATCCGGCGGCCCTACCTTTGAACGGATTGCTGAGGGAATTGATCTGGCCCTGAAAAAAGGGTACCGGATTAATCTTCGCACTATTGTGGATAAAGAGAATCTCGGAAGTCTTCCCGACCTTGCGGAATATGCCATGCAGAAAGGATGGCTTCATTATCCCCAGGAGCTTTTTGAAACGCAGCTTGGACGTAATTATGAACTGCATTCATGTCAGAAAACAGACAATCTTTATTCAAGGGCAGAGATGTGGAGCGACTATCTGAAACTTGCGGAAGGTCATCCGATCCTTATGAAATACACCAGGCCGCAGTTTCACGGAATGCGTTATTTAAAGGAAAACGGAGACCTGCCTTTTCCGGTATTTGACGGGTGTCCGGCAGGTAAAAAAGAATGGGCTTTTGATCTCAAGGGAGATATCTTCGGATGCACGGCTTCCGTAGGGGTAGAAAAATATAAACTTGGAAGTTATATTCATCCGGAAGAGCCCATGAATGAAGACCAGATTTTTGAGTGGGAAACCCGCGATGTTCTGGCGATTGAAGAATGCAGAACCTGTGCCGTCAGCCTTTCCTGCGGAGGAGGTTGCGGAGTTCTTGCGGCCAATAATACCGGTAAAATCCATTCGCCGGACTGCAGACCGGTGAAGGAAATGGTAAGCATTGGTGCTGCCTATTACGGAATCGGTGAATAAGCGGATCAGCCGGCAAGAGGAAAACCGAAAGCTACAGTCGTGCCTGCTCCTTCTTTGCTGTGAATCTGAAAAATACCGTCGTTTCGCTTCATTATATCGCGGCACAGCCGCAGACCCATCCCGATTCCTTTATCGCCTGCCAGTTCGGTAAAAGACTGATCATTTTCATTCAGAAGTGATCCTAACAGATCGGGACTGATGCCCGTACCATTGTCGCTGATTTCTATCAGACAGTATTCTATGTCTTCCATTCCGTTTTCTGACACAGAAGTTTTAATAAAAATCTCCGAATGTTCCGGAGAATAGCGAACAGCATTCTGAACTGCATTTCGGAGAGTAAACCCAACCTGATACGGGTCAGCATATATTCTGAGACCTCCGGAACCGGCCACATGAATCTGGATTTTTTTATCGAAAGCAGCTGCCTGATACAGAGAATGAACTTCCTCAATGACAGGGTCAACATCTATAGTTTCATTTCGAAAGACCTGATTTCCCTCTCCTGAAACAATCCAGTAAAGCAGCTTACGAAGAAGATCCTCTGTGGCAATGAGGGAGCGGTGAACCAGCTCCAGAGTTTCAGGAGGCCTTCCCTCAATACGATAGTCGTTCATTCTGAGATCCGCAAAAACGGCATTCATTCCTGAAACGGGCCCGTTCAGCTCATGAGCTGCAATCGCATACAGTCGGTCACGCTGATGAAGCAGTTCCTCCATCTTTCGTGTTTTATCGAGGTCATCTTTCCGGTACCGGTCTGCGATCAGGAGGCCGTGCGCCCAAATCTGCCAGCCAAGAGCTATAGTCAGCCCCGTTACAATGGAAAGAGTTCCCGTATTCATATCGGGTACAGGTGCTGTTTGGTTAAACAGCACGATTAATGTACGGACCACGGAGGCTGTAATGACCGCGATCTGGGGGATCAGCGTGAAGATTCTTATGGAATTAAACAGTATCGGTGCTTTAAGCAGAAGGAACAGCAGGTCCCCCAAGATGAATAAGCTTATACCGTTAAAGATCAGAACACGGATCAATATATCCGGATATATATAAATAAAAAAATTATTTAAAACAGTATGAACCAGAAATCCGGTAATATAAAATCTGTATTTTAAGGCTTTTCCGAAGAACCGGTAGTAGCCCGCGGACAGAAACAAAAGAGTTATTATAAATAAGGAATTCGCAGCAGAAAGTGAAACAGATTCTGACAGCACCGTTTCCTGCGTGCGAAGATACCCGCCAATCAGGAAAGAAGATGATGAAAGCAGCCATTCTTCTATACCTTTATACCTCTTTCCTGCAATCAGGTAGAGCAGAATTAGCAGGAGAACATGGGAAAACCCGATCAGAACAGGAAGTAAATGTATGATCCAGGCTTCAAAAGTCACTTTTTTCTGAACACCGGGTAAATATAGGGTCGTATTTCGCCGGAAGGCATGGTATAATCTGTATAATAAAAACCGGTTTCTGTATAACCCTCACCAAAGAAATCCCTGAAGGCTTTTTCTGAATAACGCCGAACCGGCAGCCCCGAGCATCTTTCTGCTCCCTTTTCAGAAAAAGCCCCGATGACAGCCCATCCCCCTGAAATAAGGAACTGATCCATATGGTGCCGGTAATTCCGGACCTGAGTGTCGTCAGTCAGAAAATGAAGAACTGCCCTGTCATGCCAAAGATGACCGGTGAAGTTTTCGGGTACCGGGTTTCCGGACTGGGCCCCCCACATACGGCTTTGCTCAGGGAGAGACTGTGATAAACCCAGATCTGCTTTTATATAATGGATATGACCGGATATTCCGGCCGGAACACTGTGCTTTACAGTATTTAAAGCAGTTTCGCTGATATCGATCAGAAAAACTGATTCGCCCCGGATTCTGTCAACACTTCCATCCAGCAGACAGGCAGCAAGGCAGGACACGCCGGATCCGGCATCTGCAGCAGAAAAGCCTGCGGGAAGGTCCAGCTGCTGAATGAGACTGAGTGACCAGGGCTGCTCCTCATACCAGCCAAGCTTTTCATGATCGCTGTAAAGATAGACCTTTTCCCAGTGCAGAGACGGGTCCCCTTCCTGAACGCTGCAGCAGGATTGTACCGGTGTTTCTTTTTTCAGCAGACTCGCTTTTCCTGCCGGTGTAAATCCTGCTTTAAACATAAGAACTCCTTCGGCTTTTACAGCCATTTCTTTAGTACTTCAGGAATTTCAAAAGTCCCGTCGGCAGTCTGAAAATTCTCCATAATCGCGGCCATGGTTCTTCCGGCTGCAAGACCAGAACCGTTCAGTGTATGAACCAGTTCCGGTTTTGACTTTTCTTTTCCTGACTGTCCGGGACGATAGCGAATCATACCGCGCCTGGCCTGGTAGTCAAGACAATTAGATACCGATGAAATTTCCATATAACGGCCGAGACCTGGCATCCACACTTCCAGATCATAAGTTTTGGCGGCAGTTGCCCCCATATCGCCGGCACACAGCAGCAGCACTCTGTAAGGTAGACCCAGCTGTTTCAGTACTTCCTCTGCATGGCTCAGCATTTCTTCGTGAATTCTTTCGGATTCTGATGGTTTTACTATCTGAACAAGCTCCACTTTCTGGAACTGGTGCACCCGGACGAGTCCCCTTGTGTCACGGCCTGCCGCTCCGGCTTCTCTGCGAAAACAGCTTGAGGCAGCTGTTACGGCTATGGGAAGATCAGATTCAGACAGAATTTCATCCCGGTAAAGATTCACAAGAGGGACTTCCGCCGTAGGGATCAGAGAAAGTCCGTCCTCATTCAGTCTGTAGAATTCCCCTGCAAATTTAGGGTACTGACCTGTGGTGGTCATACCGGCATCATTAATCAGCTGCGGCACCCAGACTTCCTGGTAACCGAACTTCTTAGTGTGAAGATCAAGCATAAAATTAATCAGGGCTCTTTCGAGTCTGGCTGCAAGACCCCGGTATGTGTAAAACCTTGAACCGGCCAGCTTCACTCCTCTTTCAAAATCAAGGATTCCCATTCCTTCGCCGATTTCAAAATGAGTCCTGGGTTCAAAACTGAATTCAGGAATTTTACCGGATCTGCGAAGCTCCCGGTTTGAGGTTTCATCGTGTCCTTCGGGAACCCCGTCCAGAAGAAAATTCGGAAGCCCAAGTACAATATCGTTCAGTACGGATTCAGCATCATTATAGGAATTTTCGAGGGATGCAATCTGGTCACCAAGTTCCTTCACGGATTCTTTTCTGGCTTCAGCTTCCTCTTTTTTTCCCTGCTGAATCAGTCCGCCGATTTCCTTACTTGCTGCATTGCGTTCATTCCGGGCATTGTCGAGGCGGAATTTGATATCTTTGACGGCCCTGATTTTTTCCCTCAGCTCCTCAGGATTCACTCCTTTAAAGCTGCGTTTTGCAAGCAGTTCCTCAAGCTCCTGCGGGTTTTCCTGAATTCTTCTGAGATCAAGCATTGTTTTTCCATCCGGTGAATTTATTAGAATTTCTGAATAATGTATTTTTTAAGGCAATCAGGTCCTGGGATGCCAGGTCACTGTGAGTAACTCTGCTTTTATTATCGGCAGGTCTGTAATCCTTTGAAAACCTAAGCGCAGCAAGTGTTTCAAAAGTGTGCGGCAGAAGTGCCGATTCATTAGGTTTTCCCCTGTGCGGAACCGGAGCCAGAAACGGAGCATCTGTTTCAATCAGCAGGCATTCATCCGGCAGTCTTCTGGCAGCATCCTGAACCACATCCGTGTTTTTGTAAGTGATGATTCCGCTGAAAGAAACCATCCAGCCTTTTTCAGCAAACGGCATGGCTTCTTCGTATCCGTATGTGTAACAATGGAGGATTCCTTTGTTAATACCATATTTTTTTACAAGTTTCAGTGCATCTTTTACAGCATCGGTTTTTTCGGGATTGTAAACCCTGTCATCTCTCAGGTGCAGAACCACGGGCAGATCCAGATCGGCAGCAAGTTTCAGGTGTTTTTCAAAAACCTCTTTCTGAACCTCAGCGGTTTCCCGTGAATGAAAATAATCCAGTCCGCATTCCCCTATACCGACGAAAGAAGGATCATCCCGGGATTCCTTTATGATCCGGAAAGCGGTCTCTGTATCCTTATGACCGGAGAAAGAAGCCGTTTCCGGGTGGAGTCCGGCTGTCCAGTAATAACGGAAACTTCCTGTTTTTTTTAAGATTGTTTCAATTGTTTCCCCTTCAGGCAGTTCAGAGTTCAGCTGGGTTTCGGTAAAGCGGGCCAGATCTGCCTGATAGGTTTCGCTGAGTTTTCTGTTCCAGTGACAGTTAGTTCCATCCACTGCAATCTGTATGACTGCACCAACTCCTGAAAGTGCTGCATTATACATAGTTCTGATCGGCTGAGGAGGACTTCCGTCCATCGTCATATCAAGATGACAGTGTGTATCAATGAAAAAAAGAGGGTCCATTGGCTGATAACCGGAACATTCAGATTAAAGCGGTTTATATCGCTCCAGAACCAGTTTTCTGTAGGGCACATTTTTTTTCATTAAGTAAACGGTAAGAATGCTGCTGTCCCTGCTGAAAGTAAACTGATAACTTTCCGCTGTCTTCGGTTCCAGAACGGATGGAAGAGTTACTGGTAACGCTGCTGAGAGTTCATCAGAGACTTTTTCAGGTTCCGGAGTGACAGGCTTTAAAGTAAGCTGGTAGGAAGTCCGTATCGAGGAAAAAACGGTGTATTCCGCCTCAGACGGAGAAGACAGGTCCTTTTCACCGAAAAAAATCCGTCCCCTCGGAGCAATTTTAATATGGAAATCACCTTCTTTATTCCTGTAAAATCCAGGATTCAGAAAATAAGGATGTGTCTGCGCTGCCTGATTTTCCGGAAAAAGGAAAAATCCTGATATTATAATCAGTAAAAATGTATGTATGGAATAATATTTCATTTTATTTAATGTCAATAAGGAGTCCGCGGATATCCTCAAGCTGTTTTAATATTCTGAATGCTGAGTTGTTTTCAGACTGAATCGTAAGTGTCATTATATGAAGTTTTTCATCCAGAATCTTCAGGTAATCATGTTTTACAAGGCCTTTTGTTCTGGATTTGTGCTCCATGGACTCAGGTGTAAAAATGCGGTTCAGGCTCTGTTTCAGAATGCCTCGCACAATTTCTTTATAAATTTCAAGATTTTTAGAGGATGGGTTGTCAATTACATCCTTTTCTGCCTGCGGAAGCTTTTCCCATAAACCATGCAGATCCAGGTTGGACACATCGGAAGCGGGCAGAATCTCATTAAGTATGGCAAGAAATTCGGAAGGTTGTCCGTTTTTTACTTCTTCATTTCCGGAGCCTGAAGCAGTTGCCCGGGAACCGGCTTTTTTACCTGCGGATCCGGATCTGACTTCGCCCCCTGCAGATGGTCTGATAAGCATAAATCAGAAGAGTGTAATTGTGAGCGGAAACAGAACTGATTCTGCCCCCGCATTCACTTTTAAATTACTTCGCAGGAGCCGGAACAATTTTAAATGTTACACGGCGGTTTTTCTGATCCTTGGAGTCAATTCCAGGAAGAGTTTCGTCATCCGCAATTCCTACAACGCTCATGTTCTGTCCGTTGATACCGGACTTCACAAGTGCATCATAAACACTCTGCGCTCTTGCTTTAGAGTAGTGCATATTGCCGAGTTTGCTTTCAGAAGGTACTGCATCCCGCGGTCCGCGGCTGCATGTATGACCTGTTACCTGAAGAACAAAACCAGTTCCAATGGCGCTTACAGCCTGATTGATCTGCGGGCTGAATTTGGTAAACCATGAGTTAAAATCTGCAGCCGGAACTGAAGTGCTTTTATAATCAAATCCTTTTCCGTATGGTGAATAAGAAAGATCCTTAAGAGCTGAATTTACCTGATCGATACCGATAGAGCGGTCTTTTGCCGAATCTGTGTTTTCTTCCTGAACCTGTCCGCCACCGCAGTTAACGGAAAATACGGCCAGTGCGATAAGAGCTGCTGAAATTTTAATCCTGAGAGACTGATTCATCACTGATTACTCCTTGAAATGGTTTTGTTGTGATATCCGAGAGGAAGCAGATATCATAATTTTTAACTGAATTTACCGGACGGAATCCTATTGAAAAGCCTTTTTTCGTCTGGTTCTTCATTTTTTTTAATTGGACGTAAATATTGCATTTTCATTACACTGCATTTTCCCTTAGGTTATCCCCGAAATGACAACAGAAACTAAGCAAATTCCCTCAGAATTCAAGGTTCCGCCTGAAAACGAAGGCGAACGGCTGGACCAGTGGATCGCCGATCAGCTGGGCGATCTCAGCAGCCGGTCTGCAATCCAGAAATGGATCAGAAACGGCGATTTAAAGCTTATTAAAGACGGCGAATCCCTGAATATCAAACCAAATCACCGCCTGCGGGAAGGCGAAACTTTTCAGCTGATTCCGCCGGAACCGGAAGAGATTTCCGCAGTCCCCACAGACCTTGGTCTGAATGTTCTGCTGGATGACCCTGATTTTGCTGTAATTCATAAGCCGGCAGGTATAGCAGTACACCCCGGAATCGGCGATACAAGCACAACTATAGTTAACGGAATTCTGTATCTTTGGGAAAACCTGTCCCCTGGAAGCGACAAAACACGCCCGGGTATAGTTCACCGTCTTGATAAGCCAACTGAGGGAATTCTGGTTGTTGCCAAAACAGAGTTTGCACACAGGAAACTCGTAAAACAGTTTCAGGACCGCACTGTGGAAAAGGAATATGCTGCCTGGCTGCTTTCCGCACCTTCTGAGGGTGAGGGAACCATAGATCTGCCTGTCAGGAGGCACCCGCATGACCGCACCAGAATGCGCATCGATGCAACCGGCAGAAACGCAGTCACTCATTATAAAATCACAAAGTTAATTAAATCCAGAAAGGGCAGAAAGTATGCTTTTGCTGAAATCCGGATTGAAACAGGACGCACTCATCAGATCCGTGTCCATTTTGCTCACAGCGGATCTCCGGTTGTAGGAGACTCACTGTATTCTAAATCCGCAAAGGAATTTGAAAAATTCGGGCTGCTTCTGTTTGCAAGAAGGCTGAAATTCAATCATCCCCGGACAGGAGAGCCACTTGAATTTGAACTTCCGCTGCCCGAAAGATTTCTGGAATTTGAACGCAAATGTGAATTTTTCTGAAAAAATATAACTGAATTGACACCAGAATGCCAGGTCTGTTTCTTTCCTTATGGCTAAGAAAAAGACCTCCTCATCCGCTAAAAAATCATCATCCAGAAAATCACCCGCCGGACAGCAGACTAAAGCATCTTCCATCAGCCTTACAGAAATCGTCCGGACAGACATCCAGGCTGCCCTTGCAAGAGGACAGAGGGTTGTTCCTGTTGAAATTGACAATCAGATGAAGGAAGCCTACCTCGATTATGCAATGAGTGTAATTGTGGGGCGGGCCCTTCCGGATGTGAGAGACGGTCTTAAGCCTGTTCACCGCCGGATCCTCTTTGCCATGCATGAGCGGGCCTGGCGCCATGACCGCCCGTTTGTAAAATGCGCAAAAATTGTAGGAGAAGTGATCGGTAACTACCACCCGCACGGGGATTCTGCGGTTTATGACACTATGGTCCGTATGGCACAGGATTTCTCGATGCGCGTTCCTCTGATCGACGGTCAGGGTAACTTCGGAAGTGTGGACGGAGACAACCCGGCAGCTTACCGTTATACAGAAGCACGTCTTACAAAAGTAGCAGAAGAACTTCTTAGTGATATTGATAAAGATACTGTAGATTTTACGAATAACTTCGATGATACTAAAAAAGAGCCGCTGGTACTGCCTGCTGCTTTTCCGAATCTTCTGGTAAACGGATCCAGCGGGATTGCCGTTGGTATGGCCACCAACATCCCTCCTCATAATTTAAGCGAAGTGGTCGGTGCCACTCTGGCTCTGATTGAAAAACCGGATATGCCCGTTGAAGAGCTGATGAAAATGATACCGGCACCGGATTTTCCCACAGGCGGTATTATTATCGGCGGCGAAGGTCTTCGCGATGTTTACATGAAAGGGCGCGGATCATTCCGGATCAGAGCAAAAGTCGATATTGAACAGAAAGGCAAAAAGGATCTCATAGCCATCACCGAGATTCCGTATCAGGTGAATAAGCGGACGATGCTTGAAAAAATCGGTGAGCTGGTAAATAATAAAGTCATCGAAGGAATCAGCGATATTCGTGACCTTTCCGATCGTCATGGAATCCGCATTGAAATTGAGCTCAAGAAAGATGCCAATGCCCAGGTAATACTGAATCAGCTTTTTAAACAGACGCAGCTCCAGGTAAGCTACGGCGTAATCATGCTTGCGCTTGTTGATAATCAGCCAAGGGTGCTGAATCTTAAGGAAATTTTAACTGAATATATTAAGCACCGGAAAATCGTGGTGGTGCGGCGCACTCAGTATGAGCTTGATCAGGCCGAAAAGAAAGCTCATATACTGGAAGGGCTTAAAATTGCCCTCGACTTCATTGATGAAGTCATTAAAATAATCCGCGGATCAAAGACGGTTGACGAAGCCCGTCAGGCACTTATTAAAAGATTTAAATTATCGGAGCTCCAGGCGAATGCAATTCTCGATATGAGACTGCAGAAGCTTACTTCTCTTGAATCACAGAAAATCATTGAAGAGCTGGAAGAACTTGGAAATAAAATCCGCGATTACAAAGATATTCTGAAGAATGAAAAGCGTCAGTATTCCATTATATCCACTGAACTCGGCGATGTAGTGAAAGCTTATCCGGGTAAACGTGTTACGGAAGTCGATCATTCCTCTGTTGACACCACTAAATTTGAAGTGCATGATCTCATCGCCGATGAAGACGTCATGGTAACCATTACTGAAGACGGATTCATACGAAGAACCGCTCTGGATACTTTCCGCCGTCAGAAAAGGGGCGGTAAGGGAGTCAAGTCAGGCGGAAAAAAAGAAGATGTGATCCGCCTTATGAGGCTCGCATCGACTCACGATTTTCTGCTGCTCTTCAGTAATAAAGGTAAAATATTCTCCTTTAAAGTGCTTGAACTGCCGGATCAGTCCAAGGATGCCCGCGGGAAATCGCTTAAGGCGATTCTGAACCTCAGTCAGGACGAAAAGATCACCGCAATCACCAGCGCAAAAGAATTCTCCGATAAAATGGCTATTGTGATGCAGAGCAAGGAAGGAATACTTAAAAAATCCAACCTTGATGTGTTTGCAAATGTTAAGAAAAACGGTATTATTGCGGTAAATCTCCGCAAGGAAGATGAACTCATTGCGGTGCATCAGGTAAGCCCGGAAGATGATATTATCATTGCAACAAAGGACGGGCTTGCACTTCGCACTAATCTTTCCAAAATGAGGAGTCAGGGCCGTGCTGCATCGGGAATTATCGGTATCAGGCTTGATGAAGGCGATTATGTAATCGGGATGGATGTGGTCCGCAAAGACAGCTACCTGTTTGTGATTTCTGAGCGTGGCTTCGGGAAAAAGATGGCCTTTACGAATTTCGTGGCGAAAGGACGCGGCGGAAAAGGTATGGCTTATACAAAAATCACCGATAAAAACGGACCTGCAGTATCTATTGCCACAATTCTTGATTCTGATGATGTGTTCGTAGCAACAGAAAGCGGTATGACCATCCGTTTCAGCGGTTCTGAAATTCCTACCATCGGAAGGAGCACTGTGGGTGTGAAACTTGTATCCGTGGAATCAGACGATGTGGTTAAAAATATAGCAGTAATGCACGATAAGTGAGTGTGCTTTTCTGCCCTTGATCTCGCTGCAATAATTCGGCAGCGGGCCTGCCCGCTGAATGCAGGCAGCGGGTTCCGAATTGCTTGCTTGACAAGGCAGACACCTCCGAAAATTCTAAACTGTGCTTTTTAATTCCGCTCCGTTTATAGTGCTATTTTTAATTACCTATGCATTTTACTGGCTTTTGCCATTAAAAGAAAAGCATTATTTAATCATTGCTGCAAGCATTGCATTCTACGGGTGGTACAGCATTCCCTTTCTGCTTCTTTTTCTGGTGCTGATCCTGTTCAACTATTATATCAGTATGGCCCTCATTGAACGTAAGTCCAAAGCCCTGCTCTGGACAGCTATTGGCATCGACCTTGGCCTTCTGGCTTTTTTTAAGTATTTTTATCTTTTTGCGGAATCTTTCGGTAGTCTGATTTCCGTTCCGTATTTAGAGGACCTCCGGCAGAACTGGATTTCTGACTATGGCTTTGAAATTATTCTGCCAATTGCCATCAGTTTTTATACTTTTCAGATTGTAGCATTTGTTGTGGATTCATGGAGAGGCACAATTAAAGAAAAAGTCAGCCTCCGTCATTATTATGTATTCATCCTTTTCTTCCCGCAGTTTGTAGCCGGTCCTATCATGCGCTCAGTGGACTTTCTGCCTCAGATTGACAGGCCTTCCATCGACCGGGAACGTCTTCTTCGCGGGGTATTCCTCCTTCTGAGCGGGGTCATAAAGAAAGTGCTGCTGGCAGACAGACTTGGTGCCATTACAGGACCGATCTGGCATAATTATCAGAATTATGATGCAGTTTATCTGATCCTGATTATGCCCGCTTTTCTGGCTCAGATCTACATGGATTTTTCCGGCTATACTGATATGGCACGCGGCCTTGCCTATTCTCTGGGTTATGATATTCCTGAAAACTTCCGGGCTCCTTTCCTGTCAAAAAGTATGTCTGAGCTATGGTCAAGGTGGCACATCACTCTCTCTACCTGGCTTCGCGACTATATATATTTTCCGCTTGGCGGGTCACGGGGCAGTGAGCTGCTGACCATCCGAAACCTGCTGATTACTATGTCCCTTGGGGGGCTCTGGCACGGTGCCACATGGAATATGTTTTTCTGGGGCCTGTATCTGGGCGTGGTTCTTGTGGCAGAAAGAATTTACACAAATTTTAAACTTTGGCGTATGCCGGACAGTTTTCCTTTCAGCTTAATCCGGATTGTAAGAACATTCATTCTGTTTTCAATTAGTACATTGTTTTTTGTTCCTGCAGATTTCAGTGATACAGTGGCTATTATACAGCGGATTCTGGATTTCAGCAGAGGAGGAATTTCGGACTTCGATGGTATTCTGGGAATGACTATTGCAGGGCTGCTTCTTAACTTTCTGCAGCTTCAGGGATTTTATAATCTCACAATGCGTATTCCTTATACTCTCAGGTATGTGATTGCAGTATTCCTTATAATAATAGTCAGCTATCTGACTGTTATGTTCGGGGATGTAAGCGGAACATTTATTTATTTTCAGTTCTGAAAAAAGTTGCAGGATTGCACAGAATCGTTTTTTTTAGAACCAATTCCATTACCCAGTGTCAGAATAACGAGGTTACTCTATGAAAATAGCCCTTGCTGTGGAAGCAAACGAACTTAAAATGGCGAAAAACGGAGGTCATGCTCCCCGTTTCGCCGTATATCAGATTGAAAACGGAGAAGCTAAGCTTCTTGAAATCCGGGATAATCCCCGTAACGGAATTTCGCAGAGCTGTGACCATGAACATAACGACAGTCACTCAAACGATCACGATCATGACCACCATCATCATGATGACTCCCCTGAGGCTCACAGGCTCCGCCAGCAGAAGAAAAAAGAAATGGCACAGAATCTTTCTGACTGCAAAGCTGTAATTACCCACTTCGCCTGTCCAGGCACTCGAAAAGCTTTTTCTGAGTTCGGAGTTCATGTAGAGGCATTCCAGATG
>CAZQKZ010000003.1:0-22999 GCA_964594095.1 uncultured Leptospiraceae bacterium | reverse complement strand
ACACCGGAATATGCATCATATTGCCATCGGCACTCAGGACGTTCAGGAGCTTTCAGGATTCTACAGAAAGCTCCCTGGGGTTTCTTTTCTGCGCGAAAACCGGACCGATGCAGGAGAGCTGCGCTCAGTATGGTTCCGGATCGGGGCGGCAGTTCTGATGATTGAAAAAGATACCGTTCCAAGGGCTCCGCGCGCATTGATTCTGGATCTTGCGGCGTCCGGTATGTCACGGGATGCTCTTCGCACCATTTCCCTGAACTGGACCCACAGTACCGACCACACTGATTACTTTACAGACCCTGATGGTAACACCCTCGGTTACAGCAGTTATGAGTTTCCCGAAAAATGAGCTATACCGGATTCATCGCCTTTAAACTGAAAGCACTGCCGGACGATTTTCAGGTCCGGGAGATTGTTTCTGAGGATTTTAAAATAACTGATGATTCTTCTCTTCCTTATGCAGTTTTTCGTCTGACAAAATCAGGCTGGAATACTGTCGATCTGCTTGATATGATTTCACGGCAGAACGGAATAAAATATGCATCTGTTTCTTACGGAGGTAAGAAAGACCGCCACGCACTGACAGAGCAGCTTGTCACAGTGAATACCGGATTTTCCGGAAATCCCGCGATTCTGAAACCTGAAAGCTTCCTCATAAAAGGAGATAAATGGACTTTTGAGAGAATAGGGTTTGCGGACCGTCCGTTCGGTCCTGATCTGATTGAGAGCAATGAATTCACAGTAACCATAAGATCTCTTCACGGGAATGAGCTGCCGATATTAGCTAACAATTATAATATAATAAAAAAATCAGGCCTGCCGAACTATTTCGACGACCAGAGATTCGGCGGCTACGATCCGGCTCTGGGGTTTACAGCAGCTCATATTCTGAATGGTGATTATGAAAAAGCTCTTTTTTCCTATATGACATTTGTTCATTCCGGGGATAAGGGTCATGCCAAAAAGAGAAAGTACGGGCTTCGTGAAATCTGGGGAGACTGGGAAAAATGTCAGAAAACCGCTGTAACGGGGCGTGAAAAGAAAATCTTTTCTGCTCTCAGTAAAAATTCTGTGCTTTCTTTAATAAAGATTGATTCCGGAAAAAATATATCTCCCGATGCAATCAGAAAAAACAATAAGGAATTTTATAAACTTCTTGAGTTCATTACAAAAGAAGACCTGTCCATGTATTTCGCAGCTCTTCAGTCCTGGATCTGGAATGATATGCTCTGCAGGCAGATCATCCGTTATTCTCAGGATCATGCCACAGATACCGGCACCATTAAACTCGGATTCGGCGACCTTGTTTTTGATCTGAGTAATGATTCAGCTGCAGTCAGCAGCATTGCTTCTTTTGATGTACCAGGACCTGGAATCCGCTTCACTGATCCGTACCTGTCAGCGGATTTTGCAGATTCCATGCTTGCAGCAGGAGTCAGAGAGCTGAAAGATCCTGGTCTGAAAGCAGCCTACCTGAAGGGGTTTTCCAGAAACATTCGGCTGCTTCCGACCCATATGGAACTCGGTAATCCGGAAGATGATGATTTCTTTAAGAAAGGGCGGAAAAAAATCAAAGTGTCCTTTCGTCTGAATGCAGGTTCCTATGCCACAATGGTTATAAAACGTCTCACCCTCAGAACCAGATCGTTTTCAGGGAATCTTCAGGCAGACTAAAAAGTCTGTATTACTCAGGTATTCTGTCGAAGTAGCCGTTTGCGTTGGCTACCCCGATTACCCGGTTACTTACGGGCTCCACTACAAACTGGTGATTGAGACCCCGGCCACCGGTATAATGATGATGGGTCTCCGGTGTAAGGAGATAAGATCCCCGGTAATCCAGCCAGAGCTCATTTTTCTCGTTGGTTTTCATTTTCAGGGTTTCACCGGTACTGATATTTACATAGTTTCCTGCAAACTGAGACCAAAGAGCATCGTCCGGCTGATCGTGCCTCCAGTGATAAACAGGGGCCGGAGAGGAAACATAAGCACCCGCAAGATCGCCGAGGGCATACTGCATTCTTACTAAGAAACCCATAAGATTATCAGAATATTCCGGAGGGTTACCCAGATACGCAATCCCGGTATTGTAGGGAGGGAAAAGCTGAAGCCAGGCACTTACGTAATTGGCACCGCCAATATGAAATATGGTAACTACTCCATCTTCGTTCCTTTTTACACGCCACCCCCGCCCGGTAAAAAAATTATTACTGCTGGGGGGAATATAAAAACCAGGATGCATCATTT
Source organism: uncultured Leptospiraceae bacterium (assembly GCA_964594095.1). Lineage (GTDB taxonomy): Bacteria > Spirochaetota > Leptospiria > Leptospirales > Leptonemataceae > CAZQKZ01. The sequence goes on along the minus strand of CAZQKZ010000003.1, from coordinate 20,755 downwards.
CTTCTATGGATTGCGGTTCCAGAAAACGTCGTCCGTTCAGGCTGCCCCGGTTCAGATACATTCGGCCGAACTGAATCAGATCATGAAGATTGGTAACAAATCCGCCTGCACCGTTCACAGGGCCTTCGGAGCTGTTCATACCCAGCGGTATATACAGTTCCTGTTCGGCACATTCGTAGAGATTCTTTCCGCAGGCTTCTTCAATTATATTTCCGGCAATAATATAACCCTGATTGGAATATCTGTAATGCGAACCAGGCGGATACACAGGGGGAACAATATTCAGATTCAGAGATTCCACTTTCTGAGGGACCTGATCAGGATAATACCGAAGGTCCGGAAGTCCCGATGTATGCGAAATCAGATGATTGAGATTCGGAACTGAGGAATAATCCTTCCAAAGTTCGGAAAGATCCGGATAATACTGAGTTACAGGAGCCTCAGGGCTGATTTTCTTTTTTTCGACCATTATCTGAAAAAGGGTTGCCGTAATCAGTTTTGTTACTGACCCGGTTGAATACACCTTCTGGCTGCTGCTGTTTATATAATGTGTGAATAATACCTTATCGGAACTGAATACCGCAGCTGCGAAGGACGGAAATAATCCCTGTCTGTGATAATAAGACATAATATTGCGCACTTTGGCCTGTTCCCTTTCAAGGCGAAGCGGATCAGGCGTTTTCTGTGCATAAGAAATCTGTGTATGCCATCCTTCCGGTTTTGGATCCACTAAACTTTCTTTTATACTTTCGTTAAGATATTTTTTTGAATAGCACGACCCGGCCGCAGTCAGCATGAAAACCGGCTGCAGAATCAGAAATATTATGATTCTGGAATATTTATTACGTCGCATAACCGGATTACTTCTTTAAAAGTAATCTGATTATGAGATCCTTTCAAGCTAAAAAATATATTTTATTCTGAAAAATACGGTATTTTTATCTTTATACAGCTCAAGAACCGGATCTTTTCTGCTCTCTGTATACCAGATCCCGGCTTCTGCGGAGTAATGTTCCGCAATCGTCAGAGTAACAGAGGGCATAAGAATCCAGCCGGGGTAGGATGAAACCGGTCGTACTATAAATAAAACAGAAGTTCTGAGCTTTCCTGAGAAAAACTCCTGATCCGTTCCTAAGGTAAGTACATCACTGAATGAGTCCTGAATAAAACCTGGTGTCTGGAACTGCCCGTCGCTCCATTCTGCAATCCAGCGCCCTTTTCCGTTTCTGTGCGATATATCTGCCCCGACTGTATAAGCCGCATACGGTCCTTCTCTGCTTTCAGAACGGCCGGTTCCGGTTACGTACATTCCCCTTTTATCAGCAGTCCAGGAGGCCTCACCCCGGATGGTTCCCCGGGACCATGCCCATGCGAAATCAAAGCCTGCTTTGTGTTCATAGGTATAACCCATAGTATGATCGATCCGCAGCTGTTTTAATACTGTTTTATCATCATGAAATGATAATCCGGAATAAGCAGTCTTAGAGGGTCCCGCGAAGGCCATCAGGCTCCAGTCAAGAGATCCGGTTTTACCGCCTGCCCGTAATCCTCCCGAAGCATTCGAAGGATTCTGCCGGAATGCCTTTGGCCGGACGGTTTCCGGAGCAGTATCACAGCTGAGGTAAACCGGACCCTCTCGGTTAACTGTAAAAGCCGGCGGAGGATTTTTCAGAGGATCCTTTTCATAGGCCTGCCGTCTGACCTCCTGTTCTGTCAGGATCTGCCTGCATTCAGGAATTTTTATTCCTGATGCAAAAGGAACATACTCCGGAAGGTACTGATTGTAAAGGTATTCATGGATCAGCCACCGCTCTGTCTCCTGCAGACCGGCCGGCAGAAAGGTGTCCGCTGTTTTCTGAAAATCAGGCTTCCAGATTTCGGCTGTATTTACATAAAGATAGTCTTTCGCCGGGAACTGCGGATCAAAGTATGACCCTTCCGGGGCCATGGCATCCGGTATATGCCAGGGCTGCGCAACTGCTTCTGCAAAAAAATCATCTGAAAAGATTTTTAAAGAAACTCCAGGGCTTCCCCTGTAAAGCCTGGAGCGATCTGTTACAAGAAAGTCCCTGAGATCCATCGAATCCGGAAAATTCGCTGTGCGAAAAAGATCAGCTGTCCCCCAGCCGGACCTGAAATGACCGATCTTCCAGATGTGACTGTTCCCGTTACCGCTGAGGTAAAACTCAAGAGGATCCACCGGCATTGTTCTGGAGGACTGAAGATCATCTCTGTCGGGTTCCAGAAAAAAATCCGTTAAAGAAACAAACCTGAAATATTCTGACTCTGCCTTTATATCTATCCGTGCATTCAGTTCTGACCGCACGATCCCGTTTTGTGACAGAGCAGACTGCTTACCGGTAAATTTCTGATTATGATCCATTGTGTTCTTCGCATCCGCCGCGATTATCTCGGATCCTGCGAATCCGTGAAAGTTCCAGCGGACCTTTCCCTGCTCCTTCGGGGATTCTTCGCTGCCCTGTGTTTCAGGGGGACTGAGAAACAGATCGTCGGGATCAGGAAGATTCTGCGAATAAAGGCCGGATGTATGCAGCAGAATCAGATAAACAGTCAGTTTAAATCCGTACTGATGAAACATTTTATTTACCTCTTTCCGGTACATCCGGCTCCTTATTTACTGCATTCCTGCAGGTGAAAACAGTGAATCATTCAGAGAAGCATTCAGCTGAATTTTCTTTGTGTAAATGATGCTTCTTCCGCTGCCGTCCGCCCTGCTCATAACCATCTTGCGTACAACGGGAATTCCCTGAATCCAGTCAGTGCGTTCCACAGTAAGGGTTTTGCTGAGTCTGCCGGACTCATAAAAATTCACCTGTTTCAGAGTGAAATCCTTCTCTGAAATAAAAAGCTCCGTATGAGTATACACATCATCTTTTGCTTTTTTTTCGGATTTTATTTTCCAGCAGCTCTCGCCTCCCGCTGCCTCTTTTCCAAGCAGAGAATAGTTATAATCATTTATGTCTTTATCTTCCATATCTGTATAATAGAAATGAGAGTTCACAAATGATGAAGATTTTTCTCCTGCTGCGATTCTTCTGACCACCGGTCCTGAAAGTTTAATCCACTGATCAGCAGAGCGGCCTGGTGATGAGTGACTCAGAAACTCAATCTGGACAGGTTTTGTGAATCTGATCCTCATTCTTGTACCGGCGGCGAACTTCTTCATATAGGATTCAAACTCCAGAATTTCCTGATTTCCTGACCTTTCAATCACAAGGGCCATGGACATCTGTGAGGAGGAAGGCTCAGGCAGACTTTCATTTTTACGGATGATCTGATCCGCAGTCAGCTGAGGCTCAGCTGATAGGCTTTCTCCCGGAGTCACAGTAATGAATCCTGTCAGGAAAAGGGCCCCGAAAAAGGCTGAATTCATTTTTTTAAAAAAATATAGTTTTTTCATACTGACCTCCTGTACATAATTCTTAACACGGACGGAAGCAGAAGCAGCGCCCCTGCGGTAGTGGCAGCCATAACTCCCGTGATCAGAAAACTTAAATGATAGATTGGCGCAAATCCCGAGAAGAAAAGGACACCGAATCCGAATATAAGTGCCGCAGAGGTGTAGAGAATGGCTCTGCCGGTTTCGTCAAAAGTGGCAGAAAGGGATTCTTCCGTATTCATTCCTGTTTTTAAAAACCGGCTGTAGGTTTTCAGAAAATGAATTGTATCATCCACTCCGATTCCGATCGCAACTGAGGAAAGCAGTGCTTTTGTTGTATCGAGGGGAATACCGGTGAATCCCATGATTCCGTAAAGGACTGCGACGGCGGACCCCATCGGAAGGAGCGAAACCACGGCAAGGGGGAAAGAGCGAAGAACAAACCACACTGTTAACGCAATCACGCCCAGTGCCATAATCATTCCTTTCACATTTCCTGAAACCACATAATTCTTAAGTGCATTATAGGTTTTCAGAAGACCGAAGATCCGGTATGTCCACGGTGTTCCGTTCAGCTCCTCATCTATAACCGGTCTGATTCTGTTTTCAATCACTGCGGACATTTCCGTACTTACAGATCTTTCATCTGTTTCTCCAATGCGAAGGGAAAGCACCGCCCTGCGAAAAAGAGGATCAGCAGAACTTTCGAGAATATCCTGCCTTCCGTCTCCGTCTGAATCCTCACCTCCGAAGACAGTGTGATAGTCTTTTATCACAGTGGCGGAATCAGGAATTACATAATACTCCCGGTTGTTTTCATGAAATGCCATATGCATTCTTTTTGGAAAATCCGTATAAGAAACTGTTTTCAGAATCATAAGATCATTCCTGTCCGGCAGCGCTTCAATCCGGCTTCTTATTCTCTCAATTTTTTTCAGGAATTCAGGATTATGCACCCCTCCTGGAGTTCCCGAATCAAATTCGATTTCCACAGAATAAGTACCTTTAAACAGCTGATCCACTTTATGAAAATTCTGACGTACCCCGGAAGATTCATGAAAAAAGGTGATCGGTGAGCTGTCTGTGGTCATCCTGGTAATACCTGCGGCCGAAACTGCAAGAATAACTGCATAAATTCCGATCACCGCAGCCGGATGATTCATAGCTGCATGTTTCATTATATTTATAAAAGCAGATATTCTGTTATTATAAATATCTGTGAAAACGGATTTATGCGAAGGATTCGGTCTTACAAGTGCAAACAGAGCAGGAATCAGAAACACGGAAATGATTACAGAAACTGCTGTACCAAGGGCGGCCAGAATGCCGAACTGCCGGACAGTCTCTACTTCTGTAAGCGCAAGCATCAGAAATCCGGCAACAGTTGTGAAACCGGCAAGGCCGACTGTCGGGGCAATCCGAAGAAGGGATTCAGTCAGACCTTCGGCAGTGAGCTCCTGATCAGATTCCTGGTGTTCCCGCAGGGTCTGAAAATACTGGTTTGCAATATGAATTCCGTAGGAACTGCCCACTGCAATCAGAATCGGCGGCAGAATGGAACCCGTAATTGTCAGCGGGATTCCCAGCCAGCCCATGATTCCCATGGTCCAGACGGTTCCGAGGATCACAGTAACAGTCAGCATTACAGTTACTGATTTTGATCTGAAATTCAGCCAGAAAACCAGAATCAGAAAAAAAAGAACAAAGGGCAGAAAAATACCCATATCTTTTTCGTTAATTTTATTTATTTCATAATCAAGGACAGGATCTCCCGCTATGGTCACCTGAAGCCCTCTTTCAGCGTATTTCGATTTCAGATTATGAAGGTGAATCGTCAGTTCCTGGTAATTTTTCCGGTTCTGAAGAAGCAGAAAAATTCCGAAGGCGGTGATTCTGCCGTTTTCATCCTCTGCGTAAACAAAGTCCTTATTCATAGGATTTATTCTCAGAGAATTTTCATAATTCCGGAAATCTTCTTCGGTAACCGGATACATCAGTTTTCCGGAACTGTCTTTTTTCAGGAATGGTTCCAGAATCAGCGATTCTTTGTCTGCTTTTACATCTTCTCCGGAAACAGGATCCATAATATGACGCACTATTTTCATATTATGCTGTTCAGAAAGTGTATTCATATAGTTTAAAAAACCACTGAATTCTTTTTCTGAAAGCGGACGGTCTTCTGCGGATATCTGCTGTGCATGCAGGGCAGTCAGAGCTTCATTCGTTCCGACTGTGTCTCCTTCCAGTACAGCCAGTATTTCCTTCGCTGAAACAGGTACGTAGTTACCGAACTGAAAACTGAGAGCCGGTCCTTCAGGCTGTATGAAGTTCTGACTGACTTCGCGTTCATCCCCGATATTCCAAAGATCGTTATCTTTCGTAAAATCGGGCACTTTTACAGAATTCTCCGGTTTGTCCTCCAGAAAAGCGTCATCCAGAGCGGTATCATCTGATCCGGTCTTAATCGCTTCCTTTCCCGCGTTGGCCGGGGAGCGAGGAATTTCAGTAACTGTAATCCCGGCTGCAGAAGCCAGCTTCAGGATTCTGGACCGGTGCTCAGGATCATACTTATGAAAGGCTCTTATTTCTGCGGAAAGATCGGCCACAGATTTGAAAATGTCCGGTTCTTTCAGGGAACGGCCCGGCATTGCCTCCACTGCAAGTATCATCAGACTTTTCTGATTTCCGTAAACCTGCCGGGCTTTCTTCAGAATTGTATATTCTTTGTCTTTTTCGGGCATAAGGGATTCAATGGAAGGGTCCATCTGCAGTCTGCCCATGCCCATAAAAGAAAGAACGGTTAGTAAAAACACAAAAGAACTGATCAGCCACGGATGATGCACCGTAAACTGCACTGTTTTTCGGATCATGATTTTTCCTCCCTATATTTAGAGTTATTACTCTAAACTGACCATATTCCGACGAACCAGTAATTGTCAAGCAATATTTTAGAGTTTTTGCTCTAATTAAAGGGTTCGGGCCGCGGTTATGTATTCCCCGACAGAATGACCGCCCCTGCAGAATGGCAGACTCTCCTGGTCTTCTGCAGTCAGAAAATCACTGGGATCTTCTGTAGCTGTCTCCTCCCATCCGCACTCCCGCAGAAATTCCCTGAGGGCCTGCGTTTCAGTTCCCCATACGAATTTCTCCCTGTGGAGTGCAAGCCATGTGCGAACGATCAGACTCTTGGCACAGTAGTCCGGTTTTCCGTCAGCACTATTCTGCAGCCAGGTAAAAATAAGGGCAGAGCCCTCTGCAGAAACAGCACGCAGATCCTGCAGAATTTTTTTGAGTCTTTCCTGAGGAATGTACATAAACAGACCTTCTGCCAGAATTACTGCAGGGATTTCCTTCTGAAACCCGGCTGCTTCCAGAACAACGGAAGGGGATTCGTTTCCCAGGTCTGAGCTTATCAAATGAAACCGCTTTTCGTTGCCTGCCTCAGTAAAAAAACCTTCCTTAAGGCAGTTCAGGAGGGCCGTTTTTTTAAACTTCTGGGTCAGCGGATGGTCCAGTTCGTATGCTGTTACATCCGGAAAACCGGCCAGAATCCCGGCTGCGGTGCTGTCAGCACCCGCTCCCAGTACCACCAGCTGTGCAGGACGTTTACCGAATCCGGAGATAATTCCTTCTGCTTTTATTCTTAATCTTTTTTTTCGATTAAGGAAGTGGCAGTAAATCCCGGGCAGAATCTGTTTTTCTGCTGCATTAACAATTTTCCGGAACCAGGAGTAAACAGTCAGCCCAAGTAAAATATCCCGCCCGCCTGCAAATGCATTGCAGTAATGGAAATTAAGCCGGCAGGCCGAGGCACTCTGGAGTGTATCGCTGCACCCGTCCCTTTTAAGCATAACCGAGGAACGGGCAATGATCCATGATGTAGCACTTGGCCGGTGTCTTCGCATCCGACCTGAGGATCAGTTCACAGCCTGAGGGGAAATAAGCTGGAAACGGGCAATATCGGCAGTGAATTCAGTTCCATCGTCATACACCATTATGTAATGACCTTCCATGCTTCCGAATTCAGTATTAAGAGGGCAGAAGCTTGAATATGCAAATGTTTCCCCAGGAAGGAGCCTTGGCTGCCTGCCTATGACCCCCGGTCCGCGTACCTCTTCGATTCTGCCAAAGGCATCACGAATTTTCCAGTAACGGCGGCTGAGCTGCAGCGGGAAATTTCCCTCGTTTGTGATTTTTACATCGTATGCAAAAAAGTAATTACTTCCTGCAGGATTCGATTTTTCAGGGACATAGCGACTCGTGACAGAGACCCTTACATGGTTTGTTACTGCTTCGGACTGAACTGCATCAACTGCCGGTATTCCTTTCATACAGCACTAATGCAGCAGGTCAGCTTTATATGAAAAGCTTTTTTTTATACCAGGCAGCTGCAGTAATTTATAAGCTGGTTCCATTGTCAGTGACTTAATCAGTAGCGCCCCTGAAGAAGTTCTGGTTAATGAAAAAAATGCTGTTTGACTTACTGAGCTGCAGGGCTATTTTCTGTGGATCGCCTCCAGTGGTGAAACCTTTACAGCTTTCCACGCCGGATATACCGATGAAATCAGTCCTATCAGGAGCGCAACAGAGGTACTTTCAAGATAATCCTGCATGGTAAGGAACGGATGAACCACATCCATAGACGATGCCCCCCAGGACTGGGTGTCGATTGTATCTGCAGAAAAATGAAAACCTGTATGATAAAGCCAGATTACTAAAAGAGTTCCGGGGATCAGGCCGGAAAAAGTTCCTGCGATGGTAATCAGTGCGGATTCCAGAGTAATCAGGCGAAACAGAAAAAACGGACGGGCCCCAATCGCATGCATGATTCCGATTTCCTGCAGCCTTTCAAAGATTGACATAGTAACCGAAATAAAGAGAATCAGACCGAACCCGGTCAGAATCACAAAATAAAAGACCCAGGACACACTGTCATACAGAGTAATCAGATCTGCAAGAAGCGGCTCCAGATCCGACAGAGAAGCTACTTCAGTCCCTTTTTCATTTTTTAAAATATTTCTGAAATGTTCAGCAATAGACTGACTTTGGTCAGTGTCAGTGCCCCGAAGGACAAAATAACCGATTTCATCGGAGGGTCCGTCATTTCTGATAAAGGCAATGTCTGCAAGATGCATGAGAACCAGATACTCTTCGAGGGAAGAAGAGGGACTCCGGAAGATACCAGTGACTCTGCAAACGAAGCTTTTTGCACCCTCATTCCGGCTTCCAGTGGAAAGAATCACTCTGCCTCCGGTTTCCGTTTCCAGAATCCGGCTCATCTTTTCACCAATCATGCAGGGAACTCTGTTTCCGCGGATTTCAGATTCTGCAGCAGCTTCGGTTTTAAGAAAGCTTCCCTGTGTAACAGGCCAATTCGGTATCTCGCTAACCCCGGGTTCAAGCGACGGCTCAATGCCCAGTATCAGGACTCCTCTGGTTTCACTTCCAAGCCGGAGTATAGCCTCTCTTTCCATCCGCGGAGCATAATTTACATTTTCAGGAAGGTTTGCAGCTACAACTTTCTTCAGCCGGGGAGATTCCGGATATTCTGTATCCATCTGCCGGCTGTCAAGGTAGCCCTTAGGTCTGATCTGAACATGACCCAGTCCGCTGTTTACAGCTACCTGAATCATGGAAACAGTAAACCCGTTAATGAATCCCTGCGCAGCTGTGACTGCTGTCATACCCACTACAGCTGTAGCTGCAATAATAAGGCTTCTTCGTTTCTGCCGGATCAGGCTCCGGATGGCCATCCTCAGAATTACTGGTAATCTGTTCATAATTTTATACCATTACCGTTTTATAAGGTCTGAATAATCCGGATAGGATTCAGCTTCCTGATTCTGCCGGCTGCGATCATTCCTGTGAGCACAGACGGGATTATCATGGAGGAAGCTATATTTACAGCATGGCCTAATGTAACGACAGGCCGGAAAGTAGTGGACATACCCATACTGGTGTATACATTCCCCAGAGTTGTCCCGGCGAGATCAATAGGATACAGGCTGATTATACCGGCAACAGAAGCAGAAAGGAGCACTCCGGCCGCAACCGGAGGCACAATCAGGATGATTATTTCATAAAATATCATAAGTGTTAATCTTCTGATCCCGGTTCCGACTGCGAGCAGTATTCCGAATTCCCGCATTCGTTCCTGAACAGACATCTGGACAGTGTTCAGAACCCCAAAGGAAATTGAAATTACAAAAAATACAAGATAAATATTCATTTTCTGGTACCCCATTGCGGTCATTTCAACCACAGCCGGATTAAGATCCTGCCAGGAAAGCACAACCGGATCGAATACGGAAGATTCAGCAGGAGGCAGACCATCCGGATCAGAGGGGACCGGGAATTTATTTAAAAGAATTTCTCTGATTTTCTTTGCATCCAGAAAATCCGCAGTCTCAAAGGCGATGCTGGTATAGTAGGATTTATCTTCCAGTTCGTTACCGAACAGGAGCTTACCGGATACCAGAGGTATGAAGACACGCGATGCATCAAGATTCGGGGTGCCGGTTCTGTAAATACCTGTAATTGTAAGAGGAACAGCCCCAAGGGATCCGTCAAGCTGCGAACCAATCAGAAAGATTCTGGAACCTGGTATCAGTCCCAGAGCCCTGGCGAGACGATCCCCTACCGCAGCTTCGTCAGCAGAATCTCTGTGGGGCCATCGGCCGTCCGTGAGGTAATTGTGCAGAGTTGTGATTTTTCGTTCAGCCTCAGGATCGGCGGCAAGAACCGATACAAATCTTGTTTTATTTTCGTAGCTGAGGAGAGCTCCGCTTTTGATCCGGGGAGAGACCGATCTGCCTGTCAGCTCAGCCAGAGAAGATAGGAAATTCCCGTCCGCTTCTATGGAACGGTATAAGCCTGGCCGTTCCTTCCACCCGTATGCCGCAACCTCCACCAGGCCGGAGTCCAGCTTCACCGCCCTTTTTACCATTTCGTCCATAAAGCCGTTTGCAATAAACTGCATGACGGAAAGGAAAAAAGTTCCCGATATAACCAGGAAAAAAGTCAGCCAGGTTCGTCTTTTGTTCCGCAGAACATTCCGAAAAGCGAGATGCAGCATAGAACCTCCGGAAGCAGAAAATTTACGGTAACCGGCCTGAATCTGAACCGGTTACTGAGTCGATTTTATGGATAGCTCCTGTATCGGGATAATATAAAGCCGGATTCGAATTTCCATTTTCATCCTGTGAAGTAAATAATATTTCTGTTCCATCCGGGGCCCAGTCCGGATACAGCTCGGTGCCTTCGGATCTGATCCTCTCGTCCGTCCTGTCAGATACACTGAAAATATGCAAATCTGTTTCGGAAACAGAGCCTTCCGTATGCCTGCATACATATACTAATTTACTGCCGTCAGGGGACCAGGAAGGAGATTCTGCGGAACAGGTTGTGGATGTAATAAGCTCTGATTCAGAATTTTCAGTATTCAATATATATATATCATTCAATCCATTTATATTTGAAACATAAGCAATGCTTTTTCCGTCCGCTGATACAGCAGGATCTTTCTCAATTTTCAGAAAATTGCTCCCTTCCTCGCTGAGCAATAAGACATTCTGACCCCCTGAATCGGATTTGGTCAGAATTTCCGAGCTGCCTGAGGGAGAGCTGATAAATACCAGTGAATGGTCAGACGGATTCCATACTGCCATTTTCTGAGCATTTGTGCCATCATCATCAGTTATCCGCTTTTTTTCCTTTGTATTTAAATTATATACAACCAGTTCATAATTGTAAAAATCAAAAAGCTCTGTATAAACCAGGAATCCATCTGCGGAAACATCCGGATAAGATTTTACTGAATTTACGGTGACCTGCATTTCATCGGTCCCGGAACTCATATTATAAATCCTTATCTGGTTTGTGTTATCTGCTGCAGAATGGTAAACTATAGACTTTGGCGGATTATTTTCTGTACAACTGCATACTAACAATGCTGCAAGCATTTCCGAATCTTTTTTTTCGGATATGCAGCCAGTGGCCAGTAAAAACAGAACCACCTGAATGATGAGTAAACCAGTTTTCACAGCCACATTCTCTGAAACAGAGTTGAAATGTCAATGTTATTTCCCCCGGTGATTTTCCTGATAAAAATAAAAAATGTATTTTTATAATGAAGAAATTGAGCAAAAAATGATTGTTATTTCTGAATATGCCGGTACATTGATCTATATTAAAGTAACTGGGAGGTTTTTTTATGGAAACAGGAAATGAAGCAGCCATGGGAATTGGTATGCTGGTTTTTATGGTCGTTTATCTTGCGATAGCGGTTTTTTATATTGTTGCAGTCTGGAAGCTGTTTGCCAAAGCCGGAAAGCCAGGCTGGGCATCGATTATCCCGATTTACAATGCAGTTGTAATGCTTCAGATTGTAGGTCGGCCGGTATGGTGGATTCTGCTGCTTCTGATTCCGGTTGTGAATTTCGTAGTGGCAATCATCCTGACTATGGACCTTGCCGTCAGCTTTGGTAAAGATAAAGGATGGGGAATAGTTATGCTGTTTCTCCTTGGTTTTATTGGTCTGCCCATACTTGCCTATGGCAGTGCCTCGTATCAGGGACCTGCAGTAAAGGCCTGATAACACCTTATGTAACGGGCAGAAAATGCCCGTTACTTTATTTCAGGTGACCGATAAAGGAACTGTATGCAGATCATTCTTGCCTCATCTTCGCCCAGACGAAAGCAGATACTGTCTGAAATTTATACTGATTTTATAACTGAATCTGCAGATATTGATGAAGAAAATGCTCTTAATGAATATCTGAATAGTACTGCAGACGTCCGTCAGAATTTCGGCTGCAGTCACCCGGCACAGTTCCTCGCACTGCGCAAACTGGAAGCAGCAGCACAGAAACTGGCAGGGGTGAATTCTGAAAAACTTCTGATAGCAGCGGATACAATGGTGGAATGCGCAGGGCAGATTCTTAATAAACCATCGGATGCAGCGGATGCCGAAAGGATGCTTCGCCTTTTATCGGGGAGAGTTCATGAGGTCTGCACCGGGATAGCCCTCCAGTATAGTACAGGGAAGGAAGTAAAAACCATAACCGGCCGTGAAATAACAGAAGTAAAATTCCGGAACCTCAGTACAGAGGACATTCAGGAGTATCTGACTACGGGGGAATGGAAGGATAAGGCGGGTGCCTACGGAATCCAGGGAAAAGGGGGCAGCCTGACAGAATCAATAAAGGGTGATTACCTGAACGTAGTCGGTTTTCCCAGGGGATTGTTTCAGAAACTTCGTGATTTAGTTATATGATTGACGCATTTCAGATTTCCCTGTTTTGTGATCCAATCAGGGCACAATGCAGAACGAAAAACCTGTTATACTCATAGTTGACGATGCTCTTTCGAATCTGATGATTCTTTCTGCCCTTCTTTCCGGGGATTATACAGTAATTTCCAAAGAAAGTGCAGATGCCGCGCTTGAATATCTGAATCAGAAACTCCCCGATATGATTCTGCTTGACATCATGATGCCCGGTACCGGGGGATTTGAGCTCTGCAGAATCCTGAAAGGACGGGAGGACACCCGCGAAATTCCTGTTATTTTTGTAAGTTCTTTAAATGATGCTGATACAATTGAGCATGGGTTCTCCCTTGGTGCAGTTGACTATATTTCCAAGCCCTATCATTTCAGCGAAATACTTGCAAGAGTCCATCTTCATATAAAACTGAGGGCCATACAGAAAAACCTGGAATCTTCAGCAGGAGAATTGTCGGATCTTCTCCAGAGAACAAACTCTGTGATCCAGACAGTAGGCGAAGGGATTTTCGGATTAAACTCCTCCGGCCGGATCACCTTTGCAAACGATAAAAGCGCAGAGCTTCTTGGATACACACGGGAAGAGCTTCTTCATCCGGATTTTGATCTGCATAGCAGCATTCATCATACAGATTTAACAGGAGCTGTTTTAAGCCACAAAAGCTGTCCGATTCAGGCCGCAGTAAGAGGAGAGGAGTTTCCGGGATTTGTAAGGAACGACATTTTTTTTCGCAGGGATCTCAGCAGTATTCCTGTAGAATATTCTATTTCTTTAATAAATACCGGTAATCACTCATCGCGTGAAATAATTATTGTGTTCCGTGATATTTCTGAACGTTACCGGAACGAGGAACGGCAGAGGGAAGCAGCGGCCGTCTTTGAGGTAAGCAGCGAAGGTATTGTGATTACAGATGCAGAAGGCAGAATTAAGCGTGTGAATCCGGCCTTCACCGAAATCACCGGTTATACCTCTGAGGAAGTCACCGGTCAGAATCCAAGGATTTTCAAATCCGGACGTCAGACGGAAGAATTTTATAATCAGATGTGGATCCGGCTGCGAAGCACAGGCCGATGGGAATCTGAAATCTGGAACCGGCGCAAAGACGGAAGTGTGTTCCCTGTATGGCAGGCGATCACCGCTGTGCGAAACAGCGCAGGAGATATTACCGGCTATGTTTCGCAGTTCAGTGACATAACCAGACGAAAGCTTACAGAAGAAGAAATCCGTTACCGGGGCAATTACGACGTACTTACAGGTCTTGTAAACCGGGCCCTCCTCATGGAGCGGATTGAGCAGGCAGTTTATGATCACCGGAGAAAGAATCTTCGCTTTGCTTTTATGTTCATGGATCTTGACCGATTCAAGCAGATTAATGATACCATGGGACATTCCACAGGCGATCAGCTTCTGAAACAGGCCGCACTGCGCATAAAAGGAGAAATCCGCGAAACAGATACTGCTGCCAGAATCGGAGGCGATGAATTTGCAGTAATTATTAATGAAATTCCGGGGCAGCCTTCCGTGGAACGTACTGCCAACCGGATTCTGAAAGCTGTGGCAGAGCCTTTTATAATCGGCGAACGGGAAATTAAAATAAGCTCAAGTATCGGTATAGCCCTGTTTCCTGACGACGGTGCCACAAGAGAATTGCTTCTTAGAAACGCCGATATTGCGATGTACCGCAGCAAAGCAGGCGGAAGAAATCAGTTTCAGTTTTTCACAGAATCCATGGAGAAAGAGTATCTCGAACGGAACCGCCTTGAATCAGATCTTCGGGGAGCATCAGGCAGAAATGAGCTTGAGCTCTATTACCAGCCTATCTGCAGTCTTGGCAGTCTGAAACCGGTCGGATTTGAAGCTCTGCTTCGCTGGAAGCACCCGCATTTCGGAATGATTCCTCCTAACCGGTTTATTCCAATAGCCGAGGACGCAGGGCTGATCCGGGACATAGGCAGATGGACCGCGGAACAGGCTGTCAGACAGGCTGCTGTATGGAACAGCGAAGGTAAAAATATTTATATTTCTGTGAATGTGTCTCCGCATCAGATACCGGATCATCTGTCAGCAGCGTGGCTTCTCAGCATTCTTAAAAATTATCAGGTTTCTCCTGAATCTCTGGTTCTCGAGATCACGGAAAGTGTTTTTCTTGGCAACGCAGAGGAAGCAGCGGAATGGATGCACTCCTTAAGAAATGCAGGAATCCGGATTTATCTGGATGATTTCGGTACAGGTTATTCTTCTTTATCGTATCTTAAACGTTTTCCGGTTGATGCTGTAAAAATTGACCGCGAATTCATTAAGGAAATGAGTGCCGAAAGCAGCGATTTTACTCTGGTAAGGGCAGTTACAGCCATGAGCCGGGGTCTGGGGCTTAAAACCGTTGCGGAAGGAATAGAAACCGAGGAACACCTTAAGATGCTCCAGAGTATAGACTGCGATTTCGGGCAGGGTTACTATTTTTCACGACCTGTACCGGCAGACGAAGCAGGCAGACTTTCCTGATTAAAATAATTCTGGTTTTTACAATTCTGTAATATAACTGCTTTTTTCTGTTTTTATAATAAAGACCGGTTCCGGAACCCACTGATAAGGGTTTCTGAGGCACGATCCAGGAAGAGGTCTTTTTTATGGAAAAATACAATATTCTTTTTCTCTGCACGGGAAACTCCTGCCGCAGTCAGATGGCAGAAGCCATTACAAACACCATGTTTTCCGCAAAATTTCAGGCTTTCAGCGCGGGTTCCAGACCTGAGCCTGAGAAATATCCGGAAACACGGGGCGTTCATCCCCGGGCTTTAAAGACGTTAACAAAAAATAATATAAGAACAGAAGGACTGCACTCCAAATCATGGGAACCATTTATAAAAAGCTCTGAAAATATACATTTTGTTTTCACCCTTTGCGGAGATGCTCTGAAAGATATCGATGAAGCCTGTCCGGTATTTCCTGGGCAGCCCCTGAGCGCCCACTGGGGCCTGAAAGACCCTGCGAAAGCAACCGGCACTGAGGAACAGATTGAAAGGGCTTTTCAGGAAGCCTTTTTTGTAATCCGCCGGCGGATAGAGCTGTTCGCGAATCTGCCTGTGCACCAGCTGGAAAAACACGCACTCCAGAAGGAACTGGATTCAATCGGGAAGAGCGCACTTTAACGGACTGTAAAGCGACCAGTAAGATCCCTTAATGTAACGGAGACTTTCTGTAGTTTTTCAGCCGATTCCGCAAGACCCGACATCATTCCGGAAATCTGTTCTGTTGTTGCCGCCACCTCTTCGATTCCTGCAGCACTCTGTTCTGCGGTTTCGGAGACCAGCGAAACTGATGTTTATACTTTCGAGGTGTGATCATGCTGTACCTGAACAGCTCTTACTATTACATCCATTCTGCCTGCGAGGGTTCGGATCATTTCGCTGATACTTTTCATCATTGTTAAGGCATTCCGGATTTCAGCAGAACCTGCATCCACCTGCCTGACTCCGGTTTCAATGGAGCGGAGTGTATGCGATGCACTAACAGTTATGTCAGCAATAGACTGATTGATTTCATTTGTTGCTGCCGCAGACTGTTCTGCCAGCCGGCTTACGCTTTCTGCCACGACTGCAAAACCCCTGCCTGCTTCGCCGGCTCTTGCTGCTTCAATGGAAGCGTTAAGGGACAGCAGATTGATCTGTTCCGTAATTGAGTTGATTGTACCGGTCATATCGTTAATGGAAGTCAGCCGGGAGCTGAGATCCTCCACTGAAGATGATGTCTGCTTCATTATATCCTGAATTGTCTGGATGGATTCACCGGCCTTTGAAGCAGCATTTCCTGCTGCAAGAGCGGACCTGTCAATGGCGTCCACTTCCTCTTTTACCATCAGTGCAGTTTCCGTAACATTCTGCTGAGATGCATCGAGCCTTACAGAAGCGGACCAGGCCTCCGCTGCAGCATCATTCAGAGCGGAGGCTCCGGCAGCAAGCTCTTCCATTGTGACTGATACCTGATCTGAAGCTCTTGATATTTCTGCTGCACCTGTGGTTACTGCATCTGCGGACCGGCCTGCGGATTCTGAATTCTCAATGATGGATTTTATCAGAGTCTGAAGATGATCCTTCATATTATTAAGAGACTGTATCAGTTTACCTGTTTCGTCCATTCTGCTTATATTAAGAACGGAAGTGAGATCTCCTTCAGCAATCGTCGAAGCAAAAGCCATACTCTTACGGATCGGATCATTAATCAGTTTCTGAATCAGATAAGCAATGAGCCCGGAAAGCAGCAGACCCGATGAAATTATAATGATTGTAATTAAATATGTTTTCTGGATTACTGCCGCAAATCCGCTTCTGTCGCGGATGGTTTTTATGTATCCTGTATAATTTCCGGAATAATCACGAAAAGGGACTGAAATGACACTATGGCCGTCCGAGCCGGAATGGAAAACAGCTTTGCCTTCCCGTAGAAATTTTTCATCTTCCCTTGAAACCGGGTAAGGATCCTCATCGGCAGTTGCACTGAGAGGTTTTGAGCTGCCGGAGTTCTGATCCCAGGCAACTGAATCGATACCCGAAAACCGGTAGATATAGAAATTCCCACCCAGGTCAAGCTGCAGTTTTGTAAGAAAACCTCTTGAAAAATTACTGCCAAGCTCCGCAGAACCAATATGGCGGTTTTCATAGAACAGCGGCAGTACCACCCGGAAACCGAAACCGGCCCGGCCTTCTTCCAGCCCGCGGATCAGTTCAAGATCTTTATTTGCTTTATTGACCGTATGCCGGAAAGAGGCAAGAGAATCACCGAATTTTTCCGGTTCATGAAGGCGAAGAAAGGAAGTAGCATCGGGCAGATGAAACTGAAACTGTTCAAATCCGGCGTCTCTGAGATCTGCAAAAGATTCGGAAAAAATATCCAGCAGCCTGCCCCTATCCCGTTCTGCAAAAGCTTTCATTGCCAAAGAATGATTCTTAATCAGTTTCAGTACGCTTTCAGCGCTCTGCAGATCGGATTCCATTCTGCTCTCGATTTCGTTTCGAATCAGCTCGGTTTCCCTTTCTTCCTGGAAATGATTCAGCAGATTGACAGTGACAACCGTATTCACTGAAAAAGTGATACCAGTCAGCAGTATAATAAAGAAAAAAGCTCCGTTGAGTTTTGCCCGGATGGAAACATTGAGAAATTTCTGTCTCAGTGAAAATTCAGATCTCATAGGTGGTTACCATGTATCAGATCTCTGTTAGCTCGATAAAAATCAAGTAAGATTCAGTTTTTTCTTCCCAAAAAAGACAGAAATGCTGATTATTGCAGTATGGACATGGAAACTGTATGGCAGAATCACTCAGGGCCGATTCACAGGTTTATCGTAAGCCGCACCAGGCCTCCGCTTGATCCGGATGATCTGGTACAGGAGGTTTTTCTGCGGGCCGTTTCCGAAAAGCAGAATCTTCGCAATCCCCATGCAGTTTCTTCCTGGATGTTTACAATTGCACGGAACGTAATAACGGATGCATACAGAAAAGCACAACGCACTGAACTCCATGAAAACATGGAATTTTTTCCTGCAGATTCTTCATTTACTCCGGAAGATTTACCTGGCGATGATTTCAGAAGTCTGGTCCGCTGCATACATCCCATGCTTGAAAAACTGGAAGAACCTTATCGTCAGGCAGTGTATCTGAACGAAATTGAAGGTCGGACACAGGCTGAAATAGCTGCCGCTTCTGGCATATCTGTTTCCGGTGTGAAATCAAGAGTGCAGAGAGGGCGGCAACAGCTGCATTCTTTAATACAGGCCTGCTGCCGTACCCGGCGCGGCCCGGGAGGACTTCGTCTTACAGAAGATGTCATATCCTGCACCTGCTGAAATTTTTTGCGTCCTTTTTTCCGATTCTGCGTCTTCCCTGCATAAGCAGGTTCCGGAATCTGAAACCGGATCCGGCGATTCATAAAACAAATCCAAGAGGTAAAAAAATGGACAAAAAAATAACAGCAATCAGCGAATCTGAAATTGAGATTACTTTCGGACCGGAGGTAAAAAGGAGTGATGTTCTTAAGCTCATGGAGTCCTGTTCTGACGGAAGCTGCGGATGCAGTCTCGATATGAAAAAGGACTTCGAATCCTTTGAGCTTCATTCTGAAAAACCACTCCTGCGTTTCACGGTCGTTCCGGAAAAGCAAAGCCATATACTTAAAGAAATGGAGAACTGTAACTGCAGTCTGACACCCGAAGGGAAAACAGTCTGCTGCTGAATTCTTCAGATTACTTTGTGTTTTTCCGGACTCAAAGAGTATTCAGATCCAAAAATCTTAATAACCAAGTGAATTTCAAGAAAAAACAGTAGACGTCCGGCAAATCATTTTATACAAAGAGTCTATCTTTATGATATAAAGTGAAGAAAAATCGAATTTTTGAGGTTAAAATGAAAAATTTGTTTTTATGGTCTAAAGCGGGTCCTGCAGTAGTCTTTGCTATGATGATATCAATGACAGCCTGCCCCGGACCAAACAAAAGTGATAATTCATTGCTGATGCTCGGGCTTCTCAGCAACGTTTCGAATACTCCGGCCACTGTCAGTTTACCTACTGAATCTCCCGATTTCACAACGACGGCTGGTGATACAACGGTTACTATCGATATAGTTAAAACAGTAAGTGGTGCCACGCATTATAAAATATATTATGGTACCGATTCAAATGTTACTGTATCATCTACTGTGCTTGTTACAGCAGAGGCTGCTGCATTTCCCTATCAGCATACAGGATTAACTAACGGTGTAACTTATTATTACGCAATGAGTGCCGTGAATTCCAAAGGGGAAGGTCCGTTATCTGATGTATGGGCAGGAGGTCCATCGGCCTGGACTGTGGCAACATCAGGTACAACCGAAGATTTTTATCAGGTACGTTATCTGAATAATAAATTTTTCGCGGTCGGGGCACCCGGGGTTTATGAATCAGCAAATGGAACATCCTGGTCCAAAATCTCTGAATGTAGTCCGTATTATTATACTATAGAAACTGATAATTCCGGCAATATGGTTGCGCTGGGATCGGGTGATGCCTGCGTTTTTAACGGAACGTCCTGGTCTGAATACGGTGTTAAAGAAGATATTAATAGTGTTGTTTTTGATCAGACCAGTAATCAATGGGTTGCGGCAGGCAAATCAGGGTTATGGACAGCCTGCCCCGCTAATAATTATTATGTCGTACTTAGGTCTTCCGGTTTTCCGGATGTCGTCGGTAAATGGACCGGTTTTTGTTATCGATATTCCGCTCAGGACGTGAGCGATAGTCTTAAGCGGGTCAGATATGATTCCTCAACAAACAAGTTTTATGCCGGTGGCGGAACGTACCAGGCTACAATTGGTTCATGTTCCGCATCTAATGATTGTGGTTCCTCCGCTAATTGGACATGGGGGGAATATTCCGGTACAGTAACTTACAAGGGAATATACGATTTTGTGAAATATAATTCCAAATGGTATATTGGAAAATGAGATAACTTCTACAGTGCAGATTCTCTTGAAGGCAGTATTGTTAAAGTAGCTACAATTATTTCTGAAGATCAGTATGGGTCATTAATTAGTTTTAGAGAATTAAATCTTTTCGATTCAGGAATGATTGCAACGGAAGGCCGATATGGAACTATTATCACTTCGACCGACGGTATTATCTGGGTTAAAAGATACTCCGGAGGTTCAGGGAAGGTCCGTTCTGTAAGCTGTTCATCATCAATGTGCGTGGGGGCAGGTGATGGTGGACTGATTGTCTACGGCAAATAAAAACAATAAAGTATTTTACTTCCAATCAGGAGAGTCAGGCATTCTCCTGATTGGAAAACAATCAGGCTCCCTATCCAGACATTGCACAGCAGTTGCCTTTGCAACATGGGTACATCCGAAAAGAAGCACGATAGAATCTCATATATTACGAGAGATTCAGGGAAAACTATACAGACCTTTTACACAAAATCGCAGCTTTGAATTAATCCTGCAAATGAAGGATAGGTTCTACACCATAGTGCATTGAATATCCGGTTCTTTCTCTAAATATTCTATTAAAAAACCTTCGGAATAAAAATCCGGTATGGTGAAAACAT
>CAZQKZ010000002.1:73927-144833 GCA_964594095.1 uncultured Leptospiraceae bacterium | reverse complement strand
TTGAAAATCAGAAAATTGCCTGATCAGGGTGTCCGAAAATACCGGTACGGTTCATGTCGCCTCGCAATTTGTGGAATATGAAATTGTTTTATGAGCGTTACTATCAGGCAGACCAAAAACTGCTACAAGCCGTAGCAGTTTTGCCGTGGGGGCACAATTTGCTGTTAATCAACAAAGTTCAGTCGCTTGATGCCGTATCGTTTTACGCCACAGAAGCCGTAACCAAAGGTTGGAGCAGAGATATATTGCTCAACGCCATAAAAAGGGATAGTTACGCTTACACCCAGAAGCAAATCAAGTCCCATAATTTTAGCGAAACACTTCCCGCAATGGATGCTGATTATGCCAATGAAGTGTTTAAAGATGCCTACAATCTTGGTTTTTTAGGAATTACTGAACACATTAAAGAACTGGCCTTAGAAAAACGATTGGTAGAAAAAATAAAATCGTTTGTGTTGGAGTTGGGCAAAGGCTTTTCGTTTATAGGCAACCAACACCGATTAGAATACAACAACAAAGAGTATTTTGTTGATATGCTATTTTTTCATCGTGGTTTACGTTCTTTAGTAGCCATTGAATTAAAAATAGGCAGTTTCAAAGCCGAATATGTGGGCAAAATGAATTTGTATTTATCGCTGCTTGATAAATTAGAAAAAGGCGAAAACGAAAATCAATCTATAGGCATTATTCTATGTGCTGATAAAGACCATTTAGATGTAGAGATTGCCCTTCAGGATATCAATAAACCGATAGGTGTAGCAGAATATCAATTGTTGTTGCCCAAAGATGAATTGCAAGCTTTGTTGGTCAATGAGATAAAAGCCAGTGAAGAAGAAAATCACGGTAATCCGGAAATCAAATAAATCACAGTCTATGACACAAAAAGAACAGCAACAACTCGGCAAGACCCTTTGGGCAATAGCAGACAACCTGCGAGGAGCTATGAATGCGGATGATTTCCGTGATTATATGCTTTCGTTTCTCTTTTTAAGGTATTTATCTGCCAACTACGAAGAAGCGGCAAAAAAGGAATTAGGCAAAGATTTTCCCGATTTGCCGGCATCAGACAGCAGAACACCCTTATCAGTTTGGTACAAAGCTAATAAAGATGAAGTTGCTGAGTTTGAAAAACAAATGCGCAGAAAAGTGCATTATGTTATCAAACCCGATCACCTTTGGAGTAACATCAGCGAAATGGCGAGAACCCAAAACGCTGAATTGTTAGTAACATTAGAAGCAGGGTTTCGCTACATCGAAAATGAATCTTTTGAAAGTGCCTTTCAGGGACTGTTCTCCGAGATCAATTTGAATTCAGAAAAACTCGGTAAGACATCTGCCGAGCGAAACAGGAAACTCTGCACCATCATCCAGAAAATTGCAGAAGGTATTGCCGATTTTTCTACCGATTCTGATACTCTTGGCGATGCTTACGAATATCTGATTGGTCAGTTTGCCGCAGGTTCGGGCAAAAAGGCAGGCGAATTTTACACACCACAGCAGATTTCAACAATTCTTTCAGAGATTGTAACCTTAGACAGCCAGGAGCCTAAAACAGGTAAAAAAGAGAAATTGGACAAAATTCTGGACTTTGCCTGTGGTTCAGGTTCATTGCTGCTTAATGTTCGGAAACGATTGAAGGACAGCGGCGGAAGCATTGGCAGGATTTACGGACAGGAAAAAAACATCACCACCTACAACCTTGCCAGAATGAATATGCTCTTGCACGGTATGAAAGACACCGAGTTTGAGATATTCCACGGTGACACGCTTGAAAATAGCTGGCCATTACTCAACGAAATGAACCCAGGAAAAAAAATTGAGTTTGATGCCATTGTAGCCAATCCGCCTTTCAGCTTACGCTGGGAACCCAACGAAACATTGGCAGAAGATTTCCGTTTTAAAAGTTACGGTTTAGCGCCTAAATCAGCGGCTGACTTTGCTTTTCTGCTGCACGGTTTCCACTTCTTAGGCAAAGAAGGAACGATGGCTATCATCTTACCACACGGTGTTTTATTCCGTGGCGGAGCAGAAGAACGCATTAGGATAAAACTATTAAAAGACAACCATATTGATACTGTAATTGGCTTGCCTTCCAATTTGTTTTACTCTACCGGTATTCCTGTTTGTATTTTGGTTTTAAAGAAATGTAAAAAACACGATGATGTGCTGTTTATCAATGGAGCAGAACACTATAAGCCGGGCAAAAGACAAAACACATTACGAGAAGGAGAAAACGGAGAACCAAACGACATTCAGAAAATCATTGAAACGTATCAATTCAGACCTGAACACGTAGAGAAATATGCCCGAAGGGTTTCAATGGACGAAATAGAAAAGAACGGTTTTAACCTGAATATTTCAAGATATGTAAGCACGTCAGAAGAAGAAGTACAGATTGATTTGGAAGCGGTAAATACCAAACTTATTTCTGTTAACGAAAGCATTAAAATCAATACAGACAAACATAACGAATATCTGAAAGAGTTAGGATTAAAACCGATATAATTACAAAGCCAAAGTCAACCCCCATTCCGGCTTTACCTCCTGCTGCAGGAAGAACACATTGGCATTATGGCTCAGGAATCCTATGAAACACCATTTTTCCGGGGAGTGGAATATGTGGCTTCTTACCCGGATCCGGCGCAGATACCGGACCCGGAAGGCAGGCCCGTTGTGGTTTTCACAGGTCGCTCGAATTCAGGAAAGTCCTCTCTGATTTCGGCCCTTTGTAATCATAAAAACCTGGCCCGTTCGTCTAAGACTGCCGGTAAAACCAGACTTCTGAACTACTTCTATGTGCCAAAACCGCTGCCGGATCAGGAAACAGGAGGAATCTTCTTTGTTGACACACCTGGTTACGGACATGCGGCACTTTCCAAAGAAGAAAGGGCTTCAATTCGTATAATGGTTGACAATTTTCTGCTGCAGGCACCCGGGATCACCCTTGTGATCATCATTCTGGATGCACGCCGGAAAATCGGTCAGGAGGAAGCAGGAATCCTCAAATACTGCACTGATCATGGAAAACCGGTGATTATGGCCCGCACCAAATGGGACACTATGAATGCAGCCGAAAAGAAATCAGCGAGGGATCTCTGGAAAAAAGAGGGAATCTACCCGTGGTGCTTCCCGGTTTCCTCCACGAAAAAAAACGGTCTGGACACGCTCCTTTCTGCCATCCGAAGCACTGTTTCCGATTTACTGCTTTCCTAAATATGCATTATTCTGTAATCTGGCTCTGAAAACAAACCTGATTAAAACGGCGGGAATCATGTCTAAAAAAGATATTAAAAATATAGTATGTATCGGGGCTGGTTATGTTGGCGGCCCCACAATGGCAGTCATTGCCGAAAAAAACCCGGGGATTCAGGTAACAGTGGTTGACCTGAATGAAGAGCGGATCCGCCTTTGGAATACTCAGGATCTCCCTGTTTATGAACCTGGTCTCGATGAAATTGTTTTCAGGAACCGCGGTAAAAACCTCCATTTTAAAATAGTTTCTCCTGAAATTCTTGCTTCAGCAGATCTTATCTTTGTAAGCGTAAACACTCCTACTAAGGACTACGGCCGCGGGGCAGGTATGGCAGCCGATCTCCGTTACTGGGAAAAATCGGCCCGTGATATTCTGGCTCACTGTAAATCCGGGGCCATCGTAGTTGAAAAATCCACAGTTCCTGTCCGCACGGCAGAAGCTATCTCCCGAATTCTGCATTCGGGCGAAGAAGGTAAAAAATTTCAGGTTCTTTCCAATCCTGAATTTCTTGCGGAAGGAACCGCAGTCGATGATCTTCTCCATCCCGACAGAGTCCTGATCGGAGGCGAAAGCTCAGCAGAAGGAATGGCCGCTGCGGAAGCACTGGCAGATGTTTATCGCTCATGGATCCCGACAGAAAGAGTTCTGCTTACGAACGTCTGGTCCAGTGAGCTTGCCAAACTTGTGGCAAATGCATTTCTTGCTCAGAGAGTTTCCTCCATTAACGCTGTGTCCGCAATCTGCGAAAAGACCAATGCAGATGTTCACGAAATCGCACGGGCGATTGGTATGGATACCCGGATTGGTTCTAAATTCCTGCAGGCCGGTGTCGGTTTCGGCGGATCCTGCTTTAAAAAAGATATCCTCAATATGGCGTATGTCTGCGAGACTCTCGGACTTCCTGAAGTTTCCGCTTACTGGAAAAGCGTGGTCGATATGAACGATTATCAGATGAACCGCTTCGTGCGCATGATTGTTGATAATCAGTTCAATACCGTTGCCGGTAAAAAGATCGCTGTCCTCGGATATGCCTTCAAACCCGATACAAACGATATCCGCGATACGCCGGCCTTCCCTGTCTGCAAAGGTCTGCTTGAGGAAAAGGCTGTTCTGGCCATCCATGATCCTAAAGCCATGAAAAACGCAAAGGCAGAACTGGATACCCTCGGTGCCATGAGCAGCAGCGTAACCTATCACGAGGATCCTTACGAAGCAGTGAAGGATGCTCATGCGGTGGTGATTATTACACACTGGAATGAGTTTAAAAAACTTGATTTTAATAAAGTGTACAGTCTGATGCAGAAACCGGCTTTCTTTTTTGACGGCAGGACATATCTGGATCACGAAGCTCTTTATAAAATCGGATTCAACGTTTTTGCAATCGGCAAATCCTCAAAAATTCACTACTGACAGAAACACGCCTTCCTGCTTTTATGAAGACTCTGAAAAAAAAAATCCGGCGCAGGAAGGCCTCTGAGGAACCTTATATATCCGTTATCATTCCTCTCTTTAACGAAAAAGAAAATATCGCTCCTCTTTACAATGCTCTGAAAACACACCTTGACCCGTCTGTATTTCCTTACAGTTATGAAGTGATTCTTACTGACGATGGCAGCACAGACGGTACTTATGAGGAATGTATAAACACAGTCTCCGGAGATCCGGATTTTCGCCTTATTAAATTCCGGAAAAACAGCGGACAGACGGCAGCGATTATGGCTGGGATGGATCATTCCCGCGGGAAAATTCTGGTTCCCATGGACGGGGATCTGCAGAATGATCCGGCTGATATCATACACCTTATTAAAAAAATTGAAGAAGGGTATGATGTGGTTTCCGGATGGAGGAAGGAAAGAAAAGACGACTCTCTCAGAAGGAATCTTCCCTCAAAAGCGGCGAACAGTCTAATTTCTTTAATTTCCGGAGTCAGGCTCCATGATTTCGGCTGCACGCTGAAAGCCTACCGCAGATCTGTTGTTGAGGGAATCCGCCTTTACGGAGAAATGCACAGATTTATTCCGATCTACGCAGAAATGCAGGGTGCGAAGATCACTGAGATTCCCGTCAGACACAATGCCCGCAGGGCCGGGGTATCCAAATACGGTCTGGGCAGAACCTGGAAAGTAATCCTTGACCTGATAACAGTTAAATTCCTGTCTGAGTTTTCTCAGAAGCCGGTTTACCTTTTCGGGGGATTTGCTCTTCTGAATGTGGTTCTGGGCTTTTTTGTATTTCTGTGGATGGTGTGGCTGAAATACGCAGAAGGAATCAACTTCAACCGGACTCCCCTTCCGAATCTCATCATCATTTTTTATGTTACGGCTTTTCAGTCTCTGTTTTTCGGACTGATCGCAGAAATACTTATGAGAACTTATTATGAATCACAGAACAAAAGAACTTATATAATTTCTGAATCATTAAATATTTTATCAGCAGACGGGGAGGAAAGCCGTTTATGAATTTTCTTCCGGCATTACTTACTTTCCTTGCATCCTTTACCATTTCCATGACGATCATACCTTTAATTATCCGGTATGCGCATTCCAGAAGTATTTTCGATGCACCGGATTCCGGAAAAAAAGATGATCCTGGCAGAAGGGTCCATTCTGTGCCCACACCCCGCTTAGGCGGACTTGCTTTTATTATCAGTTATTCCGTTTCCGTTCTGCTGTTTTCAGATCCTCTGAAATACTGGGCTGTCCTGGTGCCTTCGCTTCTGCTGTTCGCCACCGGTTTTATTGATGATCTCAGACCTCTGCCGGCACTGCTTCGCCTCGGTGTTCAGCTGGGAGCGTCTCTTTTCACGGTAATTGCAGCCGATCTTGAACTTCGTTATATAAATTTCTTTCCGTTTTTTTATCTTGAAGTTCCGTATCTGGCCGGAGTAATCATCTCCGTTTTTATAATTACCGGAGCTGTCAATGCAGTGAACATGATTGACGGACTGGACGGCCTTGCGGGAGGGGTTGTAATTATAGGAATCTTTCTGCTTGGTTATCTGCGGTTTATACAGACTCAGGATCTTACGATAGCGGCTCTTTTTCATCTCCCGATAATAGCTGCGATTCTTGGTTTTCTGCGTTATAACACACATCCTGCCGTTATATTTATGGGAGATGGAGGCAGCAACTGGCTCGGCTTCATATCCGGTGTACTGATTCTGTTTGAGCTGAATTACGTTCCTTCCGGTTCGGCTGAGATCATTCAGCGTCCGGCTCAGATCCTTTCTATTCTTATGGCTTTCTCCATCCCGGTGTTTGATACAGCCTTTGTAATCCTTAAAAGACTGTCGCAGGGAAAAAGTCCTTTTTTTCCTGATCAGAATCATTTCCACCACGGACTTCTTAAACTCGGCCTGAATCAGAGTCAGGCAGTAACCTTTATTTATTTTATCAGTATTGCAGCCGGGATTCTGGGTTCGTTTCCGGTTCTTTTCGGAAGGCCTGAGCTCTGGTGGATTCCTCTCCTGAGCCTTTTTATCCTGCTTACAATCCCCGGGATCAATTATATGCAGGCGGGAGATATTAAACTCCTTTACTTCAATTTCCGCAGGCTGCATCTGCAGGATTCAGGATTCCGGACTTTCTTCAGCAGCTGGGAACGCATCAATCGTTATATAATATATACAATTTTTTTCTTTACCCCTTTCGCAGCGGTTAAAACACCAGGGTCCGTCGGCTATGCAGCAGCCGCGGTTGCCGCTGCTTTGATTTTCCTCACATTAATTCCGGTAAAAAGAACGGACTTTCTGGATTCTGCATTTCTGGCTGCAGCAGTTACAGTGATTCTGACTGCGAACAATATGGAACCTATCTGGATTGAATTCCAGGGGAATATTATTAATATACGATTTATATACAATATACTGTTTCTTTTTCTTCTGGTAAGCAGTGCCTTTTATATGGTGCTTACTCTTTCGGTAACGGATCTGATTATCACTCCCACCGATTTTCTGATGATTCTTCTGCCTCTGGTTCTGCTTCTGGCACCGCAGTCCGTTCAGTCAGATTTCCGGCTGCAGATCATCGGCATCAGGACTATCATCCTCTTTCTGGCGCTCAGGACTGTTATAAGAAGGGAAAAGAAATTCCTGTACAGAATCAGACTTGTGGCTTTCGGATCCCTGATTTATATTATGCTTTCCGGATTATTTGGATTCCGGTTTATTACCTGATTTTCACTGATATATCTTAATGCTTCCCCTTTCCAGAAGACGGAATGGGTCAGTAACCTGTGCAAATTGACGGTAAAAAAGGATGGTCCCGCTCTTTTCGGGCATATACAAACTGTACAGGTCAGCCAGCTTATGAAAAGCATATGAGTGATTTTCTTTTCCCCGGAGAATTTTTTTATAGCTTCTGACGGCCGCTTTAAAATATTCCGGCTTTCTGTATCTGGCATATTTTAGTGAATAAATATCACCTGTGAGTCTTAAAGCCGGAGTTGAAACCGGATGCATCAGGCTGTGCAGTTCTGCGAATTTCAGAGAAAAATCCAAATCACGATCTTCTGAAGATTTTGCAGCTGTTTTACCGGGTATCAGTATTCTTTCCTGAAAATGATTCCAGTAAAGCACCGGTTTCAGCCTTTGTTCAGAGGTTTTAAAAAGTGAGATGGAAATAAGCATATATGCACTGAAGATTATAACTATTATATTGACAATATCAATAAATCTCTTCCCGGACCTTTGAAAATCAGGTGCATTTTCCTTAATGTTATTATTCAATCCAAGACCAAGCATCACAGAAAATAACAGAAATACAGGAACCAGAAATAGTGAGTAGTTTGCAATTCCATGAATCAAGAACATTGTTACGCTGCCTGCAGGTCCTATAAAATAAGCAGTATTCTCTGAAGCAGCCGCCTTCCAGGTTTTCCAAAGAATCAGAAGAATTATTCCCAGAACCGGCAATGCAAATATCACTCCGGTCTCCATGAGAATTTCCAGTACAGTATTATGAGCATGAGATACAGTCATCACTGAAATTATCTGACTGTTAACCGGAATTGAATTTTCGGAAATAATACTCAGGGGATAAGTAAGCAATGGAAGCGAATTGTCACCCCCCCATCCTGTGAAAGGCCGGTCCTTAACAGCTTCCCATGCATAACTCCACTGAATTCGCCGGGTTACCATTGTTAAATCGTTCCATATTACTGTCCGGAACAGATCCAGATAAAACACGGAAATCCAGGCTCCTCCGGTTATTATCAGTATAATGACAGCTGCAGGCAGATACCAC
The DNA here is from genome assembly GCA_964594095.1 of uncultured Leptospiraceae bacterium. Classification (GTDB taxonomy): domain Bacteria; phylum Spirochaetota; class Leptospiria; order Leptospirales; family Leptonemataceae; genus CAZQKZ01. The sequence continues at coordinate 136,337 of CAZQKZ010000002.1, read as the reverse complement.
TTATTTTTTATTTTTTTATATATTAATATATAAATCCATAAACCTATTAAAACAAACGGAACAGGATAGGCCGTCCGGGAATGACTGACTGTCACCAGTGATACTGAAGTTAAAAAAAACATTAATGAGAGTATCATTTTATATTTATTATCGTGTATGCTCTGGAGCAGAATTGAAAATGAAAATCCGAAAATAAGCAGTGAAATAGCGCCCATGTCATTAGTGTTCACACCTGAAATATACGCTTTTTTATGGGCGAATGGATTATAAAGCGGATCCGCCCCCATCTGGAAAAAAATCCCTGAGAAAAAATAAATGAAATACCCCAAAGATACTAATACCAGTACCCGGCTTATATAATTCCGGTTACTGAATGCTGCAATATAATATAACAGAAGCATCCCCGAATACCAACGAAGAAAGAACCCTGCAGCCCTTAAAGGATCAGTAGAAATAAAAGTTACAAAAATAAGGAGCAAGGCAGCTATCAGAAGAACTTTTTCTGAATTCCCCGCTGTATTTTTCTCCTTTGAAATCCGAAACGTTACAAACGCTATAATATAATAGAAAACAGGAAAAGCGGCCGCGGCAGAAAGCGAAAGATTGAAAAAGGATCCAAAAATAAATAATGTAAGCACTGGCCAGTCAATCCGCAGAAAGGCAGATTCTGCTGCCAGAAAAATATACAAATACACAAGTATAAAAGTATAATAAATAATTCTGGAAACAAGCCTTAACTCAGGAATTTCCATTGTGCGGGGATAGGCAAGCGACATAGCCGTCATTGACATCATAAACAGCCACATGAATAAGGTTTCCGGCCTGAATAAACCCGCCACCTTTCGGTAGCGAAAACTCAGAAAATAAAGAATTAAAAACAGAACTCCCGGAGCAAAAGCAATTTCAGCATAGTATTTAAAAGGTACATCCACCAGAATCGGTGAAAACAAACCAGACAGTGCCGCAATCCATCCGATCAGCAAAGAATTATTCTTCTGCATCAGAGTTCTCCCTGAATCATATTCATGATTTCATCATTCAGATCTTCAGCTCCGGTCAGCGAAGCGAGGAATCCGGTATCTTCTCCGCGGCGGGAGTCACTAAGCATAGAGGATCTTACAATTTCAGTAATCTGCTGTGTGAAATACCGGTCACCTTTGAAACTGCGGATTATCTTATCAAGATACGCGGAATGTTCCGATGAAAGAAGTCCCTCCAGATACATATTGCAGAGAGTCTGAATTCCAAGAGCCCGCAGAATTTCGCTTTGGCCTTCAGAAGCAAGGTCCACCGCATGACCTGTGATGATACTTCCATACAGGGGAAGAAGGCCTGCTATCAGATCAACAGCTCCGAATGGTGTCTGATCAGGCAGATCCCGGATAAACCGCAGTATGAACTGAAGCGATTCCCTGGTCCGGGTCTGTATGAGCGCCCGGGCCGCCATGGAACACCAGGTATTCCGGGCAAACCACTGATTCCTGCTTCCGCACATACTCAGCATGGCGATAAGAAGCTCTGTGGATTCGCGGTCCCCGTTCCGGCCCAGGTCGGAGAGCTCGGTCATTTTTACGGTGAATTCATAGCTGCCGCAGATTTCCTCAAGTTTTCTGAGTTCGCTGTCCTTCATTTCCCTGCTCTGCCGCCTGAAGAATGCTGGTCTCTCTCAGTGAATATTTTCAATCCGGCTGATTACACGCTCATAACCAAGGAGTGAAAACAATGCAGGCAGCTCAAGACCGTGCATCTGACCTGTTGAGGCAATGCGGATCGGCATATAAAGATGCTTACCTTTTAATCCTGCTTCTTTGCCGGCTTCTGCCATACATGCACTGAATTCCTCAGGAGAAGCGGGCTTTTTATTATTCAGTATATTTATGAATATTTTCAATAATTTACGGGATTCCTCAGAATTCACAAGTTCCAGGGCCTCAGCAGACTCGGCTTTGATTTCTTTCCTGAATATTTCCGCGATAAAGGGCACTGCATCTGCAAGGGTGCTGAGATAGACACGCAGAGTACTGAATGTCTGTTTCACATTTGCTTCATCTTCTTTCAGAAGGGCTGCCGTTACCTCATTTTCCTGAAGGAATGGTAATACCAGAGGCCAGACCTTATCGGGATCAAGATGTCTGATATACCGGTTATTCAGCCAGTTCAGTTTTGTTTTATTATTTATATATTTCTGAAGTTCTTCCCTGGAAAGACCGGTCGGATTAAAATCGTCTCCTGCTTCCTGAGAATTATCGGTTAAAAAAAAGTCAAACATTGCAGGGCTTTTGGAACATCTGCGGATGTCAAATTTTTCGGCAAGCTTCCCGTCCGGCATGAACTCCACTCCGTCTTCAGGATACCATCCAAGGAGTGCCATATAATTCACAAATCCCTCTGTTACATAGCCAAGCTCTTTAAAGAACAGTACAGATGTGGCCCCTTTTCTTTTGGAAAGCTTTTTCTTGTCGGTGCCTACGATTTCGGAAATATGAGCGTACTGCGGCAAAGGCAGACCCAGTGCTTCATGAATCAGGATCTGGCGCGGAGTATTGGAAAGATGACCCACTCCGCGGATTACATGAGAAATTTTCATTTCATAATCATCAACAACAACAGCATAATTATACGAAGGAAAACCATCGGATTTTACGATTATAAAATCTCCGATCAGACGGGAGTCAAATTTAACTTTCCCCTGTACCATATCCTCCACTACGATTTCCACCGGCTGCACCTGAAATCTGACGGTGAATTTTTCACCGGCATCAGTTTTGGCCTTTCTTTCCTCAGCAGAAAGATGACGGCATTTACCATCGTAAACATGGGGTATACCAAGTTTTTTCGAGAGGTTCTGTTTTTCCTCAAGTTCTTCGTCAGTACAGAAGCACTGATATGCTTTACCGGTTTCAATAAGCTTCTGAGTATATTTACTGTAAATATGAAGACGTTCAGACTGCCTGTAGGGCGCGTAAGGACCGCCTTTATCCGGACCTTCGTCTGCATGAATTCCCAGCCAGTCCAGAGATTCCTTTATCATTCTTTCGGAATCAGGTGTGGAACGTTCCTGGTCGGTATCCTCAATGCGAATAATAAACGTTCCGTTCATTGCTTTCGCATAAAGATAATTAAACAGAGCCGTGCGGGCGCCTCCGACATGAAGGTATCCGGTAGGGGAAGGGGCAAAACGGGTTCTGACTGTCATATTATATCCTTATCCCCCGATGACCCTCTGCACTTCAAGGAAATTATATCAGAGAAGATCCTGAAATTCAGTTCGCAGACCGATTTTTGAGATCTGAAACACTATACTCCAGGTACGCGGTCCTTCCTGTACATATTTTATGATTTTTCCGTTAGTTGCTATGATTTTTTTAAGATTCTGCAGACCGTTTTCCGTGATCCTTGAATGAATAAAAGGCTCCTTGCGGATCAGATGGAATGCCCTGTCCCTTGCGGATTTAAGACCGTTTTCCCCGACCTGGTCTTCGGATTCAGCATAAATCTGCATATATACCTGATAGGTGGATGAACTGATCATCCCGCTTCTTCTGAATTCAGGAGCCAGACCGCCTGATGAGGCTTCTTCAAAATAGCCTGGTTCATTTCCCGCGCTTTCTTCGGGTGCAGAATTCACTGCGGATGCCGGTGCAGAGCTGCACTGAGAAAGGATAACAGTTAATATAAATAAAATATAAATTATAATTATTCTTTTCATCTGCTTCCTGCCTTCGGTTTGTAATTCACCGGAGTAAAAGTAACGCTGCTTTCCCGGATTTTACCGGTGATATCAGGTTCAGTGATCCGGTAGAGAATATAGCAGGTATCCGGCGAAGCAGTATCCTGCATGACTATAAATCCGTTCTGAAGAACGGGCCCGAAATCAATTTCAGCCCGCAGATAATCGGTTTCGGTAAACCGGAAAGGATAATCTGCGTCGAACTCACTCTGCATAGATCCTGAAGAAGGCGGTATTCTGAAATAAACATGCATAATGGCTGACAGTGCTTTTTTTCTGGCATTTCTGTAGGCATCTTCTGTGCAGATCCTGCGAAGATCCTCAGAACCTGCTTCCGTTTTCCGGTAGCCTGACTGTCCTGTTACCTGGAGAGTGTCCCGATCAAGAAAGCCCTGATCTTTAAAGTTATAAGTAACATACTGTTTTTTAATTATTTCTGAGGGTGTGCAGGAAAACAGCATCATAACCAGCACAGATGCACCCGTCCAGACTGTAAGATTTCTGTATTTATTAAGTTTTCCGGCTTTCATTGAATTTTCTTTCTGAACAGCATTGCAGTTTCTGTATGGGGAGTCCGGGGAAAAAAGTCAAAAACTGTACTTTTAACCGGCTCAAACCCCTCCCGTTCCAGCTGTCTTCCGTCACGGTCAAGTGTATGGGCATTGCAGGAAGAATAAAGCAGAAAATCAGCCCCGCTTCCGGAAATCAAACGGATGAGTTTTTCACTGAGGCCGGCTCTTGGCGGATTTACGATGATCAGGTTGTTTCCTGTTATATCAGGAATTTTTTTATAAAGATCCTGTATCCTGACTTCCCAGCTTGATTCAGGTAAACCTGTATCCCGGAAATTTCCCGCAGCAATCCTGACGGATGAGGATTCAGAATCCCAGCCAGTCCATCTGCTCAGATAAGGGAGAAGGTAACCCCCGATCAGACCGCTGCCGCAGAAAAGCTCAGCTGCATGAAGCTCACCGGTTTCCTCCCGGATTTCGCTTATCCATGTGCGAAAAGTTTCAAGCCAGTCAGATATAAGGAACCGGTTCGACTGAAAAAAACCGTCCGATGCATACTTCCACCGAAAGCTGTTTTCCGGCTTCTGTAGCTGAAATTCGATGATTCTGCGGTTTCTGATTTCTTCAGGAGAAATAATCCGGCCTCCCTCCTCGCGGAAAGGGATTCTGAGAATTCCGATTCTGTTACCGGAGGTTTTCTTCAGGTAAGAAGCTGATGCTCCGCTCCCGAACCAGTTCTGAATAAACCGATTGAGCTCAGGGCTAAGATGACGACAACCCGATTCCGGAAAACCGGTTATATGGTTCGTGTTCGGAGTAAAGAATCCGTACCGGCCTGACTGAGAATCCCACTGAATCTGTATATGATTCCTGTAATGATCAGGTCCGGCAGAAACAAACGGAAAATTCTCAGTGTGTTTTCCGGCGAATTTCAGTTCTTTCAGAAGGTTTTTCTTTATGGCAGTTTCTTCGTCGTAAGGGATATGCCGGAAAGAGCAGCCCCCGCAGCCCGGAAAAGCAGTGCAGTCCGAAGGAGGTATATCATCGCTTACTGCAAAGGAATGAGTGCTGACTGATTTAACGATTGTAACAGAAACAGGTTTTCCGGGAAGAGCACCGTGAATGAAAACCGGTCTGCCATCTTCGGGCGAATGAGCTATGGTATAACCGTTCTGCACCCATTTTTCAGGAGTCAGAATCATATTCAGAACGGAACGTCTTCTTCGTCAGCAGGGGCCGGGGATTTCCCTTTGGAATTCACCGTGGAAGCAAAGAGGTCCTGATCTTTCAGGGGAATATCTTTTTTTTCAATACTGCCGTCTGCTTTCTTTTCAAGGTATTCGAGTTTCTTTTCTGCGGCCTGCAGCACTGCAAGTGCCGTTTTGCGAAGCTCCATCCCCCGTTCATATGCCTTAATGGATTCATTCAGACTGAGCTGTCCGCTTTCCAGAGCTCTGGTAATATTCTCAAGCTCTTCCAGAGCATCCTCAAATTCAGGTATCTGCTTCTCTTCAGAAGCAGATTTTTCCTTCTTACGGACAGCGCTCACTGATCAGCCTTCCTTTCCGGAATTATCAAAGCGGCTCTGGCCACTGTGGGTCAGATCATGAGTGATCGGATTATAACGGTCCTTCATTTCATCGAGAACCGTTCCCTCCCACAGAGGAACCTTCATAATATAAGCAGACCTTCCGATAAGGTGTGCTGAAACCGGATTTGTAAGGAAAATAAACCATACGATTCCGACTGCTATGAACAGAGTCCACCATGAACCGAAAAATACAATAACTCCGAGAAGAATCAGACCGTCTCCGAACGCACTGGCCTTTGTGGCAGCATGCATTCTCATGAAAAGATCCGGAAACCGGTATATGCCGAGCCCTGCAAGAAATACAAAGAAAGAACCCAGAACCAGAAATACTGATGTAATCCATTCGATAATCATTTCATCACCATCTTTTCAAGATAACGTGCAAAGCCAACAGTTCCGAGGAAACTGATAAGTGCAGTGATTACAGCAACATCCATAAACACCGATTCATTGTAATGCACAGCGAAAATCACTGTAATAGCGATTGCTATTGAAGAGATAAGGTCGAGCGAAATCACCCTGTCAGGAAGCGAGGGACCTTTCAGCAGCCTTACAAAAGTAAAAATAAAAGAAAGCATTACCAGCGTGAAGGATACAGGAATTGCAATGTCGAGCGGATTCATTTGAATACCTCCATAATTTTTCTTTCTAAGCCTTCTTTGGTGGCCCTGCGAAGATCATCCGGATCATCAATGTGGATCGCATGAATAAAGAGAACTTTTTTATCATTGGAAACATCAAGTGACAGCGTTCCCGGAGTCATAGTAATCAGATTAGCAAGAAGCATGATCTGAAAGTCTGTCTCACAGTCCAGCGGGATCTCAATAATAGCCGGCCTCATTTTAAAGGACGGACGCAGAATATCCTTCGCAACCGCGATATTGGAATTGATCATTTCTTTTAAATAAAAGAAATTAAACATAATGAACTTTGGAATAAAAATCAGATATTTCATTGTTCTGCTCCTCCGTGCCCTGCAGGTACTGCCCCTTCAGGAACTTCCATCATCATTCCGTGACCATCTCCGTGATGACCATGCCCCGCGGGTTCAGCATTCATGACTTCATCCTGATGCTGCACTCCCACAGCCTCAATATAGATATGCGGATTCATCAGGGTTTCAGAAGCCTTCATGGAAAGGTCAAATAACGGCTGACCATAAAGACCAATGATTACCGTAAGAGCCGCCAGCAGTGAAATGGAGCTCATCATATAAGGATACTTTGCAAAAAGCATAACTTTTTCAGATGCAGGCTGATCGGTGTAGTCTTCGTCACCGTAAATATGGTGCCCATCGTCGTAGTCTTCGTCCCCTGCAGCATGATTACCGCCATGGCTGTGGGCATGACCATCGCCTGCGTATTTAGGATCTTTCTTCCAGAATGCCTCTCCCCAGATTTTGGTCATTGAGAAAAGAGTCAGCAGACCCACGAAAAGTCCGGTTCCTGCCATCCAGTAATTCTCAACATCGAAGGATGCTTTAATTACCATATATTTGGCCCAGAATCCCGACAGAGGCGGAATACCACCGAGAGACAGCGCCGGGATAAGGAAGAGTGCTGAGAGCAGGGGAAAGTATTTATATAAACTTCCTGTTTCAAGAAGCTCGTTAGTCTTCTTGATTTTATCAACCACCCCAGCAATCAGGAAAAGGTTCGTTTTTACAATTATATGATGCACCAGGTAGAAGATTGCCCCGCCAACGGCAAGGGGTGTGTAAAGACCAAGGCCCATAACCATATAACCGATCTGGCTTACAATATGGAATGAAAGAATTTTCCGGATTTCATACTGAGCTGCCGCACCAAGTACCCCTGTTACCATGGTGAATCCGGCAAGCCACAGGATTACTGTATGACTGAATTCCACATCGTAAACAAACATAATAGTATAGGCTCTCATAAGAGCATACACACCCACCTTGGTTAAAAGACCGGCGAAAATCGCAGATACGGCAAAGGGAGGAGTGTGATAAGAAGCCGGAAGCCAGAAGAAGAACGGGAACATTGCCGATTTAATGGCATAAGCAGTGAGCAGAAGCATCGCAGCAGGGCCGATGAGTGCGGGTGCCGGTGCAGAAGAAAGCTTATAACCAATATCAGCCATATTCAGAGTTCCCAGCTGACTGTATATCATCGCAGCACCGGTAAGGAACAGAAAGGAAGACAGCAGATTCAGCGTGACATATTTAATGGCTCCTTCCATCTGATCTCTTTCGCCGCCAAGGGTCATGAGAATAAAGGAAGACATCAGCATGATCTCAAACCAGACATACATGTTGAAAATGTCGCCCGTAAGAAACGCACCGGAGACACCCATCAGCAGTATGTGATACAGCGGAAAAAAGAAATTATGGCGCCGCTCTTCATCGAGTGAATCGACGGAATACAGTGCCACTGTAAATCCCATGAGAGCACCCACTACGACCATAATCGCACTGAAAAGGTCGGCCACAAAAGCAATTCCGAAAGGGGCCGCCCATTCGCCTGTTCTCTGAACAAGAATTCCTTCGTTATTCACAGTAACGAGAAGCCATACAGCCACTGCAAGGTGCACTATTGTGCCCGCTACACCCAGAATGGTCTGCAGCTTTTTCTGACGATACAAGGCCAGAGTAATGATACCGGTTATAAACGGAACAATAATAGGTAGAATTATCTGTGTCATCTGTCTGTCCTGTTCATTTCATTTAAATCGTCAGTCCCGACGGTTTTGGCTGCACGCTGGATGAGTACCAGAAAAAAGGCAGTCAGACCAAAACCAATCACAATAGCTGTCAGCACAAGAGCCTGCGGCACAGGATCTGCGAAAACACCCGTAAGACTTTCCGCAGTCTGAGAGATAATCGGCGTCTTGCCGCGGGTAAGCCCTCCCGAAACGAACACAAGCAGGTTCGTAGCGTGGCTGAGCAGAGTCAGACCGATGACCATCTTCACGATGCTTCGGCGAAGCATGGAATAGACACCGGCTGCGTAAATTATTCCTATCATTACAGCAAGAAGAGTTTCCATATCAGGCTTCATCCTCCTCTTCAAAAAGTGAAAAAATTGTTACAAGCGAAAACCCGACCACAACGAAGAATACTCCGATGTCAAACATAACCGGTGTTCCGAACGCCTGCTCCCCGATTACGGGAACCGGAATTCCGGGAAGCCAGGTTCCGGTCATAAACTGTTTCCCCATTAAAAGGGGAATCAGCGGACTCGTCACAGCAAGGGTAAGACCAAAGGCAATCAGATAGAACGGATCAACTTTCAGGGTTTTCCTTGCCGCAGCCACTCCTTCTCCCAGAGCAATCAGAATGTATGCGGAGGCTGCAATGAGACCGCCAATAAAACCACCACCTGGAAAGTTATGTCCCCGGTATGCAACAAGCAAAGCGAAAATAATCAGCAGCGGAAAAATATACCGACTGGATGTAGAGAGAACCAGCATTTTCATAATCAGGCATTCCTCACTCTGAATTTAAGTAACGTATACACACCTACCGCTGCCAGACCCAGCACGGTAATTTCACCCATCGTATCAATTCCCCTGAAGTCCACAAGGATCACGTTGACCACATTGCGTCCGTGGGCCATAAGATAACTGTTTTTCTCGTAATAAGCGCCGATGGATTCACTGATTTTACCTGAATACATTAACATCGTCAGCAGAGAAAAGATGACTCCGATCACAACAGACACCACCGCATCAAAAGCCCTGACAGAATTGGAAGACAGGAGCTTTACATCAGGCATTTTGTAGACAATCAGAACGAATAGAATTACCTGCAGTGTTTCTGTGAGAAGCTGTGTAATGGCAAGGTCAGGCGCTCCGTAGAGAATATAAATCAGAGTGACTCCGTAACCTACCAGACCAAGGAATGCCACTGCAGTCAGCAGAGTTCTGGCCAGTATCGAACCAACAGAAGCGATGACCATCAGCAGAAACAGAATGGCATCCATATACCGGATCGTTTCGAAGTCAGTTTTCAGAGTCATTTCAGAACGGTACATCTGTAACGCAATCAGTGCAAAAGAGCCGACCATCACATACAGCATATACATGCGAAGACTTCCGTTCTGAAGAAACCTGGTCTGCCATTTGGCAAAGGAAACCATTCCGTTAAAGGAAAGTTCGTAACCTTTTTCAGCCCCGATTCCCGACAGAGTCTTCATAAAACCACTGGCTTTCCACAGCTGAAAACGAATCAGGTAAAGTCCGGCACCAAGGGAAACTGTAATTATACTCAGAATCAGAGCTGTGGTAATACCATGCCACAGACCCAGATGAAGTTCGAGGGGTTTACCGGCAACAGCGGAGGCAGCAGCCTCGAGAACATAATGACCTGGTATAAAACTCATTACACCAAAGACAAGACCCAGAGTGGCAAGGATGGCAGGTCCGGCAAGCATAGCAACCGGAGCCTCATGGGGGTGCTTCGGAGTTTCTTTGTGAGAACCTGTAAACGGATGGAATCCGGCACTGAATGCTTCCATCATCATGAAAGCGTTCGCAAGAACAGCCACTGCAATGACAGCATACGATACCAGATGAGCCATTTCGCCGCTGAGGACCGGGTGAGAATCATGCCCCAGACTGAGCCCTGCTTCATAAACGAATTCTTTTCCAAGAAATCCCAGAAAAGGAGGAAGACCTGAATTGGAAAGAACGGCAAGAAGAGCAAAACCAAACGTGATCGGCATCGCCTTCCTGAGTCCGCCCAGCGAGTGCACTTCGCGTGTACCCGCCTCATGATCAATAGCACCGGCCACCATAAAGAGAGATGCCTTATAAAGAGCATGTGCCATAAGGAAGATTACCATCGCCTTTATGGCATATTCGGTTCCGATTCCTATAAGCATGGTTAGGAGACCCAGAACACTTAAAGTTGTATAAGCCAGAATTTTTTTAAGATCCGTATGAAACAGACCCAGTGCCGCTCCCATCAGGAAAGTGAGCGCCCCGGCAATCGTAATGTTCCAGAACCAGAGTTCTGTTCCGCCAAGGGCAGGAGTGAAACGGGCCAGCAGATAAACACCGGCTTTAACCATTGTAGCGGAATGCAGATAAGCAGAAACCGGAGTAGGAGCCGCCATAGCATTCGGAAGCCAGAAATGGAACGGAACCTGAGCTGATTTAGTAAAGGCACCGGCAAGAACCAGAAACAGGATTGGTGCGTAAAGGGGATGATTTTTAAGAGCATCACCCATCAGATTGATTTCGGAAATTTCCATGCTGCCGGATGCGATTACCATCATAATCAGACCACCCATCAGAGCCAGACCACCGGCTGTTGTAACCAGCAGCGCCTGCAGTGCATTCCACCGTGATACCTTTTCTTCATGGTGAAATCCGATCAGCATGTAGGAAGTTATACCCGTTAACTCCCAGAATACGAACATGGTCAGAATGTTGTCAGCAGCCACAAGGCCCACCATGGAACCCATGAAACCGAGCAGCACCATATAAAACCGACCCAGGGCCGGATGACCATGCAGATAGCCACCTGCATATATAACAATCATGGTACCTATGCCAAGCACCAGTACGAGGAAGAGCAGCGATAAACCATCCAGATAAAATGAAAGCGCAATATCAAGACCCGGAAGCCAGGGAGTATATTCCCTGATCGGCATCGGCCCCGTAATACTGAGCCAGATGAAGTAAGCCGTAAGTCCTGCAGGCAGAACTGCCAGTATCCATCCGGTAAACTGTTTAAAGATTTTAAATAGGAAGGGTGCTGCGAGGGCCAGCAGAAACGGAGACAGTACAGCGGTGATCATATTGGCAGACAGAATTCAGGTCTGCATCTCAGGTGAAAACATTTTTTTTCCGGTTAATAAATTTTTCTGCAAGATGTTCCAGAGATGAGGTATAAAGTTCTGTAAGGTTCACCGGAAGAAACCGCAGAATGTTCTTTCTCTGTCCAATGGAAATGTCTCTGCGAAGATCCGGGCTTTCCAGAATCACCGATAAGAGATCCGCAGTATTTAGCGGACTATCTTTTCCGATCAGAACACCACCCTCTCCCATCGTTTCCGGAATTGCCGCAGCCCCCAGAGCCACAACAGGTATATCAAACCACATTGCCTCAATTAAAGGCACTCCGAATCCTTCATGCTCGCTCATGGAAAGAAAGAGATGGGCAGAACGATAATAAGCATGAAGCTGCGATTCCGTTACTTTACCGGTAATGAAGATATTTTCTCCGCACTGGTATTTCCAGATTCTTTCATAAAGAGACTGAACATATTTTGCCTGACCTGCACCATCCCCCACAAGATAAAGCCGGGCGGAAGGATGCCGGACTTTTAACTGATAAAAAATATCAATTACTTCTTCCTGTTTTTTATTCGGTGAAAGTCTGCCTACAAAGATGATATTGATTCTTCCGTCATTGAGTTCCCTCATCAGCTTCTGGTCCGGCAGACAGGCCCAGCGGCGCGGATCCACGATAATAGGCAGGATTTCACCTCCTTTAAACCCGTAACGGTGAAGATCATTCAGGTTAAACCGGGATACTCCTGCACATTCATCAAAGCGGACCGACAGATCATGCAGATCATCCAGTCCTTTTTTCAGTATATTTACAAACCTTGGATTATAAGGTTCATAGAATTCCGGCGGCGTTATATTATGATAGATCAGCATCTTGGGTCCGGGATGCTGCGCTGCTTCTCTTGTAAGCGGAGTACCGATGGAATGATGATACAGAACAAGATCTTCCGGATTCAGAACCCCGGGCCGGTAGTACTGACATAATCCCGATACTGAGGAGTCCCGGTTTTCCACAAAGATTTCAGAAGGATAACCCATCCTTCGGATCAGAGACCTGATATAGATTACCTGATTGGAAATCGCATCGCCAGTGGTAAGGGTAGGAAGCATCTGGTGAATGCCTGCAAATACCCTGAATTCCGGACGGTTCGTTTCCCGCAGAACGGAAGTTTTAATATTTAAAAAAGATTCCCGTTCGCTGTGCCCGCTGCCTGCGGTTTTCAGAATTTCCGCAATTCCCCCGGAAATAAAAATGGATTCCGATACTGCCGGTCCTAAAAAACGCAGCAGAATTTCAGCCTCTTCCCTCGTTGCGGCCAGTATCCGGTCGGTTCCGTATGCAGCTTCGGCTGCAGAACTCAGGTAAAGGGTCCTGTCAATGCTGAATATGGCGGTTTTTATACACTTCAGTTTTAACGAAAGAATCCGGATACCGAGGGGAGAACCGGCATCCATTACCAGAATTTCGGAATACCTGCCTGAATAAAGCCGAAGGTATTCTTCAAGGGAAGGGGAACCCAGTCCCTCCTCAAGATAGATCTTCTCTTCGGGAGGAGACAGAGGACTGATTCCCGGAACCAGAGTGCGGGAATCTAACTGATCTAATTTTTGTTTTAAAATATCCCATCGATCCCCCGGTCTTAAGGAGGGAAAAACCTGGACATTCAGTTTTTCTGAAGAACCGAACTGCGCAGAAAGAGTCAGTATCTCGCCTGAATAACCTGCTGTTTCGGCTGACCGAAGAAACTCTTCAGTGATCACCGGAACTACAACTGCTGTTTTCTGATTCATTTCAGGGTCTGCCTGCGGTTACGATCGGCCTGCCTTCCCTGTCCTTGCCTGTGGTAATATGCCGGTAGCCGTGCCTGCGGGCCACATCGGTAACCACCGAGGCAGGAAAGGGCCCTTTGGAGGAACCACTGATTTCCCTGAGGGACGGAGCTGCCACCCGTACCACAACCATACCCCCTTCCGGAAGCAGTTCCCTTGCATTCCGGAAAGCAAGAGAAATATCCTGGAGGGTAAGGTTTTCGGTTGTGATAAGACTGAAAACTGCAGAACCCGTGATACTGGCAGGCAGGAGATCACTGCGGACTTTCATCTGTTCAGCTTCGATATATTCATTGAATAAAGAAAGAATCTGATCTATATTCAGATTGAACCTGGACTCGGACAGCCGGTAGGATTTCTGAAATTCGCTGTAGCTTTCTTCCATAAAGCGTTCCAGCCTGAAAAGCCGGGAGGGGATACTGAAAACCCGCATTACACTCAGCAAATCCGCTATGAAACTTCCAAAAACGGGAAGACGGCGGATTCGCTCTTTCAGATACTCAATGAACAGTCCCCGGATTTTTACACCCTTGCGTATGCCCTCTCCGGAAAACCGGATACGGCCGATTATTTCCAGCTTGTTGAAGCGGCCGCTCTGCATTGAATTAATGAAATATTCATATCCTGTGGGATCCGGGTCACGGCTGAGTATGATCCGGTACATGCTGGCGATGAAATCCTCATCTTTAATATTAATAAGTTCAAAAAGATTATAATCTTTTTTTACAGGAACTGAACCGGAAAGGATCTCTTCCCCCCTTGTCCTTACCAGGAAGGGATAATGGAGATACGAAGGATTCATTGCCTCAATCCGGATATTGTGAGACTTACCTTCTTCAGACTGACTTAATAACGCAAGAAACTCCTGCTTATTGATTCTGTGGCTGCGAAGTGCATTTATATAGAAAAGTTCTTCTTTTTCGTTCGGATTTCTTTTAAAGAATTCGTTAAATGCCCTTTTTACAAGCTCTTTGTCATCGTACGGAGTGAAATCAAATATTGTAAAATCATTACGGTAAAACTGCAACGGGGCAGCCGCCGGATTGTTGCTTTTCAGCTCCTCCATTTTTTCCTGAATTCTGTTCAGGATTTCTCTGCGGTTTTTGTTTTCCGGCTGTTCCATCGTTTTAATCACTTCCGGAATGCAGTTTTGCCTGCAATCATTTCCAGTAAAGCCGAAAAATACGGACCTGGCGACTGCTTTCTGCGGGCCATGATTTTTTCTGCATCTTTCAGGAATTTCTGTTTTTCATAAATCAGCCCTTCAGTTCCCCAGGACAATGGCTGCATATACTTAGGCGGGGTTCCTCCGAACACATTACACCCTGCGTCAATTACGGTGCCGGTATTCAGCATAATTCCAATAGCTGTTTTCACATGATCTCCGATCAGGGAGCCGAATTTCACCGTTCCTGTGGCGGTCTCCTCTCCTTCTATAATAAGACGGATTTCCCCGTAATTATTTTTCAGATCGGATGTTGTGGACAGGGCACCAATGTTTACCCAGCTTCCCAGAACCGAATGGCCAATAAAACCTTCATGGTGCTTGTTGGAAAAATCATTTATAATACTGTTTTCAATTTCCCCGCCAACCCGGCAGAAATTTCCGATTACCGTTCCCCCGGTAATTCTGACATTGTCCAGCATGGCCCCCTTTCCTCCGTAAAAAGGCCCTTCAATATAGGTAAATGGGGTCACGCGGCAGCCTGCATCGAGAATAACCGGACCTGTTTCTGAATTCAGAACACTCCCAGGCAGTACAATTGCCTCTGAATTGATAAAAAACTTTTTAAGATCACCAACCAGATGAACCCCTAAAAAACGGGTGCGGGCTGATTCCGCAGTCAAATCAGGGAAATCTCCTTTAGGGAGCAGATGAAGGTCAGCTTCAATATTCTCTGCGATCCGGGCAGGCAGGGTGACAGGGTCAGGCGGGAGGATTCGGGTGCCGGTTTCTGCTGCTTTTTTCACAGAAACCGGAAGATCATTGAATGAAATCCAGCCGAGGTCCGCCGCAAATACCCTTTCTTTCTGAGGGTCAGCGTTCCGGTATAAAACTTCAGTAACACCTTCAAGCCGAAGCCTTTCTGCCGGGGTAAAGATACCATCCCTTAGGGTGAAGGCAGACCGAAACCGGGTAAACGGCTTCAGACCAGGCAGGTTTATCTCATCAAGCAGGACCGGGGCAGACACTTTGGGATTATTCCACCGTTACAGATTTAGCCAGGTTCCGGGGCTGATCGGGTTCACATCCCCTTTCCAGAGCCATATAATAAGATAAAAGCTGCAAAGGAATAACAGTAAGAATCGGTGTCAGGAAATCATGTGTGGGCGGAATATGAAAACAGTAGTCGGACAGTTCAGGCACCTTTGTGTCTCCCTCAGTGCAGACAGAGACGATAATACCTTTCCGGGCCCGTACTTCCTCAATATTGGAAACCATTTTTTCATAGATTTCGGTCTGCGGTGCAATGGCTACCACCGGCACTTCCTCAGTAATAAAGGCAATCGGCCCGTGTTTGAATTCACCGCCTGGATAACCGCTGGCATGAACATAGGAAATCTCTTTCAGTTTTAAAGCTCCTTCGAGTGCCGTGGCATGGTTGTAGTTTCTGCCAAGAAAAATAAAGTCCCGTTTGTCTTTCAGCTTTCGGGCCCATTCCTGGATTTCCGGCGCTCTCTCGAGAATCTGCTCTATTTTAGAAGGAAGCTTGCGGATTTCTTCAAAAATCTCAAGACGCTCTTCCTTGGATATCAGCCATTTGATACTTGCTAAATAAAGTGCAAAAAACAGTATATTCAGGACCTGAGCAGTGTAGGCCTTCGTTGAGGCAACCCCGATCTCCATCCCTGCCATCAGATCAATAAACGAATCAGATTCCCTTGCAATAGTGGACTGGGTCCGGTTTACAAAAGACAGAACCTTCATGAATTTTGATTTCGCTTCATGAATCCCGGCAAGAGTATCCGCAGTTTCGCCGCTCTGCGAAATAGCGATCATAAGAGTATCGCCTTCAGCGAGAGGGTTACGATATCTGAATTCGGAAGATATATCCACTTCGGTGATGATTCTTGCAAACCTTTCAAGATAGATTTTACCCAGGAGGCCTGCATGCCAGGAAGTGCCGGCACTTGTGATCATGATTCTGGATACTTTTCCCAGAAAATCATTAGCCATTTTCATTTCAGGAAATTTAACTTTGCCGGATTCATCAATTCTTGCCTGGATTATGCGGCGCATAATTCCCGGTTGTTCATATATTTCTTTAAGCATAAAATGCTTATAACCGCCCTTATCAAGCTCATTGACATCCATCTCAATTTTCTTAAGCTCGAAATCAACCGGCTGAGAAGATGCATTGAAAAGATGCAGCCCGTCTTTGGTAATCCAGCCCCACTGATCATTTTCAATATAGAATTCCTCTTTGGCTGCGGGGATGACTGCAGCAACATCACTCGCAAGAAATGATTCATTCACACCCTTACCAAAAACCAGAGGCGATCCGTTTCGTGCAAAATAGATGCGGTCAGGTTCTCCTTCGTAAATAACTGTGAATGCATAATTCCCTTCCAGAATCTGAACCGCTTTACTGATGGATTCGGCCACAGTCAGTCCTTTTTTAAGATCCTCTTCAATCATATGGGGAATCACTTCGGAATCCGTTTCACTCTTGAAAATATGACCCCGTGCCATAAGCTCCATACGAAGCTGCTGATGGTTTTCTATAATTCCGTTATGAACAACGGCAAGCTTTCCTTTGCAGTCAGTATGAGGATGTGCATTGGCTGCGGAGGGAATACCATGAGTGGCCCAGCGGGTGTGACCGATTCCGATGGAACCGGAAACAGGTCTCATGGCTACTTCATTTTCAAGTTCCTTGATTTTACCTTTTTCCTTCCGGATCAGAAGTTCGCCTTTGTCAATAACGGCAATTCCCGCAGAATCATAACCGCGGTATTCAAGTCTGATCAGACCTACCAGAAGCACAGAATCGACTGCCTTATTTCCTACATAACCAACTATTCCGCACATAATATTTCCTCTTAATTTTTACCGGTCAGCCTGTTAATAAGGCAGCCTGATCCAGAATGGATTTCAGTCCCTTTGCAGAACGACTCTGCACAATCACCCGAAAAACCGGCTCTGTATTGCTCGGTCTGGCGTGGATCCAGGACCCGTCTTCGAAAGTAAGATGCAGACCATCTCTTTCATCAATAGCTTTAAAGGAAAATCCCTCCTTCAGCTTCCTTATGACAGAAGCGGGGTCTCTTCCTGCTGTACTGAATTTAGTTTTTTCCATATAAAGGGGAGGCATATCTGCCATCAGATCATCAAGACTTTTTGCTTTCCGGGCGGCCATGGCTGAGAGAATCAGTGCGGCACCAGTCAGGGAATCCCTGCCGAAGGAAGGTACTCCCGGATGAATTACTCCGCCGTTTCCCTCTCCCCCGAAAACAGATTTATTTTTTGTCATTTCCATTACTACATTCGCTTCGCCCACGGGAGAACGGATCACCCTGAAACCGAGGGGTGAAGCCACCTGCTCCACAAGATCTGCCGTAGAAAGATTGATTACTATTATACCTTTTTTTACAATGTTTCCCGGATTAACTGTGCCCAGAAAAGATAAAGGAAGGGTGTATTCTTCATTCACCGCTCCCAGGCCGGCAGAACCGGTGACCAGCCTGTCAGCATCCGGATCCAGGGCAAATCCGGCATCGGCACCGGTTTCTTTCATGGCCTTTGCAAATGCCTTCAGAGCTTTGGGCGTCGGCTCAGGCGGTCGGGGGAATTCCCCTTTTTTCGGAGGGTCACAGTAAAGTTCAGTAACTTCGCATCCCATCCGCCGCAGAAGAGCCGGAAGTGCTTCCCGGCCCGCCCCGCCAACTCCGTCAACGACCACACGGTAACGTGCTTTTTTTATTTCGGGAAGATTCTTTATTAAAGATAAAACTGACTCAATATGAGCCTCTGTGCCGGATTGATCGGTTACTGTTCCCTGGCTGGAATAATGCACAGTGGATTCACGGAAATCCTTAATGGCATGGAGCAGATCCTGGCCCCGTTTCTGGTCAAAAAACGCGCCGCCCTTATCTATAAATTTAAAGGCATTCCATTCGGGGGGATTGTGACTGGCGGATATCATGACACCGGCATCGGCTTTCCATAATTTTACAGCAGCTTTCACTGTGGGGGTTGGTGCCAGTCCTATTCTTATGATTTCTTTACCTGCACCGAGTAGAGTACCGATAAGCAGGTGCTCCACCATGGGTCCGGTGGAGCGGGGATCATGCCCTACCACAATTTTTTTTCCGGTGATAGCAGCAAAAGCCCGCGCAAATATTACAATATTTACAGGATCAAGTCCGGTTGGTACAATGCCCCTTATTCCGGACACAGACACCATTAATTTACCAGGCCGGTTGACAGCCCAGTCAGCGAGTTCAGACTCAAAGCTCATTTCTGGTAGGATTTTCAAAGGGAAACTGAGCGTCAACTTAAATCATGCCTGATTTTTTGCTCGACCGTAACAGGGGTGTTTTTTAAATGGGCAAATCAGCTGATAACAGAACTGTTTCCACAGATTGCTGTCAGCGGTTTACAGAAGTCCAGGTGGTGGAATTGGTAGACACGCAAGCTTGAGGTGCTTGTGCCAGTACTGGTGTGAGGGTTCGAGTCCCTCCCTGGGCAGATGTAATCCTGTTCTTTTTAAAATCCCTTCATTTCAGAACAATCTGTATCAAATTGGCTCACAGCAGCCAGTCAATATTTACAAAAGCTACAAATTTCAGTACCAGTCTGAAAAACATATTTGTGCCCGGTTCTGTTGCATGCTGAACCACCTGATCCCCTTTTTTTTCTGACCATATCAGGTTATCATCAGAGTCCAGCGAAACCTCATAGGCTTCTTCGGGTACTAATGTATCAAAGGCCAGGCTCATTTCCTGAGAAAGTACCGGGCTGTCCATAAGGAACCCGGTTTCTGTATTAAGCTTCACAGAGCGCGGATCCAGATTCAGAGAGCCGATATAGATCTTCCTTCGGTCAGCTGAAAAAGTTTTCACATGAAGACTGGAACCCGAACTTTTAAAAACTGCAAACTTTCGCCTTTTTTCCCCTGAAACAGACAGCCTTTGCAGCTCAAAAATGCGAATCCCGGCTTTCAGCAGCTCTTTTCTCCATCGGGCATATCCGGAATGAACAATCGGAACATCAGTCGCTTCCAGTGAATTTGTAAGAATCCTGATTTTCACTCCTTTTGCAGAAAGTGCAGTCAGCAACCTTACCCCTTCTTCTGTAGGTACAAAATAGGCACTGACTATATCGAGTTCTTTTTCGGGTAATCCGGTATTCCGGATCAGCTGTTTAAAGACATACGTATGAGGATCGTGCTCCTCCAGGGCCTTCAGCGGATGATCGCTGATCAGCCGGGCCTCTGCCCACTCCAGCGGCGGGTCCCCTGATAAAAAACCGTTTACGAAGGGGGACTGTTTCAGCTCCTTAAGATAAGCGGCAGCTTTCGGATCTGCTCTGAATTCTTTCTGGTGAAGCTTTATATACGTTAGATTTTCCGGATTACCCTGACCAGCCAGATCTCTTACGGAATAAGACGATGCGCTGTTCCAGTAACGGTTAAAATCAGCACTTACATCTGCCACAACCGGACCAATGGCTATTGCATCCAGATCCAGAAACAGCATATCCTCGGTAACACCAAAATACTCGTCCCCTATGTTACGTCCCCCGACCACAGTAATACGGCCATCGGCGGTAAAGGATTTATTATGCATCCTGCGGTTCAGTCTCCTGAAATCAGTCAGATACCCGATCCAGCGGAAGGTCCGGTACTGAAAAGGATTGAATAGACGAATCTCTATATTTGGATGCAGATTCAGAGCCGCAAGGAAGGATTCAGTACTTCCTGTACTCAGGTCATCGAGAAGGATTCTGACTTTCACTCCTCTGTCAGCAGCTCCCTGTACAGCATCAAACATCAGAAGACCTGTGGTGTCGGCATGCCATATATAATACTGCAGATCCAGAGTCTTTTCCGCCGTTTCTGCAAGAAAAAGCCTCACAGAAAATGCTTCCTGGGAATCACTTAAGGAATAAATACCGGTTAATCCTGGCTTATCAGCCGTTAAACCAATGACTTCTTTCGCAAGATAGCTGTCGGACACAGTTAATTCTTCGGGCAGGGGAGAATGAACCGGGAGAGGGAGTGTACGGCAGCTGATGGCTGTTAAAATCAGAAGCAAAATACCCGATTTATCAGAGATTCCTTTCATTCAGTAATTCCAGATTTCCCGGCAGGAATGAAACAGGCTACTCATTTTCCCGGTAACCGTTTACCGAAACTGTAATTATGAAGAAAGCGGCGGACAGACTGGACAGAGTGTTACTCAGAGTTTCTGAACTCGAGACTCACCTGAATAATCTGGAAAAGGATCATACTGAGCTGGACAGGAAGATGCAGGATCTGCTGAATAAATCGGCGGGACTGGAAGCAGAAAACAACGGGGCAGCCGGACCATACATCACAGAAAGAATTAAGAGATTTACAGAACTTGTTATGTCTCTGAAATCGCAGAGAGGTTATTCTTCCTCAGAATACGGGGTCATACTTAGACAGCTTTCGAAAATTAAGGATTGTGATATTGGTGATTATCTGAGTCCGTCTCTGAACCGGAGAATGAACCGCCTGACACAGTCCCCCGCTTTCGGAAAACCATCCGGCTATATTCCGCATTCAGTTATTTCAGGACAGGAGTATCCTGAAATAACGGGTAAACCGGAGTTTTTTCTTTATAAATACAGCAATCTGTCCTACCTGGCAAAAGGAATACTGGATAGTCAGGTAACTAACGCAGAATCAGGATGTCCGGTTTTTCCAAGAAACGAGGCCGGAGGTATAAGCAGACCGCATGTTAAAAAGCTTCCTTTAATACTCAGAAATGAGGAAAACAGGTGCGTTAAACTGCACTGGGATACAATAATTCAGAGAATGGACCGTTTTCCGTTGGCTGTGCAGCCGGAAAAACTGACAAGAGAGAACGATTTTATTGAAGGAAGAATAATATACAGGGGAAAACCCCTGTATATTATTAAATACTGATTAATCGGCTACCTTAGAAAGGTAATCATTAAACTCTGCCAGATCTTTGGCAAACTGATTCATACGGGCTTTTCCCCAGTCTTTTGCAAGACCAGCCAGAAGCTTGGATTCGCCTTCCTGGAGAGTCTCAGCAAGGGCTTTCCCTTTTTTTGTTACTGTGAGCCGCTTTACACGGCGGTCTTCGCTGTCAGCCTGACTTACAACAAGAGCTGCATTCTGCAGAGCTCTGACTGCCTGACTCATAGTCATAGGGTCACGACGGAGTTTGCGTCCGAGTTCACCCTGAGATACGCCAGGTGCTTTTTCCACCTGAACCAGAATAGAAAGCGCCAGTGTTGACTGTTTTTCTTTAGTCGGCATGCTTTCCCGAATCATATCCATAGCGCCGCGGAATGCAGCGCCCATTACTAAAATTATCTCGTTTGATCCCATCTCTTGCAGTAAAAATACATAATATATTTAAGTCAATAATAAATTAGAAAAATAAGCAAAAAAATCGCTTTTTTTATGATCTGAATCAGGTTTTTTTCCCGAAATTTGACATTTTTTTACATTACAGGGGAATTCACAGATCAATTTATCAATAAATAGTCCTTTTAACCGATATCGCTGAAAACATGTGCAAAACATGGTAACAGAACAGGGTTAACGTACGACTAATGAGCCGGTAACCTGTTTAAATTACGCTCCTCTTCGCTCAGGTTCCGTATCTTTTCAAAGAACCGCGGCCAGTCTCTGCCGGATTTCTCAAAAAGTTCTGAAAAATGATCTTCACCGGAATCATACCTTAAAAAAGAAAGAAAGAATGCATTGTTTATGGTACCTTCTGCGGTTTTCTGAGGTCTCAGGATATGATAACCGGAAGAAACCGTAACAAGCTCCTTTCTGAAATTTTCAATAAATTCTTCTTTTTTCAGAATTTTTTCTTCTTCCGGCGCAGATCCGGCATACAGTTTATGAATCTCCTGTGCTTTTAAAATCAGAAACTCATTCAGCTGTTTTCTTTCTTTTATATAAAGCATATATTTCTGAAAAAAGGGATCATTTTCGCCCTTTTTTTCCCTGTAAAACTGAATGCTGCCTTCCAGCTCCGCATAAGAAGCGAGGCTTTCATTAAAGCTGACATCTCCGGGAATCCAGACTGTTGAATGGACCGACTCATGAATCACCAGTCTTGTAAGATACCACTCCGGATACGCAATCTGCGAGGAAAGAACAGGGTCGGAAAACCAGCCAAGTGTTGAATAGGCAGGAACCTCTGAAACCAGAACATCATAACCCTGCTTCTCCAGGTCTCTTGCGAACGCATTCGCTTCTTCTTCTGAATAAAAACCTATATAAGGAACACTGCCTACGAACGGGAAATACCATGTTTTAGCTTTCAGCTGCAGCTTCTCAGAAGCGGTAACATTCCACGCAACCGCTTTACGGCCGATGGAAGCATATTCAGTAAAGGAGCTGCCGGGCTTCAGTGCCAGGTGCTTTTCTGCATATTCTCTGACTTCCAGCACATGACGAAGCCTTTCTTTTACAGCCTCTTCCGTGGTTTCATCTGCAAGAACTACTTCTATGGGAACTGCTTTCCATAGAATGGAAAGGTGTCCTGTGGCTGCTTTCATCGCATAACCGGCCATACACGAATTCAGAATTAATATTATTATCAGAAGCAGAATTATTCTCATTTTATAACAGCACCTGTTTTTATTAACTCTCTTAGCTGCATCCGAACCTGAATTCATATACCAGGAATCTTAAATGTACTGTTCTTTAGCGAGTTAAAAAAAGGCTCCATTCCCGGATTCAAAGAATTGACTCCTCAGCCCCGGTTAAATATTCTGGTCTGATACTAAAACATGCAGCCGGTCAGATCTGATCAGGCTCCTGCAGAATCACACTAACCAAGGGTATTACCAATGGCATTAACAAATTTCATGTTTACCTCTGAATCCGTTTCAGAAGGACATCCAGATAAAATCTGTGACCAGATTTCCGACGCAATTCTCGACGCTTATTTCGAAAATGATCGTAACAGCCGTGTAGCATGTGAGACTCTCACAACCACAAATCTTGTGGTTGTTGCGGGTGAAATCACTTCAAAATCCTCCGTAGATGTTGATAAAATTGTGCGTAAAGTCATGCGCGATATCGGTTATGTTCACGATGATATCGGCTTCGATGCAGCTACAGCTGAAGTTATAGTAAGACTCCACGAACAGTCCCCGGATATTTCCCAGGGTGTTACTGCCGGCGAAGGAATGTTTAAAGAACAGGGTGCCGGTGACCAGGGTCTGATGTTCGGTTTCGCTATTAATGAAACAGAAAGCCTCATGCCTCTTCCGATCGATCTTTCGCATAAAATCCTGCGCAGACTTTCCTCTATGCGCCACAGCGGCGAAATGAAAGACATCCTTCCGGATGCAAAAAGCCAGGTAACAGTGGAATACCGTGACGGTAAGCCATCCCGGATTGACACAGTGGTTGTTTCCACTCAGCACCGCGAAAACCTCACTCATAAGCAGCTTGAAGAAATGGTTATTGAGCAGGTTATTAAAAAAGTTATTGATCCTAAGCTTTTAAGCAACACCCGTTACCTCATCAATCCTACCGGCCGCTTTGTAGTAGGTGGTCCTCATGGTGATGCAGGTCTCACAGGCCGTAAAATCATTGTAGATACCTACGGCGGGTATGGCCGTCACGGCGGCGGTGCTTTCTCCGGTAAGGACCCGTCCAAAGTGGACCGCAGTGCTGCTTATATGGGCCGCTATATCGCTAAAAATATTGTTGCCTCCGGTCTTGCCACTAAGGCAGAAGTGCAGCTTTCCTATGCGATTGGTTTCCCTGAGCCTACTTCCGTTCTGGTAGATACATTCGGAACAGGAATTCTTCCGGAAGCTGAAATTGAAAAACGTGTAAAGGCTAATTTCGACATGACTCCGGCAGGAATCATCCGCGAACTGAAGCTTCTGGAACCAGGCAGAAAGTATCTGGATACTGCTGCTTACGGTCATTTCGGACGCGATGGCGAAACCTTTACCTGGGAACGCACCGATAAAGCTGCTGCTCTTAAATAATCTGAACTGAAGGCAAAATAAAGTGAATCCTGCTGCTGAAACAAAACCCGGAATGCTTGCAACGCGAGACGCCTACGGAAAAACTCTGGCCGAACTCGGTAAAACAAGAAAAGACATTGTAGTTCTTGATGCCGACCTTTCCGGGTCCACCAAAACAAGAAATTTCGCCGATGCCTTCCCCGAACGTTTTTTCAATGTCGGGGTGGCAGAACAGAATCTCGTAGGTATGGCAGCAGGTTTCGCGCAGGCAGGTCTTACGCCCTTTGCTTCAAGTTTCGCCATGTTTCTTTCAGGCCGGGCCTGGGAAGTTGTCCGGAATACAGTCGCTTATCCAAAGCTCAATGTAAAACTTGTGGCTACCCACGGCGGAATCACAGTCGGCGAAGATGGCGGAAGTCATCAGGCTATCGAGGATATCGCTGTCATGCGGGCCATCCCCGATATGACAGTGATCCTGCCTTCCGATTACGAAGAAACCTGTCAGGTAATCCGCGCAATAGCCGATTTCCATGGGCCTGTTTATGTCAGAGCCGGACGGTCAGCCGTTCCTGTTCTTGCAAGGTCTGCAGACTGGAAATTTCAGATCGGAAAAGGCGAAGTCCGCAGGGACGGATCCGATGTTACATTAATTGCAGCGGGTATTATGACCGCAGAAGCAGAAAGAGCAGCAGAACTGCTCGCAGCTGAAGGAATCAGTGCTGCTGTAATCAATATGGCTTCCATCAAGCCCATCGATGCAGAACTTATCCTCCATTATGCACAGAAAACAGGAGCCATAGTTACTTCCGAGGAACATAACATCATTGGCGGTCTGGGAAGTGCTGTTGCGGAATGTGTGAGCGAAAGATATCCGGTTCCGGTTCTCCGTCACGGTGTCAGAGATGTGTTTGGTCAGTCAGGCACTTCCGCCGATCTCCTTGAGTATTATAAACTTAATGCAGAGGAAATGGCAGTGCTTGCCAAAGAAGCGATCTCCCTGAAGCGCTAACCCTTCGGCTCAAGAATAAAAAGTGCGCGGTCTGTTACAATACGGAAAACTCCCTCCTTTACTGTAATCTGCACCGCCTTCTCTTCTGCATCCTTATAAACCAGAAACATAAAACCCCTCTGAAGAAGTTTACGGTCGGCTGCAGCCTTACCTTTGAAGCTCTCAGTCCGGTTCATAAAAGAACCCTTATAGTCAAGAATATAGACTGAATTTTTACTGTCCTGTCCCGTGCTTTTCAGCCGCAGGTATCCGTTTCCGTGCTCTGTGCTTATTTCTGTATGCAGCTCATTCCGGGTCAGTTTCTGAATCACTGCAGATCCTGTTACACTGTGTTTCCGGTCCTTAATCTGAACTGTGATCCGGTAACTTTTTCCGGCAGTTACCCCTGCATCCGAAAAAAAATTCATTCCGGGATTCTTTGCTGAGAGTTCCGGAAATATAAATAAAAATACAAAGAAAGCTGATAAAAATTCTTTTTTATTCATTACGGTAAGGTGAGATCAATCTGTATCCGGTTATTTCTGCTCTGGTAAGTCTGATCAGCAGGTTCCGTTGCCCCTGAACCCTGATACTTCATTCTTGCAGGAGGCACACCACGGTTTTTCAGATATGTATAAACAGCGAAGGCCCGTTTCTCTGTTCTGAGAAGCAGTTCCTTTTTGTTTTCTTTTTCTGATGACATCGCACTGTAAATGTTTATACGGTAGGCAGGATACAGCTTCAGTGTTTCAGAAACTTTCTTCAGCGATTCTGTACCTTCCGGTGTAAGCTCATCATTCTCTGTAAACAGACCTGAAGACGGCAGAATCATGCGAAGATCCGCTGCATCGGAGCGGATCAGTCGGAATATCACTTCTGTATGGATGGTATCGGAAAGAACTGTACTCTGATTTCCGGCTTCATCTGTAAGAGTCAGTTCTGCCTGATATGTTTCTCCTGATTCCGCAGGAATTCCGTTATCAGTATCTCCGTACCAGTGAACTGAAAAAGGAGGTTCTCCGTTCCCGCTGAATGATCGGAAAAGCTGTCTGCCTTCCATACTGCTTTCAGGGGACAACAGAAAAATTCTGAGAGACCAGCTGCGGATACGGCCAGCGTCTGAGGCTTTAATTCTGAATTTTATATATTCGTCAGCATCGTAAGAATCAGGCGCAGAAAAAAACAGAACAGAAGGCTGGGTGTTATCAAGAATCACAGGTCTCGCAGGGGTTTGAATTTCGCCGGATTCTGTGACCGCTGTGAATGTTATACTGTATATTCCATCCGGCATGATCCGGTGACCACTGTCAGTACCGTCCCATGTAATCCTCTCCGGAATCAGATCCTTTCCGTAAAAGGATCTGACAGTACGACCAGAAGATCCGGAGCGGATTTCTGCTTTCCATTCCCTGATATTCAGTTTTTTCTGCCAGTCCCGTAAAAACCGGAAATCCTCAGGGAACGGTGCCGGGCTGCACTGCATAGCCGACCGGGTGGAAAAATACAGCGAATCGCACTGCATACCAAGGAGAGTTTCCCTGCTTACCACGGCCAGATCATTATAACTAACGGTGGCTGAATTCCCGGCTGCATCTGTCAGTGTCATTACCAAAGAATAGACTCCGGGGGCTGCGAATTCATCCCCGGATTTTCCGTCCCATTCCAGATACGGAGGATATTCCTTCCATTTATATTTTTTAATTAAATTACCCCTATCATTTAAAACTGATGCGGAATAGCTGTACTGCCAGGGATCCGCTGTCTGATTCCGGAGGAGAAAAGTTCCCGGCACATCACCCTGCAGTGAGGTCTCAGACGGAAGCTCCAGCACAATCCTTGATCTTTCCGGTATCAGCGACGACACGAACATACTGTTAATGATACGGACATTATATTCTTTTAAGCGGACCGGTGTCCGGCGTCCTGTTTTCAGATACCAGCCGGTTACCGTGTATTCCCCGGCAGGAAGCAGTTCTCCCCTGTCGCTCCGACCGTCCCAAACAATCTCATCGAATATTTCCAAAGGTGCTGTTCTGAAACTTTCCGGTGCATAGGGAGTCCCCCCTGATGTGCTTACAGCGGTTTTTCTTTTATCGGCCCGGATTGTTTTTACCACAGAACCCGAAGCATCTTTTATTTCAATGACCCAGTCCTGAAGGTCACCGGATCTGCGGACAATCTTTCCCGGAGTAATGATAAGCCTGTCATTGGGCCCGGTATGATGCGGAGAAAAAATTCCTGCACTGAAATGCAGATCCGGCCTTGAATCTTCCCCGAAAAGGGAAAATGAACCGGAAAATATAAATGCCGGCAGAATAAAAATAAACAAAATGCGCAATGATGAATGAAGTCTTCTTTCCGCCATGGATCCCTGCCTTTTCCGGATTTTAATTGATCTGTCCGAAGTCCATGAAAAATAAGAGAATCTGATGAGTAAAGTAAAAGAGAAAGTGCTGGTTGCCATGTCCGGAGGCGTTGACAGTTCGGTTACCGCCCTGATGCTGCAGGAACAGGGTTATGAAGTAACAGGTCTTCATATGAAGCTCTGGAAACCTGACTCTGAATCGGGGCAGAACGATGAAATTCTGCATCAGACGGCCGGTATGCTCGGTATACCGATGCATTTTCTGAATCTGGAAGATTTTTTTTATGAAAAGGTAGTCATTCCTTTTATGAATTCCTATTCCTCCGGCCTTACCCCCAATCCCTGTGTGATCTGCAACCGCTTCCTGAAATTCGGAGAAATTCTGAGATTTGCCGAAAGTCTGGGGATCGGAAGAATTGCCACAGGACATTACGCCCGCATCCATAAAAACAGCGATACCGGGAGGTTCTGCATAAAAAGTGCTGCCGACAGAACCAAGAATCAGTCTTATTATCTTTACGCTCTGAGTCAGGAAGCACTGAGCAGAAGCATTTTTCCATTAGGTGATTTTACTAAAACAGAAATCCGTTCCATCGCCGAAAAAGCCGGTTTGCCCGCTGCCGCAAAAAGTGAATCCCAGGAGATCTGCTTCATCCCGGACGACGATTATCGCTCCTTTCTGAAAAATCAGGGCCGCTCCTTCACTGAGGGTTCCATTAAAGATACTAAAGGAAATATCATAGGAAGGCACTCCGGCCGTGAAAATTTCACCATCGGTCAGAGGAAAGGACTGGGAATTGCCTGGCCGGAACCTCTTTATGTACTCAGTCTTGAGGAGGACGGAACAGTCATTGCCGGAACAAGAGAAGAAACTTTTTCAGAGGCCTTTACTGTAAAAGACCTGTGTTTTCAGGAAATGACCCCGGATACCCTTCAGACAGAATGCCTGGTCCAGATCCGTTACCGATCGCAGCCCGTGCACTGTATTCTCCGGATTCAGTCCGACGGAACCGCAGTGGTTCACACCGCAGAGCATGTTTATTCTGTCACACCCGGACAGAGTGCTGTTTTTTACCGCCGGGCAGATGATGATTTTTTTATTCTGGCAGGCGGAATAATTGTAAAATCATCCTGAATAAAAGAACCGACAATTATATATGAAACTCACCCGGCCTGTTACTGTATCATTGACCCTTATTTTCGCAGGGGTCACCATGCTTACTGCAGATTCCCTTTCTTACCGAACAGGAACCGGATTACAGGGACTCTTCCGTTCCATCCACCGGCCGGATTCGGGCATTGCAGATGAAAAACTCAGAAGTGAGAAAATCATTCCGTCAGAAACTGAGATTCCGGCCCCTGTCCGTGTCAGTGAACCTGAAGCAGCAGCATCGGTAGATCCTGTACGCGAAGAAGAAAGACGGTCGCTGCCGGCTCCTGAGTTTCCGTTTACACAGGAAGCCCCGGCTTATTACGAAGCGCTTTATTTAAATAACTTTATTGCCCTTTCTCCCAAACGCTATAAAGCACTGATAGACAAAGCAAAAACTGCCGGAATCAACACTCTGATCACCGATGTGCAGCCTTCCATGCCCAAAGAAGAATTTATAAAATATGCTAAAGAAAACGGTATGTATCTGGTAAGCCGGGTTGTGGTATTTGAGGGTGGTCTTAAAAAAGCAAAGCCGGAACCAAAGCACCTTGATTCTGTAACAGCTACCGCCATCCGGTCAGTGGAGGCTGGTTTTGCGGAAGTGCAGCTCGATTACATAAGATTTGCTGATTATACTGAAAAAATGAAAGTAAGCAAAGCAGACCGGTACCGCATTATTTCCGGTGTCATTGAAAGCATCACAGAAAAACTGC
Source organism: uncultured Leptospiraceae bacterium (assembly GCA_964594095.1). Lineage (GTDB taxonomy): Bacteria > Spirochaetota > Leptospiria > Leptospirales > Leptonemataceae > CAZQKZ01. The sequence continues at coordinate 106,525 of CAZQKZ010000002.1, read as the reverse complement.
GTCCCCTTGGAGTGCGGGTCGGCGCAGACACATTCGGCCGTATTTCCTTTAATAAAGACGATATTATTGGTCAGAAAATTGAGGTTTTTTCTCCGCATCTGGATACTCTCTATCCTATGCTGTATCCTTCCCATTTTTACGGAGAACCCGAAAGAATAAAGAATCCTTACAAAACCATTCTGGAAGGAACAAAAAACACTGTATCAAGAGCGGATGCAAAGACGCGCGTTGTCCCTTATATACAGGCTTTTAAAATGAGTTTTTCAAAAAGCGGTCTGACATATCGTCAGTATATGCTGAAGCAGATTCAGGCTGCAAAGGACAGCGGCGGCGACGGTTATGCAGCCTGGAATCCGGGAGGCCGTTACGACGAATTCTTCGCAGCACTGGAAGATTACAGAAAATTACAGAAGAAATCCAGATAATTCAGTTTATTTAGATTTAAGTATAATCATCTGTTTTTCGGTTTCGCTTTCCAGAGGAGTGCTCCACTGGACCCCGTAGCGGTATACATGTTTATCGGGCATTGTTACAGCACGACCTTCATCTTTCCGGTATATAATCCGGCCTTCCATTTTTTTATTCGCAATCCGGAACTGGTATCTGCCTGATTCCAGGATCTGGTCTGCAAGCAGGGCTGCCCCGCCCCTTGAAAGATCTGTGGCCACACACCGGATCACTGAAGATTCTTTACTGATTTCCACAGGACCAATCATTGATGTGCGCAGAAATTTTCTCTTTTCCATTTTTTCCTCCCGTTCTCAGTTAATCAGACGTTAAGATTTTCAATTATCCTTTCAATTTCACGGTAAACTTCTTTTTTAAAATCAACAATACCGGCAGTGAGCTCAGCCGGATCTGCCCATTTCAGACTCAGAAACTCTTTTTCATGTACATCGGTGTTCAGCGAAGAAATCTCACCATCCCAGCGGAAAAAAAACCACTTCTGTTTCTGCCCCCGGTATTTTTTCAGTTTTTCGGGAATATCTTCCGGAAAATCATAGTAAAGCCAGTCTTTGGTTTCTCCCGATGGTTTACCGGAGATCCTGAGACCTGTTTCTTCATAGAGTTCCCGGACTGCTGCATCCAGAGGATCCTCCCCGTCGTCTATCCCGCCCTGAGGATACTGAAACACTCCGGGATAACTGATCCTTTCCCCGGCAAGTACTTTTCCCTGCTGGTTGATTACCACAATTCCGACATTGGGTCTGTAAGGCTTTGACACTCAGATACTCCTCTGCTTCCTTTTTTACCGGTCAACCGATTTTTTTTGCGCATCATTCCGGCCGGAACGGAAACTTACTCAATGGAGGCTCTTATGAACACACAATTTATGGAAGCACTGATTGCCCCGCATGCACCGACGATGCTTGAGGCAGAGATGGACGGGATTCTCTCTCCGGTCAATGAATCCCTGAAACAAACCGGGAAGGAGCTAATGGACAAAGGAATTGACGTTGTGATCGCTGCAAGCACGCACTGGATCACCGATGATTTTAAAGTTGACGCATCGCCCTTCCATCGTACAGTCTATGATTATTATGGTTTCAGGACCAGTCTTGAATACGATGTACCCGGACACCCGGAACTTGCGGATCTGGTACTGAAAACCGGGGAATCCGAATTCGCTTATCCGCGAACAGGAAAACGGGGGGCGGACCATGCGGTTACCATTCCCATGCATTTTCTGTTTCCCGAAAAAAATGTACCGGTAGTGCCCGTATCAGTCGGCGGAACACCCGAAGAAGCTCTACTTAGGGGACGCGTAATCCGCAGGGCAGCGGAAAAATCGGGGCTGAATGTTCTGTTTATGGCATCAGGATCCCTGTCTCATGATCTGGAATTTTTTACCACCGGCAGACATGATTCTGCTCATCAGCTGTTTGACCGAACTGTAATGCATTTTCTTGAACAGGGAAAAGGTATGTCTCTGACCGATATGGACGAAAACCTGCTTATGACCGGAAAACCCGAAGGATGGTTCCGGGACCTGTTTATGCTGCTTGGATTTATGGGAACAGGAACCCGCGGTCATGTTCAGGCATACGAGACTCTGCCGGGAGTGGGGCTTGCAGTCTTAAGGTTTAGTGGCTCAGGATCCGGATGACCTGGTGCCGCGGAATTTTCACCAGACAATCTTCATGGGGGAATCAGTATGAGTGCAGAAAACACAGATGAAAGAATCCTCGAGCTTCGCAGGGCGGGGTTTCGCAATGATTCCATGAAGCTCCTGATGGACCAGTATTTCAGAATGATCTGGAGCATTGCTTTCCGGATGGTAAATAACCACGAAGAAGCCATGGACATAACTCAGGAAGCGCTAATCCAGATAGACGGTTCCATAGATTCATTCCGCGGAAATTCGCGCCTCTCCACCTGGATCTACAGTCTGACCAGCCGGGTCTGCCTCAGAAAAAAAAGAGATTCTTCCCGGAATAACCGGGATGCTTTTACAGGAAATGAGGAGTGGCTGAACAGCCGGAAAGCACCCTCTTATGAGGAACCTGATTCAGTCTGCGAAAAAAGGCATCGTGAAAAACTTATAGAAGCAGGTCTTCAGAAGCTTCACGAAGACAGAAGACTTGCCATCATTCTGCACGATATAGAGGGAATCTCTGTATCTGAAACAGCAGGAATCATGGAGCGAAGCATCGCCTCAGTTAAATCTCTGATTCACAGAGGCCGGAAAGATCTGCGAAACATCCTGGGGGAAGGATCGGAACTGCCGGGTTACGAAGGTACAGGCAGAACTTCACTGACTCCGGCCGGGCTTCAGTAATTTTTTCCTGATCAGAATGAATTGACCGGCACAAAGGGGATTTTAAAGTAATCTGATGAATTCTTTCCGGAACTAATAACTATATATCCGGATTTACAGGAATATATTTATGAAAAATTCAGTATTTATTGCAGTATCTTTAGACGGATACATCGCTGACTCCATGGGAGGTATTGACTGGCTGAATGATATACCGAATCCTGATAATAGTGATTTCGGCTTCAGTGAATTTTTCAGCACTGTTGATGCCCTGGTGATGGGCAGAAACACATTTGAAAAAGTGCTGTCTTTCCCGGAATGGCCATACGAAAAACCGGTCTTTGTAATGAGTTCCTCAATGCAGACTGTTCCGGCTCATCTTGCACAGAAAGCCTTTCTGCTGAACCAGAGTCCGGCAGAAGCAACCGCATTTCTTTACAGCAAAGGATTCCGAAGTCTGTACACAGACGGGGGAAAACTGATTACGTCATTTCTTGAACACAGGCTCATTACAGATCTGATTCTCACCCGGGTTCCGGTTCTTCTGGGAAGCGGGATCCCTTTATTCGGCAGGCTGTCTGAGATGATCCGGCTCAGTCATATAAAAACTGAAGTTCTGAATAACTATCTGGTGCAGTCCCGGTATGGAGTAATGAAATAATGCCGCTGCCCGCGGCAGATTAAACGGTATTTCCGGAGAACAAGGGCGGGTATGTAACAATTTTCGTGTTTTTGTGATATATGGCAACTCATATATCACAGGAAATGATATTTGGGAGGGGGGTATTTAAGGGCAATCGTAATCACCCGCGAGAATATACTTATAAATCATGTTTTTTTTCTTTCCTAATACTCCATAGCCTGCCTGCTGATTTCCCGGCCAAACATACCCTCAAACAGATTTTCTCGCCATTCAGTATAGTCCATTTTATCGCGCTGTAGCAATTTAATAAACCGTCCAGCATCAAGATTATCCATAAGTTTGATCAGGAGTCCATCCTTTAATTATTATTTCAGCATCTGATTTCATATAAAATCCCCCTAATAAAATCCACTGGACCATACGAGATCAACCTTGCCAATCTTGATTAATTCCTGAATACCTTGTTTGGCTTCAGTTTCAATTCGGATTTTCCAGTTAGCTTGATCAAAGTATGGCCGATTGAAACAGCAATTCATTCAGACTTTTAAATATTTTCTCAGCCGTATCAAGAGTCTTCTGCATTGCAGGTTCATCTCTCATCAATAGGCTCGAATTCCGCAGCAGCCAATTCGCAGGCGCATAGTGATCAAAATTTGGAACTTCGCCTTTCATCAGTTTGAACAAGTTCTCAGATTGTTTAACGATTCTAACTGTAGTTGGTTGGGAACCACTGAGCTTTTCCGGAGTAACTATATTCTCCCCATCTAAGGCGTATGCCTTGTTGAGTATCTCCGAATAAATCTCCGGTTCGAGAATATCTTCAATATCACCTTCATCTTTGTCGAGGAAATCTGCCACAGTAAAGATCTGGCTTGATTTCAGTATTTGACTTTGTTTCAGCTGCTCAATCTTTTTTCTATCACCTATCGCAAAGTCTGTCAGTACTGCAACATTGAGTTTATTGCCACCGAACAGGGCAGCAAAGGAGTGTATTTTATCAAGTCCGCCAGATGGGCATATTGTCCATCTGGGATCTAAACCTGTGCGTTTTTTATCATTGAGAGCCTGCGACAAAACCTGCAAATACAGGATATCTGAAGGCCCTTCTACCAATAGTGTATTTTGTCCAATGAAGAGAGACTGAGTTATCTCATAACCAAGATGGCCTTGAAGGGGAAAAAGGGTATCTTTGTTAACAGAAAGAATATCAGAGGAAACTTTTGTTCCATGCACAATAGGTTTTCGTTGATCTTTCCATTCGACGACATCCTCCACTACACGAATGGCTGCAAGTTTATTGGCTGGAACCATAAACGGAGAGTGAGTTGTATACACTACCTGGTGATCTGGTAAAAGCCTTTCCATAATGTATCGCAACAGATCACTTTGTGCTTTTCCGTGCAAGGTCAGTCCTGGTTCATCCAGAAGAAGAATTGCATTTCCGGCCTCTTTCTTTAGTTGTTTAAACTGAGAAAGAAAGGAAAAGAACCAGATAAAACCAGCACTCCGTTCTGACAGAGGTACAGATACCCTATGATTTCTGTTATCGATTCGAATTTTTACAACAGTTCCCGAATTAAAAGGTGCTTCGTCGCCTGATTTTCCTTCACCAATGTCTATTTTTACGGAAAGTGCTTCATTTTGGCTCCAGAATTCAAAAATCTCGTCCGTTATTTCGTTGGATGCTCCTTCGCATTTTGCAATCAATTCTTCTCGTTTTGTTGCTTTATTCAGCTCTTCAATCGACGTTCCGGCGTATTCGAGGAAATCCATGAAGATTCGGTCCCCCGTTGATACTCTCTGGTTTGCTTTGTCATGGTTCAATTTGGTTAGAGATATCTCACCGGCCATACGTTCGAAATGGGATGTGTAGAAGAACTTTGGCATCCTCTTGTTAAGAAGATCGATTGCAGCCTTCAAAACCTCTCTATCCCTGTATGCATCGATTACATCCAATACCTTTTTTTGATTTTCCGTAATACCAGTATGCATTCGTAAAGTTTCTGCGGCCTGAACTGAAGTCCCCGCTTCCTTTATTACAAGTTTCTCTGTTCCATTCAATCCATATTTTTCACAAAGCCAGTTAATGACTTGTTTCTCGTCAATATTAACAGTCCATGTTTTCGTTACTTTTTCTCCCATGTAGGATGAAACAACTACCTCGTTCGATGTTATTGCATTCGGACCGAATGTTTCTCTGAGAATTGATAAGTCTTCCTCATTGAGTTCCCACCATGTTTTTGCAACAATAGAGCCCCCATCTGGATGCAGTTCATCGAACTTGCTTAAGTTTTTTCGCGGATAATCTCGTGTTTTGTCATATTTGTAATCTCTAAATGGATTAACTCCATTGAGTGCATGCAAAATTGCGGTTTTTCCCGCTTCATTCTTTCCAACAAGACATGTCAAATCGGAAATTTCAAATACTTCGCTATTTTCAATCGATCTAAAATTAGTGATTTTTACTTTTTTAAGTTTCATTTTTTACTCCCGGCAATATAGATTTAATATTAGTATATATTGATACATTTTCTCATTTACCATCTGACTTTGCATTAATATAACAGATAGCTACATCAACCCCCATTCGCCGCATTGCTTTTATCGTGCGGTGCAGGTTAATTTTTGAAAAAAGTGGTAAATTCTTTGATTTTTGCTTTGCTGGTTTATGAGTAATGATTTCAAACACAATTTTTGCCTTCTCAATAGCGATAGATGCTGATTCTCGCCCCAATGATGATTTAATCAATTGAATGAAGGCCGAAAGTGCCTCCGGCTCACTTTTCAATAGCTCAATGGAATTAAGTCCCTGATTGAACAAGTGGCTCAAAGTAGAAGAACGTGTAGATCTCTTGACGTGATAAAATACTGGCCTTCCATTCTCGATCCGGAAGAGATCACAAGGTTCAATCTGTTTTGAGCCGGCCGGTGCAATATTTGTGCGGTCCAAACAAATATAGTGAGAATCATTCGCTGCTACTGCTTGATTATAGGCTTCTTCATCCTTATGATTAAATGGAATAAGCTGGCTTTTTTCAAAATACTTATCTATTGCCATAGAAAGCCTTTTAATAAAGTTACTTTCGATCTGATACCACTGCCCTTCACATAGATGATAATGATTATTCTCCAATTCAACATCATATAACAGACTCTTGAACACAGAGAAGCCTTTCTTTACATCGTGGTTCTCATCACATATTAACATTCTATGTTTTTTAAGGAGTTTTATATCAGTAACTTTTAGATTCTGGGAAGATAGAAATTCTCGATAATAACCAATCTTTACGTCATCATAGTAATCACTTCTTCCTGGTGAAAATGCAATTTCGTAAATCTCATTTTCTTCAAAAATAGCAGGAATTGTCAGAACTACAGTTGGCTCTTCACCTTGGAAATCTATAATCAACTGCCTGTTAAGCGATTCCAGTATTGATGGATCTTTTACAGGAGTAATGTTATGAATATCCGGAAATAGTTTCTTATAATCTTCGTTTTTATACAGATCAAGAAGATTTTTACAGAGATCTACGAGATCTTCTGCAGCGGCTTTTGAACCTATTCTTAGGCTGCTCGCACCTGTTACCTTCTTGAATAGATCCTTGTACTGATCCTTGACTTTACCTGCAAGATTCTTGACAATCGTGCTGTCATGATCAAAGTCAAAAAAAGTTAATTCTGAATCAATCGGACTTTGTATTCGTTGACGCTTTGCTATTCCGGGTTCAAGTATGTCGGTTGTTCGGATTTTTTCAGGGTCAATACTGTTTAACGTAATTCTAAGTCCAAAATCGTATTCAAAGCTATCATCTTGCAAATAGTGATATGTATGTCCGAAAGTAAGGCAGAAAACCCTATCCTCAACGGGCAAGAACAACAAGGCGCCTTTCGCTACTTGCTTAAGGGGCCTGGTGATCCCAAAATAGAATTTCCACCACGCTTCTTTCGGCTTAGTATCAAGAACATAAAGAGTTGAGCCCTCTGGTAAGTCCTGTGTCGTCGTTTCTGGTTCCAAAAGGTCATTGTCCTTTAAGGCATTGGAGAAATCCCAGCCTTCTTTCAGTAAAAAAATAGAAAAGTAACGCATTTTGCTAATCCTCACAACCCCACGCCCGGCAATCCCTTCACAATCTTCATCGTCTCAAGGCTCACCGTAATCACCCGGCAGAACAGCTCCAGAATATACTTCGGATTCTTCTCTGTCTCGGTCGCCCAGAGATTCGCGTCGTTCACAATGCCCGAATCCTTATCCGTCTTCACGCAGTATCGTTCGATGATCCAGTCAAGAGCCGGTTTCCCGTTCACCACATACTCGTATGCCTCAAGAGGAATCCCCTTGATCGTTATATGGTCGTTATAGATCACCGTAGAAAGATCCTTCTCTTTCCCGTTCTTTGCATACCGCATCTGAGTAACATAGAAATCCTGATCGGAGAACTTCTTCTTATCCGGAGAAGTCACAAGCTCCACGGGATAAAGATCCACCTTCTCATAATCCACATGGAGCCTTGCAAGATCTCGGCCCGCCTTTTCAAAAGCGCGAAAATCGGCCGCTGTTTTTACCGCTGGAATGCGCGGTAGCTCTTTTGAAAGATTGTCCGCATACTTTTCCCGGTATTCGGGCGAATGTAATAGCCCATAAATATAATAAAAGAGATCCTCTTTTGTAATCTTCTCCTTTGGGTATTTCTTCTGAAAGTGGGCAAGCCCTGCATCTGTAATGGCGTCGCGGCAGCTTCTTTGGGATGCAGATTTGTCACGCGGAGGCGCGGAGGAGTTGCTTGTGTTTGTCGAAGTAAAAAGATCCCCGTCGTTAGTGGAATCGCCTATTTCTTCGGTATCGTAGAGATAGAGAGGGAAGCACTGCCCATTCGGCATTAACTGAATATCTGGAATAGAATCGACCATAATCAGAGTGAAATTCTTAGGAGTGCCAAGTCCAGTAATACTCATTACAATGTTTTGCGCGGTGGCATCAGGGAAGATGCGGGGCATTTGACCAATACGATGATTCAACATCCCATCAAAATAAACCCATTGTTTTGTAAATGGCCTGTAGACGGAAGTAACAATTCCGACAGATTTAAAATCGATCTTCCTTAATCGTTGCAAATTACTTATTAAACTACTGGACCAGCTGATTTTAGTCGGATCGGTATCAATGAATTCCTCTATCTTCGTAGTTTTGCTCGATTTTTTCATCATCGCTGAAAGTCGATCCATCTCACAATTGTAAAAATCTGCCGTATTCTTAATGTTTTTAAGCAATGCCTGCTTAGATGAATTGTAAATCCAAGGATCCCTTGCCGTTTCCAATCCTCTGGAATAATTTTCAAAAATGGAAATACTATCTTTATCTTTTTTATCCCCCATCGATATATGCTCACTAAAGCTATCATCTCTTAGATTGATCCAGTCGTGGTGCTTATCGGGGGTGATGACCCGCCAGCCGTTTTGGGCAGTGATTCCGGCAATGCTGCCGAATTCGCGGATTTTTTCAAGCTTCTGTTCGCGGGTCAGGTAGTCGCCAATATCGTGGAAGTAGATTTTTGCAGTCATGTTAGGTCCTTTGTCTATTTGCATAATGTTTGCTACTAAACTATATATATCTATTTGAATATTATTTTTCGGCCTTCCAACTTGAAATCTTTTTTTGATATTCGTTGCAAATGAAAAATTAATCCTTTTCCATGGTTTTTGGGCTGCCCACCATTAAATCCAAAACTATCACTGATTTGACTGTTCTCATTAAAAGCATTAAGAAGACTGTTTATCTGTATATCTGTTAATGATTCAACGGACGGAAGCAGCATTGCCAGCTCATTAGCTTCTGAATAGGTTTTACACTTCTTAATTGATTCTATGTAAGCGACAACCATTGCCTCGTTTTTAACCATAAGCTTTGCCAATTCTAAAGGAGCATTTTCCCAATTGCATTTTAAAGCCTGATACTTCCCTAAGAATCCGTATGGATCTTTTTCCAGCTTTACTGATAAAATTGGAACTCCACGACCAAAAGCAAAACCTATCTCCTGATCAGTCCAATGACTATCATGAAAATTTTCTGTCAACAATGCAACAAGCATATCCATAGTATGTAATGCATTTTCTATTTCATTCTGCCATTCTATAGTAGGTTGGATATCTTCATGGGCAACGAAGCATGATATTCCATATATCCGCAGTTTTTCTTTAAGCACGGCAGTTTCTTTCTTTACTTCAGTTTTATGACTTAGAAAAACCCGATAACAATCTTTTTCCCAAATTCTATTATTCGCTGAATCAGGTATCGATTTCCTGGTCTTTAAAAGTCCTGAATCATTGCGCCAGGTATCATCTTCAGAAACTTCCATCTCAAAGAATACCCTTGCAAATCTCTCGTTTTCAGAATCAACAAATAAATTCAATCCATGACAGATTTTACTTTGCAGAATACCCTTTTTTTCAACCAATCTTCTGTAGATTGATTCAGGAACTGTAAAATAGACTGCATGTTCATGAATACCGCCATTCCAGTTATCATAACTATAGCCAGGTTGAACTGCAACTTTCGAATTAACTATAATTTCCTGCAATAATGGCTTCCCATTATCTTCATAGTATTTAGAAAGATTTTTTAGATAACTTTCAATTTTTGAAGGAATAATATATTTTCTTTCCTGTTCATTCATAATTGAATAGCTCAGTAATTTATTTTATGGCAATGAAATCAAACTGCATTGATACTAAAAAAATTAAAACCATTGTATACATTGCTCACTCAGATCGCCCGCAATTCTTTTAAAAACTCCTGCCCAACCACCCCGCATTACCACAGCACGTTCCTGTATCAGTAAATAATCGACCCTGGTGATTTCAGTTGAATTGTTTATTCTGTATTTAATTAATTTACGTAAAGTATGCTGCGCACCACCAGACCCTTGGATGGCTCTTTCCGTAATATTTTCCCAGGTTGAAACAGAAAGTTGGAATCTGCCCTTTTTTTCAGCTGTGGCTTTTTTTCTTTCTTCACGCCCCCAGAAAACACCTGCCTGCAAAGGAAGTTCTAAGTAATCAGTGATCAGATTCAAAGAGCATGGATATTTCGCTTCAGCTTCCTTCCAATCATTTGAATCTGTTAAAAAATTTAATGCATATCTGTTCGCTGCCTGTTCTTCAGGATTTGACCATTTATTTATTAATTGACCATATTCAAAAGGAGAAAATAACTGACTTTGCGTGGTTGTAAAGTGGTGCCCTAATTCATGACTGATTACCCAGATCTCCATTGCCTCGGGTAATCCCTGTCTGATACATATACCCGCCCCTAACTCTTTTGTACGGATATACAATCCCTGCCATTCTTTATTTAAAACGGAGTTCGAATAATGCAGGACTATTTCCTCTTTTTCGATGCTTTGCAGAATTTTTTCTTTTCGGTTTGTATTACGAGGCATCTTTTACTCCGCAACGGATTTTAAACCTTTCAGTGAACCGACTATACGTTTTATTTTCATCTGTTTCAGTAATTCCTCAGCCACTGGTTTCAGCTCAGCTAAATCTGTATTGGAATGAGCAGCAGCGCTAAGAATTCCTTCCGCTTCTTTTTCTATGTTTTTAATCTCATTTTTAATCTTTTGAGTTGAATTCTCCAGCAGAAAACTTGCCACTTGTCCCGGCGATGTTTTAACACCTAAATCTGCAAAAACATCAGCTATCTCTTCCAGATCTTTCCATTCCTGATCGGACATAGAGATCTTTCTGCGGACAGTTGCATCTACTCTGCCAGGACGTCCGCCGGTTGATTTAATCTCGTGCAGCAATCTGTTATGAAGTATAAAAAATGAAACCGGATCTGAAGGTGTTTTCACAAAATCTTCAACAGCTTCCCCGCTGATTCCTTCGCGAAATGTCTCCTGACTTATTTTTTCTGCAGTTTTGCCTGCTTTGATGCGCTTTAAATTTGTGGTATCTTTGATTATTTTACTCATATATTCCTCTCAGCCGGATCATATACAGTAATTCTGTACAGTGTCCCATCAAACTGACATGCAATCTCGCCCTGATTTGTTTCACGACCCATTCGATGCAGAAAATTTCGCAGTTCGCCTAATTTTTCCAGAAAAAGATCCGGTTTTATATAAGTATAAACAAAAATTGGCTTTTCCCAGATAATGTTTCCTTCTGGAGATAACCACCCACCTTCAACCGGGGGCATAATTGTTACCCCTCCCCCAATATGTGCCAGTAATGAAGCTGCTTCCTTTACCCAGACTTCCTGATTTTCTATATCTTTCCCATTTATATCTGCGCTGGGAATAATAAGTGTAAGACTTTGCGTAGACCCTTCAGATTCTGCCCCAAGAAGGTCTGCTAATTCAATGTTTGTATCTTCATTGCTCATAGTTTCAATCAAATACTTTTGGGCCCATAAGTCAATACTTTTTTCTCTATTAATTTATTTTTTTTGGATTCTTCACGAAAAGGGTAATAGCAATAGGTGCGCGACTGCCGCTTCCAAAGAGCTTTCCTCCCTCTTTCCGGGAGAGTTCACCAGAGGTCCGCTGATTCCCGCGCAAATGAAATATGTAGATGGATGTAAACTCCTCAGCAAGGGTCTTCCGCAGACCATCCATGGCATTTCCTTCGATCCAGCCAGCGTTTGTAATAAAACCCATCACACCTCGGTCACCCATACGATCCGACGCCCAGCGGATGGCCCGAATGTAGGAGTCATACAGGCTGTTTTTATTGGTGGATGTTGATTCCGCTGCATAGGTTTTTTCTATACGCGCATCAAGCAGCGGATACTTCACATTCTGGTTGTTGTCGTTCGCGCTGGATTGACCAGCCGAATAAGGCGGATTCCCCATTATAACCCGAATATCCAGATTCTTCAGCCGGTTGCGCCTTTCCGTATTGTCCACAAGATAGTTGCTGATCAAATCATCCTTCTCATACAGCTGAAAGGTATCGGTCAGAAGGATTCCTTTGAACGGAGTATAGTCGCCACTCACAAGACTGTGGTAAGTCGCCTCAATATTGATAGCGGCAATATAATAGGCAAGAAGGACAATCTCATTGGCATGGATCTCGTGGTTGTATTTGTAGGGAAGATCCTTGAGATCAATGAGACCGCTCTGCATCAGGCGCGTGATGAAAGTCCCCGTCCCGGTGAAGGGGTCCAGAATATGAACGTTTTTGCTGCCCAGGGATTCTCCGAATTCACTTTTCAGAAGATCGTTTATGCTGTGGATGATAAAATCGACCGCCTCAACCGGGGTGTAGACGATACCCAGACGCTCTGCCATTTTAGGGAAGGCGTTGCTGAAAAATTTATCATATAGTTCTACAACAATCTTCTGCCGTGCCATAGGGTTTTCAATGCCATCGGCGCGCATCTTCACACTCGCATAAAACCGGGAAAGTGTATCAGCCTCTTTTTCAAGATGGTGCCTCTGGAGCAGTTCGAGGATTTCATCCATCGCCTTTGAAACCGGATTTTGATTAGCGAAACTATAATTGCTGAATAGGGCATCAAAGACCGGCTTTGTGATCAGATGCTGGGCAAGCATCTCGACCACCTCGGCATTGGTGATGCTGTCGTTTAAGTCGTCGCGCAGTTCATCAGCAAAGGCAGTGAAGGCGGCGATCTCCTTTTTGTTCGATGGCTCTTTGAGAATCGCATGAATGCGCGATATATGGGTATTGGCAATGGAGGCGATGTCTTTGGCCCACTCCTCCCAGTGATACCGGTTCCCGCATTTCTGGACTACCTTGTCGTAGATGGCCTTTTCGATTACTCCGATTTCATACTGAATTTCATAGTTCTGCTGGGGGACAGGGGACTGAGCTTTTCCAATAGACATTCTGCCTGTTGCTTTAACTGCCTACGATTTTTTGTCTGCTGAAACACGATCCCGGCGTGTGATTCTGTCGGTTATTGCAATAACTTCCATACGACTCAGATTCGGACCGTTCAGATCAATTTTGTTGATCTCAGCATCGAAACGGTCATCATGGGAACGCAGGGCCTGCAGGACCTGCCAGACTGCTTTATATGTTTTATTATCATTCAGAGCTTCATGAGGCTCAATACCTGCCGGAATCACAACGGGTAAAATCACATAACCGCGTTTTTTCCCGGGGGCTTTCCGCATAACACGACCTACGGACTGAACAACGTCTATCTGTGATTGCCTCGGCGATAAAAACAATACTGCATCAAGAGCCGGTACATCGACTCCTTCTGAAAGGCATCTTACATTACTTAGAATCCGGCATGTGCTGTCGGGTGGTTCTGCTTTGAGCCACTGAAGTTTTTCTTCTTTAACCGTGGCATTCATAGAACCGTCTATATGCTTTACCTCTACACGAAGCGGATTTTCTGTAATCTCCGTTTCCAGATATGCATGACAACATCCTGAAACATTTCTGAAATCAGCTTAGAACTGACTTTATGTGTTTTAGCACCTTTCTGGTATTCGATCACCTGAGCGAAAGAAACAGCCCGGCGCATAGGCTCTCTATCATCAGCAAGACTTTCCCGGCTGCTGACTTTACTCAGTGCTTTCCAGCAGCCGATGATTTTTGCGGCATCATCCATACGTAACTGATTGTTTTCATCAGCAAGAAGTTTCTGCAGCCGACTGTTAATATGATCTTCTTCTACCGCAAGGACGATGACTTTATAGTCCACCAGAAGGTCCTTCATAACAGCATCTGAAAAATTTATAATATGCAAAGGCTTACCGTAAAGCTCTTCATTGTCCATAGAGCAAAGAGTAATGTTCTCTTTTTCTGCAACTGCCTTAGCACTGTCTGCATAGATACGCGGAGTAGCAGTCATATAAAGACGTTTACCGGCTTTTATGAATCCATTACTATGAACTCTGACAAAAGCGCTTTCATCCATACCTTCGCCGCTGACCCCGGTAGTCCGATGCGCTTCATCGCATACTATAAGGTCAAAATCTTCAAGTTTAAATTTCTTCTGAGCCTGACTCAGAACCTCAATCGAATGATAAGTCGAAAAAACAACGCTCATATGCTCAGAGTCAAAACGCTTTTTCATTTCAGATGCAAGCCGAGCCGGATCCGTGGTTGCCGGGTACCTGAGCTCATGCATGAAAGTTTCTACGATCTCCTCATTTTTACTGCGCTTCTTTCCTATTTCACTATCAGAACAAACAGCAAAGCTGTGCAGTGGAATATCACTTTCCTGCGTCCATTCGGTGAGACTTTGCGATAATAACGACAGACTGGGAACTAAAAACAGGACCCGTTTCCCTTTCCCGGCTACACGCTCAGCAATCTTTAAACTTGTATAGGTTTTACCTGTTCCACAGGCCATGATCAGTTTTCCCCGATCAGCACCCGAAAGTCCATGCACCACATTATCGATCGCTGTTTTCTGATGAGGGCGAATTTTCTTTTTTTCTTTAAGCTGAACTTTTTTTCCTGGCTGAAACTTAGCCCAGTCAATAACGCTTTGCTCCAGGTCAAAAAGATCAATTTTTGTGACCGGAATCGTCTGCCCGCGGAGAGCATCCTCAGCATGCTCGCTCCAGTTGTTCGTGGTGCTCACGATGATGCGATGGGTAAACGGCTTTTTCCCGGAAGCTGTAAAGAACGAATCTATATCAGACTTCTGAATCCGGTAATCGGAGTCATAGAATTTGCACTGGATAGCATGAAACTCTTCCGTCCCATGCGTCCTTGCCACAAGATCGATTCCGGTATCCCGCTTATCCAGATCCTGCAAAGCTGCCCAATCACCGTAGGTCCAGACATCGCTGTAATAGTCTTTGTATGATGGCTCATTTTTCAGATAAGAGATTACCAGTTCTTCAAAATAAGTGCCCTTTTCCCGTTCCGATTGGGAATGAATTCTGAAAGAATGCAGGACATGGTGAAGTTCTGTTGCTGTAATGGTGGTATTTGTTTTTAGCATTCCTCTTTCAATCTACCTGAATCGAATTACTTTACAGACTATTTGCGGGTCCTGCCAGACTGAACAGCATTTTTTTTGTTCAATAAAAAAAATACAAAACTGACAACCCATGACGTCGGCGCATCAGCATGAAAAAAGCATAGTTTCTGCAGATGCGCCATTATAAATCAAAGAAAGTCCCACCCCAGAGAATCTTTATGTTTTAATGCTTCCTCCCGAAATCCCTTTACATCGAAAACTGCTGTTACTGGGCTTTCATTGTATGGTGTAACCTGTGCAACTATTCGATCCACAGTGAGGATCTCTTTTACAATTTCCAGAGCATTTCCTGGGTAGAAAGTAGCTTTGCTGTCGCTGGATAAGGTCCATTTCGACTTTTTTGACGGAGCCGTTCCAATCCGCATAGTGACTACTGCCTCCTGTCCAAGGTAACTTCCCCAGCTAATAAAGAACTCCGTCTCTTTCCCTGATTTTCGTATAACCAGAGCGACAGATTGCCCCCATATATTATTCCCTGTATCGGAACGAAGGATAAAGGTTATTTTCTCCGAATCATCTAGAGGATCGGTGTCTATGCTAACAATCCATTTAGAATTTCCGGATTCATCGGCTGACTTTTTCCGAAGGTCATTCTTTTCCAGAATTGCATCATAAGCACTGAGTCTTTTATCAGCATCAGTAATGCTGCCCGCGGTTTTTAGATCCTTAAGAAATGTATCCGATGCAGGTGATGCAAGGATTGTACCCGTCATTATAAGAAACATCAGAGCCAGAGCCCTGTATAGATTTGCCAGATTCATATAAAATCTCCTTTGAATTTCTTTTATGGGATATAATAACATATGGGTGTGACAAATCTTTGCTTTCCAAGGATAGAACCCAGCTGAGAGTGCTATAGCTGGCTTTCAGAACAGATTTGTTGTTATACTAAATTAATTTTTTGGCACTATAATTGCCGTATTTTCTGGTAACTCTTCATTACCAGAGTCTGAATTGTCTGCATCAACCACTGGATTATCAGCAGGATCTTTCTGCATACTTTCAATGGCTTCGCGATGAGCTTCAGGAATTTTTCCAAAAACTTCTTTTCCATTGTTATCAACTATATACGGAGTAACCATTACGAAAGGATCATCGATGACAGAAACGAATTCTTCTATGTACTTCTTAATAGTTTCGATACTGACTGGTTCTATATTCAGGAGTTCATTCTCTTTTTCCGCAAGGGAATCCTTAACAGGGATCCAAAATATCGGGTAAGGCCTTCCACCCAGAACACCCTTCAGCCCTTCCGTTCCATGAAAAAATATCGATAAAGACGGGTTCTCTTCATTGTTAAAAATGTAACAGGAGAGCATATAGGCAATTTCTGCAGAAATTATCATTCTGGATGGAGAGGCGAATCTGGCAATTCGGAAACCTGTATCGACTGTTGGCCCTATAAAATCGGATTTTCCGTCAATCGGGACTACTGCATTGATTACAGGGAAACCAGCACCCCATACAGTGGCTTTCAGATTCAGAATTTTTCTTACATCCTGGGGGAAAGATTTATTGCGATATTCTATAACCTGATCCCTGAAGTTTATAATTAGACTGTAAAGCTGTTGTAATGAGTCAATTTCTTTGTAAAAAAGCAGTTCATCGCCTGCTCCTTTCCAGAGAGTCAGGGGTTCCATAGATTCTATGGATAATCGCTGGTTTATTTTTGCAGGAAAGTCGATAAAAAAATCTTTAAAAAACTGAAGCCAGGGCTGGAATTCCTTATTATCAAAACTTTTATTTTTATAGGCAGTGGAACCAACGACATCCACACTGAAGAATATCCTGAACATTGATCCAGCTGATTCGGACTTCATTCTTTTAGTAAACCTAATGATTTTAATCTGACCTCAATAGCCTTTGGATTTACTAAAAAAATACTTGACAAATATGATATAGTATCTCTTTTTTCTTTTACAGCAATTGTTTCATACTCCTTTTTTATTTTGTTTTCAGGCATAAGAAAAGCGGCTGCAAACCAGTTCGCTTCCCACTCATAAGGTTCTGACCCCCTGCGGGCAGCTTTGAGTTTTGTTTTTCCCTGTTCTGAATGAATAAAGTAATGACCAAGTTCATGTGCAATTGTAAATTTATTCCGGAGCTCACCAGTAAAACCCGGTAGATATATAATAAAATTATTAGGACCATCAACTATTATGGAACCATCTTCCGACTGACCTATATTATATGGATCAAGGAATTCAATTTTACCGCCAAGTTTCTCTTCGACCAACTGAACTAAATCTGCTGCTGGCTGATAATCAATGGTCTGAGCAACTTTTTCTGCAAATCTTTCTATACTCGAACGAGTGTAATTGGTTTTCATAGGTGATTTGTAGTCCGCATTCCTGTTCATAACTACAATGTACACTCATACGTTTAGTCTGTCAATCATTTTTTTCCCCTTGCCTTTTTCCTGCTCTGTCCCTTATTGATTGTATGTGTCATAAATATGCACTGGATGTGTGGAGTGAATACATCCGCCAGCTCAGAACACTGTTTGACGATGACATCCCCGTGCGACCGGAGATTTTTCCCGGTCAGAAGTCCGTAATCTTTTCTGGTTCAGGCGATCCGGAAATCCGGGAACTGCTTTCCCGGTCCGGGGAAGGGACCGGTATCTGGGAGGAGCAGCTGGTCTTTGAGGCGCACTGGGGGCTTCTGCCACGCTGGTCAAAGTCATCAAAAACAACCTACTCCACCTATAACGCAAGGAGTGAATCAGCAGACACCTCCCCGGCTTTTCGGGGGCCATTCCGCCAAAGTCCCTGTCTGGTCCCCGCTTCCGGATTTTTTGAATATTCCGGTTCCGGTAAAAGCCGTATCCCTCATTTTTTTACATATAAAAACAGAGATTCCTTCTGTTTTGCAGGGCTGTATGATGTCTGGTTTCCGCCTGCGCAGAATCATTCCGGCGAAAAACCAAGGATTTCCTTTACGATTCTTACAGTGGAACCGAATGACCTGGTGGGGTCTGTTCATAACAGAATGCCGGTGATTCTTCCGCCCGGTCAGGAAAAGCTGTGGCTGACAGACCTTAGTGTTCCGGAAAGAAAAAAGCTGTGCCGCCCCCTTCCGTCAGAGCTTATGAATCATGCTTTACAGCACAGGCAGGATTCTGATACTGTCTCTGAACCGGACTTATTCAGGAGTTTCTGATCATGCCATCACCCAAAAAACACACTCATTCACGCACTTATTATAACGATATTGCCCTTCGCCTCGGCCATAAGCTTCTGGGCCTTGAGCATCTTCATTACGGCTATTTCGATAAAAAGCTGGAGCCTGTTCTCTCGAACCTGCCGAAGGCACAGGAAGCTTACGTTAAGAATCTTCTCTCATACCTCCCTTCCAAAGGCGTTAAGCGCATTTTCGATGTGGGCTGCGGCACAGGAGGGGTTGCTTCTCAGCTTGTAAAAAAAGGCTATAATCTTACCTGTCTTGCTCCGGATCCTTTCTTAATTAAAAAGACTCTGGAAAATACCGGCGGGAAAGTCGAAACCATTACAGATCTTTATGAAAATATCACCGATCTTCCGGCAGGAATGTATGATCTTATCCTCATGAGTGAATCAGCTCAGTATATTAAAATCGACGAAGGCTGGGCTCTGAATCACCATAATCTTCGTTCAGGCGGGTATGTTCTGATCGGGGATTTTTTCCGCATCCGCGAACTGGATCAGCCGCATCTCAGTAAATCCGGTCATCCCATTGAAAAATACCTCGAAGCAGCCGAAAAGCAGGGATTCGAGCTTCTTAAAAAAGAAGACATCACGGAATATGTGGCCCCCACGATGGATATTTATCAGGAACTGATCCTCAATAAGATTTTTCCTGTTGCAGAAGCTCTTTTTGAATTTCTTAAGCGTCGGAATCCTTTTGTTTACAGAATGATGGAGCGGATTCTGGCTCCGCAGGTTCTTAAAATTAAAAATAAATACTCAAATCAGGATGCAGAAACATTCCGCAAATACAAAGCGTATTATATTCTGCTTTTCCGGAAAAAATAACCTGCTTTTCTGGTTGACAGGCAGAGTGTCCCTGGTTGTCAAGGTTACTGGAGTACAATATATAATGGCCGATATTACAAAACCGCTGATCGTTCAATCCGATCGCACAATGCTTCTGGAAGTGGATAACGAGTTCTTTGAGGACTGCCGGGCCATAGTCAGCAGATTTGCTGAGCTGGAAAAAAGCCCTGAATACCTCCACACTTACCGGATCACTCCCCTTTCGCTGTGGAATGCGGCTTCCAGCAAGCTTACAGCCGAAGAAATCATCACTGCGCTCGAAGAATATTCCAAATACCCCGTGCCGAAAAACGTTGTCGCCGAGATTCGTGAGCAGATTTCGCGCTACGGTAAAGTTAAACTTATTAAAGACGAAGAAGGCGATCTTTACATTGAGTCAGCCGAAAAGAATTTCCTGAATGAAATTTCCATGCACAGGACTGTGCAGCCCTATATCGAGGAAAAGGTCGGGGACCGCATCCGTGTTAAAAAAGATTACCGGGGCCACGTAAAGCAGGCTCTCATTAAAATCGGTTATCCGGTGGAAGATCTCGCGGGGTATGACGAAGGCGCTGCGTATTCTTTTAATTTCCGTCCTGTTTCAAAATCGGGCCGGACTTTCGGTATGCGGGATTACCAGCGCAGATCTGTGGAAGTGTTCCATGCTGACGGTTCACGCGAAGGAGGTTCCGGTGTGATCGTCCTTCCCTGCGGTGCGGGTAAGACCATTGTAGGTGTGGGTGTAATGCAGATCACAGGCGCGCAGACTCTGATCCTTGTAACAAACACTCTCTCTATTCGCCAGTGGACCAATGAAATTCTCGATAAAACTGATATTCCGGAATCTGATATCGGCGAATATTCCGGCGAACGAAAGGAAATCAAACCAATCACCATCGCAACCTATAATATCATTACCCACCGGAAAAAAAAGGGCGGTGAGTTCACCCATTTCAATATTTTCAGTGCGAATAACTGGGGTCTTATTATTTACGATGAGGTGCATCTTCTGCCTGCGCCGGTTTTCCGTCTTACTTCAGAACTGCAGGCAAAAAGAAGACTCGGTCTTACTGCAACTCTGGTCCGGGAAGATGGTCTGGAAGAAGACGTTTTTTCTCTGATTGGTCCTAAAAAATACGATGTGCCCTGGAAAGAGCTTGAAAAACAGGCATGGATTGCAAATGCCAAGTGCATTGAAGTCCGGGTTCCCATGGACGAGGAGCTTCGCACAAAATACAGTCTTTCCGATGACAGGGAAAAATACCGCCTTGCTTCCGAGAATCCTGCTAAAATGGACGCCATTGAACGCATTCTTTCTGAACATCCTGATCAGAATATACTCATAATCGGTCAGTATATTGACCAGCTTGAAACTATCGCCAGAAGGTTCGGATTTGAACTGATTACCGGAAAAACCCCTCTTCAGGAAAGGGAGCGGCTCTATGCAGCTTTCCGCAGCGGAGAGATCACCAGTCTGATTGTTTCCAGAGTGGCAAACTTTTCTGTGGATCTTCCGGATGCATCTGTGGCCATACAGGTTTCAGGTACATTCGGTTCCCGTCAGGAAGAAGCGCAGCGGCTGGGACGGGTGCTCAGACCGAAAGGCGGCGATAATATGGCCTACTTTTACTCTCTGGTGAGCCGCGATACCACCGAAGAAAGATTCGGTCAGAACCGTCAGCTGTTCCTTACAGAACAGGGTTATGAATATCAGATTTACACCTTTGAACAGTACCAGGAACTCGAAGGTAAGGCAAGAGAAACCATCCGCTGCGGCTGACCATTACTTAGTCTGCAAAAATAGATTTTTTTTAATGTATATGGCCGGAAAGTAAATCTGTTCCGGTCAGTAAAATAATTTCCTTGACACCTGCTGTAAGCGTTTATACTTACCGTTTATGGATATCCGGAAAACAACCCGACAGTCCTCAGTTCCGCTGGGCAGACTGATTCTCCTGATTTCCGCAGCTTTCGTTATTTTTTCTGTTTCGGTCGTTACTTTCATTTCCATCTATATGCGTGACCGGGCCATTGATGATCTGGCCAGCCAGGATGCGAAAAAAACTTCAAAACTTGTGTTCGAGAGCCTTTACGCAGCCATGCGCAAAGGGTGGACCAAGGACGATATACGCGATATTATCGACCGTCTGAATCTTGTGGAGCCGGATATGCGCATCAGGGTTTTCCGGGGTGATCCTGTTATACGGCAGTTCGGCGAACTGCCCGGCGAAAAGGAATTACGCGAATCTGATCCGAAACTGGCAAAGGCCCTGACGCATGCTGAGGAATTTCTGATCTCAGGGGATGACTCCATTCGTTACATATATCCGATTGTTGTGAAGCAGGAATGTCTGGCCTGTCATACACTTGCAAAAGAAGGCGAAGTTAACGGCGTTATTGATATCTCCTATCCTGTGCACGATCTTAAACTTTCGATAGGTTTTATTATAAATATTATCATAGTTACTTTCGGGGCTCTTATGGCTCTTCTGTTTACCGGCCTTTATATGAATCTGAAAGTATTTGTGGTTGCACCGGTTATGCATTTCGTTTCCGTGATCCAGGAAATCATTCAGCATACGGATCTGACCAAGCGCATTCTCAGGACCAGCCGCATCAGCGAACTGCAGCACATGTCCGAATACTTCAACAGACTTCTCAGTACTCTTCAGAGCTACCAGTCACAGCTGGAAGATCTCTCCATCCGGGATCCTCTGACCTCCGCATTTAACCGCCGAAAGTTTGATATGTTTCTGGAAGATGAAATTGAACGGTCAATGCGCCACAATCACCATTTTTCACTGATTATGCTGGATCTCGATAACTTTAAACATATTAACGATACTTACGGACACCCTGTCGGAGACCTGGCACTTCGGGAGGTTTCCCTTGTAATCCAGAAACATAAAAGAAAAACAGATATACTGGCCCGGCTGGGCGGAGATGAATTCGCCATTATTCTTCCCGAAACACCTCTGGAGGATGGCATTTCCCTTGCAGAAAAAATCAGGAATCTCCTTGCATCTACCTTAATTGAGCTTCCTTCCGGAAGCACAAAAATCAGAGCAAGCGTCGGTGTAGTCGCATTTCCTGTTAACGGCGAAAACGCAGAGTCCATGAAAATTTCCATGGATGTGGCAATGTACAAAGCGAAAAAGCAGGGTAAAAACAAAGTATGCGTTATTGATCAGGGTGATCAGCAGATTATGATGGATGTTTTTACTCAGGGTGAATTTCTAAGGAAGGCCCTTGATGAAGACAGGCTGGAAGCATTCTTTCAGCCAATTATGGATACTCAGACCGGCGATGTGTTTGCCTATGAAGTGCTAGCCCGGATCCGGGAAAATGACCGCGTAATTCCGGCTGTCGAATTCATACATACTGCCGAAGAGCTTGGTTACGCTGAGGAGCTTGACCGCAGGATTCTTGAAAAAGGAATCCGGTGCATGCGAAATCTGAATCAGCAGAACAAAAGAATTAAAATGTTTTTTAATTTTTCATCAAGGACTTTTTCAAATACGGAAACAATCCGCAGACTGCCGCTTCTTGTCCGGGAAATGGGCGGAAATCCAAAGGACATGGTTCTTGAAATCACTGAAAGGGAGGCTCTGCCGCAGATTCATGAACTGGCCCCTGTTATCGATGAACTTCGCACAAAAGGGATCGAAATCGCTCTGGACGATTTCGGAAGCGGGTTTTCTTCCTTCATGTATTTAAAATATCTGAATGTTGACTATGTAAAAATAGAAGGAAGTTTCATTAAAAACATGTCTGACGATAAACGGGATCTTATAATGGTTAAGAACATTAATCAGATGGCTCATGAATTCGGACTGCGTACTATTGCAGAATTTGTGGAAGACCCGGAAGTTCACCGTATCCTTAAAGAAATGAATATTAATTATTCACAAGGATACCTTTACGGAAAGCCTGGTCCGTGCGGAAATAATGTGGAAGGATTCAGACCTGGATAACGAAAGTTACTGTTCCCGGCCCGTTTTCATGAAATATCCTTCCTCCCATACTTTCCTCAATAATCATTTTACTCATATACAGTCCGATACCTGTTCCTGACTTTCTGTGCTTCGTTGTGAAATACGGCTCATAGATCCGGTCTCCGTATAAAGGATCAATTTCCCCCCCGTTGTTTTTAATCCTGATTTCAGTAATCGGACGCCCCGAAGAATCTGCTGAAGAGAATCCGGTAATCTCAATAAGACGGTCCTTGTCCCGGTATTCTGTAAGAGCATCCCTTGCATTGCTCAGTATAATCAGAATTACATGAGCGAATTCATTCCGGTAACCGTTAATACTTAAATTATCCTGAATATTTATTTCTGTCCGGATTTCCGCACTGCTAAAGCTGCCGGAAAGCAGATGAAAAGCCCGATTAACACATTCTGAAACATAGAAATTCTCCTTTTCTTTATCTGGTCTGAAAAAATTCCTGAAGTCATCAATTGTCTGCGACATTTGTTCTGTCAGAATTACAGATTTACGAACAAAATCCCTTATATACTCATCGCTAAGACCTCTGAAGCTTTTCTCTTCCTCAATATCCTGTATCATAAGACTCAGCGCGGAGAGCGGCTGCCGCCACTGGTGGGCTATGTTACCGATCATTTCGCCCAGAGCTGCAAGTCTTGACTGCTGTATCAGGAGCCGTTCCTGCTCCATCCTTCTGCGGAATTCATATTCTGCTTTCTTTTCAAGAGAATGATTCAGTTCAATCATTGCTTCTTCAAGTTTTCGGGAATGGGTCTGATCCCTCACCGCACCCACAAGGCCGAAGATGGTTCCGTCATTTCGCTTAAGCGGTGATATCAGAAAATTCAGATAAACAGAATTGCCGGCTGAATCAGCCACCCAGTGCCCGTAACTTTCAGGTATACCGGAGCTCAGTACTCTCCCGTCTGCCCGGCTGAAGACAGCCGCGGTTTCTTTCGGAAAAATCTGATAATCTGTAAGTCCCTGCACTTTATCGGGAGAGAGTCCTGTAAACCTTGCATAAGCTGTATTGCATCCGAGATTTTTTAATTCTGTGTTTTTGTAATAAATAAGATCCGGACCTGCATTCTGTATGGTCTGCAGAACTGATGCAATTCTGTTAAAGGAGGAGGCAATTCTGCGGGCTCCCAGAAGAACAGCCGGCAGACTCAGGAAAAGAAGAGCAATGATAAATATAAATAATATTAATATCCCTTTGGAGATTTCTGAATAATCAGGACCTGTATCAATTCCGACACGCAGAATTCCGGCGTATTCTCCTAAATAGCCCTGGTAAACAGGAAGTGTGACTTCCAGAAGCACAGTGCCTCCGTCCGTGATTTCCCTTGTGATTCTGCCTTCTTCCTGCAGCCTGTCACGGATTTCAGACAGATCCAGTTCCTTTTTTTTATCATTCTGAGCCGGATCGCTGTGGGCAGCCACATGACCTGTTTCATCAATCCATTCTACAAATCTGATTTCCGGGTTTGACTTCACCAGAGATTCAAAATACATCCGGCTGTGATACACTCCGGAAAAACCTACCTCTTCGACGGACAGATCAACAATCCTTCCGATCACTCCGGCAAGCCTTTCCTGCTCATTCTGCTTGACCCGGCTGTACAGCAGTGAGGTTACAGTAAAAACTGAAAACATCAGCATAAACAGAATAACCCCGAAAAATACTATGATTCTCCGGTCTATCCGGTTCAGTTCATCGAATCTTTGATCCGGATTATCCTGTTTCTGTTTAAAAATATTTAATTTCATTTATAGTTCAGATCTCCTTTCCATAACGGTTCTGAACTTTTCCAGGGTTTTCGGAAAGGTCCTGGAATCGGCCCCATCCACCCCGGATACTTTGCAGCTGTTTCTCGGGTAACCGGAAACGGCGGTATCAGAATCTGTTTGGGAACCTTTTTTCCATCCAGATAATCGGCTGCGGCAGTCAGTGCGATGGCACCCATAGGACCGCAGAACTGAGCAGAGTCAATGACTGTAAGCCTGCCTGCCTTTATATTTTCGATGGAAGCCGGATCGCCGTCTGTGGTGGCCACTGCAATTTCCCTGCGGCCTGCACGATAAAGCTCATCGACTACAGAAAGCCCTCCTCCGTCATTTACGGTAAAAATAACGTCAATACTTCCTTTCTGCGGGAAGTCGCGAAGAATGGCTTTACCGGCATTCCGGCCGCTTACCGGTTCTACTGCCTTGTAACTTCTGAGGACTGTATAGCTGCGTCCGGCAGATTTTAATCCTGAAAGAAAGCCATCCACCCGTTCCACAGTAGATGATACATGAGGGTAATCCACAAGTATGATGCGAAGATGACTGCCGGGCTTAACGGTGGATCCGATGTATTCACCGCCGTGATAACCTGCAGCGAAGTTATCACTTGAAATAAAAGAAACCAGACTGCCCCCTCGTATGTACTGGTCGTAAGCAATTACCGGTATTCCGGTTCTGTTGGCTTCCGTAAGGGAGGACGAAAGCGCCGATATATCAGTTGGCTGAACTATAATGAGATCGGGCTTCTGACGAATCATCTGATTCATCTGCTGAACCTGATTACGGATACCCTCACTGCCGTCCCCGGCCACCTGCGTGATGAGCCTGATCTGCGGAAGCCCCTGTTCCCGGCGCACTTCATTCAGAGTACGGTTTTTCTCTTCCAGACCGCGGCGCATAGCAACCTGGCCAGGTATGGATGAAGACCAGTAAAGCACTCCGACTGTGAATTCTTTCGGATGGCCTGTTACCTGATTCAGAACCAGAAAGGGAAGGGCTGCAATCAGCAGCCTTGAAAGCAGTAACTGCATGAAAACACTGTATTATTCGGTTTTCTTTTTTACAACATATTTTTTAACTCTGAACAGATAGAGTCCGTTTATCACAGAGGCATACAGAGCAGGTACAGTCACATTCTGAATCAGAATCCCCGTTAAGTGAAGCAGAAACCCTGCCGCAGGCAGAGCTGTCATAAAAATGAGATAATAATAAGCAGCCTTACTGTACTTTGGTGCCAGATACAGCATCAGAGGAAGGAAGATCAGGAAGGGGTTCAGTGCAAGCAGATTCCAGTTCCACGAAAAACCTTCCCTGGGGCTGATTGCCCAGAATACAGAAATAAACAGCCCAAGGGATCCGGCAAATCCAACCCACAGGGCAATGCCGGTACGGTCAAGGATCCTGGCTGCCTTTCCGTCCCGGTAAACCGGATACAGGTGAAAAAGTAAAATATAAATAACAAGAAAAACTGCGAAATAAATAAATGATCCATGCCCCGCTTCAGCAGCCACCGGATTTTCTACTTTCAGAAGCTCTGTTACAGGACCAATGACCGGCTGATCCCCTTTGCTTAACGGGGACCTTTCCATACGCCGCATGAATTCGTCCGGAAGAAACATGTTCTCCCATCCGTTCATTTTTTTATCGGCGGAAATGTTCAGCATAAGATTCATACCGATCCAGGAAAACGGATCATTCACCATCTCCATGGACCGGCTGCGGAATGTGACTCCTGTATTTTCGGATTCGGTTTCCCTGCGAAGTGCCCCTTCAAGGGTGACATCGAGCAGATCCCGGACCCTTGTGGTACAGTTATCGTGAAAATGATGATAGTGGTAATTGCGTTTATCGGGCCTTGCGTTAAAATACAAAGTGTCCAGAAATTTCATTTTCTGTGCCGGAGTAAGACTGAGTTTCTGGGACAGAATGGGCCTCCTTTCGGAACTGAAATAGGCAAGTGTGTCCTCAAGAGTGCGTACCCCCAGCCAGTACGTAGGTACGCCCATAATGTAGTTCCAGCCGAAATCAATCCCAAAGTAAAACATCCCGTAATCAAACACTATTTTTCGTTCGAGCCTTGGGTCATAAACCATAATGGCGGTGTGACCCCAGACATCCGGTACATTGGCACCCGGAGCTACTGTAAGAATTTCCACGGTAGCTTTTTCGTAAAAGGATTCACCCATATTTCCCGAGGCATATCCCTGAGGAGGATCGAGACTGTCTGCAGGTGCCGGAATTATTCCCTCACCGTACACACCGGTCAGAAAATTCAGAAAAAAAACAAATAAGAACAATTTTCTCAGATTCATATTCTGAAAGTGAATTCCCGTCTGTCCGGGTCAATGTTTTTAACCGGATTACTGCTAAAAAAGTATTAGACAATTTTCTGCAACCGGCTGATTATCTGAACAGCAGCAATTATATGATTTTTCCTGAATTAAAAAGCATCGCCACCAGGAATGTAATTACAATTCCGTCCGAAGCCACTGTCAATGAGGCAGTGCGCCTTATGACCGAACATAATATCCGCGATGTAATCGTTCTGAAAGAAGGACGTTACTTTCTGTTTCATTCCCACACTCTTCTCGATCTGAAGCTGAAAAATGCTGATTTCAGCCAGCCGCTTAATTCCTTTCCGCTTCCTGAGGTTCCGGATCTTCCGTTCACCGGTACCGTGGCTGACGTTCTTCCGCTTATGCACAACCGGAATGATTATATAATTATAACCGGTGAAAACAGGGAGCTGTTCGGGATTGTGGGATTCACTGATATAGCTTCGGTTCTGGACCCTCAGCTGCTGGCCCATTCTGTAAAGCTTTCTGATTTTCTGGAAGATCTGACGCCTCTTACTGCAGAACCCGGGGAACCCCTTTCCGCAGCCATGCAGAAAATGAAAACGAAATCTCAGAGTGCTATTGTAGTGCTGAACGGAACGGTACCTGCCGGAATTCTGACCCGCAGTGATATTATCCGCCTGGTCCATTCCGGTATTTCGCTCGATGTTCCTCTGAAAGATGTTATGTCTGCGCCGATCATTTCCGTGCCCGACTCGATGACTATCCACGATGCTTTAATATTCACACGCGAAAAGAAAATCAAAAGAATTCTGATTTCCGACAAAGAAGGAAATCTCTCCGGAATCATCAGCCAGCGGGAACTGGTCGCCCTTTATTTTAATCAGTGGATTGAACTTCTGAAAACCCACCAGAGTCAGATGACAGAGCTGAACCGCACTCTGGAAACCATAACGGAAGAGGTTCCAGGCGGACTGATTGTTACAGATGCAGACGGCCGTATCACCCGAGTGAACAAAGAAGCTGCCATTCTTCTGGGTTACGATCAGGCGGAGATGCACGGAAACCATATACTTTCCTATTTCCGGTGCGGGGAAAACCACAGTGATTTTACTGACAGAACCATTTACTGTGATAAACTCGGCAGGGAGATTCCCGCTGGTGCATGTCCGGCATTCCTGAATCTGAACAGCAGACTCAGTTTTACAGGCCATGAAATACTAAGAAAAAAGGACAATAACTTTATTATTGCTGATATAAAAGCAAGGCATATATCATCGGAAGGCAGATCCCCCGGATTTATATTTCTGTTTCACGATATTACAGAAGCTGACCTGCAGGTCCGGGAGCTTCGCCGGGAAAGAGACCTTTTCACCGGAGGGCCGGTCATTGTATTCGTCTGGAAAGCAGAAGAAGGCTGGCCGGTGGAATATGTCTCCCCGAATATAGTGAAAACGTTCGGATATTCACCTGAAGAAATTCTGAATCCCGGGTTTCGCTTTACATCAGTCATTCATCCGGATGACGCTCCCTCTGTTGCGGAGGAGGCGCAGAATTACATTAACCAGAAAAGACCCAGCTGGGAGCAGCTTTACAGAATCCGCAGCCGTTCCGGAAAGTATCATTTTATTTATGATTTTACAGTTCCGGAATACGACGAAAACGGAGGTTTACGCCGCCTGCTCGGCTATATTCTGGACCGGACAGACGAAATCAATGCGAAAAGTCTCCTGACTGAAAGTGAAGAGCGATGGCGTTTTGTTCTTGAGGCAACAAATCAGGGTGTCTGGGACTGGAATGCTCATACAAATGAAGTTTTCTTTTCGAAGCAGTGGAAAAAAATGCTGGGTTACGAAGAAGATGAAATCGGCACATCTCTTTCTGAGTGGGAAACCAGGATTCACCCCGACGATCTTGAAAAAACATTAGCCGATATAAAAAAGCACTTTTCGGGTGAAACAGAATATTATGAAAACGAACACAGAGTCCGCTGTAAGGATGGTACATATAAATGGATTCTGGACAGAGGTCAGATTCTCAGCCGCACTGAGACAGGCGAACCACTGAGGGTTATAGGAACCCATACCGATATTTCAGAACACAGGCGCATTCAGGCTGAACTGGAGCAGACAGTGCGGAACCTTAAAATGGCGAAGGAGGAAGCCGACCGGGCCAGCAGGGCCAAAGGGGAGTTTCTGGCCAATATGAGTCATGAAATCCGAACGCCGATGAACGCTGTTCTGGGCTACAGCCAGCTTCTTAAAGACACTCCCCTGACCCGTCTACAGTACAATTATTTAAATAAAATTGATTATTCTTCGAGGATGCTGCTTGGTATCATAAATGATATTCTGGATTATTCCAAAATTGAGGCAGGAAAACTGGAACTGGAAAAACAGACCTTCCGGCTTACCTCCCTTCTCGATCAGATGGCAGCTCTTTTTTCATCTCAGGCTGCCGATAAAAACCTTGGGCTTATATTCCGGTTAAAGCCGGATGTTCCCGAGGAAATCTCGGGAGATTCACTTCGTCTGGGGCAGGTTCTCACTAATCTGCTCAGCAACGCTGTTAAATTCACTTCGCAGGGGGAAATTCTTCTGGAAATCTCATTAATTGAGAAAAAAGATAAAGAATGCACAATCCGGTTTCTGGTGAAAGACAGCGGAATCGGAATGAGCAGCGAGCAGATGAAAAAACTCTTTCATCCGTTTACACAGGCAGACAGTTCCACCACACGAAGATTCGGAGGGACCGGACTTGGTCTTGTGATCAGCAGCAGAATCATTGAACTTATGGGCACACGTCTTGTGGTTATATCTGAAGCCGGTCAGGGAACATCGGTCAGCTTTGATCTTAAAACAGAATATACCGTTCCGGAACATAAAGGAATTTCTCATATTTTCAGCAGTGAAAAAACAGCCTGGATAGCCGATGTAAGCCGGGCTGCAGGCGATACCCTGGAAGAACTGCTGCAGTTTATTTCGGTTCATACAGTGAGGTTCAGAAACTTCACAGAGCTGCTGCATGCACCTGCTCCGGAAAAAAATCCTGATTTCATTTTTATTCATGATCCTTCTGATTCACATGCAGATATGTCTTCGAAAACCAGACAGCTGAAAAAAGCTTATCCTGATTCACACATATATTTCACAGGAACAGCAGAGAAACCGCTTTTTGCCGCACGCGATTTCGGTTATATTCAGTCCCCTGTAACAGCATCGTCTCTGTATGAGTCCCTTGTTTCAGGCGCACCGGATGCTGTGATCAGACACAGGAATGAACAGAATGCTGATATACCTGACCTGAAAGGAAAAACAATTCTGGCTGTGGAAGACAATGATATTAACAGGGATCTGATCAGCCGGATGCTGCGAAAAACCGGTGCTGAGATTCTTTTAGGATCCGGAGGCCTTGAAGGTGTGCAGCTCGCGGTGCAGCACCATCCTGATCTTATTCTGATGGATCTTCAGATGCCTGATATTGACGGATACGAGGCCACACGCCGGATCAGAAGCTCTCTGCCGGACGTGCCTGTGATAGCACTCACTGCCGCCGCCCTTAAAGAGGACAGAAATCTTGCAGAAGCAGCCGGAATGAATGAATTCCTTACCAAACCAGTGAACAGCAGCGAACTTTATAAAGCCGCCCGCAGTCTGTTTCTGAAAGCCGGTTCTGTTAAGCGCGAAGTCCTTACAGATAACGCAGAAATCATCAGCTTTGAACGGGGTCTGGAACTTGCTGATAATGAAAAAGAATTTTACGAATCTGCTTTAATTAAATTTCTTCATAAATTAAAAAATGATTACAGTAAAGTTTTTATCCTGATATCCGAAAAAAGATATGCCGAAGCAGCACGTATTACCCACAGTTTAAAAGGCACAGCAGGAATGCTGGGAGCAGTGAAGCTTCAGGAAACCAGCGGTAAAACCGACGACCATATCCGGCGAAACGGTTCTGTTTCTCCTGAGATTCTTGAAGAACTGCGGACGGTTTATAAAGAGACAGAAGATTTTCTGGAAAACCATATCCGGAATCAGAAAGGAAACAGCCGATCAGTGACCGGACAGGGAGATATCAGCCATCTTCGATTATTATGGAATAAACTTGAAAAATCAGAGTTTATCGAGGAATCACTGACGGAATCCGCTCTGCAGTACCTTAGCAGCACCTTTCCTGACCTTACAGATATAATTTCCGAAACAGGGAAACGGATCGCCGCCATGGACTATCCGGGTGCGGCTGAACTGATCAGCAGAACTGCATCACAGAAGGAGATAAAACTGAATGAATGAACTGTCACCGGATCTGCCTGTAATCCTCATAGTAGATGACCAGCCCGATAACATCAAGGCACTCGCTCATCTTCTGAAGGATGAATACAGAATTCAGATTGCTACCAGCGGGGAGAAGGCTATGGAGATTGCGGGCTGCGAATCCCGCCCTGACCTCATTCTGCTTGATGTGGAGATGCCTGGTATGGATGGGTATGATGTCTGCAGGGCCCTTAAATCCTCAAAGTGCAGTTCCTCTTTACCGGTCATTTTTATTACTGCCCGAGATACAGCTGAGGATGAGGAGCTGGGTTTCCGGCTGGGGGCAGTGGATTACATTTCCAAACCTTTTCATCCGGCCATAGTAAGGGCGCGGGTCCGTAATCATATGAATCTGAAAATAAAAACAGATCTTCTGGAAAAACTCTCCCGGCTGGATGGCCTGACAAATATACCTAACAGAAGAAATTTTGACGAATATCTGAATGAAGAATACAAAAGATCTGCAAGAAATTCCCGTCCGATTTCGCTGATTATGATTGACATTGACTATTTTAAACAGTATAACGATCATTACGGACACGGAGCCGGGGATGAATGCCTGATCCGGGTAAGCCGCGCCCTACTGCGGGAACTGCAGAGACCAGGAGATCTGGCTGCCCGGTACGGGGGCGAGGAATTTGCAGTGATTCTGCCCGATACAGGCGAAGAAGGGGCCCAGGTTATTGCCGAGAATCTCAGGAAGGCAGTGGAGTCACTTGGTATACCGCATGAGTTTTCAGCCATGAAAACGGTTACCATCAGCGCAGGTTATTCAGTATCCCATCCTCTTCCAGGGGATAATCCTGAATCGCTTCTGCGAAAGGCCGA
>CAZQKZ010000002.1:1881-73904 GCA_964594095.1 uncultured Leptospiraceae bacterium | reverse complement strand
ATCACTTTATCTTGCGAAAAA
Source organism: uncultured Leptospiraceae bacterium (assembly GCA_964594095.1). GTDB lineage: Bacteria > Spirochaetota > Leptospiria > Leptospirales > Leptonemataceae > CAZQKZ01. The sequence continues at coordinate 73,883 of CAZQKZ010000002.1, read as the reverse complement.
CAGCGGGAGGAACCGTGTATGCAGGAAATGAAAGATCACATAAGCTATCTGAAAGCCAGGCTGCATTACTGTCTGCAGGAAGCACAGTACAATCATTACCAGGCGGAAGCTTATAAAAAATTCATAGAAACAGCTGAAAGTTCAGCTGATTTTAAGGATTACATCAGTAAACTCGGGAACGATGCTTCGTTTTTTTCCGCAGCAAGGGCAGAATCAGCCGACCGTGCGGCCGGTCAGCTGAAGATTGCTGAAGAGAACGGCGATAAAAAAACCGCCGCCGTCTGGAGGGAGTGTCTTGACAGCATTCTTAATGCCCGTGACCATTCTGCACTGTTCAATGCCTATGAAAACGGCAGGCAGGCTGCTGAAAAAACAGGGTCACTGGTCCGGGATCAGATGAATGCCGCTTTGGAACTCCTTACACTTCTGACTCTCTGGAGAACGGAACCCGACTCCCTTAAGAAAGGGCGCGAAGGTCAGATTCTCTCCTGCTATGTAAGGCTTATGGAACTGGATCCGGAATTCACATGGAAACATCTTTCCTCCCCGCCTTACAGCCGTTTTTTTATTTATGAGCCACAGCGACGGGATATTCTGAAATCCTGGATGGATCAGATCACCGGTAAAAATCACTGAGAAGGAAACAAAAATGGATACTCAGATTAAGGAAATGATAGAAAGCTATACAAACACCATGAAGGCATATGAAGCCGCAGCAGGCACACCCGAATGGGAAAAAGCACAGAAGGTAATCGCTGCGTTTGAAGCAGCAGGCCAGGGTGCAGATTATATGACATTCATTACCCGCGCCTCAGAAAAGGATCTGTTCAATCAGATGACGAAAGCGCTCACAGAACTTGCCGGAGTTATTTCATCCTCTTATAAAGTGAATGCCGACACATACAAACCCCCTTCTGTGAAAGACGCTGCTTATGGATACCACGCAGCATTTGATGCACTGCCCGATGTTCCGGCAAACAGACGGGCCCGCGAAGTTTATCAGCGTATATTCAGTATTGAGGCTGAAAGCACAACGGCTGCGGAATTTATGAAAAAACTTGCGGAAGAAAATTTATTCGTTAAACTTTCTTCCGGTCCGATTGCGGATCATCTCCGGATTTCATGGGAGGATCTTCAGAAAAAAATCGAAACCGAAAAAACGGGCGGAGTGAGTCTGCCGGTAGCTGAAAAATATTTCCGCGAAATGCCTGCAAAGGTTGAGAAAGCAGTCACAGTATCAGGGGTTGAGGCACTTGCCTATGAAGAAGCCTCAAAAATGCAGTCCGATAATCTTTGGGATATGTATCTGCTTTCCGAAACAATCAGTCTGTTCCTGGGCCCTGTGATTTCCTACAGATTCGTAAGCTCAGAGGAAAACAGACAGCGTGTTGTCAATTCATTCAGACACCTTGCTGAATTCTGGAATCTTACCTGGGACGAAGCATTCCGCACTGAAAGATTCATTCATTATTTTGAAAATATCTTCTGGAAATCTGTTCAGAATGATTATAAAGGATCAGATATTAAAAATGCAGCGGATCTGGCGGCCGACATGCGAAAATCAGCAGTACAGGCTTTCAAAGGGGAGCCTTTCCCGGTTCCTGCAGGACCTGTCCGGGATGCACTGAAACAGAAAGTCACTGTTCCTCTGAAGGATGCTTACCGGGTTCTTCTTGCCTGAACGCCGGTTCAGTGAGCCGGGAATTCAGCAAGCAGCTGATCATGGATTTCGTGCAGCCTTTCCTGGGTGGCAATTCCCAGCTTCATAGTGGATTCAGAATCTATATAGGTATAGGAACCTTTTTTTGATTCTATATTTATTAGAGCATTGGCAATGTGGACGGCAGCTGTCAGAATACCGTTTCCTTCGTGACTCAGGAAAGGTCTGTGATGGTTCCGGATAACCTCCACAAGTTCCGCTGAAAATCCCCATTTTTCCGCAATATTGGCCCCTACCTGGGCATGGCTGACTCCCATGTTGATTTCTTCCAGAGTGGCACTGTTCATTCGTGTTTTATCTATATTAAGATTCTGAATCTCCTTCATGATCTCCGGATTGACTGAATACAGAATGATTTTGCCGAGATCATGCAGAAGCCCCCCGAGATACGCCGTTTCCTTTTCGACAGGAAGGTTAAGTATTTCCGTAAGTCTGCGTGCATAATTACCACATCTGGCGGCATGATCCCAGAATTCTTTAAAAACAGGATAATTATCTTTAAGTATAGAAAGTGATGCTGAAGCAAGAGTGATCTGCTTGATGGCCTTAACACCGAGAATCGGAAGGGCATTGGTAAGAGTTTTGACTTTCTGATGCTTGGAAAAGGCAGCCGAATTTACAATTTTCAGAATATCAGCGGTAAGTGCCGGATCTTTTTCAATCGTAGCGGCAATCTGGCCCATATGCGAATCTTTATTATCGCAGAGTTCCAGCACCCGCTGGACGGTATCGGGAAAAGTCGGAAGCATTTCCATATTGGACATTACTTCAGCCTCAATGCGCCTGAGCCTTTCATCGGTTTCAGCAGCAGAAACCGGAATACGAAGCAGGGAGCGGGTGATGTCACCGCTGGATTCAATTCTGAAATTGTCAGGATCAATGCCCGCCTTTTTCAGAAGCAGTACAGTAAGAATGATACCCAGCCCCCCGCCTTCCGAAGTATCAATAAAATGCAGCATGGCTTCTTCCATTGTATTGAACTGACGGGCTATGCTGATTCGATCCTGAATCTTTTTCAGTTCCTGTTCATGGATTCCTGTATTGTTTGTAATGGCAATCACCAGTCCGTCGGGCTTCTGCTGGAGAGAGATCTGGGTAATCAGATTTGCAGCTTTCATATCTGCTGCATAGTGCTCAATGTCAGAAACAGCATCCTCGTTAAAAGTGGCCACAGCTTTGCGGTAGGCTTCCGGATCCTCCATATTGATACTGTTATTTTTAAAATAAATACGCTTCAGGTTGGCTTTGACTGCGTTGTTAATGATTTCCGTAAGGAAGGTGAAAATGGAACTGCGGATATGGTTTAAATGAAACTCACCCAGAAACTGGCTGACAAGGGAAAGGGTCAGGTCTCTGATCGAGTGACTGTAGGTTACAAATTTGTAACTTACGGCCTCCCCGCTTCGCAGTTTCTGTGAATATTCCAGCTTTCTTGAGTCCATTTTTTTACTTTACCGCGCATTCTTTATATACTGAAATCATTTCATTATAATGCTTTTCCCATGTAAAGTACTTTGCATGTTTTATTCCGTATTCCCTGAGCCTGCCAACCGCAGTATCATTATTCAGGAAATACTGAATTTTTTCCCTTATATCATTAGGATTGCGCGGGTCAAAAAAGAGTGCTCCTTTTCCTGCAATTTCGGGAAGGGCAGATGCACTCGAGCAGATTACCGGTGCACCGGAAGCCATAGCCTCGATTACCGGAAATCCGAAACCTTCCAGCAGGCTTGGCATAATAAAGGCAGTCGATGATGCATAAAGAACAGGCATCTCAGCCTCCGGCAGATAGGGCATCAGCTGAATGAAGTTTTCTACTCCGTTCATCACGATTTCCTGCTGTATGTAATCAGGGAGACTTCCCCCGGTACCGGCGATCACAAGAGGAATACGGAGCAGTTTATCTCTCCAGAGGGAACTGAGGGCACGGATCAGTGCATCCACATTTTTATGCCTTTTACCGATTCCCACAACCAGAAAAAAATCCGAAGGCATATTATATTTTTTCCGGAAACTACGGACTTCTTTTTCTGTGGGCGGTTTATAAATATTGTGGTTTATTCCGTTATAGATACGTACCGTCTTCGAAGCAGCAGCCGGGAAACGCATAATCAGTTCAGAAGCTGTTGTATCGGAAACTGTAACAATCTTTTTTGCTTTATCTGCTATGCGGGAAAGAAGAAAATGGGCATAAAGTCTGTAATGGGGTTTTGAAAACTGAGCAGACTGCAGATGAATCAGGTCATGAACCACAACAACGCTTCGGTTCAGAAAACGAATGGGAGCATTGTAATGGGGTAAATGCAGAAGGGACCCTGCTTCCGGAGCCGGGTATGCAAACTGCTCTTTCAGGGAGTATATCGGAGCGGTAAACGGAGTAACAGAACCTTTGTATTCCGGAAGGGTTTCCCTGATTACAGAAGGATCCCCGATCAGATTCAGTTCAAAATTGCTGCGGGAAATAAGAATTTCTGCAAAATTTCGGACCTGAGTTCCAATACCGGAGCTTCTGATCATTCTGACATCATAACTTACTTTCATACGGAGAACCAGGTAAAAATTAATGTATATGCATCCGTTTTACAAATCATTTTTTAAAATTTCTGCCTTTTTATACTTTATTCTTATGGGGGTTGCAGGCTGCACCACCAAGGAGGATCAGCTTTTATCCCCCGGGGAGGCCAATGAAAAAATCATCACAACTCTGTTCCTGAAAGATACAATGTGCGGAACCACCCATCAGGTAACGTTTCCGGTATTCACCGATGTAAGAATGGACAGTGTCTCCCTCTGCCTGCAGCATATTTATGTAACAGACTGTGATACCTGGAAAGATCAGACAGAGCTACCGGTCTCCTGCAGTTCCCTGGCCATTCACTTATAGACTTCTTCTATAATCTTCAGAACAGTAATGGATTCATTCAGCTGACTGATATCCGGATACCGGTTCAAATTGGCATTTTTTGCAATCGTTTTATACAGATTGATCCAGGGGTTCACCCAGACCACAGATTTTGGCAGAGCCTTTGGCTGGTCGGATAATTCCAGAAAACGGGAATACCGGGAGGAAAACTGGGACTGGTAGATTCTGTGCCCCCGGTTCCCTGATTCAATTCTTGCTCTTTCGAAATCCAGTTCCCACTCAAACTCAAAATACCGCCTGTTCCCTGAGGATTCCAGGAAAACACTGAATTCCGGATAATGAAAATGAAGAAAAACTGCTTCTGATCCCTGCTTTCGGATAAGCCGGCTCTCAGTTTTTTCAGGGGGCCCGAAATACCAAAGCATCAGATCCAGCCAGTGGACCGCATCATGGAGAAGGGGACCAGTCCCTGAGCGGGAATCAAATCCGGAACCGGTCAGAACCCTGCCCCGGACAGCCAGCAGCTTCCCGGCCTTTTTCTGATTAATGATTTTTTTAATATACTGATATGCCGGATGATACCTGCGCTCAAAATTCACCCAGACAGACACTGCTGCTTTTTCAGCTGCTTTTTTCAGTTTCAGTGCCTCTTTTGCTTTCATGCAGACCGGTTTTTCAATCAGCAGATAAGCTGCTCCGGCTTCTATTGCTGCAAGGCCATGTTCCAGATGCTTTTCCGGAGGTGAAGCAATGATAACAAATTCAGGCCTCACAGATTTCAGCATAGCTGCGGGATCAGAGGAAACCACAATCCCTGAAGGGGCTGTCAGAGGCTCTTTATAGGGATCATTCTTTTTTTTCCGGCTTTTTTTTGATACCGCAGGCCGGGGCTGCTGGTTTTCCCAGTAGTCTAGAAATTCGGAAACTTTAGTATAATCAGAATCAGAGGCTCCGGCAAGTACAAAAGCCGGACTGCTGCTGTGCTCGCTGCTGACCGTTTTAAGGGAGCCTATATGAGTGCAGGGATGATACCGCAGAGAATCAAATTCCAGCTGATATGCTATTCTGCCAAGACCGATAATTGCTGTTCGTAAAGACACTTGACTGTAATGAATTATAGCTGGACTCAGAAAGCAATCCTTTTTTACTGATTACGTTATGCAGAATCCGGATCAGTTTCAGCCTATCAGACCTCTTTCCGGGGTGCTGATTGACAGAATCGCAGCAGGGGAAGTCCTCGACGGGCCCTGGTCTGCAGTAAAAGAGCTTACAGAAAACTCTCTCGATGCAGGTGCCACTGAAATCCGGATTGAGACAGGCGGGGCAGGTCTCGACTATATAATTATTGAAGATAACGGGCACGGAATCAGGTATGAGGAGCTGGAGCTTGCTCTGCAGAAACATGCCACTTCCAAGATCCGCGATATTGAGGATATTTCGCACATTCTGAGTTTTGGTTTCCGCGGTGAGGCTCTCAGTTCGGTGGCATCAGTAAGCCATCTGACTCTGCGTTCGCTCAGAAAGGGAGCCCTGACCGGAGGCAGAATAGAGTCAAGGGGCGGCACAGTACTGAGCCGGGAGCCTGGACCTGAAAAACAGGGAACCATCATTGAAGTCCGTGAACTCTTCTATGCCACGCCGGTACGGAAAAAATTTCTGAAAACCGAAAGGGGTGAAAATCAGAAAATCGCCCGCACGGTTCTGCAGTTTGCCCTCGCCTGGCCTGAGGTCCGCTTTATTTATGTGCGTGATTTTAAAGAATTTTATAATTTTCCTCCGGTTAAGGATTCTCTTCGCCGGTGGACCGAAGTTTACGGATCCGAAACCGAAAAAAAGATGATCCCCGTGGACTTCGAACGGGAAGGCCTGCAGATTACAGGCTTTATTTCTGTTCCTGAATATTTTAAAAGCTCAAGGGATGCGCAGTTCACCTGGGTCAACCGTCGAAGTGTTGAAATCAGAAATCTTCCTGCAATTGTGCGTCGCTGTTACGGAGAAAGTCTGCCTCACGGAGCCCATCCTCATTTCATGCTTTTCTTTACGATTGATCCGGAACGGATTGATGTGAACGTCCACCCGGGTAAAAAAGAAATCCGTTTTACTGATGAGTCCGGTCTTCAGGGGGCAGTGATCCGGGCTGTAAGCGATGCCCTGAAAAGAAGCGGGCCGGTCTCTTTTGAGAATGTGAAGCAAATCCAGCAGGAATCATTTTATTATACACCGAATGCCTCTCCTCAGTTCTTCACAGGTATGAAGACAGGAGAAAATTCGAAAGTCTGGGAAATCAGATCATCGGGCGAACCGGTTCATACTGCTGACTCACCCGACGGTAAAAACAACAATGCGCCGGATCTCAGAGATTCACGGTTTCTTCCGCGAAGGCATTTCGGAATTATATTCGGAACCTATGTGCTTGCGGAATCTGACGACGCCTTTTATATTATAGACCAGCATACGGCGCATGAACGAATCAATTTTGAAAAAATTAAAAAAAATATTGAAAACCGAAAAGGAGAAAGACAGGCACTTCTGACTCCCCTGCATATAAGACTGTCTCGGGAAGATACGGAAAGACTTAGCGAAAAGCAGAACCTGCTTCTGGAAAACGGATTCCTGACCGAGGAATTCGGGAGAGATTCCCTGATACTTCGCGAAGTTCCTTTTTACGTGGACGCAGGAATGGAAGAGGAGGTTTTTCTTCATCTTGCTGACAGGATCATCGACGGAGAAACCGGTCTGGATCTCTACCGGGATTACGCAGCCCTTCGCGCATGCAGAACCTCTGTAAAAAGAAATGACTATATCTCCGGGGAATCCCTCTCCCTCATGCTTGAAGAACTCAGCCGGTGTGAGGAACCAGCCCGCTGTCCCCACGGCCGTCCGACCATGATCCGGCTTACAAAAGAAGATCTGGACAGAATGTTTCTCAGAATTTAGATTTGACAGAAAGATACGGGAATCCGTTTCTACTGTTATGGATAAATTCGAAAACGTCAGTGTTATTAAAAAAGCAAATATTTATCATGATGGTAAAGTAACCAGCCGGACTGTGCGGTTTACCGATGGCAGCAGAAAGACTCTCGGTATCATGCTTCCAGGTGATTACAGCTTCGGTACGGAAGCTGCAGAAGATATGGAAATTATGGCAGGGGAACTGGATGTGCTGCTGCCCGGGAATCCTTCCTGGCAGAACATAAAGGCCCCCCGGACTTTTCATGTTCCCGCTGACAGCAGATTTGAGCTTAAAGTAAGAACCATTACTGATTACTGCTGCAGTTATCACGAATGATTCAGAAAGTTTACACATTTATTCGCTCTCTCGGAGCAGCAGGGTGCCGACCGGAGTACCCTGCCTCCTTCCTGCGCAACATTCAGTTAACCAACTATTCCGTTTTCATTGCATCTTTCAGTGTTTTATTATTTAATATAATTAATTATACCGCCGGAAGCCGGGACATCATCCAGAGCCTTACAGTGATTCTGACCTTTGTCCCTTCTTTCTGGCTGGGTCTGTATCTGAATTTCCGGCACAGGCATTATTTCGCCGCTGTAATTGTGAATATTCTGATTACCGCTTCCGTATTCAATCAGCTTATTATCCTGAATCAGGGAATCCCGGGTCTGAAATACTATTTCTTCCTTTTTTCTATAATTCCTTTAATAACTATCCCGCTCAGTTACAGGGGAACAATCATACTTCTTTCTTTAATGAATATTTCCGCCTATCTGCTGAGTTCCTGGAAGGAAATGGCTGATCCGCCGGTCTACCCTTATAATCAGAATACAGTTCTGATTCTTTACGGTGTTTCCGTGACAGGTGTGTTTATAACAGTGCTGATTATTACTGCCTTTAATCAGTTTTTTTTCAGCAGAGCTGAGAACCGCCTGGAGGTCGAAGCAGAAACCCACCGTAAAACAGCCGATTCACTCAGGCAGGCTCACGAAGAGCAGACTTCACTTTCAGCTGAGCTCTCAGAACTGTCCCGCCAGCTTATGCAGAAAAATGAAATTCTGAAAAACCTTGCCATACGGGACGGACTTACAGGCCTTTATAACCGCTACTATTTCGATGAAATGCTGCATGATGCTGCAGAGCGCACCTCGCGTTACGGAGAGCCCATCAGCCTTATCCTTCTTGATATTGACCATTTTAAAACCATAAATGACACATACGGACATGACACCGGCGATCTGATCCTGACGGATGTGGCCCGGATCATTAAAGAATCAGTCAGAAAAGCAGATATCTGCGCACGCTGGGGCGGTGAGGAGTTTATAATCCTGATGCCTCAGACTTCATCATCCGGTTCTTTTACTGCCGCTGAAAAAATACGGCTTAACATTGAAAAACATGAATTCGCAAAGAATGTTAAAGTTACTGCCAGCCTCGGAACCGCAGAAAAGAAGTCAGGCGAAACAACAGAAGACTGGTTCAGCCGTACAGACAAAGCACTTTACCTTTCAAAGAACAGCGGCCGGAACCGGACCTCAGAAGTGAGGCTCTGAGAGCTGATGATCTCTTTCCCTTTTCTGATTCTCACCGTACCGTTCATCGGCCTGCATTCTGATTTCTCTGGCGAATTCAGGATATTTACTTAGAATCTTATCAAAGGCTTCTTTTTTCAGTACGTAAAGATCCGTATATGTTTTAGCCCTTACCGTTGCGGTTCTGGGTACACTTTTCACCAGGGCAATTTCCCCGAAAAAGGAGCCCGAAGAAAGAAAAGCAATGTGTTCTGTTCCCGCAAGGATTTCCACATCCCCGCGGCTGATGAAGTACATTTCCTCACCGATATCCCCGGCCTTGAACACAATATCTCCCGGAAGAGCAATCACAGGTTTCAGCGCAAGGATTATATCTTTCAGAAGATCATCCGCCGCACCTGCAAAAAGGGGCACTTTGTTTATAATATCTTTATTGATATGAATGGAGACTTCTGCTCTGAGGGAAAGCGGAAGTTCACTCAGAATATCGATTTCGTCGTACCCCAGACGGCTTTCCCAAAGATAGTTATAATAAGCATAAATTCTTTTTTTAAGTGTTACAGGGAGATTTCTGAACCGGAAGAACGTAGCAACTCTGTTAATCCTTTCGCGGTAATGAGCTCTGGCCACATCCATATTCGCCAGAAGAGAGGCAATGTTACCAATTACATAACCGTAAACGCCCACGCCAAGAAACATCGTAATCATCGCATAAATGCGCTGCAGATTAGTCTGAGGAGTAATGTCACCGTAACCGACAGTAGTCAGCGTAGTAACAGTCCAGTACAACGCCCAGATGTAATGAGTCACCGGATCTTCTGTGAACTGACCGTTGTTGTGCAGGAATATCCAGCCCAGCGCAATCCAGTGAGCCAGAAGAGCGATCCAGAAAACAAAGACAGTCAGTCGCAGAACACTGTAGTTTAACACAAAAAACTGCTGCAGGGACCGGATGGTCTGCATCAGACGAAAAAGCCTGATCAGCATCGGCAACCGGGCCAGCTTCATCAGCGTAGTGATCGTGGAAATATCTGAATCCATCAGAAAGATGATCCGGTCAAACGGAAATGCCGCAAGGACATCCAGCCAGAACCAGAACCGGATATATTTCGAAGCTATAACTGAAGAATCATCTATCAGCTCTCCTTTGGATATAAAACCTGTCCTGAAGCGGACCAGAATATCCATAAAAAAAACAAAGTAGGCAGCATTTATTGTATGGTATATCCAGGGATACTCCGGGTAATGAAATACAAGTCTGGAAGGGATTTCAATGACCGTAAAAATAACAAATATCCCGACGACGGCATTCCAAACCTGAAGCCAGGGACTGTATGGGCTGATAATTCCTCTGAAATAATACTGCATTTTAATTAGTTACGGATTTTTTTAAATTTATACTGAAAAGAACAGTGCCTGCCGCCACAGCAGCATGCACGGCAGCTGCTGTTACAAACATAGCTGTGAATCCGGAATATTTTAAAATCTCTCCGAAAACAAAACTGCCGGTCATACTTCCGAAAGCCACTGCCGCTGCCATATAGATTCCGTATGCTGTTCCGTATACATGATCGGAAAATCTGCTGCGTAAAAATAGAATGGCTCCCATATAAAAACCTGTAAAATGCAGACCATGGAGTAACTGCGACCAGATTACAGGAACCACTGCAAGGCCCGCGGAATCCAGACCCAGCCAGGTGAATCTCAGAATTCCGGCAAGCAGGGAAATCCCTAAAAGAATTTCCTGGCCTGCTTTTTTCACAAGTCTGGCACTGTAATTCAGAAACGGAATTTCCAGCAGCACGGCAAGCGCCCATCCACCATATACCAGAGGCATCCCTCCGCTGTTCTTAAGGTGACTTCCTAAATAAAAATCGACAATATTAAATGAAAAGTGAAACATAAAAGAAAGAAAAAAGAACAGAATCACAGGAGACTGCCGGATCTGCTTAACTGCACTCCTGAAATCATATGCTTCCTGAGAAATTCTGAATTTATTAACAAACAATGCAGGAAGCACTGTAAACAGATGAAGCAGGCTTCCCGCTGCTGCTGCCTTCCCGGGATCTGTAACTGAAAAGGCGAAGAGGGAAAACTGAACCGCTAAAAAACCTGCCGTCCCCCAGGCCCTTACAGTACCGAAACCTGCGTTCCCTGCATCCTCAAGAACCGCTATGGCAATCAGCTGAAAATTCACTGCGAAAAAGAAACGGGAGAGTGCTGAAAAAAACAGAGCATGTAACGGATCTGTAACAGTGAAGAGAAAATACTGCACCGGAGCATGAAGAATCAGCGATACAACCAGAAAGCTTCTGAGCAGTCTGTAACGGTCAGAAATATAGCCGGTAAAAAAATAGCCCACCGGAAGAGCAAGCTGACCAGCCATGAAAATCAGACCTGCAGATTCCGGAAAGCGGTCTACCACAGACGGGCCCAGAGATGAAAAATAGATTCCATGCCCCAGAAAAAATATAAAGTAAAGTGTTATAAGTTTCAATCTGTTTTCCGGACCGGAAGCTCAATACAGAAACCGGCTCCATCTTCAGTATTGTATGCGGTTATCTTCCCATGCATCTGTGATTCAATAATGGCACGGGTAATGGCGAGACCTGTACCGGTAATACACCTGGATCCGTGGGTAAAGTAAGGTTTAAAAAGATTATTTGGCAGAAGAACGTCTTCAATTCCGCCCCCATTATCGCTGACAGTTATACAGATACTTTCATCTGTCTTAGATGCAGAATATATCTTAACTTTTATAAAAGGATTTTTGATTTTTCTTACCTCAAAAATCCTTCTGCTGTTGTTCAGAAGATTCAGCAGAACCTGCCGGAATTCCCCCGGATAACCGTTGAAGGTCAGCTCCAGATCCCCTTCCGTAAAAAGGGTGACTCCGATGGACTCCATCTGATCGGCGATGATTTCCCACACTTTCTGAAGCTCTCTGTAAGGCTGCACCTTCACAGGAACTGATTCTGATTTAAAGATATTCCGGAATCTGTCAAGGGAGCGGCTGAGAACCTCCACCTGATCCATAATATCATTCATAAATTTTTCAGCCGATTTCTGGTCCAGCTTTCCGTCAGCTGCCGCATCCGGCAGGTACTGAACAGTCATGGCAACAGCCTGAAGCGGCTGTCTCCAGCTGTGAATCAGACTGTCCAGCATGGCGCCCATTTCCGCGAAGCGGGACTGTTTGAGCAGTGCATTCTGCTGATCTTCTTTTTCTGCTGTGAGTTTTTCATTATGCGATTTCAGCGCAGCTTCCAGTTCTTTCAGGTGGGTTATATCGCGGGCAACCCCGGCCACACCCGTTACCTTCCCTTCCCCCGAAAACACAGGAGATAAAGCAGTCTGAAAGTACTGTGTTCCGGCAGGGGTGTGAACATTCCACTCATAGCTGATACGTTCCCCTTTCAGTGCTTTCGCAGTCATTTCTTCATGGATTTCAGAGGCTTCAATTCCGAAAAGATCCCTCGCCCTTTTACCCAGAAAATATTCCGGCGAAAGCCCCGATTTTTCAACCCAGTCCCCGTAAACACCGGTATGCCGCATTTCAGTGTCCAGAGTAAAAACAACATCACTCAGAGAATTCACAAGAGAACGGAATCTCTCTTCGCTTTCCTGCAGTGCTTCAAGCCTCTTTTTCTCTTCAGTGATACAGCGGTTGAAAATGATTACTCCGTCCGGAGATGCATAAACCCGGTGATTGTACCAGCCGGCACCGGGATACTTTTCAGGAATAAAATAATCCTGATTCAGTGTTTCACCGGTTTCATATACTTTTTTATACTGATCAAAAAAGCCATTTTCCAGGTTTACCGGAAAAAGTTCGCATATTCCCCGGTCAATCAGCATCCAGGAAGGCATACTCATCTGATCACAGGCATGATGATTGACTAATTTAATAATAAAATCGGCTACAGATCCTGTTCTGTCTTTCCTCGCCTGAAGTACATAAATGGCATCATCCGTAGTCTCGAACGCAAGGGTAAGCAGGCGGTTCTGGTGCTCCGGGCTGCGGGGCAGTTCTGCGAGGATTTCGCTGATTAACTCTCTGGATTTATCACGGGAATACATAAAACTGCCTTCTTATATAATGAGACGATATTTATAAGCAATCAAATTATTGACTTAAATCAGGTACATAGAGCAGATTCAGAGGAATACTTCAGAAACACTGATATCTTCGCCAAGAAACCCTGCCTGAACAGTATCGCCCAAAGCAAATACCTGCCTTTTTTTAAAGTCGGGGCGGGTACGCTTTACAATGATTCTGTCAGCAGGAAAAATCAGCCAGTGTTCCGGAAGACCGGATTCCTCGTATATACGAAGTTTTACACTATGATCTTCATTCCTTCCGCAGGTCTGAATATCAACATCCGCCGCAAACAGAATTCTGCCGTCAGCCCCGGTCACAAGCAATGACGGATGAATAGTCTCATGGCTGCTTCCTGCAATTACCGGCTCTGAAGGAATTTCAATCCGGAATACCGGACCTTTACTGCTGCGGTTAAAAAGGCTGCGAAGCTTTTCAGCAATATGACTTCCGGGTTTCATCCTTTGAAACATACCGGATCAGTTTTCGAATAAGGCTTTACCAGTCAAGTAAATCAGCCAGAAATAGCATAACGGCACTGAGGGCAGCAATGAAAGCAGCTATAACCGCCGCAGGAACAGACCAGCTGTTCAGAAAAACCGGAGAAAGCAGCAGCCGGGAAACTGCCACGGAAACAGCCGAAAAAGAAAAAATAATAACAAATATTCTGCTTTTGGAAAGACCGGCAGCGATCAGGACCGTTGCACCCCCGGCAAGCAGTGTATGAATAAAAAACAGCCGGTAGCCTGCCATCAGATCAGGATCAGCAAAGAACAAACTGAGACCGGCTGCGGCCAGTGCCACTGCTGACACAGAATGCTTATTCCTTTCTGCTCCCGTTAAGAGCAAAGCTGATGCAGAAACTAAATAGCTGCCATAGATTATTGCAGATGTTCTTCCAGTAAAAAAGAGAATCTGGCCGATGGCTCCGTCCTGAGAACTCAGATCCATCGAAGTAACCGGAAGAAAAAGTATACTGATCCACAGGATTCTCTTTCGGATCAGTTGATATATATTTCTGAATTTTTTCGGCTGCCCGGAAGCCGGAATACTCACATCCAGGAGAACCGGAATCAGCCATCCGAACATAAACCAGGATAAAAACAAATGCTTCAGAAGGTCCCTGATAACCGGCGCATCGGTTCCTGCTGCCTGAAGCACAGCAAGTCCCCATGCCCCTGCAGTGGAAAGGGCAAGAAATGCAAAAGGCAGCCTCGCAAGTCTGAAAAAGCGATAAGCCGGAAAATACCAGAGAATCATGCTTACAGTAGAAATAATTATACTCAGAGGGATTTTTTTATTTCCGAGCAGCGCAGACTTATAACCAAAAAGAAGAAAAGACGGATGACTGAATACTGCGAACAAAAGTATTAAAATAAATACCGCTTTCGTTTGAGTTTGCGGCTGCCGTCCCGGATACCCTGCCGGTTTCTTAAGTAGAATCAGGAGCGGAGGGATCACTCCCCAGCCAAAAAACATAAGATGAGAATGAGCATGACGTATGTTTTCAGCAGCGAAAGGAATATCCGGTAAGTAATATAATTTCAGTAAAAAAAGTAACCCAGTGGCAGCTGCTGCTGCATAGAGCAGAACTGTGGTCCGGTACAAAACAGTATGCATGACTTATCTGAAAATACCGGATACCGGATTCCACTTTTTTTTCGGGTTTCATAGTATTTTATCTGTATATATTCTGAAACCGGAACCATTCCCATTTTTCCATTAATACAGGGAGTTCGCCATTCTTTATGAACCAGACAGAAACAGAAACTTTAATAAAAGAAGAGCCTGCAGTATTACTGTATTTTTCCGCATCCAACTGCGGTCCCTGTGAAGCGATCCGCGCTAGACTGCGCCCGCTGATGACTGAGAAGTTCCCCGGAATCCGCTATGTGGAGCTGCCTGAAGACACGGACCCGGCCCTTTTGGCCCGTTTTGAAGCTTTTTCCCGGCCTCTGCTCCTTGTATTCTTTGACGGACGCGAATTTATTCGAAAAGGACTGAACATGTCCTTTGCGGAGCTTGAACAGGAATTAACCAGACTTTACGGACTTGCTTTTGACTGATCTGCCCTTCAGCGGAGCAGATCAAAAAGCTTCAGAGCAACAACCAGAAAACTGATCAAGGCAATCAGCCACTTTGTCTGATTCGTAATCTGCCTTTGCATTATCAGAAACTGTTTCTGGACTTCGCCGAATTGATCATGAATGCTGCCGAACTGCTTCTGGATTTCCCCGAACTGCTTCTGGATTTCTCCGAACTGCTTCTGGAAATCTCCGAACTTCTGCTCTGCAGATAAAAACCCTTTTGTCATTTCATCTTTCAGCTCGGTTTTCAAATCCGAAATTTTTACCAGAAGGCAGGATTCCGTCTGTCGCAGCTCAGACCTTAGGTCAGCTACTGAAGCCTGAATCTTCAGTTCCGATTCGGAAATCCTTCTTTCATAACGATCCTGCATAATATGAATCAGATCTTCCTTCTGACCGGTTTCCTGCTGCCGCAGAACAGAAACAAGGGACTCCGTCGCCTCTTCCCCAAGCCGATCCTGTAAAGGTTTAGGAATTGAAATCAGTGTCATAGAGTGATGATACTAACTATTCGTAAAGGTGTCAAGAAAATTTTCAGGGAATAAAAGAATGCACAATCCACCAGGATGGTATCCAGAAAAAATACCCATTTACCGGCTCCGGAAACAGATGCGCTGCTGAGCCAAGAAACACCAGGGCTCCCGCCGCTTTTCCCGCAGCCAGCCCCTGGATTCTGTCGGAGGCTGCCAAAAAGATTAGGTACCAGATTCCGGAAGTCATTAACAGCAGGATCGGGAATAAACAGACAATTTCCTGAATTCCGGCAGCCACCATAAGACTGCTGCTCATTCCGGTTATTATCAGTCCGGTTACAATACGCGAAGCATACCATGGAAATATACCGGACGGTGAAATCCGGTAAATCCGGATTATATTTTCTTCTTTTTCTTCCAGAGCAATCCCACCTGCAAGCATAGCAGAAAGCAGGGAGGGAAGCTGAATCAGAAAACCCCTCAGAACCCCTTTCAGTATCTCAGGATCCGCACCGGTATAATCAGACAGGGCAGGGGCCGCAGTATCCGGAAGAATAACAGCCAGAAAAGGAATCAGTACTGCTGCAAACAGCTGCATTATCAGAGCAGGATCCTGTCCGGCTGACCGCAGATCCAGGGAAACCAGGTTCAGCATAAATTTCATATAATTTTACCTCAATTATATTTTTTTATTAATATTCCCGCAGCTGCTGCATTCCATAACAGAAGCAGCGGGATGGAAATGTAATGGTGAAGACTCTGCAATTCAGCATTTATCAGCGACGGCAGAATCCGGCATCCTGGCGCCGGAAAGGAAAAGAGGATTACCGCTGCACTGCTCAGGGGAGACAGATGTGCGAACAGACTGGTTCTGCCGGGAAAGATCAGAAAAATAAGGGGTATAAACCAGGGTACGATCAGAATCACAGAACGGAAAAAAAAATGGTTCAGGGAATCACTTTTCAGCGCAATCAGAATTCCCGAGAAAGTAAAGAGAGTACCCAGCATTAAAACGGCTGACATTACTTTTAATATTTCTGAAATATCAGCGGGTCCCCTGGTACCAGAAAGCACGAAAGCAGCCGTCAGCAGAAGAAATCCGGCAAAGGCAGACACAGAAGAAAGGGAAGCCGTCTGTGCAGCCGCATGGTATTTCCTTCCTTCCGGTATTACACCAAACAACCTGATGATTCCGCTGGTTTTTTCTGTCAGTACAACAGCACCTGCGAAGAAAGCACCAAGGGCACCGGTGTCAGTCAGTATAAAGAATGCTGCAGTGCAGGGAACAGATTCTTTCGGCAGTATGCTGAGAACTGCTGTATACACAAGAATCACACCTGCAGAGGCAGCCATCAGTCTGCCCCGGAACAGATATTTAAAATCATGGATCATTACTTTAAATAAAACTGATGAATTCAAAGCAGGCTTCCTCCTGTAATTTCCCTGAAAATCTGACCCAGATCCGGCTCCTCTGAATGCACAGCACAGACCTCCTGTGTTTTCAGAAGATGCAGAAATTCCTGGTTTTCGCCGAGATCATCCAGAGGAAACTCGTCTGTTTTACGTCCGTTTTCAGAATTATAAGTAACCTTTACTTTCCTGAGAGACCGGGATAGCATCAGATTTCCTGGAGAGTCGAGTGCTGCCATTCTGCCGTTAAAAAGAAATGCTGTCCGGTCGCAGATGGTCTCTGCCAGATGCATATCGTGAGTAGTGAGAATCACAGTCACCCCCTGCTCTTTCCTTCGCAGAATTTCCTTTGCCACAAGATGAACGCTTACGGGATCCAGACCCGCAGTAGGTTCATCGAGAAACAGAAGTTCCGGACTGTGCAGAAGTGAACGGATCAAATCGAGGCGGATCTGCATTCCTTTTGAAAACTCGGCGGTCCGGCGATCCAGATCCCCCCGTAGCCCGAGGCGTTCTGCAAGCTCATCAGCATTCTCGGTCTTTACACTGTATAAGGAACTGAACAGATTCAGATTTTCCCGTGCTGTGAACCGATTATAGAATCCAGGCACTTCAAACTGGATGCCGATCGATCTGTAGAATTCCTTCTTTCCTTTTTTAAGGATACTGCTGATGTCTTCGCCGGAGAAGCGAAGTGTTCCCCGGTAACCCTGCTCTGATCCGGTCATGAGTTTCTGAAGAGTCGATTTACCGGCTCCGCTTGGTCCAAGAAAACCAAGAATTTCTCCTTTACCCGCTTCAAAATGAATATCGCATAAAACGTCTTTCCCGGATGTTCTATACCGGAAACTCAGATTTTCACATTCAATAACAGATTTCATTTTCTTTCTCCTGAACAAAGCAGACCAAGGGCAAAAACCTCTGCAGATGCCTTAGCGGCCTCTTCCCAGACTTCCTCCCCGATTTCGTTTTTATGAAGCAGACCAAGCATGAATGCCCGCAGCATTCCTGTCAGAACTGCCGGATTATAAAGAATTTTTCCCCCTGACAGACGAAGGGAGGAGATCAGCTTCTCCGAAAAAATCAGATCAGCTTCGATATTTTTACGGATCTTTTCCGGTGGTAATCGGCGAAACGCCTGAACTGCATCATCTGAAGAAAACACATGTTTAAAAAACGGATCTGAAGCAGTAAAACGCACAGTATCTAATAAAAAACTTCTAAGCTGCTTCCGGGCCCCTTTTTCTTTAAGGAGGACCTTTTCCAGAAGTTCTTCTCTGAATTTTTCTTTTTCTTCAAGTATTTCAATAAACAGTTCCTCTTTAGATTTAAAGAAAAGATAAAAACTCCCTTTGGATATTCCGCAGGCTGTGGTCAGTTCATCCACTGATGTTTTTTTCAGACCCATCCCGGTAAAACAGCGTTCTCCGGCCCGCAGAAGATCCGCACGGATTCTTATTTTTTCTTCTTCAGTGAAAGCTGCTGCCATAGTAATGTCCTTCCATTCCGTATGACCATATTTCTATTTTGGTCATACAGTCATATAAACAGCGAAGTGAAAAATGTCAAGAGAAAAAAAGGGAGAACGAAGGCCGTCCCGAATACCCGGAAGGTTTCCGGGAAGCCTTCTTAAAGAAATCCGGATTACCGGATGAACAGCTGATGCTTAGCGATATAAAGCGAACAGATCTGTCTTGCCCTGGGTGAGTTTTGCAGAACAGATTTTGTAATTAACGGCGGTAGGGCAGCTTGCTGTCCCTCCGATTTTGCACCCTGCTTTTTCGCATTTTTTCCTGTTTTCAGAATTATCACTTCCTGAATAGCGGCAGTAATCTTTGCACTGATCCGCAGAACCGGAAGAACAGATGTAGCACCCATCAGCAAACAACGGAGCAGCTGAGAAAGCCAGAAGAACACCAAATACTAACAGATAAACCTTTTTCATATTCAGAAACCTCTTTAAAGGATATGGTAACTAACATAATAACAAATGTGTGATTTTTGTCAATAATGATAAATCCCTCCTGCCGGCAGCAGACAGACCTGTCAGTTAAATTTCGAAACTCCGCTCATATGCAGTTCTGAAGAATCTATGCCGGTCTGCAGAATGCTCCTGCCCCTGTTTATGTGAAAAA
Source organism: uncultured Leptospiraceae bacterium (assembly GCA_964594095.1). Taxonomy (GTDB): domain Bacteria; phylum Spirochaetota; class Leptospiria; order Leptospirales; family Leptonemataceae; genus CAZQKZ01. The sequence continues at coordinate 54,611 of CAZQKZ010000002.1, read as the reverse complement.
GCGCCGCTTTGTCATCCGGATGCTCGGCCTGGCATCTGAGAAAAAATTCCAGTCCCTCTGTAAACCGTTTTTCTTCATAGAGCTCTCTGCCTTTGGAAAATAATTCTTCGGTTTTCTGTTTCCGCTGTCTGCTTTCTTCAGATTCCGCATCGAGGAGTTCATAAATAAGGATAGGCTCACTCTTACCCCTCACTCTTACCTTATCGAGTGCCCTGACAGTGAATGCATCCGGATTAGTCAGTGTATTATATGTATTTTCCGTAAGAATCACCCTGGAGCCATATGTTTTTGTAAGCCCTTCCACACGGGATGCAAGGTTCACAGCATCCGCCACTACAGTGCTTTCCATCCGGTCCCTGCCGCCTATGATTCCCAGAAGAAGGAGGCCGGTATTGATTCCGATTCCTATATTAAGCGCCGGAAGTCCGTGCGCATTTCTGTGTCTGTTATAATCGATGAGTTCAGAATGCATCTCGACTGACGTCCGAAGCGCATCATCCGCGCTTTTATCGAACAGGGCCATAATTGCATCTCCGAGATACTTGTCTATAAAGCCATGATTTTTAGAAATCAAAGGCTGCATCCTGCCCAGATAAGAATTTATGAAGTCAAATGTTTCTTTCGGGGTCATTTTTTCAGAAAGAGTTGTGAAGGAACGGATATCCGCAAACAGCAGAGTCATATAACGGTCGACTCCGTCACCAAGACTAAGCTTCGTCACATCCTCTTTATCAAGACATTCAATAAACTCATGAGGAACAAATTTTTTAAAGGCATTGCTTAATGAAGCCACTTTTTCTGATTCGGCCAGCTTGGCTTCCAGTGCTTCTTCTTTTTCTTTTTCAATAAGGTTGATTCTGTCTGCCAGAGCTACCGAGAGCAGAACCACTTCAATCGCCGTTCCAAAGTAAACCGCATTGTCGGTTATGAAATTCGAAGGTATTATACCGGACGCCTTTAAGGAAGCTGTTGCTATGGCTGCCAGCAGTGAAGCCCAGGCAAGAAGAAAAACACGGGCCGTCTGAATTCCTCTTAAATAGGTAAGGATACCTGCAATAAACAGAAGAGCAGGAATCACAAGAAGTAAAAGGAGACTGATTTTCATTGCTGAAGCATAGCCAAGTAACAGAACCAGACCGGATCCCAGAAGAGTGATGCCAAGAACCACCAGAAGAATTCTGTGCATACCCGGCAGATGCTCTTTTGTATTCAGAAAGGTCATTGCAAATAATGTGCCCCAGAAAAGATCAAGATGGAGCCAGGAAGGGATCGTAAGATTAGCAATCAGCGGCTGATCCGGAAAAAGAAACTGACCGGTGAATCCCAGAAGAGCAGCCTGCGTAAAAATTGCAGACAGAATATAAAGAATATAAAATAAATATGTTTTATCGCGCAGGATGAATGCAAGGATAGCATTATAGCCAACCATAATAAAAAGGACACCGAAATAAACGCCGAACAGCAGAAGTTCATCGGCTATTTTTTTTGTAAAACCATTTTTAGTCCGTAATGCCAGTGAGATTTCCAGTGAACTTTCTGACCTGATTTTAAGATAATAAACAGTCTTTTCATTAACATTTGTTTCAAAAACAGAATTTCTGTATTTAATATCCCGGTCAGAAAAAGGTCTCATATCGCCTGCTGTCTGAAAACCTGCAACTTCCGGCTTCGACCCGCTGTATCTGACTGTATACAAATCAATATAGTCAAGAAGAGGATACATTACTTCCAGAATCATATTCTCGGAAAAGCTTCGGTTTTCCGCAGTAAAGCGGATCCAGTAAACAGAATGACTGAATCCGAATGCCATCACTTTTTTTTCAGATTTCCGCCATTCGAAACTTCCTGAATCATCGAGAAGGTCCTCTATCGTCAGGTTCCCGGCAGGATCTTCCAGATACTCTGCAGATAATCCAGGAAAATATTCCTGTTTACCGGATATGACCCTCAGGGAATCAGAAGCATTAAGTGCAGAAGAAAAAAAAAGCAGAGCAAAGAAATAATACAAATTTCTTATGTATTTATTAACAGAATATTTAAAATGTTCTTTGATTTTCAGATTTAAATTCATTGCTGTTATCTCCATACTGCAAAAAGTGCTTTTATTACTGTAAGCGGATTCAGGTAACCTTTGTAAACTTCAGGAACTTTAAGATCAGGAAGAACCGAATTCTTTACCGCTTCAAGTGCGCTCCGGACCGAGTATTCCACTGTAAACACAACATCCTCACTGATTTCTGTAAACTGCCCTAAAAATGAGAAATTACCGGCAGATTCCGGGGAAACCAGAGGCCGGTCCCCTTTGTTTCGTGTCAGAAACTGAGATGTAATATAAGGCATATATACCGGAATACACACAGCATCTTTCATTATTTCGGGGAACTCCGGCACCCTTAAATGTGAAAAAACCTCCGCAAGTATTTCTTCACCGCTGCATTCAGTCATCTTCTTTTTTATAAAATTTCCTGTATTTTCAGGAAACAGACCATATCCCCAGAAAACGAAGGTCCCGTCCGGCTGCAGACGGAAAAATGGCTGGTGAAACAGAACCACTGAAAGAAACCAGCCGGATTCAGGAAGAGAGATAAGTCCGCTTGTACCGGCTTTATTAGTGGAAAGTTCTTCAATGTATTTAAAAAAAGACGGGCTTCTGAGAGTTACAGTGAAGGAAATCCAGTGTGACTCCCTGATTCTTTCACTGAAAACTGCAGGGTTACCGAATTCCGGATTATAGGCTGCTACTTTTTTCCAAAGGGACCAGGAGAAACCGGCAGACTTTGGTTTGGGGTGATGTTTTTCAGATCCTGTGACAGAGTCCTCCACCATGCTTCCCAGTGTTATAAAAACATGATCATTTTCGGATATTTTCTGATTAATGAAACTGTTCTTTCTTTTTAATGTAAGGGAATCGATCAGGAATTTCGAACCGGACTGGCTGATGGAAACATCCTGAACCGATGTATTAAAATCAAAACTTACACCCTGTTCCAGCAGCCAGTTTTTCATTGGCAGGACAATAGAATCATACTGATTGTACCGGGTTCGCAGAATCCCTGTGTATTTATTAAAACCTGGAAATAAATGAATAAAGCGCAGGAAATAACGCCGCAGCTCATCCACATTATGCCATGGCTGAAAAGAAAAAGAAGTAGTCCATAAATACCAGAAATTTGTTTTAAAGAATGACGGTGAAAACCATTCGTCAATTCTGATCCGGGTCTGATTTTTCCTGAAGACAAGCATTTTAAGGATCTGCCACTGATGGAGCATGCTCAGCTCATAGGATGACACATCTTTTTTCGTGCCATCAATCAGAATGCGACACTCGGCATCAGAAACAATCTGTCTGTTGAAGTCGAAAATGTCCTCGGCAATGCTGACATGCCTGTGATCAACGGAGGGAATCCGGGAAAGCACCTGAAACATGCAGGAATAATGCTTCTCGAACATCCTTCCTCCCCGACTCAGGAAAACAGATTTTGAACTTTGAGAAGCATCAAGACCTCCACCGAGAACTCCGGTTTCTTCGAATATATGAATATCCTTTCCGCTTACTCGGCCATCCAGTATGAGGACCGCAGCACCTGTTAGGGATGCTATGCCTCCTCCTGTAAACCAGAAACGGGCTTTGGCTGAATCCATGAACTCTCCTCCAGACAGGCAGAGTGTAAATAGTCTGTGAAAATCTGTCAACTTAGTAATCCTTTCCGGAAAAGCACTTTACAAAATCAAAACACATACAATCTTGATTTATGGACACATCTGCTGCTGATTACAGTATTCTGAATAAAAATCTGCTTTATGTTACAGATCGTCCCCCGGTTGTTATGGAGCGCGGGAAAGGAATGTATCTTTTCGATACAAACGGAAAGCAGTATCTGGATTTCATAGGTGGCTGGGCGGTGACAGCCCTTGGTCATTCCCCGTCTGCTGTTTCCGAAGCACTCTGCAGACAGTCCGATATTCTGATCAATGCAAGCCCTGGTTTTCTGAATCCGAGTCAGATAAGGCTGGCCAGGGAACTTGCGCAGGAATCAGGTCTTGAAAGGGTCTGGTTCGGGTCCTCCGGGGCGGAAGTGAATGAGGCAGCAGTCAAGATTGCCAGAAAATACGGGAAAATGACCGGGGATCGGCACGAAATTATTACTACTCTAAACAGTTTTCACGGCAGAACTCTTGCCATGATGGCCGCAACCGGGAAGGATCACTGGCAGGGGCTTTACGGACCGGTTTCCCCGGGATTCAGGCATGTCCCTTTCAATGATTATGAATCTTTATTAGCTGCGGTGAACGATAAGACCATTGCCATAATGCTGGAACCGGTTCAGGGAGAAGGCGGGGCTGTACCTGCTGATCCGGCTTATTTAAAAGCTGTCAGAGAACTATGTGATTCTGAAGATATACTTCTCATTCTTGACGAAGTGCAGACCGGTATGGGGCGGACAGGCAGTATGTTTGCTTTTTCCCAGTACAGTATCGAGCCCGATATCATGACTCTTGGAAAAGGAATCGGTGCCGGTTTTCCTTTGGCGGCAGTTCTTGCTAAAGAGAAACTGAATATACTCGAGGCGGGTGATCACGGAGGCACTTACGGCGGACAGCCTTTAGCAATGGCAGTAGGACTTGCTGTTCTGAACGAAATACGCAGACTGAATCTTCCTGAAAAAGCAGCGGAAACCGGGCGGTATCTGAAACAACGTTTAAGTGAAATTCCGGAAAGTGCCGGAATCAGGGATATCAGAGGTCCCGGCCTGCTCGTGGGATGTGATCTGGCGTATCACAATGCAAAAGATGTTGCGGCAGCCTGCCTTGAAAAAGGATTAATTCTGAATGCACCGCGCCCTCAGTCCCTGAGGTTTGTGCCTCCGCTCATTGCAGAAAAAGATCACATTGACTCAATGATCAGTATTCTTACGGATGTTCTGAAAACCGGTAAGTAAGAGTACCGGAACCGGCTTCTGCGTAAGAACCGATCACATTCCTAAACAATGGCTCATAGGCCTGAAAGAGGGCCTCCGCTGTCCAGAAAGTGATGCGAAGATTAAAAGGACCGTTTTTAAGCTGATACTCAAGATAACGCAGATCCACATTATTTTTACTGAGCTGCATCTGCCATTCAACTGCCTGTTTTCCGTTTACGGTGGTTTCCCGGAAGGAATCCCTGCTGAATTCCCGGGCATTTATTGACCGGATGACTGCAAAGTATTCTTTAACAGGCATGTCCACTTCCTCAACAGATACCCTCATCCCGTACAGGCCCCTTGGAGACATTCCGATTAAAAGCATCTCGGCTCCGTTTTCGCGGAACTGGTCTGCAAAACCAACAGCATCGCCGGGGAGGGTGTTATAGTGCGGATAGAGTTTCCAGCTGTCTTTAAAATCAAGAGAGAATCCGATAGTCTGGTTACTGTAATGATTGCTGAATGAATCAAGTGAATCTGTATAATAATCCCCATTCTGGTCAGGGACGCGGCCCCCCGGTGTTTTAACCGAACCACTGGCACAGGACATTCCAAGGAGCAGCATAATTACTATTGCAGAAACATTCCATACCGCTTTCATTTTGAACCTCACCGGGTGAATCCCTGTTCAGAGATTACACCGGGTGAAATCTTTGTCAACTTCAAAAAGAGTAGGTGCTCCCTTCTATCGGTTCAGGAAAACCTCGGAGGTGTGAATGTAATCTTGACATGCTCTGCCGGGGATGGTATATCAGGTGGATGAGAGCCAAAGTAGTGATTCAGCGATTAAAACCGGATGGAAGTGAGGTTTTATGGAAAGGGAATTTACATTAATTATTGAAAAGGGAGAATCCGGAGATGGGTTCTATGGTTATTGTCCTGAACTGCCAGGTTGCACATCTCATGGCAACTCTGTTGAGGATTTGCGGATCAATATGGCAGAAGCAGTGACCCTGTATTTGGAAGCATTGCGGGATTCTGGAGAATCTATTCCAGACAATGTGCAGGTGTCACGGGTTGCCGTTTCTGCATAAGAAGGATTTGAGGCAGTAGGCCAGAACCTCCTTAATCTAAGATTCTGACTGTATTCTGTTATTATTATTCCTAATAAAGAAGAAAATAAGGATATCAGAATCATTACCTATTGGTCAGCAGAGGCCTCAGCCAGGGAGTAAGGAAAATCATTTGAATCATATTCAAAATGGGCAATGTTTGCCTATCAAGTAATTATTCTTTTTTTTAGCCACGAATTCCGTTGTAAAACAGGTTACAAAAAAAATAGGCTGAGGTTTTTTTTGAACTCTGTCTATAACCGGTAAAAAAAAGGTTGACTGAAAGAAGTATGGGAAGTACATGTATAGTATGGGGATTTCTAAGGCTGAAATAAACCGTTTTGTCGAAGATCTCAGACAGGCCTTACATAACACTGATGTAAATGCTTTTACGCTGAACCCACCCTACAATATTGAAGGGGCAATTCAAAAAATCGGCGGAACTATCGAAACTGGTTTTGTTTCCAATGATGCTGAAGGCGAGGTATACCCAACGCGCCCATATGAAAGCCGAAATTTCAAGATTCGTTTGCCTTACAAAACCGGCGACCTTAAAGATCGATTCACTCTTGCCCATGAGCTTGGTCATATTATGCTTCATTTTCACTGGCCTTCACGGGAAAAATGGGTGTCCTTCTGTAAAAAAGCAGAAGCAGAACTCGGGGAAAGTGATTACAAGATCTCTATGTTTAGACAGGGACGCAATCAGCTGGAATATGAAGCAAACCACTTTGCAGCATGTTTCCTAATGCCTGAGGATCAGGTAAAATCTTCTACAGCCTCATTTTTTCAGAGTGGTCGATCTGTCAACATTCCGGATTTTATCACAAAAATGTCTGCCATATTTCAGGTCTCATCATTTGCCATGGAAACCCGTCTGAAATTTTTAGGTATACTCCCTTGGTGAATTCAGAGAATCCTCTCGATAATCTAAAGGAGCCGGAATCTGTTGATTCACTGGAAAGCCTCGTATATTTATCTTCCGTTGATATTGTAGGTTCAACCGCCCTGAAACAGAGGAATGATTCCTGGCAGGATATAATCAGTTCTTTTTTTAATGAAGCAAGGGAATTTGTCAAGGATTCTTCTCTCAATAAGCCTTCCGGTTTTAAAGACTGGAAATTTTTAGGTGATGAAGTGGTATTTCGGGCGCATATTACTTCCAAATCTGACATCGAGAAACTCAGCGAAGATGCATACAAAATATTGATGCACCTTGCGGAGCATGTGGAAACTAAAGATATAGGTTTAAGTGCTAAGGGCACTGTCTGGATCGTTCCTGTAGATAACAAACAGAATATATTTATATCGGGCGAAGACTATCTTGGGATCCATGTAGATACTGGTTTCAGAATAGCAAAAGCCTTTTCCCAGCAAAAACAACTGGCACTTAGTTTTGAAATTGTTTACTTTATTCATAAGTTTCATGGCCATCTTGAAAGAATCTTTTTTTTGGGTTATAAGGAACTCAAAGGGGTCTGGAACCAAAGGCTTTACCCTGTATTCTGGTATATCAATGAAACTAAAAATATAAAAACAAAGATTCCTTATGATTTACCCGAACGATGCAAGTTAACCAGGGAGTTAATAACTCTAATAGATGCCAATTTAAGAAATCATGATATAATCGAAGAAATCATACCGAAAATCAATCACCCGTTTCTTTCCGATATATTAAATAAATGTGATATTTATCTTGGGGAAGCACATCCCGAGACTCAAGGAAGGGAGTTTCAGCTCCAGAAAACTGAATTGCATAATGCTCTGGTTGTTATAGATTCCAATAAAAAAATCCTCCTGAATAAAAGACAAAGTTCTCGCCATATCCATCCTGATACCTGGGCATGTCCCGGTGGTCACATTCTGCCCGGAGAGTCCCTTCGCGAGTCTTGCATTAGAAAGGCCAGGGAAGAACTTTGTATTACAGTAAACCCAATTACCGATGTTGTTGTTCCCTATTTTATTGAACCGAAACCCAAGCACCCTCTAGGTATAAACGGATTTAGAGTCCTTTGCATAGCGGATTCTGTGGAAATTGAAAGATTGGCTAACAATAATGATGTTAAATGGTTTACAATTGAAGAGATAGAGAATCTGGAAAGTGAAGGAAAAACGGTTCCGGATATTAGCAGACAATTAAAATATTTGCTGAAAATGCATGATAGCATAGAAAGCACCTGATGAATCCCGGCAGCGACTTTATACTAAAAACTGATAAAAAATTAAAAACTGTTTACGGGTTTAATAAGCAATCTGAATCTCATGTTTTCACCATACCGGATTTTTATTCCGAAGGTTTTTTAATAGAATATTTAGAAAAAGAACCGGATATTCAATGCACTATGGTTCAATGGAATTCGCATAGCCAGTCATGGCAAAAGCTGATAGTTGCAATCACTGGTAAAATATCTAATGATTTTAGATTATTCAAAGATAAAAGATTCCAGCCTGTCGGAAGTGCTGTATTAGTATAATATATTATTCATTTGTTTTTTTAACGTCAGATAGCCCGGATTAATAATCCGGGGCAGCATTATAATCCCCGGACCGGCATCTTTCTTTATTCCGCCGGGGATTTCATTTAATATTTTTTATTTCTTCTGAAGAACAGCTGCTTCCGGTTCCGTAAACACTGCATTCACATACTGCCTGTTCATTTTCGCTATGAAATCGGCACTGATCCCCTTGGGACACGCTGCCTCGCACTCATAATAATTTGAACAGTTCCCGAATCCTTCTGCATCCATCTGAGCAAGCATGGCCTGTACCCGCCTTTTCGCCTCGGGGTGACCGTGGGGCAGAATAGCAAGATGCGAAACCTTTGCCGCAGTAAAAAGCATTGCAGATGCATTTTTACAGGCTGCCACACACGCTCCGCAGCCGATACATTCAGCAGCATCCATCGCCCTGTCAGAAAGGTACTTCGGTACCGGTATTGTGTTAGCCTCAAGAGCAGAGCCGGTATTAACAGATATATAACCTCCTGCCTGGATGATTCTGTCCAGAGCCGAACGATCCACTATTAAATCTTTAATAACAGGGAAAGGCCGGGCTCTCCAGGGCTCCACATAAATCACATCGCCATCCTTAAAACGGCGCATGTGGAGCTGACATGTGGTTGTTTCCGCTTCGTGTCCGTGAGGGATTCCGTTTATAACAAGGGAGCACATACCGCAGATACCTTCGCGGCAGTCATGATCAAAAGCGACCGGATCTTCGCCTCGTTCCAGAAGCTGCTCATTCAGAACATCAAGCATTTCAAGGAAAGACATATGCTCGTCGACAGTATCTATCTGGTATTCTGTGATTTTACCAGGAGAAGTGCGGTTTTTCTGTCTCCAGATTTTCAGGGTGATTTTCATTTTATGATCCATAATAAAACTCTCCGGCTGTCCGCCATTTACTTGTAGCTGCGCTGACTGAGCTTAACAGTTGCAAATTCCAGATGTTCCTTATGCAGAACCGGAGTCTGCCCAGGACCTTTGTATTCCCATACTCCGGCAAAAGTGAAGTCCCTGTCATTTCGCAGAGCTTCCCCCTCTTCGGTCTGATACTCTTCGCGGAAGTGGCCTCCGCAGGATTCATTCCGCTGCATTGCATCGCGGGCCATGATTTCCGCAAGATCCAGAAATTCCGCAACGCGAAGCGCTTTTTCCAGCGAAACATTCAGCTCGTTCCCGGAACCGGTGAGTTTCAGGTTGCTCCAGAATTCTTCACGAAGCTCCGGTATGCGGGAAACGGCTTTCTGAAGTCCGGATTCGTTCCGGGCCATTCCGACGTAATCCCAAAGCACCATCCCAAGTTCACGGTGAATGGAATCGGGGGTCCGGTTACCATTAATGTTCAGCAGAGTCCGGACACGATCTTCGGTTTCTTTAACCGCGGTTTTGAATTCCTCAGAATCGGATTTCACACTGTCCCAGCCGCATTTCGCCAGATAGTTACCTATTGTATATGGTAAAATAAAATATCCATCTGCAAGCCCCTGCATCAGCGCGGAAGCACCAAGTCTGTTGGCGCCGTGATCAGAAAAATTCGCCTCACCGATCACAAAAAGACCGGGGATGTTACTCATCAGATTATAATCCACCCAGAGACCGCCCATTGTATAATGAACTGCCGGATAGATCATCATCGGAGTTTTGTAAGGATCATCCCCTGAGATTTTTTCATACATCTGAAACAGATTTCCGTAACGCTCTTCTATTGTTTTCTGACCAAGGCGGCCGATTGCATCCCTGAAATCGAGGTAAACTGCAAGACCAGTGTTTCCCGCTCCCCTTCCTTCATCGCACACAGTTTTTGCCGCTCTGGATGCAATGTCGCGGGGAACAAGATTCCCGAAACTCGGATACCGCCGCTCAAGATAATAATCACGTTCTGTGTCCGGTATTTCCACCGGTTTTCGCTTATCGCTCTTGTTCTGCGAAACCCAGACTCTGCCGTCATTCCGGAGAGATTCTGACATTAGAGTAAGCTTTGACTGATAGTCACCGCTTACAGGTATGCAGGTCGGATGGATCTGTGTGAAGGAAGGATTTGCAAATCCGGCTCCTTTTTTGTAGGCACGAACGGCTCCGGTTGCATTGGAGTTTTTCGCATTGGTTGAAAGATAATATGCATTTCCGTACCCGCCGGTTGCAAGCACCACCGCATGACCTGAGTGGGCACTGATGGCACCGGTTTCAAGGTCTCTCACTACAATTCCTTTTGCTTCGCCTTTCACTGTGACAAGCTCAAGCATTTCTGTGCGGGGAAACAGCGTTACTTTTCCTGCTGCAACCTGACGCATCATAGACTGATAGGCTCCGAGCAGAAGCTGCTGACCGGTCTGACCGCGGGCATAAAAAGTCCGGGAAAGCTGTGCGCCCCCAAAAGAACGGTTGTCAAGCATTCCGCCGTAATCCCGTGCGAAGGGGACTCCCTGCGCCACGCACTGGTCAATAATATTCACGCTGACCTGAGCCAGACGGTAGACATTGGCTTCACGGGCCCGGTAATCTCCCCCTTTTATTGTATCGTAGAAAAGGCGGTAAATGCTGTCACCGTCATTCTGGTAATTCTTTGCAGCATTAATCCCGCCCTGTGCTGCAATGGAATGGGCCCTGCGCGGACTGTCCTGAAAAAAGAAAACTTTTACATTATAACCAAGTTCCGCAAGACTTGCCGCCGCTGATGCACCGGCAAGACCAGTTCCCACCATTATAATTTCATACTTACGTTTGTTAGCCGGGTTTACCAGCTTCATTTCAAACTTATGCCGGTCCCATTTTTCGCTTACCGCGCCGGACGGTATATTTGCATCAAGTTTCATATCAGGACTCTCCGGTTAATTTAAGTATATTAAAATAGGCAGCAGCGGGAATAGAGGCATAACCTGTAAATACCGCGAAGGACAGAGCGAGGGATACTTTGTCGAAGTAGTGACGAATTCCGTATCCTGTCCATCCGAAGGTCTGAAAAACAGACTGCACTGCATGACGAAAATGAAGAGAAAGCATACTGACCGCAGTCAGATAAGAAAGCGAAATCAAAGGATCACGAAAACTCATGACAATCATACTGTAAACGTCGTGCCTCCCTGCATAGTCCTTCATGTGATAGTATTCAGAATGAAAACCGCCGGTAGTGAAATGAAGTATATGGTAAACAAGAAACGCAAGAATCACAAGTCCGCTGACCGGCATGGTAAGAGAAGCGAGAGTCGCCCTGATGGTTTTTTCCTGTGCATAACGTACCGGTCTTGCCGCCGAGTTTTCCATTTTTAACTTTATGGAAAGAACCACATGAGATATAAAGGCAGTCAGCAGGACCAGCCGGATTACCCAGAGTACAGGTCCGAGACTCTGCAGCTTTGCCGCGTAAGAATTGACTGCATCAGGACCGGCAAAAACCTGAAGGTTTCCGATAAGATGACCAAGGATGAAGCCGGAAAGCATCAGTCCTGTTACACCGACTGCCAGCTTTCTGCCGACAGAGGATCCGAAGATTTTATTTATGAGAAGCATTCAGAGGCACCCCTTTGAACAATATTAGGAAATCTGTATAATCCGAGAGCCGTAATAAGTCTTGTTTACAGCAGACTCTGATCCCGGTAAAGAAATTTCAGGATATCCGGGGGTTTAATTTGATTTTTTTTTTAGAGAATAAGACCCAGATCAGAACATACATCGCGGATCTCGGCATGAAGCCGGGCGGACTTTTCTGACGCACTTTCGGGAACGCTTTGACGGTCCGATGCTCCGTAAAGAATCTCCCGGGATGAATTAATGAGAACATCAGCCCCTGCAGCTCTCAGGGTGGATCGCAGATCGCCTCCCTGGGCCCCGATTCCCGGAATCAGAAAGGGGACATCCGGAGCGGCCTCACGGATCCGTTTCAGAGAACCTTCATCCTTCGTGGCACCTGTTACCATCCAGAGATTTCCGGTCTTCTGGTTCAGTGCAGCTACTCTCCTTGCTATCAGTTCATACAATGGCGGATTTCCATGCCCTAAAAATTCCCCGGAGCCGGAGTTTGAGGTATAGCAAAGCGCTATAATTCCTTTTTCTTTATAATCAAGATACGGTTCCAGGGTATCGGCCCCCATAAAAGGCTGGACAGTCAGCGCATCACAGTCGTAAGTTTCAAAAAAAGTACGGGCATAAAAACGGGCAGTGTTTCCGATATCCCCCCTTTTTGCATCTGCTTTTATAAGTGCATCCGGAGCTTTTTTCCGGACAGTGCGGATAGTATAATCAAAAAGTTCCCAGCCAGACGCACCGAGAATTTCAAAAAATGCAAGATTCGGCTTGAAAGCTGCCGCATAAGGGGCCGCTGAGGAAATAATATCAGTCAGAAATTCGGCAGTGCCTTCCGTTCCTTCCGCATAGCCGGAAGGGATTTTTGAAGGATCCGGATCAAGCCCCACACAAAGCAGCGACTTTTTTTCATGACGAACCCGAAGAAAACGCTCCCGGAAAGTAAATAACGGCATGGAACTGAAAATTTATCCGGAAACAGTGTTAAGATGCTGCAATAGCTTCTTCTTCAGAAGAGTAAATATCGAACATGTCCATAAGCTCGACAACTTCAAAAACTTTACGAACTGCCACAGAAAGATTACAGAGTTTAAGACTTCGTTTTTTTTCTTTCAGAACTCTCATGAGGGAAACGAAAACCCGCAGACCGGATGAGGACATATATTCGACATCCTCAAGGTTAAGTATTACACTCGATTTATCACTTTGTTTAATGATTTCATTCAGCTGAGTTTCAACATCAGATGCAAGGTGAACATCCATTCTGCCACTGAGGTATATCACCACACATTGATTCATTTCTCTGGTTTTCAGTTCCATAAAGACTAATGTTCCCCCTTATTCTTTTTTTTCAAGGATTTTTTCGACTAAAAAGTAATTTTGTCCTTCTTCACGCCTGTACTGCACTTTATCCATCAGTGCCCGGATCAGATACACCCCGAACCCTCCTTTGCGCTTGCCTGAAAGATTCTCCTGTAAATCCGGTTCTTTCACTTCCTCCAGACTGAACGGGACTCCCTTATCAATAAAAAGGATGCGAAAAAGTTTTCTGGATTCTATCTCCACATCACACTCAAACCGCGGATTCGGGTCGGGTATCCCGTTGTATGCATGAAGCACTATATTAGTGGATGCTTCATCGCAGGACAGAAGTATGTCATCCATCTTCTGACCGATGACCCCGTGCTTCAGAAGAAGATCACACACAAAGTCACGGAGAACCGGAACGCTGTCCTTTTTCGCAGGCAAAGCTATATGATACATCTGTTTACCCTTAACAATACCATGAAATCTGGAAAGAAGCATTGTAAAATCATCGTACTGAAGATTGCTTCCGGAGTAAGTTACAATGGTATTGTATGTTATGTCTATAATTTCTTTAGGTGTTTTGTGAAAATTTTTCTGGAGGATTTTAATAAAATTCTCCAGTCCGAATTCCTCATTTGCCCCGTTTACGGCTTCCACGATTCCGTCTGTGTACAGCACAAGAAGATCCCCATCGGAGACAGCCACCTCTCCCCCCAGAAATTTCTGTCTGGATGACTGGATTACGCCGAGGGGAGCTCCCTTGCCTGACAGAATTTCATAACTGCCGTCCGGATGCATCAGCAGCATTTCATTGTGACCGGCCGAGGCAAACTGAATTTTCCCCTGTTCCGGCTGATAGGTCGCCATAAACACTGTCACAAACATTCCGGAATGGGATTCTTCATATAAAAGGTCATTTGCGAGGGACAGAATCTGTGCCGGATTCTTTTCCTGACGTATGATGGTGCGGATAATGGAGCTGGATAGAGCCATGAAAAGGGCAGCAGGCAGAGATTTTCCCGACACATCGGCCACAAGCATGATGGCATCCCCGTCCATTTCCGGAACATAATAATCGAAGAAATCCCCTCCGATCGTACGGGCCATCTCGGAACGGGCAGAAAGAGTCATATAAAGGTGTTCCGGCTCGCGGGACGGAAGAATGTTTTTCTGAATCCGGGAAGTAATCTCCATCTCCTTTTCAAGAGCCCGGTTAGCAAGGGATTCTTCTGTGAGGCGGAAGTTCTCGTAACCCCTTACCAGCTGAGTGGCGATGGTCGATAGAAGTCTGAAATCTTCTTCAAAAAATTTACCTGTCAGCGGCTCAGACACACAGATAACACCAAAAGGCTCGGGGTACCTGGCAGAGGAAAACGGAATGATAATCGTGGCTCCGGTTTTGTATCTTTCAGGACTTGCGAAAGAAAAAAGTATATCGTCATCACCGAGATTATTCACAAAAAGAGGCCGGTTGCTTTCCAGAACCTGCACAGAGAGCGACGTATGCCGCGGAGTCGGGTAATCCGGTTCAGCAGAGTAATTTCCTGCTTTGGAAACTGTGCGAAGGTCTTTCCCTTCCCGCATCATAATACTGGCCCGGCCAACATCAAGATTTTCAACTATAATGCGAAGGACTTCATCAAACAGTTCCTGCACGGTACGGGATTCGACGAGTCTTGCCGCCACACTGTGCAGAATAGACACCTCTTTCAGTCGTTTCTGGAGGGCTGTATTCGTTTTCTGGAGATCATCCAGAAGCCGCCGCCTCTGGATTGCAATTGCCACAGAATCCGAAAAACTCTGGAAAATTTCAAGGTCATGATCAGTGAAATGAGGTCGGTCAATGGTGTTGAGTACTTCAATGACTCCAATGGCCTCCCCGTTGATCAGCAGAGGAGCAGCCAGAAGATTCCTGGTTACCCATTGTGAAATTTTATCAACATCTGCATAGAACTGAGGATCTTTGGAAACATCATTCACAAGAATCGGCTGTCCGGTGTCGGCAGCCTTCCCTACAATACCTTTACCTGGCGGAATTCTGATCCCTGTAAGTCCTGATTCCTTGTCACCTGAAATGATTTCAAAATACAGCTCTCCGGTTTTTTCATCAATCTGGAAAAGACTGGCTGATTCAGCCCGCGTTACTTTACGCGCTGAATAAAGAACTTTTTCAATCATCTCATTCAGCTCCCGCGATGAGTTGATCAGGTTTGAGACTTCCAGCACGGAACGAAGCTGCGATTCCGCCTCATTCATACTCTGATTCAGGTGAGCATTTTCCAGAAGGAGATTCAGACCGCTTTTAAAATTAAAGAAAATTTCCTGACCATCATCCTTTCTCCAGCCGGATTTCAGAAGATTGGAATAGGCTGATGCAAGACTGGATACAAAGCGAAGATCTGAATCAAAGAACTGATCAAAATAAACCGGATTCTGAATGACTATGGCACCAATGCTTCCCTCTGTGACGCCCAGATAAGCGCAGATTGCCGGTGCCGATATTTCTGCAGTGATGCTTATCCGGTCCGGTCCCCATTCCTTAAGTTCCAGAAATTCCCCACCCTTGAATGACAGGGTTGCTTTGTTCTGAATACAGTGAACTGAAATCTTTTTTCCTTCGTCAGAGTCCGAATCAGCCATAAAGGAAAAAAGTTCTCCTTCCTCACTGAACAGATAAAAATCAGCAGTCTTTGCTTTTACCATCCGCCGGATTTCGGAAAGCGTCATTTCAAAAATGGATCTTATTTCATCGCTGATATCAAGTATAAGCTGGTCCTCCCGGACCGGGCTTTGCCTCAGAAGAGGCTGTGCTGAATGTAAATCTGCCGTCTGATTCATTTCATTACAGCTTTGATGGTTTCTGCCATTTTAGCGGAATCATAAAGATTCAGCGGCCTTGCGGAAGCGAAGTTTATTGCACCGGGAGTGATTTCGCCGGTGGTCATAAGAAAGGCATTACCGGAATTATTTTCTTTCATTTTAGTAAGAATATCCCGAATATGATTTTCCATAATCGGAGCCATATCACGGTGAATCACAAAAAGAGTGTATTTATTGCGCGCTCCCATTTTAAGGGCATCTTCATCAGAGGCCACAATCATCACCCGGGAATCAGACAGCATCACGACAGACATGATCTGAAATCCCATTTTTGTTACGAGATTGCGGCAGATTTCCTCGAACTGAACCACATTGGCAATCAGGAGATCCTTAATCACATCATCTGTCCGGAAATCCGCGTACTGCTTGAGTTTTTCGCGTACATCGCGGTAACCAGGCTTTATTTTTTCGACTTTATCCCAGCTGTCAAGGGCAAGAGTAATGTCCCGGTTTTTTTCAGCGGCAATACCAAGCAGATAACGAAGCTGCACAGAAGTCTCAGTGGATGCCTGGGCATACTTAAGACCTTTCTGAAGCTCGGTGATAGCTGCCGGATAGTTTTCCTGATCAATAAGGATCAGTCCTTTCGCCAGATAAACACGGTCACGGATTCTTTCATCGCGTTCCGCATTTTCGAGTTCCTTCATTGCCCATTCAAGGTCTCCGGTAAAACGAAGCGTAAGGCCCAGGTAATAGCGTGCCACTCTTAGATCCCCTTTCGCCTGAACAGCTCTGGACAGTGCGTTTTTTGCATCTGCATAAGCACCAAGATGGTAATGAGACTGGCCCAGAAGATTCCATGAATCAGCATGACTGCCGTTGAGAGAAGCTGCCCTGGAAAAGAAATTCACAGCCTTGGCATAGACCCCGGCACCGTGATAGAGCTTACCTACCTGAAAATAGTTTTCATAGTTTTCCGGCTGGAGGGTTGTAAGGATCAGGAATTCATTCCTTGCTTCATTTTTATTATTTATAGCAAGATAGGATTCTGCCAGAGCTTTCCGAAGATGAATTTCCGGAACATCAGGAGTGAATTTTCCGATTTTGATGCACTGCCGGAATTCCAGAATTGCGGACTGATGATCATTCAGCCTCTGATGGCACTGTGCCAGCTTATAGCGGACTGTGATATCCCGGTCATCAGTCTCCAGCATTTTGTTAAGCAGGGTGACCGCCTCCTTCAGCCTTCCCTGATCCATCAGCTTCTGAACCTCAGAAAGCCTCTTAGGACCGAGTATACTGATATAAAGGTAATACCCCCCTACAAAAAACGCTGCGAGAAATATAACAAAAACTATGTATAATGCAATATCCAAATCAATACCAGATCAGAAAAAAATTTTTAAAAAAACAGGTTTACCCTGATTATTATAATCGAAAGGATTTGACATAAAACCACGATTTTTTTTCATGATCTTCTCGATTTGAAGTAAACCGGGGGCGTAGCTCAGCTGGGAGAGCGTTTGAATGGCATTCAAAAGGTCAGGGGTTCGATCCCCCTCGTCTCCAAAGGTTTTTCTGTTCTTCAGACCACTGCAGGTATACGCTGCTGAACTCACATCTCCAAAGATTTCAGCTCTCTGTGAAAAAGCAAACATTTTTAAGAAGAAAGGTTGACTCCCCTGCCCATTGTCCTTTAAAGTAAAAACATGGAAAACAAGGGACCTGTTCTGATTCTGATCCATGACTGGTTTACAAGTGCCGATCAGGAATGGAAGGCACAGATTTCCTGGCTGAAAGGCTATTACCGACTTCATACCTTTACTCTTGAAGGCCACAATCAGGTATTTTCCCCAAGATTGTGGAAAAACTCTGTGATGGAGACCAACCGAAAACAGCTGAGGGATTTTCTCAGACATCAGAATGAGCCTGTCTTTATTGTGACTCACGGAATCTCTGCAGTTACAGCCATTCAGACAGCTCTGGAATTTCCTGACCGCATCCGTTCCATGGTTCTGATTAACCCGAAGATTGATTTCCGCGGAATACGTCTGTATGCATGGGCCCGATGGCTCCCTGACTTTGCATTAAGAATCGGACTCTGGATGTTTGATCCTCACGGTGAATACGGCAATCCGGTTGGAAGGGTCAGGCAGCAGCTTAAAAACCTGCCCATTCGCTATGCCCGTCTTTATATGAAGGATCTTGTGAAACTGCGTCTGAATGAAGATCTGGAAAAAGTGCAGGTGAAGACCTGCCTTATCCTCGGAGACCTGGACCGTTCGGTAAGCCTTGAATCGCTTCTGCAGATGAATGATTCCCTTCCCTCAAGCCATCTGATCCGCTATTCGAATCTTGGTCACAGCCCTCATAAGGAAAACCCCCAGATCATCAATCATATCATTCACGACTTCTTTAAAAAAGGAGATGGTCTGGTGAGCCGCAGCATTGACGGGATTAAAGGATTTCTGAAAAATCTTTTTAAAAAGGAAAAGCGCGGGATTCCCCGGACCGAAGAAGTGCCGCCGGGTCTTCCTGCTCCTGAAGACACAGATAAATAATTTTTTTAATTATATACTGTATATTATCTTCCACGAAACATCAGTTCCTGGGATTTTTTCATCAATTTTTTCAAATGAGATCCCGGGAATGCTTTCTGCATGATTCTTTACATTATCGGTCACCAGAATCTCCCAGGCTTTGGCTGTATCTTCCCCGAGTTTCGAAGCAGCATTTACTTCTGCACCGAACACATCCATATCACCGATTTTAAGAATCTTACCGTATCCGAGACCTACGCAGAGTAGAACCTGCTCTTCCTCAGAATGATGGTGATTGTAATCTTTAAGGGTTGCCTGCATTTTTATTGCGGCTGAAATAGCCTTAGTGACATTTCTGAAAATCACCAGGAGACTGTCTCCCTCCTGCTTCAGCAGAATTCCGTCATGCTCATCAATCACCGGTACAAGGAGCCTTTCTGATTCATGAATAGTCTGGAGGAAATGAATAATGCCGAATTTTGCCACATTTCTGGAAAAACCGGAAAGGTCAGTGAACATAACTGCCCAGTCTTCGCCGAAAAGATCCCAGATTCTCTTATCGATGGTTTCCTTATCGGCACCGGGAAGCAGCCGTTCCTCAATGAGTTTTTCCAGCCTGTCTTCTGAGGCGCTTACCCCAATTGTCTTTTTTTTAACCATTTTACTTTCCTCGCTATTTTTTCTGCTGGGGCCATTCAATCCGGGACATTATATAATCAGTAAGAGTCTCTGCAAGATTGTCATAGGTCGTGCTCTCGACAAGAATGTCTTCCTTATCCCAGATAAGGCTGCCGGAAAGAATGTACTTTGCCCGGTATTCACCGGTCCAGGCCCGGCCTTCGGTTTTCCGGGCTGAAAGAACCACTTCGCCTGTTTCAGTATCAACCATATTCAGTGTAAAAGTATCGACCAGTTTATCAGCCTTTTTTTTATCTTTGGTGGATACAGTGAATGCTGTTCCCCTGCCCATAATCAGGTACTGAACTCCGTGAATGCGCCCTATGCTGAGACGGTCTTTGTCGGAGATCATGCCGCTCTGGGAAATGCTCTGCTCTTTTATAATTGCGCTTAACTGCTGGCGTTCCACGATCCGGAACTTACCGGTGTCGCGAAGATGAAAAGCAACTGCATCGGCAAATTCTGTTCCCCACTTTGCATTGGAAATGTAGAAAGGAAGAACTGCCACGGAAATTTCTTCCATATCGAATTTTTTAATTTTACCGGTTGTTTTCACAGATGTACAGCCGGAAAAACTAAGCAGAAAACCGGCAATGAGAATCAAAGGGATTTTACTGTATTTTAATTTAATCATATATTTCATTTTCCTTACCGCAGAAATTACAGCTTTCGTTTCAGAAATTCCTCACTTCTGAACCAGGCATAAGGCTTCTCATTCTGAAGTGCAACAAATTTAAATGTACTCCGGATGATTTCCCGGAGGGTACCGTCCAGAGGTTCTTTGGCACAGGCTCTCATATCCGCCTGAATGCTGGAATTTCCCGTTCCGACAATTTTTCCGTAGATTACAATGTCATCCCCCCTTCGGGCGGGAGCCTTAAAATGCACCCCGTCTACTGAAACTGTCACAAGATTTCCGTATCCGGACTTTTCCACAGTAAAAAGATATGCGCTCTCATCGAGCCAGTGAAGCAATGTTCCGCCAAACAGGTTTCCGAAATGGTTTAAGTCGCGGTCCAGAATCAGATGACGTGTGACAATTTCAAAGTTTTCCTCTTTGAGAAGCTGTTCTGTAAATGGCATAATATTTAACGAAATAGGTAAGCCGATAATTGTAAAGCAGAGAATTTTTTTTATTTTTTTCTGACTACTGAGGAAGACTACCGCTGCGAGCCAGCAGAATCTGGTTGAGTTTCAGCTGAGCGAATCTGCGCAGTTCAGTAATGTCATTTTTCCAGGGCTGCAGATCCGGGCTGTCCGGGATCCTTTTTTCAATATCGCGCAGAGTGTCCCGGATGAAACGGAGGTCCTTTTCCCGTGCTATTCGCTTTGTGCGGATAAGCGAACGTACCTCGGCGAATTCATGTTTCCGGAAGTGAATCCGGATCAGAAACTCAGCTCCGTATTTATCATAAATCTGGCCCCAGGAACCCTTGGTGTTCATCTGTTCCATTTCCAGATACTGAGGAGATTCCACCGCTCTCTGCCCCTTACCAGGAAGTTCCTCACCTGCAACCGCCGGGCCCGGGTCAGCATAGGACATTCCGCTTACGGGTGCGGACTCCGGAACGGACTTTGATTCCGGTCTGCCTGATCCGTAACCGGAATCGATTGTGAAATCAAAGTCTGCTTCCTCCGCGGCTTCAAATTCATTCCCTTCGGACCCGGAGCCGCCCCCCTTTTTAAGAAGGGACCGCAGTTTTTCCTCCTTCCACTCAGTTTTATAAGCGGATGGGTCTTCTTTCATGATCTGCTGGTGCTGCTGCACCATTATCATTTCATTCAGAGCCTGGCCGAGGGGAGTGTTTTTATAACTGCTGATTTTCGGAAAAAGCTCATGGAGAATCGCATTGGCACTTTTAGCCCGGTAGAACTGCCCTTCATAAACCCGTTCCAGGTGCCGCTGGCTGTAATCATATATTTTATTAATTACATTATAATCGGTTGATACAAAACCATCGGTAGCCGGAATACCCAGGCCTGGCTCCGGTTCCACATACCGTATGGACAGCAGATAATGGGAATCGCAGAGCATCTGAAGAAAACCGGCCATCTGCTCAAATGAATCGCAAAGATCCGAAAACAGGTATTTAAGCATGGAATCGCTGCGGGGGATGGGGTCATTTGCATCGTTCAGATTCTTTTCCTGAATCCGCGCATGCATTAACATTAATTTTTCTTCTGTACTGATTTCCTTACGGGCCATTATTTTACATTCCCTTCAGAAGAATTCTGCTTACATTTTCAAGATCTTCCGGAGTATCAACACCCTGCATGGCATTCTTCGTAATCCATACACCAATGCGTCCGTCATTCTCAAGAATCCGAAGCTGCTCCAGAGATTCCGCCTGCTCCAGAGGCGACGCTGCAAGACTGTTAAATTTCATAAGGAAATCCCTTTCATATGCATAAATACCCAGATGCAGATGCCAGGACGAATGAGGATTCCGGGGAAACGGAATCAGAGAGCGGCTGAAATACAATGCATTTTTTTTAACTGAAAAAACAACTTTAACTCTGTCCGGAGATTCAGGATTTTCATGTGCATGAAACGGCCTTGCTGCAGTAGTTACATTAAAGGAAGGATTTTCTTTTTTGAGCCTGATGACGCCGTCAATCAGTTCAGGCTCAATGCCTGGTTCATCTCCCTGGATATTAACGATTATTCCGTAATCCGGAAAATGACCTGCCGCTTCAATAATACGGTCAGATCCGGTGGCATGATCCGGCGATGTGATTACCACATTCCCCCCGAATTTCTTAACCGCATCGAAAATACGTTTATCGTCAGTTGCCACAGTCAGCTGATCCGTCAGCTTCGAACGCATTGCAGCTTCGTATACCCACTGGATCATAGGCTTGTGGCCGATCATCGCAAGCGGTTTACCGGGAAATCTTGTGGATGCATAACGGGCAGGTATGACTGCCAGTACTTTGTCATGATTCATAGGATTTTCCGACCTTTTATAATATAATTATTTTAAATGAATATTGCATCTACCCTGAATCGGATAACCAGCAACTTTTCGGCTCAGTGAAACTTACAGGTAAAATTCTGTCAATGATTCTGATAAGGTGCGGGATCTTTTAACCCAGCCTCAGCAAATCCTTTCAGCCGAAGCTGACAGCTGTCACACCGGCCGCAGGCTCTGCCTTCCATATCAGGATTATAACAGCTCCTGGTAAGACTGTAATCCAGGCCAAGGCTCATTCCTTTCCGGATGATTCCGGACTTAGTAAGATGCAGAAGAGGCGCTTCTATTTTAAAGGGTTTTCCGTTTACTCCCCTCTCGGTTCCCAGATTTGCCATCCGCTCAAAGGCCTCCAGAAATTCGGGTCTGCAGTCAGGGTAGCCCGAATAATCCAGTGCATTGGCACCAATAAAAATCACTGAAATCTGAAGGGATTCAGCCAGAGCCAGAGCATGAGAAAGAAACAGTGTGTTTCGTGCAGGTACATAAGTTACCGGAATGGTTTCATTGGTAACAGGCCGGTCTACAGGAAGATCCAAAGGAACATCCGGATCGGAACCTGGACGATGGGAAGAGCTGTGTGCCACCAGAGCCGTTCCATGAAACAGATCCGGATCAAGTTTTACAATTCGGTGAGACAGGCAGCCAGCCTCTGCTGCCATGCGCTTTGCGGATTCCAGTTCCACGGAATGCCTCTGCCCGTAATGGAACGAAAGCGCATGGATTCCATAGCCCTGCTCTTTTGCAATCCAGAGGCATGTGGCGGAATCGAGCCCGCCCGACAAAAGTACTATACATTGTTTTTTATTGAAACCGGCTTCCGGACTTGGCATTTATGGGTGCATTTCCGCTCAGTGCTGCCTGGTGTCAAGAGGTTACTGAGCGCACCCTTTAAACTTCCACGATTCGCTTTTTTCGTGAGGACTTGGTTGCATTCTCCGTAATCAGCCGGATGGCATAACTATCCAGATAGGTATTAAGCCGGTTACTAAGGAGACTGATTTCTTCTTTCTGCCCGTCGAGACGTTTGCTTACATCATCGAATTTACCGTCTACTTCACTGAATCGTCGGTTCATATCTTCTTTCTGCTCATCGAATCGGCGATTCATTTCTTTTTTTTGTTCATCAAACCGGCGGTCAACATCGGCCCTGAAATCATCGATACGCTGATTTACAGAATCTGATGATGACCTGACTGCATTATGAACCATGCTGTGAGTTGAATAAATGACTGCGAAAAAGCCAAACATCATCGGAATTAAAATGGAAAAAATCGTGGCGAAATCAGCTTCCATAGCTTAAATGTAGCTATACATAAAACGGGTGTCAATAGTTTTTTTTCAGGGGATATTTTTTTTTATTGCCTGAGCTCAGGGAGGAGGAGCGGGTCAGTGGGAAAATCCGGGTTATTAACCTCCACTCCTTCCACTCTGTGTGAACCGGACATATCTGCGGCCTTCAGTGTTCTCTCCGGTTACCCTTAATCCTGTATTTCTGGAGTCTGCTGGCCGGTTTTTCCGGTATGGTGTATTCAATAAGACCCTTATCGAGAAGATCCTTGATAGCTCTTTTGAATGCGCCCGATTTAGACTCGATACCGAGCCTGATGGCAAGCTCTCCTGCCGACATGGGTGATTCTGCCAGCTCGTTAAGAATCTGCTGATTTCGATCCGGTTCACTGGGCCCCTGACTGGGCCTCCTGACTGGGCCCGTGGACTGGATCTTATGAGTTGTTTCTTTTACGATTTCTGTCTGATAGTAATCTTCGGGAGGGTGTCTGAACTGACTTTCCTTAAGTAGAATGCTCTTTTTCAGATAAATAGTGAGTCTGACTCTGCCTATCAGCTCTTCTATGAATGGCTCTTTCAGCCCCTCAGCTGCTGCCCGTTTTAAAATTCCGGGGAAACCGCTGCCCCATTGCTCCATGAAATTGAGTTCACGAAACACTCTTGCTATGACGGGATTTCTGACCTGCGAAACTCCTTGCTTCATATCTTCGATTGTCATTCCAGGCAGCAGATGGCCTGGATTTTCAATTTCGATTCTATTATCAAAAAAAGCGATTCTTATGGGATTACCACGGTGTGAGTAGTCGGAGTGGACTATGGCATTGATGACTGCTTCGCGCAGAATTTCAACAGGGATACTCCAGATATCTTTTCTTCTGATTTCTGAAAAATCCGCAGCACGGATTGCGTGCTTTTTCAGAAAGAGCATAATCTGACCGACGGAAGCGGGCAGTGGTTCATGGATCTCATGCTGATCGAATATATTGGATTTGTCATTACCAAAGAAACGACCGCACTGAATCCAGGCATCGGGAAAATGAAACAGTCTGTCATTGGCATAAAGAAGATATCCTGCATGACTCGGAACGAGTCGGCCCTGGTCTTTCACCAATATGCGAAGGCTCTGAAGCATCTGATCATCTGTATTTCGCTTACCTTTGAAATCTGCTTCGATAGCTTTATAGTTGAGGGTCTCTCTGTCTGAATCAGGCATTGGCAATGTATCAAAACTGATGCCGGAAGCCCCCCGCTGCAGTTCGGCTATAAGCTGCGAATCTGCCCTCCGATTTGTTGAACCAAGTCTGACATAAACTCCGTTGTCGATCCCTTCACTTCGTATAAAATGAGGGCGTGAACTGCTTAAGAATACTTCGGCAATAAGGAGTGTCTTTCCTTCGGCTGTAACAAGCTCAATATTCGGCACAAGCCTTGGGGCAATGGAATCGGCTATAATATTACAAAGTCTCTCTTCTTCAAGAAGAGGGTCTTCGAAGCCAATGATATCCCTTCCTGATGTAACACCAAGCACCAGCCTTCCCCCCGCTGAATTGGCAAATGCTGTCAGCGTCTTTATAATGGGTGCGATAGAACTCAGATCCTGCTTGAATTCGAGGGTCTTGCTCTCATCTGATTTTAATAATTCTGAGATAAGGAGTTTCATCGGTATTCTTTTTTACTACTCCGGTGTTAACATATAAGCCCCGATAATATCCAGGTGAGAGATCAGCGTTCCAGTGGTTTTTCCTGTATCCCTGAAATCACCACACTGCACCATACTTAGTATAATATTAATTTTTTCAAGCAAATACTGAATTTTCTTCATACTCACCCCCTCCCCCTGACTCCGGGCCCTGACAGCCTGCTGATACCACCGTTAGCCGGGGTAACCTGAATCTGCAGGGAAATTCTTTCTTTTAATGTGGTAACATGAGAAATGATCCCGATCATTCTTCCTTCCTGCTGCAGACCCGTCAGAGTCTCAAGGGCCGAATCCAGGGCCTCTTCATCAAGGGTACCGAAACCTTCATCAAGAAACAAGGAATCGACACGCACACTCCGGCTGGCCATCCGGGACAATCCAAGAGCCAGTGCCAGACTGATGATGAAACTCTCGCCTCCCGAAAGATTCTTTGTGGAACGGATTTCGCCTGCCTGGTAATTATCAATCACATCGAGCTCCAGTGGTTCAGATTTACCTGGAATCAGAAGATACCGATCGCTCATTTTCTGCAGCTGCTGATTTGTATAATGAATCATCATTTCAAAGGTGAGACCCTGTACAAAATTCCGGTATTTTTTTCCGTCAGCTGAGCCTATCAGCTCATCCAGATTTCTCCAGCGTTCGCATTCTTTTCGCTGGGCATCTGTGTCTTTCATTAAACCTGAGAGTCTCAGTACAGACTTACGGTTTTCGCTGAGTCTGGCTTCCGCCTCTGCTGCGGCACTCACAGTCTCACGGTGCTGCGCATTCAGTAAACTGACACGTTCCCTCAAAGCCTCTTCTGATTCGTCAGTCAGAGACTGTGATTTCTCTGTCCGGAGTGTATTCACCCTGTAACTGATCCGGGCCTGAATTTCTGCATTTTTTTTATCAAGCTCGTTAATCTTTAATGAAATTGACTGACGTAATTCAGGACTTATATCTGCCTTGATGAATTCTTCTTCCCCTTTGAAGGAGGCTTTTTCCAGTGCTTCGGAAAACAAAGACTCTGTTTTCTGAAGTTCAGGCAGATTCTTTTCCAGCCGTTTTTCGATGCTTTCAGTTTTAGCTTTTTCCGTGTGAACTGAATTCACAACAGAATTAAACTTTTCTTCTGCAGAGCGGAGTTCTTTTTCGGCTTCGGTTTCAGCTGTACGCAGTTTCCTTTCTTCGGATCCGGGATCTCTGTCCCCGAAAATAAGGAATCTTTCCTTTTCTTCCGCTTCAAGGTTTTCAATCAGTATTTTTAATTTATATTCTTTTTCTTTAAGTATCTGAATCTGATTTTTCAGCAGAGATTCGGTTCTGCTGAGTTCACTTTCATATGCGGCCAGCCGTTTTTCTGTTTCAGCTTTCAGATTCAGTTTTTCCTGCCGGATTATCAGCCGATCCTTTAAAGATACCATAAGATCTGATAAATTTCCGCCTGCTTCGATTCCCGCTTTTTTCAGCCGTTCTTCAATGGATCGTTTAATATTTTCTGCATTGGTTTTTAAGATTTCTGATTCATTCAGAATTCTTGCACAATCCTTGTCGCAGGACTCTTTTTTTTCAGAAGCAAGGGCAGCTTCCGATTCCGCCAGAGCAAGTTTCCGTGAAGCTTCCTGCATTTCCTGATTCAGCTGCTTTACTTTCAGTTCAAGACTTTCTGCTTCCCCGATAAAGCGGTCAAGCTCCTGAATTCTGATTTCTGTTTCGCTGATTACAGGGACTTTTCCTTTTGCATACGGATGCTCCGAAGAACCGCAGAGAGGACAGGGCCTGCCGTCCTCAAGGTGCCCGCGAAGATCTTCCAGATCTGCAATTTTCTGAAGAAGTGCCGCTTCCCGCAGAAGGTGTTCTTTATCTTTCCGGTATTCCGGCAGATGACGGCCATTCAGTAACTGACGGAGCTCATTTTCTCCGTCGTTGCATCGTTTTTCTGATTCATAATGAGCATTCCGCGCGGAATTCAGTACCTCATTTTTTTCATTCAGCTTAGAGCCCGCCTCATCAGCCATAACTCTGCTTTTATTATTTTCTTCTTTTTTTAATAATAAATCTTTTTCTGCAGTTTTTAAATGTGCATACTCCGTTTCTGCAGCAGGCAGCCCGGAAGCCAGCCATTCATCGTCATTCTCCTGTAAATACAGAAGAATATCATTATATATAATTAAATCACTTTCCTGTTTGTCTTTAATTCCGGATTTTTCATTTTCAAGGTCCCTGATCTGGTTTCGGTCTTTAGACACAGAAACATTCAGCTCTTCTGCCTGAAGACTCAGATTTCGTATTTCCTGATCTTTCAGTCTGACTGTATTCAGCAGGGGAATCATCTTCTCTGAAACTGCCCTTGCTTCAGCAGACCGCTTTCGTGCTTCCTCTGCCGTTTTCTTTGATTCTTCCAGAGATTTTTCCAGCGCAGGCAGTTCTTTTCGGAGCCTGTCCAGATCGGCTTCATCTGATCTGCAGCTTTTTCTCTGCGCCTGGAGTGCGGCATAAATTCCATGGAGCGAAGAAGCCCGGTTCGCTGCTTCCAGAATTTCCCGATCC
Source organism: uncultured Leptospiraceae bacterium (assembly GCA_964594095.1). GTDB lineage: Bacteria > Spirochaetota > Leptospiria > Leptospirales > Leptonemataceae > CAZQKZ01. The sequence continues at coordinate 26,739 of CAZQKZ010000002.1, read as the reverse complement.
TGCTTACTTTCGATGATTTCCTGCTCAACCGCAGATTTTTTTGCCTGAAGCTCAGCAATTTCGGCCTCAAGACTGCGGATTCCCTGGACCCACTGAAGTGCCTTTTCTGAATCTGCTTTATTTGCTAATATTTGTGTTTCTTTTAATTTCAGGATTTGGACTGATGATTTGAGAGATTCCTCTTCCTCAGGAGAAAGCATCTGTATTCCTTTGATTTCGCTTTCCAGTTCTTTGAGTTTTCCTGTTTCTTTTTTATTCCGGTTATGGACCTCTATCGAGATTTGGGAATAAATTCCTGTACCGGTAATCTGTTCCAGAACGGGGGCCCGATCCGCCGGGGAAGCCTGGAGAAATACAGCAAAACCTCCCTGAGCAAGCAGCACTGATCTGGTAAACTGGTCAAAATCCATACCGGTTTTCTGCTGCACAATTTCAGCGACTTCGGTGATTCTGACAGCCAGGATTTCGCCGTTTGCGCGGGAGATTTCATGCTTCGGGTTCTGAAGCTTTCCGTCATGTTTACTTCCCGCCCTCTTCTGACTCCAGTGACAGCGGAACTGTCCTTCATGAGTTTCGAAAGTCACCTCTGAAGAGCAATAACCAGTGCGCCGGGACATGATTTCATTTTCTCCGGTCGTTACTTTGCCCAGACGGGGAGTCCTTCCGTAAAGAGCCAGGCATACAGCATCAAGTATCGTGGATTTCCCTGCACCGGTAGGGCCTGTGATAGCAAAGATTCCGTCCGCAGTATAGGACGGATGGGTAAAATCAATTTCCCATTTTCCTTTCAGTGAGTTGAGGTTTTCAAATGTAACATTCAGAATTTTCATTTTACACCTCTTCCTGATCATTTTCTTTAATATTTTTTACAATTTCCGCATAAGCAGACCTTAATTCGCGCCTCTGTTCTTCGGCAGTTTCGTGACGCTCAAGCAGTCTTTCAAATATTTCCGTTTCACTCAGATCACCAGGTTCCTCATCAGGTCTTTCCTGGCTCAGAGCCTGTTCAATTACTCTTCTGTTTCGCACAGCCAGTATTTCGACCTGAGATCCGTTTACTGTCCTGTCCAGCCGCTCGCGAAGATCGGGAATGATTTCAGATCCTGTGAAATGAATTTCGGTCCAGACAGATTCATTCTGCGAAGTAAGCTCCCGGAGCCTAAGTTCCAGAGCAGCCCAGTCGCCGGAAATCTTTTCGAGTCTCTGAAATACCGGTACATCAATCAGAGAAACAGAAGGTTTACTGCTGCCTGCTTTCTTTTTATTTCCTTCGCTGAACTCCACCAGGCACAGACTCTTTTTCTGGCGGGCTTCGCCGAAGCCCATCGGCAGAGGAGAACCACTGTAACGAATGAATTCAGATCCGGCCACAGTCTGCGGAACATGCAGATGACCCAGAGCCGTATAGCTGAAAACATCAGAAAAAATACTGCCTGGGATATGAGCCAGAGATCCCACATACAGTTCGCGTACGCCGTCTCCCTCCTGAGTGCTGCCTCCTGCGGCAAACAGATGTCCTGTTGCAATCACAGGAATATCAGAACCCAGCTCCTGCTTCTTTTTTAATGCAAGCTGAGCAGCTTCTGCATAGCGCGCTGCGATGCCCTCAGTAAGACGCTGGTGTTTTTCCTCGGCACTCTCCCCTGCCTCTGATACACGAATGTCTCTGTCGCGCAGATAAGGAACAGCGGCAATGATCAGACCTGGTTCCCCTTTTTTATTATCAAGAACCAGAATGTCATCAGCAGGAATTTCGGAAATGCCGGATACTACATGAATATTCATCTGTTTCAGAAGCTGACCGGGAGCCTGCAGGAAAGAAGGGGAATCATGATTCCCCGCCAGAATCAGAGTATGCCTGCAGATTCGGGATGCGCGAGTGAGGAAATCATAGTAAAGTTCCTGTGCCCTGGTTCCGGGAGTGGTTGTATCGAAAATGTCACCGGCTGCAATCAGAACATCTGCCTGGGTTTCCTTAAGAGTGAGGATCATCCAGTCAAGAAAAAGCCGGAACTCATCGTAACGTTTCCTGGTATAAAGACTGCGGCCCAGATGCCAGTCTGAAGTATGAAGAATTCTCATAAAATGTGCCTTGCCCTCTGATTTCTTTTCTGCAATTATACCACCCCCCTGGGACATTTTTAGCGCAATCCATTTCAGTATTTTCAAATATTCACATAATCTGAATCAGGTATTCTTTTTTTATAAAAATATCTATTGACTACCTTCTTGATGATTATATAATTGCAGCCATTCAGGAGGATGATTATGGTAGAAACCGCAAGACTGGTCTGCATTGCAAGAAAAGCAGGTATGGAGGCCCTGAGAAATTACACCGTTTATAAAGAAGGAAACGGCGGCTCCGAGCTTCTGGAGGAAGCTGAATACGGTTCTTTCAATATTATTACCGAAAAACTGGATCATTTTTTCCATGAAATCCCGGTTGTGTCCAGAATCAAAAAGAATAATGGGAATTCCGCTGACAGGTATTTCCTGGTGGATCCGCTTTCCGATTCATCCGCCTTTATAAGTAAAAAGGATTCGTTCACCGTGAATATAACTTATATTGAAAACGGCAAACCGAAATGCGGGGTGGTTCATGCTCCTGCGCTGAATGATTCTTACTTTGCCGATGACCGGGGTGGTTTTGTGTATGACAGATATACTCAGACCAGCAGGCTTTTCGGATCAGCCTCTGACACAGAAGCCGGCGCAGATTCCCTTACGAATAAACTTTTACAGTATATACAAAATGATGCAGGCCGGAGCAGTTCCTCCGGTGATGATCTGCCCAAAGTTATTTGTGATTGATTACTGCTTTTGGCTGCTCCCTTCGCTCTCCCGAAGGGAGTATTTTTTTATATCGCGATTATTACAGGGAAAAATAAAACATGGGAAAAGCTATTGTCAGTTTCAGAGGGAGACTGCTGACTTCAGAAGCAATGGACGGATTTACAGAATTCCAAATGCCATAAGCCAGACCGGGACCATACCCAGTCTTAAACCTTCCATTCTTGAAACCGAGGGGTTAACACTGTTATAAATAATTAAAACCTCCTGGTATTCCGTCTCATTTACAGTAAAAGAATAATTATATTTGTAGAGTATAGTGCGGTTACCCGCTGTTCCAGTCTCATTGTTTAATTTTCGGGCAGATTTGAAAATACCGGGGGATTGGGAATCGGCAAAATACAATGTTAAATCGCGGGTAAACATACCTGAAACCCGGCAATTCGGTTCCAAAAAAACTGCTGGAAACAGGATCGTACTTCTGTTATTCTGTCACTGAATGGATAATAAAAAACGTCTTGTAGTGATTGGTGCGGGTCCTGGGGGATATGCGGCTGCTTTTTATGCAGCCGATATGGGAATGGATGTTATATTAATCGATAAAAAAAAGCATCCGGGAGGCACCTGCCTTTTCGAAGGATGCATACCCTCAAAAGCTCTGCTTCATGCATCCAGGCTCATTCAGGAAGCGAAGCATGCTTCATCGATCGGCATTGAATTCGGTAAACCACGGATTCACCCGGAGTTACTGCGCCAGTGGAAGGGGTCGGTGGTGGAAAAACTTACTTCGGGCCTTGGTCAGCTCTCCTCAAGACGGAAAATCCGGTACATACAGGGTACGGCTGCATTTGCGGGTCCGCATTCAGTGGAAGTGGTTCAGGGCAGCAATGGCGGCACATCCTGCGGAAGCACTGAACCGGAAGCAAAAGGTTCCTTTGCTATTGCTGAAGAAAACGGTTCAGCTGCCGGATCAGAACCCGTCTCAAAAGAAATTATTGAATTTGATTATGCAGTCATTGCCACAGGCTCTGTCCCTGCCGATATACCTGCCCTTTTAGAGCCGTTTAACGAAGCCGGACTTAATCCGGCGGATTTCATATGGAATTCCTCGTGTGCTCTGGAACTCAGTGAAATTCCGGAAAGACTGCTCGTAATCGGAGGAGGTTATATTGGCCTGGAACTGGGAAGCGTTTACAGCTCCCTTGGTTCCGCAGTCAGCGTAACGGAAGCTGCTCCCGGACTGATTGCCGGGGCCGATAAGGAGCTGCTGCGTCCCCTGGAGAGCTATCTCAGCAACCGTTTTGAAAAAATATGGCTGAACACCAGAGTTATTTCCGTTATTCCTGAATCAGGTATGGACGGTGCGGCCGGGAAAGGCGCGACGGTCACAATGGAATCTTCTGAGAGCGGCACTTTTTCTGTTTTTTTTAATAAAATTCTTGTATCTGTTGGAAGGAAACCTTATACAGAAGGACTCAGTCCCGCTGCTGCCGGAGTCCGTATTCAGGATAATGGTTTTATAACAGCCGATGCATCCGGCAGGACGGACGCCGGTCACATTTACGCAATTGGCGATGTAAGCGGTCAGCCGATGCTTGCTCATGTCGCTTCGCATAAAGCCAGAACTGCTGTGGACTGTATACTTGGTAATGTCCGCCGGTTTTCGCCTTTCGCCATACCGGCGGTGATTTTTACCGACCCGGAAATCGCCTGGACAGGTTTAAACGAAGCCGAGGCTAAAGAAAAGGGATTTGAAACAGAAACAGTGCGCTATCCCTGGGCAGCATCAAGCCGTGCTATGACTTTCAGCCGCACAGAAGGTCTGACCAAACTCCTGATTGAGAAAAGCACAGGCCGGATACTGGGCGGCTCGGTTGTGGGTGCCGGTGCGGGGGAACTGATTGCAGAAATAACCCTTGCCGCAGAAAAAGGACTCACAGCTCATGATCTGGCAGGAGTGATTCATGCACATCCCACTCTTTCAGAGACTGTAATGGAGGCAGCGGAACTTTTCGAAGGAACCTGCACGCATATCTACAAACCAAAAAGGAGAAATTAATGAAATTAAATAATTCCGGTGTTTTAAAAACAGCAGTCTGGCACGGATCCGTTTTCGCAGTGGTTTCCGTTCTCATTTTCCTTTTTTCACCTTCCTGCACTTCATCCGAAGGAAAAAAACTTCCCCTGATGAATCCGGGTGAGCCTCTCAGTCTGACAGAGTTTACAGACCAGTTCGGGCAGAAGGCAGTAATTCCTTCGGATACAAGATACCTCGTTTTTTCAGCAGATATGGACGGAGGTAAAATAATCCGCGGACTTGCCGAATCAAAAGGCGGTGCATTCCTTAAAGAGAATAAAATCGCTGCTGTTGGTGATATTCACGGTATGCCATCGATCATTGCATCCACAATAGCCATTCCTAAAATGAAAAAGTATGATTATACAATGTATCTGATCCGTACTTCCGGCACAGGCGAAGCTTTCAGTAAAAAGTCCGGTCAGGTAACGGTGTACACTCTGAACAATCTGGTAATCGAAAAAATTGAATATGCAGCAACAAAGGAAGACCTGCTCGCCCTTCTTAAATAAGGCTCCTGCAGTCCGGTTTGTTTATGGGGATTTCAGTTAAGGTAAAAAAAAACCCGGATGACTCCGGGTTTGAGAAGAGTGTTACGGTTCTCATGCTGGAAAATCTTGTACCCAGTTTCGGGAACTGAAATACCGGGCAAAGAAAGCATAAGTCATGAAATATCAGCTCAGATCTGAATCAAGAAAAAAAAACTGGTTTGGCTCTGTTTTTTCAGAATTTTTTTTATCCGGAAAAATGAATGGGATTCCCGCCCTTCCTGTTTTTAACAAATTTTTACTTTTACTGACACTGATCGGTTGCGGTTCATCCGGAGCCGATCTCAGCAGACCTATCCCGCTCAGACCCTATGACAGGACAGACAGGTCCCTTGAAATCACTCATTTAAAGGGCGGGGTATACCTGGTCGAAGATAATAACTTCCTAAAAACCAATTCTCTGATTTATATAGATTCCGGGGGTGCCTGGTTTATAAATGCAACCTACCTGCCTAAAACAGCCCACCGGGTTTACTGGAAAGCTGAAAGCTCCACATTGGAGGATTTTCACGGACTCATACTGACGGGGCCGGAACTTCACTTTACCGGAGGAGCTTCTCTGTTTTCCGGCAGAAGGGTTCCGGTAATCATGCATGCTGCCGGAAAAGCCAGGTATCTTCTGGAATTTGATTCTATGAATGAACAAATGAGGAACCTGTTTACATCCTGGAACGGTGCCGCTCCGGTAAAACCGGAAGCAGCAGTTTTCAGAACAGATCCTTTTACCGGACTATCTCAGTCAGAACTGGTGCAGGACAGTATTCTTCTTGTGGATCCCGAAACTGAAAATTCATCCGGTCAGATTCTTGTTTACTTTCCAAAAGAGAAAATCCTTTACGGAGGTGACATTATTTCTTTTCCTTCTGTTTCAGGAGATGGGTATCCTGGCTGTTCCTGGTGTACGGTTGCAGAAAGAATCAGCCCCCATTTCGTTATTTCAGGTCATGGGGAGCCATTGATTCCCTTCCGTAAAATCAGCGAATACTGCGGTTCCTGCTCAGTCCGGCAGAAAGTGTCCCAGTAATTCAGAGTTTTTCCGGTTGCGGATCTCTTTCATTCTTTTCCATTGTTTTTCGTCCAGAAGTTCGCGGGCTTTGAGACCATATTCCGGAAGGAGAGTAGGGCTTTCGAGGCTGCCCAGAAGCACTTTTCGTGCCAGAAAAATTCCTGATCTGTAATCAGGGTCCATATCTTCGTAAAGCTCGGATGTCATTGCGTTGCCTCCCTGCTTTGTTTTGTAAGATCCGCATCCTTGCGAATCAGAGGATATTTTATTTGTGTGTCCTCTGATCTTTCTATCGGCGGATGCAGCAGAAGCTTAACAAAAAAACTTGACAGAAAAAGAAAAAATTACCATTATCATGGAGAGGGAAATGCCATGAAAAAAATTATAGTCTCTGTTCTGCTGATCACTTTCGTTGCCGGAAGCGTAACCAGCTGCCGCGGATGGTTTAAAAGGCGTCACAATGTTTCGGATTGTCCTCCGGGTCTTGCAAAACAGGGCCGCTGCTGATTTTGCCTCTGGCAAAAGCGACAATCATTCTTAATTGTGCACCCACGATTTTTCTACTTTCAGCGGGTGGGATGGCCTTTTGGTAGAGGGACCGGAACTCATTGAGCTATTCCTGCCCCGAAACCGCCGGATTTCTGCCATATAGAACAAAAATTTCCCCCTGTCAAGCGAAATGTCACATTCACTATTCTATCCATTTCTGTATTAAACCCGCTCGCCAGCCTGGTCAGCATAAAAGAATTTCAGAATCGAAATCTGATGCTCCCGCTCCTGCATTAGTCCACACATTTCCCACATAAAATACAATCCGAACTCTCCATCTTTCCTGCAACAACCATGTCCTCAACAGGCAAAATAAAAAAGCGAAACAATGACAGGAACGATGACGAAGCTGTAAAAGTGCGAATCTTCTGTCTCTGGTTCTTTTTACCTGACATAATGGTTTCCTCAATTTCTGGTTTTATTTTTCATTTAATTTCTTATTTACAGAAAACGCAACAGGAATTACAAAAACATCTATGAATAGTGAAAAAGAAGCACTGGAAAGTTTTCTGAATTCACGGAGGATCGCAGTAATCGGGCTATCCCGGAACCCTGATGATTTCACTCATGCCATTTACAAGCGGTTAAGAGATAGCGGATACACAGTATTTGGCGTTAACCCGAATGCAGAGTCGGGGCAGACTTTTAAAATAAACGGCGCAGAAGAGCCGTTCTATAAATCTCTGGGCGAAATACCGGGAGATCCAATAGACAGTGCCTTTCTCACTGTCCCGCCGGAAAAGGCTCTGGAAGCAACCCGCGATTGCATCGCTTCCGGCATCGGGATCATCTGGATGCACCGATCCATCGGACCAGGCAGTTATTCAAAAGAAGCCGAAGAATATGCAAGGGCACAGGGAGCCATTGTCATACCCCGAGGCTGCGTTATGATGCACTGCCAGCCGGTTGACGCTTTTCATGGATTCTTTCGCTGGTGGATGGGCTGTCCAAAAACTGATATCTGCCGTACCTCTGAAAATCAGTAACCGGCATATCAGCACTCAGGTTTGCTGCGAGAACCGTAAAGCAATATTTCCTGCCTTATGACCCTTTTCCGCATAACGGTGAGCTTCTGCAGCATCTTCTGCCTGATAAACCCGGTCGAGGACCGGTCTGTATTTTCCCTCCAGAATCAGATTTTTAAAAAAGTTCATATCTTCCTGAGATACCTGAGCAGGACCGGCGGAAACACGGATTTTCCAGAAAGCCGACCAGAGTGGAGAAAAGAGCATCGCTTTTATCATTCCGGAAACAAGGATCAGGTGCCCTCCTTTTTTTAATGGTTTTCGCAGCTGATTCACCGGCAGTATTCCGGCGGTGTCGATAACTGCATCGAATGATTCTTTGGTATCCTGAAAGTTTTCTTTTGTATAATCCATAACAGTATCAGCCCCCAGACTCTTCAGAAGATCCAGACGGGCCGGATTTGTTACTGCTGTCACATGACATCCGTAAAATTTCCCCAGCTGCACTGCAGCAGTTCCCACTGATCCGGAAGCTCCGGTAACGAGGAGCCGGTCCCCTTTACTGAAGCCGATTGATTTCATAAAATGATATGCCGTATGGAGGCCAAAAGGCACGCAAGCAGCTTCTTCGTGAGTGAGGGATTCTATTCCCTTTGCAACAGGCGCATTTTCAGGCAGGACGATGTATTCCGCATAACACCCCATAGCAGTCGGGGACATTCCAAACACGCGGTCTCCGGGTAAAAATTCTGTTACTCCTTCGCCGGCGGCTTCAACAATACCAGAGAAAACAGAACCAGGAACCCTTGCCGCGGATCGTGGCCCTGTCAGACCGAACATCAGCCGCACCAGGAAAGGATCTGCCTTTCTGATTCTCCAGTCACCGCTGTTCACAGCGGATGAATATACCCGGACCAGGATTTCCCCTACTCCCGGGACCGGCTTCGGTTTCTCCGTGACTGTAAGTACCTCGGGCGGCCCGTATCTGTAGAATTCTACTGCTTTCATTTTTCCTTGCTCCCTCAGGCAGAACCTGAAAATATATCCTTACGCTGAAAGATTATATTACCTTACACCGTAAGTGTCAACTTTTTTTCTCAGCAGGTCGGGAAATGAGCAAAGGAAAGCGGTCCGGTTTATCACCGGTAAACATTGTATCCACAGCAGTTCAGATTGCAGACTGTGACGGGATTGAAGCCTTAAGCATGAGAAAACTGGCTGCCAGACTTGGGGTGGAAGCAATGTCCCTGTATCATCATATCAGCTCCAGAGAAATTCTTCTGGACAGGATGGTCGATGAAGTATTTGAGGAAATGACAATTTCTGACTCAGGTGAAGAAAAAAACTGGAAAGAGTGGATGGTCCGTCTTTCAGAAACAATGAGAAAAGTGCTTCTTCGTCATCCATGGGCAGCCGGCCTTCTGGATTCAAGGCGAAATCCAGGTGCGGCCACACTCCGGTATCAGAACAGCCGACTTGGGTATTTACGGCGATCCGGCTTTTCACCTGAAATGGCAGCCCATGCCGTTGCGGTTCAGGACAGCTTTGTATACGGGTTTGTTCTTCAGGAGCTGAGCCTCCCCTTCCGGTCAGAGAGCGATCTGGCCCGTCTGGTTTCGGAAGTGCAGCAGTCCATGCCGGAGGGTGAGTATCCTTATCTTGAGGAAATGATCAGCGGGATTGTAATGAAAGAAGGTTATTCGTTTTCCAATGAGTTCGCATTCGGTCTCGGTTTACTTATTGAGGGACTGGAGAGAAAGCTGCACCCCTGATACTGCAACCTCATGATCCGATGCTGCGAAGTCTGAATTCGAAAGACTGGTTACAGGGATCAGCTGACGATCATCCGCTTCAGAAAATTAAACGATATCCTGCAGATAGACTGCTATGTGAGTGACCATTGTAGATAATGAAAGAAGGAAATAAAAACTATTCTATAGTCAGACTGTTTACTACTGATCTGCCGGATTCAGTGGATCACCGCCAAAAAAAGGAGGCTTCGACTTTCATCTGTTAAAATTCACCCATCCTATTAAATAGAGAATACCTGAAATAATCGAAACCAGGGAAAAAACAATATCCCGGATCTCACTTTCAGGGAACAGTCCCGGAATCTGAAGTACAATCACCGAACCACGCATAATAAAAAGGAAAGCGATGATTCCAATTCCGAATCGAAGAAATGGAAATGGAGGAAATAAACCCGCCCCGGAAAAACCATAAGCAGCAAATAGAATCAAAATTAAAATTATGCCCAGAGTTATAACAGTCGGAACCATTGAGCCTGCTTCGGCCATAGCTGCCATTTCTGGTCCGGCACGAAAAAAGTCGTAAGCTCTGGCTCCTGCGAAAATTATCCCTGCATGAAGTACAGCAATCAGCAATAGCACAATGGCACCGGTTTTCAGCGAATTTATGGAAATCTGTTTTTTCATAAGCGATCTTTCTTCGGAATTTTTTCAGCCCAGGTATAAATTACCGGAACCGTTTCGGTTTACCCCGTTTACTTTTTGAAGGAGTGCGCTTCTTTTCTCCTTTGATATCGCGTCCATCTTCAATGGCTTTGATTTTATCGCGGATTAAAGCTGCTTTTTCAAAGTCGAGTTCTTTAGCTGCGTTAAGCATCATCTTTCGAAGCGCTTCGGTTATATCTTTTTTCGAACCGGAAGCAGTAACACCCAGGTCTTTTTCAATAGCTGCAAGAACTGCCTCTTCATCTGACTGATCCGCATAGTGCCGCTCAATAATATCCTGAATGCCTTTGCGTATGGTTTTGGGAGTGATTCCGTGCTCCTCATTGTATTTAATCTGAAGAGTGCGCCGGCGGGCAGTTTCGGCCATGGCTCTTTCCATGGAACCGGTGATTTTATCAGCATAGAGAATGGCCTTACCGGATGAATTTCTCGCAGCCCTTCCGATTGTCTGGATAAGACTTCGTTCATTTCTGAGAAATCCTTCTTTATCGGCATCGAGGATGGCCACCAGAGACACTTCGGGTATATCAAGTCCTTCGCGAAGGAGATTGACTCCGATTACAGCATCATAAACACCCTGACGAAGGTCACGTATAATTTCAACTCTTTCAATAGTTTCAATCTCAGAATGAAGATAGCTTACTTTAATACCTTTTTCATCAAGATAGTCGGTGAGATCTTCAGCCATTTTTTTGGTCAGGGTCGTTACCAGAGTTCTTTCGCCTGCATCTGTGCGAAGCCGGATTTCTTTTTCAAGATCCTCCATCTGACCGGAAACAGGTCTTACTTCCACTTCAGGATCCAGAAGCCCTGTCGGACGTATAATCTGCTCTGCCTGAAACTGAGAAACCTTCAGTTCATACTCAGCCGGTGTGGCTGATACAAAAAGAATATTTTTTACAATATTTTCAAATTCACCGAAATTGAGCGGTCTGTTGTCAAGAGCAGAAGGAAGCCGGAATCCGAAATCCACCAGAGTCTGTTTGCGTGATCTGTCCCCTTCGAACATACCGCGAACCTGAGGAATGGTAACATGGCTTTCGTCTATAATTACCATGAAATCCTCAGGGAAATAGCTGAACAGAGTGGCCGGTGTTTCGCCTTCTTCGCGTCCTGCCAGATGCCGGGAATAATTTTCGATTCCGTTGCAGTAACCCATCTGCTCCAGCATTTCCATGTCGTATTTTGTGCGGGAGGCAATCCTCTGAGCTTCAATGAGTTTACCCTGAGATTCCAGTACAGCAACCCTTTCTGTCAGCTCAGCCTCGATTCGGGTGAGGGCTTCTTTCAGTTTGGGGGGCGTTGTGATGAAGTGCTTCGCAGGATAGATGGCAATGCGGTCCATTCTGTCCGTTACTTTACCGGTCAGGGGATCAAAAAAAGCCAGACTTTCAATTTCATCGCCGAACCATGTGATTCTGATTCCTTCCTGCCTGTAAGCGGGAAAAAGTTCTACTGTATCGCCGCGAACCCGGAAATTTCCGCGCGAAAAATCAAGATCATTTCTGCTGTACTGAATCTGAAGAAGGCGCTTCATTACAGTCTGACGGTCCAGCTCAACGCCGGTGTCAAGGAGAAGCATACTGTTCTGATAGTCTTCCGGAGAACCAAGACCATAAATACAGGAAACAGAAGAAACAATCAGAACATCGCGCCTTTCCAGAAGGCTGGAAGTTGCACGTAGGCGAAGGCGGTCGATTTCATCGTTGATCGATGCATCTTTCTCTATGTATGTATCACTGGAAGGGACATATGCCTCGGGCTGGTAATAGTCGTAATAGGAAACAAAGTATTCCACTGCATTTTCAGGAAAGAATTCGCGGAATTCGCGGTAAAGCTGTGCGGCCAGAGTTTTGTTGTGAGTCAGAACCAGGGTCGGTTTCTGAATTTTTTCAACAAAAGCGGCCATTGTATAGGTTTTACCTGAGCCGGTTACACCAAGGAGATTCAGTCTGTGTTTTCCGCTGTGAAATGCTTCTGAAAGCTTTTCAATAGCCTGCGGCTGATCTCCGGCAGCACTGTATTCTGAAACAAGCCGGAAATTACGGTTTTTTTCCATCTATTATGTTCTTCCTGATGTGTAAAATATCAGTAAACACTGAAAAAGGGTACATAAACGGATGTAGAAAATCCGGTAAATCCGTTGGTATAGTATCCGGAATCATTATAATAATAGCTGTAATTTCCGGCTGTATCGTTAAGATACAATGAATCCAGATAGTATGTATTTACAGGTACTGTGGAATCTATAAGTAAAGTTCCTGTACATATTCCGGAATTACAGGTTCCATATACAGTATAATAATCAACAAATGCAGAATCATAAATATTAACAGTGAAATCTGAAATACCTGAAAGGTTGTCGGTTCCTTCGGCTGTAACAGTCAGTGTCTCCCCCGATGTTAAATTTCCGGAAGAAATATAAACTGATGTCAGAACCGGAGGTTCTCCATCAAAATTTGTACCACTGACGGAAATCGCCGGAATGTTTATATCTGTTAATAGTCCGGAGTAACCATTGAAATAGACCGTATCTCCTGAATTCATCTGATAAAATGTTAACGTATTACCTTCATTATCATAAACGTAGATATCTGCAAGGAGGCAGTTACCATCAGGATGAAATTCTTCTATTACGGATGAAGCGGTGCATGTTCCGCTGGTTTCATCACAGAATCCATTAAAGCTTAATCCCCAGTAACTGCCGGATATGTTTGTACATTTAAGATCAGCATACATAGAGTAAATTCCGGACTGTGAATCTTCTGCGTTAATGGTGATACTGACATTTGTACCAATGGTTCCGGTGACAGGACTCATGGAAACACCCGTGATGACCGGAGGCACGTAATCCGGACTTGTTCCGGCTACAGTCGTTACAGGAACATTTATTACGGTATCCACACCCTGTGTACTGTCAAAATAATACCCAGCTGAATTATAGAAATATCTGGAATTTCCCAAAGCATCATATACATAAATATAATCAGCTGTATAAGACCCGGAAGGATCATACTGGCTTACTGTAAAATTTGCACTGCAGACTCCTGACAGATTACTGCACTGTCCCATAACAGAAGTAACAGATTCTGTATTATTATTATAAATATTTGCCGAAAAATAACTAAGTCCTGACAGGGCATCTTCAGCGTTAATTGTTAAAGTAATTTCTGATCCGGGCCCGGCAGTATCCGGGCTCATGGTTACAGCAGATACAATGGGCGGTTCTGAATCCGAACCTGTATAAACAGGGGTAAAAGTAACAACAGCCGAATCGGCTGAAACTCCTAAAGTACTGCTGAAGGCTGTTGCAGCAAAATAATATGGTACCTGCACCTTCAGTCCGTTAATCACTGTCGAGGGTCCGACGAAGGTTTGTGAAGCGGTGTAATTACTGCTGCTTACTCCGGGATCAGTGCTGTAATAAATACGGTATTCTTCAGCATCAGTCACTTCCGAAACACTAACCTGAACTGAACCGCTCTCCATACCTGCTGACAGGTACAGAACCGGTGCCTGAATTAAGGGAGTTAAGGATGATCCACTGTTTTCCGCATCTGAAATACGGTTAAAACTAAGTAAATCCATTAAATAATCCTTTGTATTTGCAGACGGTAAACAGGAACCGGCAGAAATCATTAAAAACAGGATAAGAATTTGGCTGATTCGGAATGCTGGCATAATTTTAACTCCTCCTGTTCAGTTAAAACGGTAACTGAACTCAAAACCTGCTGTGTTTTCTTCCTGCAATGTTTCCGGATAATTACTTTTTAATTTAAGCTGAGAAAGCAGAATATCCTGAGAATCCAGATTACCGGAAAGGAGTGCCCCAAAAAGAGCATAATTGAATCCTGAATCCGGATTTTTTATTTCCAGTGAATCTATACTGATTTTTCTGTATGATTTGCTGTAAAAAAACCGAAAACCAAATTTTCTGTAATCAATACGGTAGCCCAGAACAGCCGAGGAACCTGCTACCGAAATTTTACCTTCAGCACTGAATTTTTTTTTCTGAGGCAATTCAATACCGGCGATTTTATAAATTCCTGAATGTTCATAATCATATCGTAAATCGCCTTTGCCAAAAATAAAATCAGCACCTGCATCAAAATTCAGATATGGTGAAAAGCGTAAAGAATAATATAAACCTGGGCTGATTTCAAGCCATCCTGCTGATGACTTACTTAAGCCGATTTCGCCATATTCAGATGTCAGCATATTACGGAAAAAATCATCAGTAGAATTACTGTAAACTTTGTTTCTGGTAAACTGAAAGACAGGTTTCTGTTCAGATAACTGCCCAATTAATGAAATGTTGCTTTTTATACCGGCATTTTTTATAAACTTTGATTTGCTTTTTCTGAATGGCAGGTACACCGGATTGAACGAGACAGCCAGATCCTGAATCTGTTCGGATGGGAATATGTAACCAATTTCCGTAATTGTCGTAAGGTAGTAGGGATTACCAGGTGGATTGCTTTCAAAGCTGTTATAATAAGATTGTTTTTCTCCCTGAAAACCAGGTCCGACTGCCGATTGGGTGTAACGTAAACTCCACGAGTAATCCCATTCAGTGCCTTCCCGGCTTAAACCGATTTCAATCATATCACCGGCTGCCCAGGGACTATACAGTGCCTGTGAAACAGAGAATTTATCAAAAAGCAAATCCTCATTGCGGGAAAGATAGCGCATATTATATGAAAGCTGCCGAGTGACAGGTGTCCATTGAATCTTTCCAAGTCTGAAAAAAAGGAAAGTATTCTTTTTTTCCAGAACCTTGCGACGGAATTCTTCCTCTTCCTTTAATAAAGCTGATTCTTCCTCACTGCGTTTTTCCAGAAGCTGATCATTGAGAATAATCTGCCCCGCGACTGTTTTCTTCAGTTCACTTTCGCTGCGCTTCTTTCCTGCTTCTTCCTCTTCGGCTTTAAGTCTGGCTTCTTCTGCTTTCCGGCGCTCCTCTGCCGCTTTTTCTGCACCAGGGTCTCCATAGCTGATACGGCGGATCTGGGATTTTTGCAGAGTTCTGCGGCCTGTGTCTGTCTCCATAATCACAGTTGTCTGTGTCTGGTTTACTATTCTTCCGATGATAGACTGCCCGTTGCGGAGAACAACAGTATCCGCTGCCAATGATGAAGTCATCAGAAGAACGGCCGGAATAAGAATATAAAATAAGCGCTTCATAATTTATTTTTGTACTATAATACATGTTTATAAGACTGTCAAGGAAGATTAGTCAGAAATCTTTTTTTATTAGATCCGATACAGTTCTGTGTCCCTTGCTGTTCAGATGAGCATCCCTTGGGAAATAGTACTGATTAGGATCAGATTTCAGAGCTTCCCTTGCATCGAGTAGCTTAATTCCATTAGACGCGGAGATTTCTTTTAATAATTCTGCCATTGGATTCATTTTAAGTCCGTCCGCGCCGTTCGGAATAATTCCCCCTTCAGCAAATACCTCTTTCGCGGGAATATACAGAAGGTAGACCTCTGCCTGCAGGCTGCTTTCTTTAATCAGCTGATTCAGACTCGCAGTAAAAAGCCTCACAGATTCTGCCCATTCAGGATTTTTATTCAGTTCGTTTAGTGTCCGGAATCTGTAAAATCCGAACTGACCACCGTAATCATTATCGGGATCTGTAAGGCTTTTAATGAATCCGTGCTTTTCAAGGGATTCCTGCTGACTGAGAATCGGTATTTCAGGGTAGCGGCCTGGCCTGTAATACTTAATGGGTTCAGGTTTGCCGGTCATTTTTTTGTAAACCCGCTTTCCAAGTCTGTACCAGCTGAGTTCGCGGATTTTTCTGGTTAACCAGCCGCCGGGAATGGGTCCCAGAGAGGGAGGTCTGGCGGAGAGAATCAGACTCTGATCTTCGTTTGTGTTCAGAAACTGATAAAAAAATCGGGAATCATACAAATCATTGTCAAATATCTGGATGATGATTTTTTTTGCCCCGGTTCTGCGCAGATGTTCCCGCGCCAGCAGAACGTAGGCCGGAGGGCTTCCGCCGTGGATACCGCCATTATGAACCGGGCCTGAGTAATGTTCCCGGAACAGGACCGGAAATATTTCGCTGCAGCTTACGCCCCAACCCTCAGTAAAGGAATCTCCTATAAAGAGAACCGGCTCAAACCCCGTATCCGCAGCTTCAGTGCCCGGTCCTGAGGCATCAGCCGGAGTGACGCAGTCCCTCATACCAAGCTGATTGGTTTCTACTTCAGCACGGAACTCCTCTGTCTGAATGACTCCTCTTCGCTCAGGATAAAAACTGTACACGGTTTCCGGATCATCCACTCTTACAAGAACTGCCTCCGGGTTTACTGCCGAAAGGGCAAACTCACTCAGTAAAATCAGCAGAAACAGCGGCACAAAGCTGAAGATCAGCTTTTTTTTCAGCGAAAGCGGCGGTCGTTGCGGGTCCGGAAGTGTCTCCTTCATATTCATTACCGGTTAAAACAGTGCGTAAATGAACGGAGAAAGTCCCCCTGCCGCGCTGCCAAACACAGCAATACCAATTACCAGGAGAAGCATTATGATTACCGGCACCAGCCAGAATTTCTTACGGGTTTTTATAAAGTCCCAGAATTCAGTTAAGATTTCCATTGATTAATTTCCTTTTTATATTTATTTTAATTATTTCAGAAAGGTTTTCTGTAACGTTCCTTTTCAAAAAGAGCCGGATCCGGTGTTTCCCAGTAGGACACCGCAGAAGTGTCAGGTTTCATTACAAGAAACTTCTTACCGGCCAGTTTCGCTGCAATCGAAAGAGGAATCACAGTCAGTATAAAAATAACAGTCAGTATAATCCGCGACACCACACTCTGCAGCAGATGAGCGAACTTCATCCAGATCCTGAATACAGGTTCTTTTACCGGAGTAAATGCGGCTGTAAAGGTAATGGCAGCCACAAGCATGAAATGAGCTGCATCTCCGCACGAAAAATCCGATGCCAGACAGAAAAGCCGTTTAAAGACATATTCGTACCGGTAGAGACCGGTTAGAAACAGGATAAGGGCTGCCATATGAAGGAAAATTCCGGATTCCCCCATCTTTTTTTCATAGGATTTAAATATCTGAAAAAAAGGCACTCCGATCTTCGGAGCAAGAATCATCATAACTGTAAGTGCGCTCAGAAGAATGAGTCCCTGAATCAGTGCTTCATTCAGTCCGAAGATTTTCCGGATAAGAATCAGAAACAGACTCAGTATAAAGAACTTAATAAAAAATTTTTTTGTTTGTTTTAATATATCCATCGTTTAACCTGTTCTTCGGTAACTTCTCTGTTTCGTCAGAATCATTATGTTTTTCTGAATGCTTAGTCCAGCTCGAATTCCTTCTGCCAGTCCGAATCTTTTTTGAGTTCCGGCTGATCTTCCTTGTTCAGTATAAAATTCTCAAGAACCAGACTGTCCATTCCTGTTCTCATGAAGCAAAGGTAGGCTTCTTCAGGAGTATGCACAATCGGCTCTCCCCGCACATTAAAGGATGTGTTTATGATCACAGGACATTTAGTTATTTTATTAAATTCTTCGATTAATGCCCTGTACGGCGGATGGTTTTCCTTTCCCACTGTCTGAATCCGCGCGGAATAATCGACATGAGTGATGGCAGGAAGAGCGGATCTTTTTACATTAAGTTTATCTATTCCGAAGAGTTTTTCCTGATCTGCCGTCATTTTTATGCGGATTTTCTTTTTTACCGGCGCTACCATCAGCATGTAGTCTGATTCTGCATCGTGTTCAAAATAATCTCCGACTTTTTCCCGCAGAACCGCAGGTGCAAAAGGCCGGAAGGACTCTCTGAATTTGATTTTAAGGTTCATTACGGACTGCATTTTTTCGCTTCTCGGATCCCCTACAATGCTGCGGGCCCCAAGAGCGCGCGGTCCGAATTCCATTCTTCCGCTGAAAAACCCGATTACTTTTTCCTGTGCCACCAGTTTAGCCGCTCCTTTTGCAGCCTCAACCGATGTTTTATATTCTTTATAAGGAATTTTATTTGTATCAAGATACTTTTTAATGTAACCGGAGGAAAAAGCCGGACCAAGATATGAGCCTTTCATGAAATCTTTTTTTCCGTCTGCTTTGCGGGGTTTTCCCTCCAGGGCATACCATGTGAACAGTGCTGCACCAAGTGCTGAACCTGCATCACCCGCTGCAGGCTGAACCCAGATATTTTCAAAAGGCCCTTCGCGCAGCAGTCGGCCGTTTGCCACACAGTTCAGTGCAACGCCCCCTGCAATCACAAGATTTTTCTGTTTGGTCTGTTTATGAATATGATTTCCGAGTTTTAAAAAGATTTCCTCGGTGATTTCCTGAACGCTGCGTGCAAGGTTCATTTCCCGCTGTGTGAGTTCTGATTCCGGTCTGCGGGGAGGTGCTCCGAAAAGCTCATCCATTTTCCGGGTGGTCATGCGAAGCCCGTATGCATAGCCGAAGTAATCCATATTAAGACGGAAAGATCCATCGTCTTTAATATCAATCAGGTGCTTTTTCATTAAACCGGTAAACTCAGGTTCCCCATAAGGTGCAAGACCCATAACTTTGTATTCACCGGAATTTACTTTAAATCCTGTATAATACGTTATGGCCGAATACAGCATTCCCAGTGAATGCGGAAAAGTGATTTCTTTATGAATTTTGATTTCATTTCCGGAGCCTGTTCCCCAGGAGGTTGTAGCCCATTCGCCCACCCCGTCTACAGCAAGGATCGCAGCATCCTTATACGGAGAAGGATAAAACGATGCAGCAGCATGAGACATGTGGTGCGGAACATAAGTAAATTTTACTTTTTCGTTCAGACCAGGTAAATGCTTTTTTACACTCGTTTTTATCATCAGCTTGTGATCAAGCCATGAGGGAATTGCCTGAATCCAGACCGGAAACGCAGCTGCTCCCCCCTGAAGCACAGACTCAAGAAGCCGCTCGAATTTCAGAAACGGCTTATCGTAAAAGGCAATCTGATCGATGTCAGCGGCACTGATCCCCGCCTCCCGCAGCACATACTGAATCGCATTCACCGGAAAAGAAGCGTCGTGTTTCTTCCGGGTGAAGCGTTCTTCCTGAGCCGCAGCAATAATCTCACCGTCAATAACAAGAGCGGCTGCAGAGTCGTGATAAAAACAGGAAATTCCAAGAATTTTCATACATTATTTCCTTTCATTATATCGAAAACCAGGCCCAGTGTTTCCTGGTTAACATGTCGCTTTATTAGTGAATATAGAATTTCAATCTGTGGCTTTTCATCAATTCCAGTAAAAGGGATATTCATGTAACTCATACCTACAGCAACAGCCAGAATCGACTGCATTTTCAGAAAAATCCGATCTTCAAGTAGCAACGGGTTTCCTGAATGAATAATCGGAGTTCTGCTTAAACGGTAAGTAATTGCACCTGCAACTTTTCCTTTGGTCAGAATTCTTGCGTTGCGCCGGTTAATCATAAACTGAATATCTTTTAAACACTCATCTGCAGCATCATTCAGAGCAGTCAGCGAAATAAATATTGTATCACTGGTGTCTTTTGTCCTGTAATAAGCCGAAAATAAGGTAAAGTAACTATAATATTTTTTAATAATTTCGGCCTTAAGACTTAAAAACCATTCATTTCCCGTTTTCAATCAAATTTCTCCGCTGCTTTCAGCATTGCTTTAAGGTCTTCATCGGACTGCCTGAAATCTCTGAATCTGCTGACTTGAATTTCAAACTCTTCATCACTGTTAAAGGGCAGATCTTTCTTTCCTTTACCAGATGCTTCAACTGATGCAAGAAATTCTTCCGGAGACATTTTAAGAATCTGACTTACAGATGGCATACAGAAATACCTCTCTTAATCACTTAACTATCGTAACACTGCATGGCGCATGATGTACAACCCGGTCAGACACAGAACCAAGCAGAAAACGGCCCAGAGGAGAAAGACCTCGGCTGCCGATTACGATCATATCGTATTTTCCCTCAGCGGCAATTTCTATGATTTTATCGGCTGCATAGCCTTCGACCACCTGCCGGTCCCACTTGATTTTTGTTTCTTCAAGCATTGGGTGCACTTTTTCAAACCGCTGTTCTGAGATCCATTTTACACGGTCGGTTCCTGGAGGAGCTGCCTCGTAATAACCTGGGAGAGGACCAAATTCTTCAATTACTTCAAGCACAGTCAGGTGCGCATTGGCTGTTTTCGCCAGAGTGATGCCCATTTCAAGGGCCTTTTTTGAGTTTTCGGATCCGTCCACCGGAATAAGAATTTTTTTAATATACTTGTTCATACAATCTCCTCACAGTACCCCTATTATGAGCTTCCGGGAGTATCTGTCAATCAGATTAAAATACAGAAAACGGCGCCGGGACCCTCATTATGAAAGCTGATCCGGCCGTTCATAGTGTTTTCCACTATAACTTTTGACATATACAGTCCGATCCCGGATCCGGTTCTTTTTGTGGAAAAATACGGATCAAAAATACGGTCTTTAATTTCTTCAGGCACCCCGCCCCCGTTATCGGAAATCCGGATGCAGTAGCCGCTGTTTTCCTTAATAAGTTCCGCTTTTATCCAGCCGTTCTGAATGTGTTTTGACAGGACTGCCTCTCTGGAATTATTAATTATATTTATAATAATTTGTTTTAAATAGCTGCTGTAACCTTTTATCAGGGATGGGGTGTTTTCATCTGCCTTTGACAGATCCAGCTGCAGTTCAATGCCGGATTCCCGCAGCTGCCCCTCATACAGACCGTAAATATCATTAAGAACGGTTTTCAGATCCATATCCTCTTTGCCGGGATTGCGGGTATTCATGCTGCGGAAAGTTTCAATTATTGAAGAAAGATACTGAATCTGTTCCAGGGAGGATGTAACTGATTTCCGGATTACCGCATAATCTGCTTTTCCCTCCGATGCATCCTCTTCCAGATTCTGCAGCAGAACCGCGACAGTATTCAGCGGCTGCCTCCACTGATGAGCAATGGCATCGAGCATTTCGCCCATCGCCGCAAGCCGGGACTGATGAATCAGAATCTGCTCCTGCTCCCTCCGCTTTGATGTTTCCTGAATTACGCGGGCTTCCAGAGACAGATTCAGAGTATGGAGTTCGGACTCAGCCTGCTTCCGGATCAGAATCTGCTCCTGAAGGGATCTGGTTCTTTCTTCGACTTTGTCTTCGAGGGTCTGATTGATCTCGCGGATTTCTTTTATTTTTCGGCGAAGCTCTCTCGACATTTCCATAAAGTTACCTGAAAGCCTGCTGATTTCTGTAAAGGCGGACTCCGGCCAGGAAATGACCGCATTCTGCAGCAGCTTATCGGGAAGATTAGTGCTGAGATCTGCAATTCTGTTTATCGGTTCGGTAAGCTTACGGGATATGTATATTACAAAAATTATAGCAATAGCCAGAATCACCATAACTGTAATCATGGACTTTGCCTGTATCTGCTGCAGTGAATCAACATAATATTTAAGAAATTTTACTGTAACAATTTTAAATTCGTGACCTGGTTCGGGAGGATCTTCGCAGACATAAACAGAGCCGGCAAACTTCTTCATAGTAAGCCGGTCATCCGGCGAGAAAACATGGTACACACGTTCGCCTGCAGGTACAGCTGAATCTTTCCAGTCTGCACCGATCCAGCTGTAGAATGGATCTTTAATGCCGTTGTAAATCAGATTATTTTCTTTATCGAAAAGAAGTATTCCCACTGTGGAACGTTCCGGCATATTTCTGAGAATTTCACTGATTTCTGATGAATTCCGGCCCACGAAAGATTCATGCAGAGAATCCGCCTGAAATCTGAGTTCCCTCAGGCTGGATTCCGTAAGCCTTTCCATTTCATTGCGACTGTAAAGCAGCAGAAAGATTACAAGAGGAAATATTACAAGCCCGACCATTAAATTTATTAAAAAATGCTGAATGGAAAGAAAGCTCCTTGAAACGGTAAGGTCGAGCGGATTCCTCGACCGGAAATAGAAAATAATCTGAATCAGAATTTCAGCAATGAGCGCATTCATAACCCCGTTGAGAGACTGCTTTCCCACAATCACCAGTACCTGACTGATTCCCATCGCCATAACGATACCATAGAACAGATATACAAACCACATACCTGCCAGAACCCAGTAGAAAGCACTGAGAGCTGTGTAACTTCGGATAGACTGCTTCAGACGGGAAGCCACCGCGATGAATATAATCTCGAAGGTGAAAATAACTGCTGCGTACGGGTGTCCCCAGATAATGAATGTATAAGAGGAAGCAATCAGGGAAGTGAATACCGCCGGTACCGGACCTATCAGCCTAAGGACCAGCAGCGAAAAAACACTCCCCCAGATAAAATCCACTCCGTACAGAATGTTCAGAGGCAGCATATTTCCGGCAAATCCTGCTGCAGTAAGCAGGACCCAGCCAGCGAAGCTTCTCAGAACTGCCGGCTGAATTATCTGGTTAAGCGTTTTCATTTACCCTTGTAAGCGGTATTCTCAATGCATATTTCACCTGATCAAAAGGATCCCAGGCATCTTCACCGGTGATTACATAATCTTTCAGTTTTTCTGTGAGAGCCGGGTCCGGCCAGGGGTGATCCCGGAAGCCGATCCTGTGTGCGGATTCTGTAATTTCAGGATGATCTCCTGAAACAAGAAGAACCACTTCGTTTGCATTGGAGTTTACAATCTCGGGACGGTGGATCATGGAGATGATAAAGCTTCTTACCATGTCGGGTTCATCCTTCTGATCCGGATCAATCAGAATTTCCCTGATTATGATAGTATCTTCCTGCCAGAGGGTGTGCATAAGACCGAGTATACGGTGCCGTTTCATTCCCAGAAGAATCAGTCCTTTGAGATAAAGAGGCCGGAACCTGTAAAAGGCCGGGGTGGAGTCCGGTAATAATTTCTTTCTGAATTTATAAATATTTTCTAATTCATCAAGGTCATAAGCTGATTTCCGGATCAGGAATTTATCAAATTTTTTTCCGATCCAGATACCTGAGGTTGCCGCAAAAGAGATAAGACCCTGAATCACAAAAGTGCGGAAGATTGATCCGTAACCAATATTGTGGAGCCGGTCAAAGGGTTCCCGGTTGCCGCTGAAAAGAACATCGATGAAATAATCTGAATTGGTAAAAACCAGTGTAAGCAGAACAGCCTGGGTCAGCAGGATGGGCGGAAGGATACCCAATGGAAACAATATATTTATATTTCTTATAAATATTATAAAATGTGCGGTAAACAGAGCCCACAGAAAAATTGTGGCGGAAAGACCGCCGTATCCGAAATCATCGGAAAATACTGGGGCAAATGTCAGAAAAACCTGACCGGAATAAACAAGCGCAAGCCAAAAATACTGCATTCGCTGAGGTTCGGATCCCCCCTTGCTCCCGTAAATGAAAAAAATGGACACCTGATTGTTTTTAAAGTTATATCAGGTGTCAATGGCAGAAGAGTTACAGGAAAGGCAGAAATTCCCAGTCCTGAGAAGGGTTCAGAGCATCCTTTGATGACTGAAGAACTTTTCTGGAAAACGAATCCCCGGACTTCAGAGTTCTGCCATCAGAAAGCACTGCATCTGATTCCAGCCAGTCGGCGCTGCTTCCATCCTGTCTTACAATTTTCCAGTAACCTGAATCCAGAAGCTCCTGAAGGCAGGATGTGTTTCCGGTTGTACCGCAGCCTGTCCAGGAACCATTATTATTAGCATAAACTAAAGCATCCAGAATACCTGTTGGATTGCTTTCCCAGTGAGACCAGTAGTCCTGATATTCCTGATCTATATAGTATACACCGGAGCCATCAGTCAGGGAAATCTGCTTTCTTCTTACTTGAATTACATTATCAGTTGCTATTAAAGATTTTCCCCCGAAAAACTCCCAGTAATCTTCAAATGATCCATCAGAAATCGATAAATCATCAGTACCGGTTACTGAATAAAAGATGATTTTCTGACCCTGGATTACACTTATACCAGGAAATTCAATGCATGAATTCCGGACACAGTATTCTGTATTTTTTAAAGTGCCGGAACGGGTAACTGAAAATTCAACTGAATCCGGAGAGCCTGCAGGAGTAACTTTTGTAATCAGCAGATCTGCGTCAGGTTCTGTAAAAAAAACTGTAAAGCTGCTCGGATTCAGATCGCTGAAAAGACTGTAGAAAACAGTCTTCATCATCTGAAATCTGCATTCCAGAACTTCTGAATATAAATTAAATGTAAAAACCGCTGTATAATCGGTTGACTGGTTCTTACTATAAGCAATACTGCCGATTCCCTCACACCCGGTAAGATCTGAATCGGAAAATGGAATTTCATTGACTGGTTTGTCAAAAGTTATTATTATTTCATTGGCATTCCAATCAAGAAAAAACGAAGCTGCAATAATACTGATTGTATCAGATACAGTCCCCGGATCTGTTCCCGGATCTGTTCCCGGATCTGTTCCCGGATCTGTTCCCGGATCTGTTCCCGGAT
>CAZQKZ010000002.1:0-1781 GCA_964594095.1 uncultured Leptospiraceae bacterium | reverse complement strand
CTGGTGCCGGATCTGGTGCCGTTATTTCTGGAGAATCCGAATTCTGACCGCCTTGGGTTAAGAAAGGAAGAAAAAAAAGGATATTGTCTTTTGATCCCTGGGTATTGTCATTTGTGCACCCGAACAAAAGAATGAATATCAAAATCCTGGATGTGATTAACAAGAAGTTTCGCATTTACCTGTACCTCCGGAAAGTACAGGTAATAAAAAAGAAAAATCGGCATTATTTTCAGAAAAAAAATCAGCCCGGAGGCCATTCCATGGCGCGTCCCCCCAGAATATGGATATGGAGATGAAAGACGGTCTGACCGGCATCAATTCCGTTATTAATCACAAGTCTGTAACCGCTCTTATCCAGATTTCTCGATCCTGCAATTTTTGCGGCCGTAAGCATTAAATGACCCAGCATCTCTTTGTCTTCCGGCTGAGAATCGGAGATCTTAGCGATCGGTTTTTTGGGAATAATCAGGATATGCACCGGTGCGACGGGAGTTATGTCATGGAAAGCAAGGCAAAGATCGTCTTCGTAGACAATGTCTGCCGGAATCTCCCGGCTGATAATTTTTGCAAAAACTGTACTCATAATTCCTCCTTTTTTGGGTGCATCAGGACTGCCTTATTCCAGATATGTGCAGTATGTCCGAAATTCAAGTGATTTATTTTGATCTGGGTAAAGTTCTTCTGAATTTTGAGTGGGAACCGATCCTCAAAGGACTCGAACCTTACTGGAAAGGCAGCAGAGAAGATATCATAGCCTTTCTGCAGGAGGATGACATCCTCCATAAATATGAACGGGGAGAAATCCCGTCGGAAGATTTTCTGCCCCCGTTAATGGAAAGAACCTCATTCACAGGAACAATGGATGATATGGCTCATCTCTGGTCCGATATTTTTAATCCTATAGAAGAAAACATAAAAATTGCTCATGAACTTTCCGAAAAATACCCGCTGGGCCTGATATCAAATATTAACGAGCTGCATTATGAATTTGTGGAAAGCCGCTATGATTTTCTTGGAATCTTTGTAAGTAAAACCTATTCGCATATGGTAGGATCCCGCAAACCGGAAACCGAAATCTATAAAAGTGCACTGGACAGTTTCAGTGTGGAAGCACAGAACACTCTGTTTATAGACGATCTAAGCCGTAATATAGAAGCTGCTGCGGGACTCGGAATGAATGTAATTCATTTTAACCCGGAAACAGATCTCAGGAGAGAATTGCAGAAAACAGGAATCAGAATCTGAGTTTTTCGATATGCCTTGCTTTAAAGGGGGCATCAGGTTTGCCCGGGAATTCAAAGAGACTTTGCTGAGAAACAGCGGACAGAATAACTCAGTTCTATCTCAAATCACCCTTCATTAGCTGAAACAACCTATCCTGGATTTCAGTAGACCTTTGACGGCAAAGGTAAATACAGATCCAAACTCAGTAGTTTAAAAAATCTGCGGATACCTACCTCTCCGCCTGCCTGTCGGCAGACCGGTGCTCTCTGCGTGAAATTTAAATCCGCGGAAAAAAAATCGGAAATTTCCCGGTTTTTTAGTCTTAATCTGCTTTTTTCATACCTGTAGAGAGTATGATGTATGACATAGCGCTGAAGAGCTTTATGGAAAGTTCAGGGGAGGTATTCATACGGGAAATACTGAAAGCGGATGTGTCCGCATTTGAGGGTCTCCTGGAACTGCCTCAGGAGACGGTATCTGTACGGACCGCGGATTTTCCCGCAAGGGTAACGGATTCGCAGGGAAAGGTAACCATCCACCTGATTGAGTTTCAGACC
>CAZQKZ010000001.1:130298-168519 GCA_964594095.1 uncultured Leptospiraceae bacterium | reverse complement strand
GTGCCAGGATTTTTTTATTGAAGGAAGCCGTTTTTCAACAGCTTCCCCACCCACTCGGGGGCGAAATCTGTCCTGAATTTTGGTAATTTTCGTTTAAAGATTTGCTGCAGCATTGCATAAGAGGTCTTATTTCGATCCTGTAAAATGGTACGTTTTTCCAATTTCATTTTCCACATTTAATTGACAGTGTACGCAGATAAAAAATTATGGTACTCCAGCTTAAAAAGGCTCGAAATTATCAGTTTTCAGGTGAATGAATATGTATGCTTTAATCCAGATGGGTGGACATCAGCACAAAGTTACTAAAGATATGGTGTTTTTATCAGAATTAACAGGAAATGCTGCCGGTTCTGAGTTCACCACGGATAAAGTGATGGCAGTAGGCGCGGGGGAATCCCTTAAAATCGGTCGTCCCTTTGTAAACGGGGCTGCTGTTAAATTAAAGGTTCTGGCAGATGTTAAAGCGCCTAAAATTAACGGTTACATTTACCGCAAAAGAAAAGGATACCAGAAAAAATGGGGTCATCGTCAGCCTCTGCAGAAACTGCAGGTAGTTGACATTACCGGCTGATTTACCGGCCGGGGGACCTGAAAATCCGGTTTGATTGAAATAGACTTCACAATCAGTAAAAATAAATCCCCTGTGGGCCTTAAGCTGAAAGGGCATGCAGGTTTATCCGAAAAAGGCACCGATGTTTTATGTGCCGCAGTTTCGGTTCTGTCTGAAAACCTGGGAGAATCCATCCAGAAACTCCTTGCGGTTAAGGCGGAAATCAGCAAAAGCAGCGGATTCTACTCTGTAAAAATCAGGGAATCCGATGCAGGCAGCCAGACGGAACTTCTGTTTTCCTCTGTTCTGCTTGGGTTACAGGTGCTTCAGAATCAGTATCCCGATAGAATTCATATAAACTTTATAAAGGAGTAACACCATGGCGCACAAAAAGGGTGGCGGATCCACGAAAAACGGTCGCGATTCGCAGAGTAAAAGATTAGGGGTAAAAATCTACGGCGGGCAGTTTGTTCGCGCAGGAAACATTATTGTTCGTCAGCGCGGAACCCATCTGCATCCGGGTAAAAACGTTGGTCTTGGCCGCGATTATACCATCTATGCTCTGGAAGATGGCATTGTGAAATTTGAGCATATTGACCGTTCAAAAAAGAAAGTTTCTGTAGAACTGGCTCCGGCAGCCGTTTAATCAGAACTGAAACAGGACCGTACCGGAGATCTGTACCGGTACAGAAATGCAGAAAGGGACAGATTCAAACTGTTCCTTTTTTTTTGAATCCTGAGTCAGTTCCTCTCCAGATATACAATGAAATTTACTGATGAAATAGAAATCCGGGTAAAGGGTGGCCATGGCGGTCCGGGCTCTGTGCATTTCCTGCGCGAAAAATATAAGGAAATGGGCGGACCGGATGGTGGCGACGGTGGCAAAGGCGGCGATGTCTGGCTGATGGCTCACGGCGGCACTCAGACGCTTGGTCACTTTTTTAATTCCCAGGTTTTCAGCGCATCTGCAGGCGAATCCGGCAGGGGTAAAAACTGCTACGGCTCTAACGGAGAAGACCTTGTTCTGCGGGTTCCGGTCGGTACTGTGGTTCTCGATACTGATTCTCTGGAAGAACTGGGCGATCTTATCCATGACGGCGATAAACTACTCGTTGCGAAGGGCGGTAAAGGCGGACTTGGAAATCAGCATTTTGTCAATTCCGTAAACCAGTCTCCTCAGTATGCTCAGCCAGGTCTTCCAGGCGAGGACCGGGTGCTTCTTCTTCGCCTCAAGCTGCTTGCGGATGTCGGACTGATCGGTCTCCCGAATGCCGGTAAATCCACTCTTCTTGATGCAGTAAGCAGATCTCATCCAAAAATCGCAGATTATGCTTTTACCACTCTGGTTCCGAATATCGGTGTGGTGGAAGGACCGGATTACCGCCGCTTTATGCTGGCCGATATTCCGGGAATCATCGAAGGCGCTCATAAAGGTGTGGGACTTGGACTTTCTTTTCTTCGCCACATTGAAAGGGTTGAGGTTATGGTCTATGTAATCGACGCTTCCTCAATGCATCCTGCGGAAGATCTGAAAATGCTGCGCCAGGAACTGGCTTCCTATTCCGGCGAGCTTCTCCACAGACGGTCACTGATCGTCCTGAATAAAATGGATCTTGCCGATTATGATCACAGTCTTGCCGCTGAAATAACGGAAGAGCTGAAAGATCCTGCCATCTGGGGAAGCAAAGAAAATATACCTGATATTATTTATATTTCTGCTATGGAACGAAGCGGTCTGGATCAGCTGATTGATGCCGTTTTCCGTCTTCTGCCCGAAGCTACGTTTGCTGAAACTATGCTGCGCAGCAGCGCTGCCTCTTAGGTAAAAAACTATGACAGATACCGGCAGACTGGAATGTCTCAATACCCTGCTGAATGCCAGGCGCATTGTAATTAAAGTCGGAACCTCCCTCCTTACCTCTCCCGACGGCGAAGAAGGTGTGAACATGGAAATGATCCACCGTCTGCGCGATGAAATTCTTTTTCTTCGTCAGAAAGGTATCCGGACCATTCTGGTTTCCAGCGGAGCCGTGGGCATGGGCCGCGAAGTTATAAAACGTTTCGGCCGCTCTTTCCGGAGCACTTACGGATCCGATAATGAAGCAATCACCAGAAAACAGGCTCTGTCGGCTATGGGACAGAGCAAACTGATGGGAGTTTATGCTAAGGTTTTCGCAGAAGCAGGTATGCCTGTAGCGCAGCTTCTGCTTACAGCGCGCGATTTCCGGGACCGAAGGGCTTACCTGAATATCGGTCATGCCATGGAGGCTCTGATCGACATTGATGCACTGCCAATTATAAATGAAAACGATACTGTCTCCACAGAAGAACTCCGGTTCGGAGATAATGATCTTCTGTCTGCCGCCTGTACATCCCTCTTCCGCGCAGATGCACTGTTCATTATGACCGGTGTAGAGGGATTCCTTGTGGACGGGCAGCGGGTGCCGTTCATTAAAGGAGTCACTGCAGAGCATTTTGGCCATGCGGGTGGTCCGGCCGGTCCGGGAAGCGGCGGTATGCTTACCAAACTCAGAGCCGGCCAGCTCTGTTCCATGAGCGGAGAAATTCTTGCGATTCTTCCCGGCAGACACCCGAATCCGGTACAGGCTTTATTTCAGAACGAGGATATCGGAACTTTGATCTGCTCAGGGGACAGTATCCGGAAGCTGTCTGCCCGAAAACGCTGGCTTCTCTATACAAGAACCAGAGGCTCGGTCATTGTAGATGAAGGCGCTGCGGGAGCTCTGATTCGGAACGGTTCATCCCTTCTGCCGGCGGGAATTGCTGGTGTGAACGGAGAGTTTATGACCGGTGATATCATTGAAATAGAAGACAAAAACGGCAACACCATAGGCCGGGGTATTACCGCTTACAGTAAGACGGAACTGGAAAAAGTCATCGGAATGAAAGGGGAAGAGGTCCGAAAAAGCGGGCTTATGTCAAGATCGGACGCAGTAATCCACAGAAACGACCTGATTCTTGAGGATTTGCCAGGTCTTCGTAAATTTACTTGACCATCACTGCGCCTTTGTCAATCTGATTACAGGAATATTATGATCAATCCGGAAATGCAGGAACTGTATTCAAAAGCAGCCTCCTTTGAATCAAAGGCAATCGAAACCGCGAAAGCATCCCGAAAAGCTTTTCGCGAAGTAAGAAGATCATCTTCTGTTACCCGCAATGCAGCTCTGAAAAAAGTCTCCGCTCTGCTGCGCAGCCCGGACTGGCAGAAGAAAATTCTTGAGGCAAACGAAAAAGACCTTTCCGCCGGAAAAGATACGCTCAGCCCTTCCCTTCTGGAGCGCCTGAAGCTGGATCCAGCCCGCATTGAAAACATTGCCGCTGCCGTTGACGAAATTGAAGGAATGGAAGATCCCGTCGGCCAGGTAGTAAAAGGTAAGACACTGCCTAACGGAGTCCAGCTGATTCAGAAAAGAGTCCCGTTAGGTGTGATTTTTACTGTTTTTGAATCCAGGCCCAATGTTACAGTGGATGTGGGAGCCCTTTCTGTTAAATCCGGAAACACCGCCATCCTTCGCGGGGGCAAAGAAGCCATTCATACTAATCTTGCGCTCGCCGGTCTGTTTAAAGAAGCCCTTCGCGCAGCCGGTCTGCCCGAAGACACTGTGATTCTGGTGGACGATACCGACCGCGCCCTTATGCTTGCTCTTCTCCAGAGAGATGATCTCATTGACCTTGCTGTACCGCGGGGCGGCGAAGGACTCATTAAATTTGTGAACAGCAATACACGAATACCGGTCGTTAAACACGACAAAGGCGTTTGCACTTTGTTTGTTGATAAAAGTGCGGATTACAGAAAAGCATTTGATATTGCAAAAAATGCAAAACTTCAGAGACCTTCGGTCTGTAACTCTATCGAAAATCTTATAATTCATAAAGATTTTCCGCATACTGTGCAGCTGCTGTCTGATCTTAAATCAGCCGGAGCTGTTCTTCTCGGATGTGCTGAGTCCGCTGCCCTGTCTGATTCTGTAAATCTCATTCCTTCCGGCAAAGAGGATGAAGAGTATTCCACCGAATACCTTGACAACCGGCTTTCTGTGAAGATGGTTCCGGACATTCAGAACGCTATTGATTTTATTTATAAATATTCCAGCGGTCATTCCGAAGCAATTATAACTTCCGATACATCATCTGTGAAGCTATTTACAGAGGTTCTGGACTCTGCAGCCCTTTTTGTGAACTGTTCCACCCGCTTTCATGACGGCGGACAGATGGGGATGGGAGCCGAGGTCGGTATTTCCACGCAGAGGCTTCACGTAAGAGGGCCTATGGGCATTCTTGATCTTACAACAACTACCTATATTCTTACAGGGGACGGTCAGGTCAGAAGCTGATGATTTCCTCTTCCCTGAAGCCACAAAGTCCAGGCCGGCTTGCGGACCATATTATTTTCGGTGGTTCGTTTGATCCGCCTCATGTCGGCCATTTCTCCATGGCACGCTATATCATTGAAACCGGTATAGCTGAAAGCCTGGATTTTATTCCGGCTGCAGTCAGTCCGTTTAAAGTGAATGATCCGCCCCCTGCGAATCCCGGAAACCGGCTGGATATGCTGCGGCTCGGGGTTGAAGAGCTCTGCTCGGCTAAAGGTGTGCGCGAGAATATTCGAATCCGCGAAATCGAATTTGACCGGCCTCCCCCAAGCTATACTGTGGACACCTGTGCTGCTCTTCGTCAGGAAATGCCCGGTAAAAAGATCGCAATCCTTATGGGTTCCGACAGTTTTGTTCATTTCACTTCCTGGCACCGGCAGGATGAAATCATTGCGCATCATCCTGTCATTGTGTTTATGCGAAGCGGTTTTGACGGAAAGAACATCGGCGACCACAGAATCTTTCTTATGAATAAATATGCGGCATCTGACCCTGAAATCCACCTTCTCGATAATCCCAGGGTAGACTGCTCCAGCACCGAAATCAAAGAAATGCTCTCTGAGCGCAGGAGCGTTTCTCTTCCTGTTTTTATAAGAGACTGTCTGCCTGCTTCCGTTCTGGATTACGTTGAAAAAAACAGACTCTATATTAAAACAGACTCAGCGGAGGAATGATTCTGAAAAAGTTTATTTTGCTTATAATTGTCACTGCGGCAGCTTTTTCTGTCTGGTTCTTTTTTTTCAGCCGTCCTGCAACTCACCTCGAATCCAGGCTGAAGGAAGGAGAGCCCGTGTCGGTCCGGCTGGCCCTCATAAACGACGCTGATTCTGATGCCCTGGAATACCTGGCCCAGATGATTATATTTCCTGATAAAAATATTGTATTGTTTTATTTTTTAAATACTGATGCAAAACTGGATCCTGACGGAACACCTGTCCGCAGAATGAGTCCGGACTCTGCAGACCGCTTCCGGGAATTTACCGGAAGCCGAAGTGATTTCTACCTGACACTCACTTCAGGCTCACTGAAAAAACTTTTTGACCTTACAGAAGGTGCAAAGATTTTTCAGGAAAAACCACTCGTTTTTGAAGGGGCCCGGTATCAGTATCCGGCAGGCGCCCTGGAAATGCACGGCGATCATACTGTCGAATATCTTCTTTACAGAAAGAAGGAGCCGGATATCGCCCTGCAGCATCTTACAGGGGTTGACCGTATTTACAGGGCGGAATCTGTTCTTCTGAATCTGATCTGGAGGGGTGCTGATTATTATTCCCGGATTAAAAACCAGGCACTCTGGATGTTTGCAGTCAGTCTTATTCGAACCGATATGGAACCTGCTGAGCTTAAGGCACTGGCAGAGTTTTTAACCGGCCCTGACATACGTTCCGCAGTTACCGAGGTACCTTTATCGGAAGTGCCAGGAGAAAAGGACCGGTTTGGAAGACCACTGAAAGCGCTAATGGTATCAGGAGACCGGGCTGCTTCTCACTACGAATCAGTAACTGCATCCATCAGGGACAAATCGCTCTTCAAAGCTCCTTTTAAAACAGATATACTGAACGGAACCGAAACAGCAGGTCTTGCAAGAAGGGCAGGTCAGTTCATTTCCGGACAGGATATAAAAGTACTGAGTATAGACAATTATGATCCTAAACCTCTGAAAGATTCATTTATTATTGACCGGTCCGGAAACAGTGTCTTCTCATCAAGACTTCTGAAAATCACTTCGCTTAGTCCGGACCGTCTTTATACAGTCCGGGCGCCCAGCGATGTGGATGCAACTCTTCTGCTCGGAGAAGATTTCAATACTAAAAATTTAAAACCTCTTTAAGGAAACAGATGAAAATAAAAAAAACACCTTCCCCGAAAGCATCTCGATCGAGACTGACTTCACCGGAAAAAACAGCTTCAAAGAAAAAAACCCGGTCGTCCGCCAAAAAAACCGCGGGAAAGAAAAAGATTTCTGCCCCTGTTAAAAAGGCTTCAAAGAAAAAAACTGCTGCGGCACTCAGAGAGAGCCGCATTAAACTGATCCGCACAGCCCCCGATTCCCGAAAAAACCGCATTGAGAAAGATTTAAAAGAAATCAAAGATCAGACTGCCGCTTCGCTGGATCTGGCAAAGGCAGTGTACCGTCATCTTGATGAAAAAAAAGCCCGCGATATTAAAATACTGAATCTTGAAAAAGTAAATCCTTACTTCTGCTACTTCGTAATTGCAAGCGCGGATTCCTCTGTGCAGCTGAAAGCATATACAAGGGATCTCCGGAAATTGTACGGCCATCTGATGCCCAAAAAAGGCAGCAATCCTCAGGAAGACGATGTGTCATCAGGATGGGTGGTTCTGGATTTTTTTGATGTGGTGGTTCATCTCTTCCTTAAAGAAGAAAGATCCTATTATAATCTGGAAAGACTCTGGGGTGATGCGCCGGAAGTTCAGCCTGACTGATCTTCCCTGAGCCGAAGCATAACCGTCAGAATCCAGAGACCCGAAAACCCCGGAAGCCAGAGTATCAGAAGGCTTACCGGGGGCATAGATAACTGCAATGGAATCAGCAGTAAAGAAAAAGAGGCCACAGCAGCAAAGACATAAATCAGAACCGACCCAAGTGCCGTTTTTCTTAGAAAGAAACCGGTAACGGCAGACGCACCGAGACTAAGAAAAACAAACCCGCTGCTCATCAGCAGCCAGACCGGCGGGCGCACGACCTCTGCTGCTTCAGCCGGCGGGTGACCCATAAAAAAAGCTGAAATTAAAGTGGCACTGCCGGAAAGAATCAGCAAGATTCCCCAGAAAACCAAAAGAACCAGAGCTGAATTATAATATTTTTTTAATGCTGGTGATATCTGCACTGTGTCTCAGCTCCTGATGGCAATCCATCCTTCAAAACTGAGTGCCTTGAAGATCATACCTGTTTTAGTAAAACCGGAACTGCGCAGCATTTCGCTGTTTTCAGCTGATGTAAGGCTTTCCAGAATTCCGCGAAGGGATTTGTTTTTCGCAGTGATTTCCTTCTCTGTATGACCCCGGCTGATCCGGAAGTCATTGTATAATGAAGATATAATATCCTGCAGCTGTGCATCCGGTGCGTAGACTTTCTCAAAGAATACAAAGCAACCTCCCGGACGCAGGGAATCATGAATTTTTTTTATAAGTGCTTTTCGCTGCTCGAGCCGGATAAACTGAAGTGTGTAGTATGATATAATAAAATCCGCAGGTTCAAAATCCATAGCTGCTGCATCCGCAGAGCGGATTGTGATCCGGCCTTCGTGTCTGCAGTTTTTCAGTGCTTCTTCCACCATTCCTTCTTCGCTGTCTGCGCCGATAAAGCGGATTCCTGAATCCTTTTTCCAGGAAGCAAGCTTAAGAAGCAGTTCGCCGGTGGAACACCCAAGATCGTAGACAACAGAATCAGAACGGACAAAGAAATCTGAAAGACCGAGGATGAGTTCGTGACCTTCCTCGTATAGAGGAATGGATGATCTTACATGGGTAGGAAATTTTGAAGGAACCGGACCGCCAAAAGTCCAGCTTTTACCTTCGAGTTGTATTTGATTGCCCACATCCGACATGGTAATGGAAACAGCTCCTTAAAGCGACAGAGTCGGACGCAGGCGGGTCAGGTTCAAGTTCTTTCTGTAAACTGAGAAATTAATTTATCTGTGGCAGAAGTAAGCTGCTCATCTGTAAGAGTATCGTAATCACCTTTTTCAAGTTTGGCCTTAATTTCTTTGAGCTTTTCGCTTCTGTCAGTGTCAGAGGATTCTTTAACCATCCGGGCTATACGTGCGTTATCCGCAGCCCTGGATGCCTCTGCTGAAATATGCACCTGGTCGGAAGGCCTTGCCGGATTTTCCGCACGGGCCGTCGTTTCAGGCCTCTTGGCACCGTAAACGGAGCCGGAGCCGCCAATTTTATCAATAACCATTTCCATGTACCTCTATTGAAATATCGGTCATTTTACCGGAAAGCATAAGCATTTTTTTTATTCATCCGCTTTTAATGATAGTATTTCATCGTCATCCCCGTCCCGGTCAATCAGTTTTCCTGAACGGTTAATCAGAACAGTGAATTCTCCTTTCAATGTATGCTTTTTCAGGAGATTCAGTTTCTGTTCCGGACTCAATGTACCTTCAATATATATATATTCTTCGAAAATTTTGGTGATTTCCCTGGCAATCAGGACATCGCTTTCCGGAAAAACATCAAAAATTTCAGTGAGCAGCTTTTCAATCCGGTGTACTGACTCGTATAATGCAATTATACCCTGCAGGTGTGACATTTTCTGCAGCGAATTCCTTCTTCGGGCGGATTTTGGGCTAAGAAATCCAAAAAAATGAAACGGATTTGTCTGCCATCCGCTTACCGACAGAGCTGCGGTCACCGCCGAAGGACCAGGGATCGGCACAATACGGACCTCCGGAAGTTCTTCTCTCACCTTTCTTACAAGATGAGAACCTGGATCAGAAATTCCAGGGGTACCTGCATCCGTACAAAAGGCAAGGCTGTTTCCTTCCTTCAGTTTTATAAGGGCGAATTCGGTATCTGCTTCAATCTGATGAACCCGGTAAGATTTCTGGGGAGTCTGGATTGCATATTCAGAAAGCAGAAGACCTGTTTTTCTGGTATCTTCGGAGAGAATGAGATCTGCTTCCTGGAGAGTTTTTACGGCCCGGTAAGTGATATCTGCTTTGTTACCCAGAGGGACCGCAACCATATACAGACAAGTCTGCCTTTTTTCCGGTCCGGATGATTGGCCTGGTTTCTGACGTTCCATTTACTGCGGTTCTTTGTAGCAGGGGGACGTTTCCGGACAGAACTGCGCTTTGTCTTCGGTAACAGCACAACCCTTTACCTGTGCACTGCGGGAACTCTGTATACCTGTGGTTGTATAGGTTCCTAAACTGAAATAATACTGCTCGCACAACTGAAATTCAATCTGCTCGGGCGGTGCTTTGGCATATTTCACAGTCTGTGTAACCAGGGAATCGGAGTCGGTGGAAGCCTCTGAGGCGGTGTGGCTGAACGAGGGCATGATTCCGTTGGGCAGATATGCCTGACCGCTTACCCGCTGGTCCGGGGAGGATGTGACTGAACTGATATAAAGATTATATCCTGCGAATTCTTTTTCCGAGTTTGTAACATAATAATCCACTTCAAAGTAGAGCTGATAGGTTCCCGTCTGAACTGACTCAATGTCAGACTCGACTGCCCGGACTTCCAGAATAGCAGGAGTCCCTACCGGATTAAACACTGTTAAAAGCGGATAGATGGGTGTTTCTGTATTTGTGCCGCAGGCGACAAAGCCAAACAGCAGGCCTGCAGCGGCACCCTTAATCAGAAGGTTTTGTATCATCCGACCCATTCTGAGTGTCACTTTTCCGCATTCCCTGAGTGAATCAAGTGGTTTTTCCGGGAGCCTTTCATTTGGACGCATCCACCTGTCCCTGCTCGTTGGCACCTGTCTGTGGACAGGCCAGACCCCCTGCAGGAATCCGGCCTCGGCTGCAATAATTAAATAGTCTTCAATTATTTTCAGTGACCTCCGCCTGTTATCAGCCCAGAAGCAGCAGCACTTAGAATTACAATCTCAGTAATTGCAATCCCAAAATACACAAAATCTTTTTTTGCAAACAGAATCGGCAGAATTCGTGTATAAGCAAGAATTGTTATTCCGGACAGAACTGCAATTCCGGCAAAGTTCAGATAATCCCCTTTGGTAAGGTAAGCATACCAATGGTGACCAGCCGGAGCATTAGTAGCGGCAATGTATTCACTGACCGGCAGATTCCATACAGTCGGAAGCTGCTCAAGACTTACTAATGGAGGAATGATCCCCATTATATAGAAAATGTAAGATATGACAAGACCTACAAATCCGGCTTTCATACCAACATCAAGCCATTTTGCATACAGTATTTGTTCTTTTGAAGCATGAACTTTTTTAGGGCTTACTTCGTCCATGGAATGCTCAATACTGAGAGGATCCATCACTGTAAGTTCCTGAAATTCCTCGGCAGCTACTTCTTTAACAGTTGATTTTTTAACTGATTTCTTTTTGGACACTGCTGCACTTTTCTTTACTGTCTTCTTAACAGCAGGTGCGGAAGCTCCCTTTTTTGTACTTTTTTTAACAGCCATTATAAAACCTCTTACATTTATTATCTGGTCACTGATTTCCAGAAATCAGTTCCAGATTCCCAAGCCTTTCAGCAAAGCTCTTGTTCCCGCAAGACCAAGAAGAATGATTACCGTGTAGCGGATCATTTTGGGCTGGACAACAGCCAGAAGACGAACGCCGACCAGCGATCCAAGCATGATTCCGATTATAGACGGTACTGCAATCATAGGCAATACAGCACCACTGTTCAGATAGATCCATGCTGCGGATGTATCAGTAATCGATAATAAAAATTTACTGGAGGCAACAGACACTTTCAGAGGCGCACCCAGAAGAAGGTTTAAAACAGGAACATTAGCCCATCCTGCTCCTACTCCAAAAAGACCAGCCATAATTCCGATAAATACAAATAGCACTAAACCCAGGGGAGTACGGTGGATCTGCCAGTTGATTTCTTTTTTAGCAGCCGGATCATAATAAACCCCGCTGATTCCCAGAACCGACGAAAGAGTATCTGGTTTTTCAACGTTGGGATAATCCGCTTTCTTTGCTGTCCACATAATAAGTACAATCAGGAGGATTGTAACTCCCAGCAGAATCTGCACTATATTTGTTGGAATTGCAAGACCAATCATAGCTCCTATTATAGAACCAGCTGAGGCTAGAATAGCAAACGGCATAGCAAGACGAAGATCTGCCATCCCGTTTCTAAGCAATGCAGGACTGGCAGCAAGAGCACCTGCGAGAGCTACAAGAAGACCGGCTCCTCTTACAAAATCCAGATGAAAAGGAAAAAAGCTGGAAACGATAGGAACAAAAAGAACACCGCCTCCAACGCCACCCAGAACCGCCACAATGCCCAGAACAAAAGTGGTTATAAGAAGCATAACCGGCCAGAACCACCATAGAGATGCCAGACCATCTGGTTTTTTAACCGCTTCATCTGCTCCAGCAGCACCAATTACCTGTTCCACCGCTGAATCCGACGCAGGGACATTGTCCGCTGACACCATAGTCGGAACCAGGAGAACCGAAAACAAGATCAAAGCCAGAAGTATTCTTCTGAAACCGGGATAGAAATTGACCATAGATACCTTTCAGTTATTTTTTTATTTTTATGAGACAGACAGAAAGCTGCCAGACACTTATTCCATGTAACGGATATTTTCATAATAGTGTCAATTAAAATTCTTAAACCTGAGAAATACTCAAATTCAAGACTTATTTTCCTATGCAGAAAAGAGAAAAGATCCTCCCCAGAATTTCCTCATTGCTCACACTGCCTGTAATAAGTCCGATATGCTCCAGTGCCGTATCAAGTTCAATAGCTGTAATTTCGTCAGGCGCACCTTCTTCCCACAGACAAATTACTTTCCTGAGAGCATCAGATGTTTTTTCAAGATGAAACAAATGCCTTTCTTCCAGAAGCACAGAGTCCCCTCCCGATAGACTTCGCTCATGAATCCATTTCCTTAGCAGGCTATCAAGCTCTGCTATTCCTTCCCCGGTCAGACACGATACAAAAACCAAATCGTATCTTCTCTCAGCTTCTGCCCCGCTGATGATGAATTGCAGTTTATCAGCTGCTCTTTCCCTGTCTGTATTACTCAGATTTTCTGATTTGTTCATAACAAAGAAAATCTTTTCTTTGTTTTCCACAGCAATTCGCTTTATTTCAATGTTTAATTCCGGATTCTCGGATAAAAGGATTTCTTTAGTATCCGCCACAAAAAGAATCAGACTGGCATTTGCAATTTCCTTTACTGACCGGCGGATCCCTTCTTTTTCCAGAGGGTCTTCCGATTCACGAATACCAGCTGTGTCCGTAAGCCTGACAGGAATACCTTCTATTTCAACACTTTCAGAAATGAAATCGCGTGTGGTTCCTGCTGTCTCCGATACCATGGCTCTGTCCCATCCGATCAGACGGTTCAGCAGGGATGATTTTCCGGCATTCGGGGCACCGGCAAATACAATGCGAAAATCAGATATACCGCGATACGCTCTTCGGGAAGATTCGGTTAGATGACTAATTCGCGATATCAGCTCTTCGACTGTGACGTTTCTTTCTTCTCTTGAGCGGAATGTAAGATCTTCGCCTGCGAAATCAACTTCCGCTTCTGCTTCGGCTTTCAGATTAAGAAGATGAGAACGGAAACGGGCCAGTTCACGGCTGAGTTCGCCGGACAGCATTCTGCGTCCTGATTCCAGTTCGCGTTCTGTTCTTGCATCAATGATTCTGCGAACCGCTTCAGCCTGGGTAAGATCCATTTTACCGCTGAGATAGGATCTCAGAGTGAATTCCCCGGCTTCAGCGGGCCTCACACCTTCGCACCTGAGACAGGCGGTTATCAGTCTTTTTACAATAACAGGGTTTCCATGAACCGAAATTTCCGCAGTGTCTTCACCTGTATAGGAAGCAGGCCCTTTGAAATACACAGCGATTCCCCGGTCAATTTCGTTTCCTGAAGCATCTGTGAAAACTGAATAAAGGGCTTTGCGGGGATTTCCTGAAAAATCAGAATCAGGTGAGAGGGATTTAAGAACTTTAATTACAGAGGGACCGGAGATTCGAACCACCGCTAAGGCAGAACGCCCTGGCGGTGTCGAAAGTGCGACAATTGTGTCATCAATCGTCCGATGCATCGTTGTCTTCGTAAATTTCGTCGTGCTCTTCCGTATCTATAAACTTTTCCATCTGTTCGTAAGGGATTACACGAACACGTTTATAAACACCGTTACCATCCGACTTTGTAAACACACGGTCATTGTCTTCAAGGGCCATGTGGACTATACGCCTGTCGTAAGGATTCATATAGTCAAGAAGAACAGGCCTGCGTGTATTCGCGACTCTTTCAGCCACGGCTTTCGCAAGTCTTGTTAAGCGTTTCTGCCTGCGCGACCTGTAATTCGCAATATCAAGCATGATCCGCTTACCGCCCCTCAGCTTACTGTCAATCATAAGATTGAGTATAAACTGGAGGGCATCCAGGGTACGA
The DNA here is from genome assembly GCA_964594095.1 of uncultured Leptospiraceae bacterium. Taxonomy (GTDB): domain Bacteria; phylum Spirochaetota; class Leptospiria; order Leptospirales; family Leptonemataceae; genus CAZQKZ01. The sequence continues at coordinate 154,452 of CAZQKZ010000001.1, read as the reverse complement.
CCCTGTTTTCCGATCAGAAGTTTGGAGTCATCGGATGACAGCTCCAGAACTATATTTGAATCAGCTTCACTGATCGTATCGATTTCCACCGACATTCCCATTTTATTTACAAGAGTGAAAAGCACTCCTTTAACAATGGTTTCTGCCGGAAGAACTGCAGAGTCCAGATAGGCTCTGACCGTTACCGGTTTTTTTGAAACAAATCCCAGAATTCCTTTTGAGGGACCTGCCGCTTTAAGTTTCACATCACTGGATTTTATACCTAAGGTATCCAGCACCTTCTGTTCCGCCTCGGCCTTGTTTTTTCCTTCAGCCTCGTAGATATAATTCATAATACTCTCCTGAACATTATTGCTTTTCAGGCGGACATTTTTATTTATTTATCTTTAGAAAAATGCTGCGGTACCACTTGCCATATAATCGTTATAAAATTCTGTATAGACCAGTAAAGAGTCACGCCGCTCGGCATGTTCCAGAAGAAAACAAGCATAATAACAGGCATCATATACATGATCATTTTCTGATTATTATCGGTTACCACAGTAGTTGTCATCTGCTGCAGAAGCTGCGTTCCCACCATTACAAGGGGAAGAATGTTCACATTCACATTCTTCATAATGATGAGATCAGGAATAACAAAAAGAGTGTCCGGGGCAGAAAGGTCTGTCATCCAGAAAATAAACGGACTCTTCCAGAGTTCAATGGATTCACTGAATGCGGAATAAAGTGCAATAAAAACAGGGATCTGAATCAGAACAGGCAGGCATCCTTTAGCCGGATTGACTTTATGTTCTTTATAAAGCTCCATGATTTTCTTCTGTTTGGTTTCCGGATTGTCCTTATACTGTTCGTTGATTTTTTCGATTTCTGGCTTAAGAGCAGTCATGGTTCTCATGCTCTTAGCCTGCATCTGGTTCAGAGGCCAGGTTGCCAGTTTAAAACTTACAGCAATAATAATAATTACCCAGCCGTAATTTCCGATGTACTGATAAAGAAAACGCATCAGGTGAACAACGCCATCGCGGACCGGACCGAAAAAAGCAAGAAATCCGGAAGAATAGATGGTATCGCGGGCTTTGTATTCCGGTTCACTTGTTCCGAACTCTTTGAGCGCTGCCGCAGTATTCTGAAACATATGGGATTCATCGCGGCGTATCCCGTAATATACCCGGCTGTCTACGATCAGCGCATCATTTCTTGTCTGTGCTTTTGATACTTTTGTGAAATTATCTTCTGCAGCCGGATCCACACCACCCAGATCTAAAGATTCTTCACGGGCAGCACCAAGACGAAGATCACGATACACTGCAGTTGCATTTTCCTTTCCTGCGGGATCATTCCGGTTAATCATAATCAGACCGTCCGGACGGTGATGCGAAGCTCCCGGAGGTGCACCAAAACGGTTATAAGCCATAAAATAACGACTTGTGGAACCAATAAACTCAAGTCCGTCCGGTTTCTCGAGAAAAATGCTGTAAGGGTCACTGGATTTTCCGCCGCAGCCAGGCATATAGCAGGACATGGATCCGTCCTGATAGGCAAGGCTTGACCAGTGACTCAGTGAATCATTATAGTAATAAAAACGACCATAGGAAGCCATAAACAGCTTATTCATACCTTCCGGCGATGGTCCTACATCTCCGAACGACTTAAAGAAAAGATCGCCATTCAGTATAAAATCAGTTTTTTCAAGATTTCTGAGAACAGTTATCTGACGGAAATAGTATTCTGACTCAAGGAATCTGTAAACTTTTATAAGTTCCAGTTTATGTCCTTTAAAGGTGACCGGGAGAGTAAAACGAATTTCGCTGAGACCGGTTTCCTGATTTTTCACAGGACCGCTGACCTGAAAAGCACCTTTGTTCAGAACCGGATTTCCGGCCTGATCAATGCGCCCGGTCAGAGAATCGCGGAAATACAAATGAGGCTGGAAATCCATACCATTACCGCGCGTAATTTCAAATGATTTATTTTCTTTACCGAAAGCATCTTCAACTTCTTCGATCGCGAGGTCAGGGATACTGAAATGATCATTGTTCACCACATACAGTGAATGAACTTTTCCGCCTTTATCTGAAAGCCTTACAATATAATTGCCGGTTCTGATTTCGTAAAGATTTTCCTGCTCTGCCACCGGAAAACTGAAGTCAGCCGGTCCTCCGGTGTGGGAGGCAGTGGGCTCTTTCTCCTGACCTGGGGCCGGGGAATCTGCCTGATTCTGACCAGGTTCCTGCACAGCCTGCTGTGCTGAACTTCCGCTGCTGTCTGTTTTTTTTCCTGATTCATCGAAGTACTGCAGCAGGAACATGGCAGCCATACCGAAAATAAGGATCGGTAAAAAACTGGACATGGGGTTGGATGATTTCTGCTGTTCCATATTTACTATAATTCCTTGTTTATTTTTAAGAGCAGAGTATGCACCTGCCTTTTCTGCTCTTCACGGGAGAGATCCGCAAAAGAGCTTTTTGGTAAAAAACCGATATAATAACCGGATTTTACTGAATCTGTATATTCATTCAGAATTTCCCGGAGAATTCGCCTGATCCGGTTCCGTTTTACAGCATTTCCAAATGATCTGGATACGCAGAGCGCAAACCGGCCAGGTTTCTGTTCCGCAGACTGGTAATAAACAACTTTTAAGTATTTACCCTGTAACCAGGAACCCGATTCAAAAAGATCAGTGAACCGGACTTTCCCTTTTAAGGTCTGCCTGCGGAATTTCTGAATACCAATGACTCTACCCTGTAAAGCCGATATTATTTTTTATGCTTAGAATCGGAAACAGTGAGCCTGTAGCGACCTTTGGCCCGACGGCTGGCCAGAACCTTTCGGCCGTTCTTGGTTGCCATTCTTTCACGGAAGCCGTGAGTTTTAATTTTTTTTGCCACACTTGGCTGAAAAGTCATCTTCATAGTTAGATCTCATTATAATATAGGGATAAAGGCATGATTTGAGACCGGAGAATGAAGTCAACTTCATTTTAACAGGATTTACCCGAATTGACTTTATTTTACAAACCGTTGGATTATGTCTCATTTATCAATAAAAAAAAGAGTTTTTTTCCGGATTTCTGCAAAAAAAAGAATTTTCCTCTTGTTATCCACAGGTTTATTAAATATAGTGAGCAGCAGATCAGGGATTTTTTTATGAATACAGCAGAAATCAACGATGAAGGCCCCAGAAGTATGCTTGAAATCAGCCAGGACTGGCTGAATCCTCATTTCTCATTTGATAAATTTCTGCGGGGTCGTTCCAATGAACTCGCGCTGATGGCATGTCATAATTTCATTCTGAATGCAGGCAGAGTGAACCCCCTGTTTATATACGGACCGGCAGGCACCGGCAAAACTCATCTGGTACATTCCATAGCAAGAACTCTGATTAACAAAAATCCGCAGATCCGTATAGGCTATTTAACAATCGAAGATTTTAAAAAGGAATTTACGGCTGCCATGTACAGCAATTCCAATCTGAATTTCAAACACAAATACAGCAATTACAATGTTCTTATAATTGAAGATATCCAGAATCTGAAATCAACAGCAGAACTGACTCAGGAAGAATTTTTTTATATTTTTAACTCCTACTACGAATCCGGAAAACAGATTCTTATTACTTCCGACTGCCCTGCGCCGGAACTTCATATCACTTCGAGGCTCATGAGCCGGTTTCTCTCAGGTCTGCACGTCGGGCTCACCAGTCCGGATCCGGAGCTGAAAAGCCGTTACCTGAAAATCCGAAGTGAGAATCTTGGCTTTTCCGTATCCCCGGAAGTGAATGACTACCTGGTAACCAATATTGTGGGTTCCATCCGGGAACTTGAATCAGCAGTAAACAAGCTTTTCTTTTTAAGAATGAGGGGTTTCAATATCGAAAACCTGAATGAAGTCTCAAATCATCTGACTGATCTGGTTCCTGTTTCTGATCACAGTCACCCGATGGATCTGGATATCATTCTGAATGAAATTTCTGATCTTTACAATGTGTCCCGGGACGATCTGCTCAGCAGTTCCAGAAAAACTGAATTTACTTTTCCACGGCACCTGGCAATGTACATAGCCATCACTTATTCCGGCATGAATAAATCCACCGTGGCCAGATATTTTAAACGCAGCGACCATTCCACTGTTATTAATGCCGAAAAAAAAATCAAAAAAATGATCCAGAATGATCCGGGTATTGCGGCTCAGATTGAAACAGTCCGGCAGGGTATAAAAAAGCGGCGCAGCTGAATGTGAATAACTTTCCGGATTCTGTGAATAAGTCCCCGATTCCTGTGAGTACCTGTGAAAAAACGGCTGGTTTTTCGGATCCGTCTTTCAGGATTATGTCTTTTTATTCACATGAATTCACATTTTACTTGAACTTATCCGGCCCCCTTTTTTTAATAGATCAGTCCGGAACACCGGTTTGAATCCTGTTTTCGTGAGTTATTCACATATCCACGGAACCAGCAACAGCAGTACAAACAATATATTAAATATATACAGAGGCATGTATGATCGTAATTATCGATAAAACTAAATTCTTTAAAGCTATCAATATAGCTGAAAGTGTCATCTCCACTAAAGAACTCCGGCATATGCTTTCCAACATTCTTCTCCGCACAAAAGGAAATGAACTGGAACTGATTGCCACGGATCTTGAAATCGGGATCCGCATGGGTCTGGAAGCACAGGTAGAGGTTCAGGGATCCATTGCAGTGCCAGCAAAGAAATTCAGTCAGGCTATCCGTGAATTCAGGGGAAACACAATCCGGATGTCTGTGGGCGAAGATGAAAAAGTCACAATAACAGATGTGTCCGGCATAACTAAAGCAAGCATCAGAATCATGGGAACTTCTGCTGATGAATTCCCTCCGATGCCAGTGCCTGAATCGAATGATTATGTGCCTTTTCCTTCAGGCACGCTGATCGAAATGATCCGAAAAACAAGCTATGCCAGTGCTGAGGAAGATGCTCGTTATGTGTTTAATGGTCTTTATTTTATAAGCAAAGAAAAAACACTTACTGTTGTTGCCACAGACGGTCGCAGATTGGCTAAAATTGACAGGGTAATGGATAATGATCTGCCTTTCACCAGCGGGGTGATTCTGCCAAACAAAGCAGTTAAAGAATTACTGAGACTCCTCGATGCGGGAACGGAAAGCTCTGTTGCATTTGACCAGGCAGATAAAAAACTCTTTTTTCGTATAGGCGAAATCAATCTCATATGCAAACTGATAGACGGACAGTTCCCTGATTACAACGTAGTGATACCGCAAAGACTGGAATACACAGTCGATATAAACGGAGCTGGTTTCGGCAATGCAATCCGGCAGGTAGCTGTAATGGCTGCGGAGCCTACCCGTCAGATCCGTCTTCAGTTCGGATCAGATACTTTAAGTATTAAAGCATCAACTCCGGATCTCGGGGAAGCAGAAGACGGAGTACCGGTTAACTTCACCGGTCCGGAAACCACAATTGCTTTTAATTCAAATTACCTGCTCGATATACTTCGCATAATTGAAACAGAGGATGTGAAGTTCGGATTCTCATCACCTTCTTCTCCTGCGGTAATAATGGATCCAAAAGACGAAGCATTCCGCTCTGTCATAATGCCGATGAAACTCTGATGCCAGGAAAACCACACCTATGTGGCTTGAAAAGCTGGAACTCACCGGTTTCAGATCCTATGAAAAAACCTCAGTGGATTTTCAGAAGAGACTGGTTTTTATAACCGGTCTTAATGCTTCCGGTAAAACAAATATTCTGGAAGCAGTAAGTCTTCTTTCGCTTGGAAAATCCTTCAGGGGTGCAGCGGACCGTGATCTTGTAAGACATGGTCAGACCAGCTATCATGTCGCAGGTCGCTTCCGGAAAAACGGAAGCATAACTGAGCTGGAATATGCTTTTATATCGGAACCGGAAAGCCGTAAACGAATTAAAATAAACGGCAAAGCAATTACGGGCAGGGCCGGCCTGATTGGAAATCTGATTACGGTGATTTTCAGTCCTTCGGATCTTCGGATCATTGAAGGAGGTCCGGCAGACCGCAGAAGGTTCATAGACATTCTCCTCAGCGGAATCAGTTCTGAATATCTTGACAACCTTATTAAATACAGCCGTGCACTCCGGCAGAGAAATGTCGTATTAAAAAAATTAAAAGAAAAAAAAGAACGTCTTGATTCTTTATTAGTGTGGGATTCTGAAATTGTAAAATACGGAACCGCAGTAACAGAGAAAAGACTCTCATTCTCAGAAAAATTCCGGCCCATATTCAGCAGTGCCCTTCGTTCCATTTCTAACAGTGCAGATGAAGCAGGTCTTTCCTTAATTCTTTCATCTCCTGAAGAATCCGTATCATTCTCCGATTTAATAAAAAAGAATTATTATAAAGATATTGCAGCCGGAACCACAACCGCAGGTCCTCACCGGCATAATCTGGAATTTACAGTGGCATCAGGCGGACAGAGTTTCAAAGATCTTCTTACCACAGGAAGTCAGGGTCAGAAACGAAGCACTGCTCTTGCTCTGAGAATTGCAGAATTCTATTATTTAAGGGAAAATCTGAAAACTCCCCCTCTCCTTCTGATAGACGACGTTATCCGCGAACTTGATGCCGGCAGAAGAGCTGCTTTTATCAGACTACTTCATGAATGCGGTCAGGCTGTTTTTACCACACCGGACCTTGACGGACTTGATGATTTTCTGGAAAGTCTTAAAGAAGATATTCAGATTATAAAAATCACACCGGACCATCAGGTGGTGCTGTAACAGGTTTACGGAATACTGCCTCATATAAACAGAAGGTTCAATACAGATAACGTTCACAGAATCTCCGTAAAATTCAAGATTCACACCCGTGCCGGATCCAGCTTCCAGAATTTCTCCCGTCAGGCCGGACAGCAGAGATCGTCTTCCTGACTGAAAAGTCTGCTGTAATTCATCTGCCGAATATAGATCCAAGCACACCGCGGATCACCTGTCTCCCGATCTGGGTTCCTGCTGCTTTTGCTGCATTTTTTATAAAGGCATCCACAGGAGTTTCAGACTTCTTCGGCCGCGCTGCCGGACCAGGAGAACCAACACGTTTTGCTGAACTGAAAGTTTCCCCTGACTCTGACGAAGCCCCGGATTCTTCAGAAGCAGTTGTTTTTTTCTTTAAAATTTCATAAGCAGATTCTCGGTCTTTCAGGTTTTCATAAACCCCAAAGAACGGAGAATTACTGATAAGTTCCTTTCTTTCCTCAGGAGTGACAGGGCCAATGCGTCCGGCAGGCGGAAGTATCCAGGCCCGCTCCACCATTCCTGGAGTTCCTTTATTATCAAGAAATGAAACCAGGGCTTCGCCAATCCCGAGCTCTGTTATTACAGCTTCGGTACTGAGGGCCGGATTCGGTCGGAAAGTCTGCGCTGCAGATTTAACTGCTTTCTGGTCTTTAGGTGTGAATGCACGAAGAGCATGCTGCACCCGGTTTCCAAGCTGTCCCAGAACATCATCGGGAAGGTCCGACGGACTCTGGGTAACAAAATAAATTCCGACACCTTTAGACCGGATCAGACGAACCACCTGTTCGATTTTGTCCTTTAAAACTTTGGGAGCATCCTCAAAAAGAAGGTGTGCTTCATCAAAGAAAAAGACTATTTTTGGTCTGTCTGCATCTCCTGCTTCAGGAAGATTCTCAAAAAGTTCTGAAAGCAGCCACAGAAGAAATACACTATACACTTTCGGAGTATGAATCAGCTTATCAGCTGATAAAATGTTTATAATACCATTTCCTTCGGGATCCGTTTTAATAAAATCAGTGACTGAAAGGGAAGGCTCTCCGAAAAGACGGTCACCTCCCTGGTTTTCAAGTTCCAGCAGACTTCTCTGAATAGCTCCGATACTCTGTGAAGAGACTTTTCCGTATTCGGTAGTGAACTGCGAGGCATTTTCGCCGACAAACTGCAGCATGGCACGAAGATCCTTCATATCAAGAAGAAGCAGTCCGTTATCATCAGCTACTTTAAATACCAGAGAAAGAGTGCCTGTCTGTGTATCATTCAGATTAAGCAGGCGCGAAAGAAGCAAAGGGCCCATTTCAGATACAGTAGTTCTTACAGGGTGGCCCTGTTCGCCGAACACATCCCAGAAAACTACCGGGGATGACCTGAATGAATGGTCTTTAATACCAAGTAATTCAAGTCTTTCGGAAAATTTTTTACTTTCTTTACCGGGCATTCCTGTGCCGGACAGGTCTCCTTTGATATCTGCCGCAAACACGGCAACCCCTGCCCTGCTGAAAGCTTCCGCAAGAACCTGAAGCGTTACCGTTTTACCGGTACCTGTGGCACCTGCAATAAGTCCGTGCCTGTTTGCCATACCGGAATGGATACCGAGAAAATCCGCGGATTTTGCCGTACGGATCAGAAAAGATTCGCTCATATAAATTCTCCTTTAATTTAAAATAACTCTAATCATCTGTAGATTAAATATTATTAATTTTGTATTATTCGGCTGATATCCGGTCTTCCGCAAAGATGCAGATATTTCCGGAAATCTTCATTCAGATCTGCAAAAAGTCTTTTCACACCGATATACCCTGCTCCGGCTGCGGCGGTGACCAGTGGTCTGCCGATCAGAACTCCCGATGCACCAAGACACATCATTTTATAGACATCAGAACCGCTGCGAATTCCTCCGTCAGCATAAATTTTAATTTTATTACCAACAACTGATACGATGGAAGGGAGGACTTCAGCAGAACCGGGAAGGTCATCGAGAATCCTGCCGCCATGATTGCTTATAATAATCGCGTCAGCACCGGCCTCAACTGCAGCTTCGGCATCCTGAACAGAAAGTATGCCTTTGATAATCATTGGCACCCGAATAAGGTCCCTGATTCGTTTCCATTCTTCTGCAGATTTAAGACAGACAGACTGATTTTTCAGCTCATTGGTTCTGAGTCCAACAGAGTCAATGTCAAAAGCAACAGCAAGGACGCCTCTTTCCAGGGCGGCTTTTATGCGCATTTCTATTTCAGCCAGATCGCATCTTGGTTTTATTGTGATAACGGCTCTACCTTCGCTTTTTGCTATAAGATCTGTATAAAGCTTATATCTTTCAGGATCGGCCCCGTCGCCAAACCACATTACGGAACCGGATTCCACAGCACCCCGCATAACAGCTTCTGCGAACTCTTTTTCGCCTGTGAAGCCTCCCATATTCGTTTTCACTCCGGTTAAGGGAGCAGCCATTACAGGAGTTCTGAGCGGAATTCCGAAAAACTTCTCTTCAGTAAAATTTTCAGAATTCGGAGGATCTGATTTTTTAATCAGTTGCGGAATAACTCTGACTTTTGTCAAAGCATATGAATTATTTTTAAATGAATTCATTCTGCCTGCAGCACCCATTCCAGGCACGCCGCTGGCGCAGTGTTTCCCATCGCAGTTTCTGCACACATGACATACATCAGATGGCAGTAATTTTTTTGCTCTTTCTTCGATTTCTTTCCAGGTGAATGTATAAGAATTGTCAGTTCTGAAAATGATTTTTTCATAAGCTGCCTGTGCCGCTGCTTCTGCTTCTTCCAGATTACTGCCTGAGGCGATAATATGACCGGCCTTGTCTACATTGGATTCCGGCCAGTGCAGGATATCTCCCTTTTTTTTAGTAAATTCAATATGTTCCACACCTGGGATTTTAAGAATTTCTCCGATATCTGCAGAAATTTCAGTTATGAGACCTGTCTGAAAAAGACCTGGATTATCCTGATTCAGAGTAAAAGGGATTGCTCTTTCTATGACCGTCTGATTTTTCTGCGGGGCCAGATCTTCCGGCTGTTCTCCGAGAGAAATCAGCAAAGCATTTTTATGCAGATTGATTCCGGAATGGAGCGGATAAGTATGCGAAGACATATAACCACCGGAGAGTCTTGCCGCCACTTCGCCGACTTTTACTCCTTCGGAAGTAACTTTAAGATCGCCTTTCGCAGCACCTGAAAAAATTCCCAGTGCAACGGCAGAGTCGCGCATAACCTGAAGTGATTCTTTATAAATCTCACCGGAAAGCAAAGAGGGCATGTTGTGACCAGGCTCAATGAAGAACGGAGGATGCCGGATGATTCTGTCAGCAAGACCTGTCATTTGTATTTTAACGTATTTATCAAAAATACTTCGTCTGTATTCAGGATCTTCCAGAAAATATTTTTTATTTGTAAGATTTATGAATTCTTTCCAGGGAATGACTGTCCAGAGAAGGCAGTCCGCAGAAAGCTCAGGGCCTTCCATATATTCTTCAAGAAGAATTGTACCTCTGGCGGAAAACTGTTTTGTATAACGAAATGCCTCTTCGATTTCGCTCTCCGAGCGGATGAGGCGAACTCCTCTGGCACCCATATTCCTTGTGGGTTTTATAACGAAGCGGGATTTACCGGTTTCAGATCTGAATTTCCTGTATGTTTCTTTAGCATTCTGAATATCATGAATTTCGCTGAAAACAGGTACGGGCACTCCGGCAGATTTCATTGTGTTTCGCATTACCAGTTTATCGCTGGCAGCCAGCGCACTCTCCGGAAATATTCCAGGCAGATCCAGAGCCTCCGCAGTCTTTGCCACCGTAAAGCTGACATCCGTCCCTGCAGTAATCACTCCCCTGATTTTTTCTGAATTACTCAGATTATGCTGAATTTCAACGGCTCTCTGAGCAGCTGCATCGGTATCGATGGTGCTTACCTGCGAAAACTGATCAGCAATAAGGGCGCCGGGCGCTTCAGGATTCTGATCGAATACAATAGTATGCAGATTTAATGTATCCTTGGCAGTCCGAATCAAGGGCACCTGAAGACTGCCGCCGCCGATAATAATTATAGATCCGTTACTCATCTGTGAGCCTATCTGTGTCCCGGGGCTTTCAGAAGGCAAATACTTTTACTGGGGGGAGTATCCCCTCCCCCTAATTCTGCTGGAATTCAGAACCTGATTTCTGAATTCTGGCCCGGTGAGCAGTTCCTCTATTCCTTCTCAGTTTGACGTCATTGTAATCGGAGCCGGTCATGCGGGTTCGGAGGCGGCTTATGTTTCTGCCCGCTGCGGACTGAAGACTCTGCTGCTTACTCTCAATCTGGACACTATCGCGCAGATGTCGTGCAATCCGGCTATAGGCGGAATTGCCAAAGGTCATATAGTGCGGGAGATTGATGCGCTTGGGGGAATTATGGGTCGTGTGATTGACCAGACCGGTATTCATTTTAAAATGCTGAACCGGTCTAAGGGTCCGGCTGTGTGGGCCCCGCGGGCCCAGGCCGATAAAAAAAAATACCAGAATCTTGTGAAATCCATCCTTGAAAACACTCCGAATCTGAGCATTCGGCAGGATGAGTGTACGGATCTTCTCACAGAACCGGCCGGTTCCGGATCCCACGGACCTGAATACAGAATTAAAGGAATCAAAACATTAAGAGGTCATAATTATACTGCATCTTCTGTGATTCTCGCCACGGGCACGTTTCTTTCCGGTTTAATTCATATAGGAACTTTTACAATGCCCGCGGGTCGCATAGGCGATATGGCCGCTTATAAATTATCAGAGAGTCTTCGCGGCCTCGGATTTCCTTTAAAAAGATTAAAAACAGGCACACCTCCCCGGGTGCTGTTATCAACTATAGACACTGATCAGCTCGATGTTCAGGAATCCGACACCAAACCTGTTCCGTTTTCCTATCAGACGGAAAGTCTGGATCAGAAAATGATTCAGTGCTACATTGCCTACACGAATGAGGAAATGCACAGTCTTATCCGTGATAATCTGCATCTCTCGCCTGTATATTCCGGTCAGATCGAAGGAACCGGTCCGCGTTACTGTCCCAGCATTGAGGACAAAATCGTAAGATTTGCTGACCGAAGCCGTCACCAGATATTTGTGGAACCCGAAGGAACAGATACCGGCGAAGTTTATCTAAACGGAATTTCCAGCAGCCTCCCGGAAGAAATCCAGTGGAAGATGATACGTTCCATGAAAGGATTTGAAAAAGCGGAAATCATGCGTCCGGCATATGCGGTTGAGTATGATTATGTGGATCCGCGTGAGCTTACTCCTGATCTGCAGACACGAAGAGTTTCCGGTCTGTATTTCGCAGGTCAGCTGAACGGCACCACCGGTTACGAAGAAGCTGCTGCACAGGGGCTTATCGCCGCTCTGAATGCAGTGCGCCGTCACAGAGGAGAAGATCCGTTTATTCTCGGCCGTCATGAGGCTTACATAGGTGTTCTTGTGGATGATCTGGTTCACAAAGGAGTGGAAGATCCCTACAGAATGTTTACCAGTCGCGCTGAGCACAGGCTTCTTCTGAGGCAGGATAATGCAGACCAGAGACTGATGCATTACGGAGTATCATTCGGTCTGGTGGATAAAGAAGTTTACGGGAAAATGAAGTCAAAAAGGGAACGAATTGAAAAGATCCGATCCCTTTTTTACAGTACAGGGCTCCGTCCGGATCCGGATTTCATAAAAGAAATGGAAACCGAAGGTGTCAGCCTTCCTGCATCCTCGTTCGGAAAAACAGTGGATGCCTTTCTTCGCAGACCTGAAGTTAAAATCCGTTACTGCCGGTATTTTATCCCGGGACTTACAGAACTCTCCGATGACGAACAGGATATCCTCGAAATGGAAGTCAAATACTCCGGCTATATAAAGCGAAACGAAGATACGATCGAAAAAAGAAAACAGCTGGGTCATATAAAAATACCGGCGGATTTCGATTACGATTCTCTTGCCGGAATTAAAAATGAAGCCAGGGAAAAGCTTAAAAAATTCAGACCTGCCGATATTGACAGCGCATCAAAAATATCCGGCATTGATCCTCCGGATGTGGATCTTCTGTTAATAGCGCTGAAGAGGAAATCCTCTGCTGAGTTACAGACATAATTATATATTAATTAAAAAAATATTCCGGTTTAAGAATGATTCTCCTTTACAAAGACCGGCCACCGGTTTTCATGTAATAATATGGACCATGGAAAGGGACCTCATAACGACGAAGATTTTCTGATTCTGGCCGATCGGGTTCAGGACGGACTCTTTGTTATTCACGCCAACCGGATTATTTACAGTAATGAACAGCTTTCCGCTATGACTGGATACAACACTCATGAAATCAAGGAGACAGATTTCATGACGTTTGTTTATCCCGAAGACCAGGAGATGGTCCGTGAACGGCACATCCGGCGCATGGCCGGTCATCCGGAGCCTTCGGATTATGAATTCCGGATTATAACGAAAACCGGTGAAATTAAGCGCGTTTCCATGAATGTTGGATTTCTGGGAGACCGCCAAAGGCTCATCGGAACTCTTCGAGATGTAACTGTAATAAGCTCTGCTGTTCAGGAAATGGAAAAGCTTAAAAAAGAGCTGGAGCAGATTATACGTAAACTTCCGGATATTTATTATCGCACAGATCTCCAGGGAAGACTCATCCGGCTGTCTCCTTCGGTAACAGATATACTTGGTTATAAAATCAGCGAGGTAATCGGAACGCCTATTACAAATTACTATGTTGAGAGTTCAGAGCGGGATCGCATAGTAAAAGAAATCTTTCAGGCAGCAGGCGAAGTTGTACGGGTGGAGGCCCCGCTGCGGCATAAGAACGGCACCCCTGTCTGGTTTTCCACAAATGCATACCTTGTTTATGATGATGCAGGCAGTCCTTCCGGTATTGAAGGTCTGGCAAGAGACGATACAAAAAGAAAATCTCTGGAAAATGAACTGAAAATTCTGTCTGAAATGGATTATCTGACGGGGATTTACAATCGGAGAGTGCTTTTTGAGAAAGCAGAGTTTCTGTTTGCAGAGGCTGCCGCCCAGAAAAAGCCGTTTGCCATTTCGATCATCGACCTCGATGATTTTAAAAATCTGAATGACACTTTCGGTCACATGGAGGGCGACAAAGCACTTGAGATTTTCGGCGAATTCTGCAGAAGCAGTATCCGCCCTAAGGATTCTGCAGGGAGGATCGGCGGCGAAGAATTTATGCTTCTTTTTCCTGATACAGATCTCAGAACGGCGGTGTCTTTAACAGAATCTCTGCTGAAAAAATGTACTGATTTGGATTATGTCAGATTCAGTCTGAAAAGACCCCTGTTTTTCAGCGCTGGTGTCGCGGTTGCTGATAATTTATACGAAAGTTTTAATATGCTGCGATTTCAGGCAGATCAGGCTCTCTACAGAGCAAAAAAAACCGGCAGGAACCGGGTAATGCACTCATAAAAATAAATTTCCTATTTTAGGCCCTTTCAGGATCATGTTCCAAACAGAGGGTTTTGTATGGGAAAAACAACAGGATTTTTAGAATTTGAGCGCAATGAACCTGAAGACCGGGCCCCTCTGGAACGGATAAAAGACTGGAAAGAATTTCATAACTATCTCCCGGAAAAAGAGCAGGAGCTTCAGGGTGCACGATGCATGGATTGCGGAGTTCCGTTCTGCCACTCCGGAGTAAACATAGCCGGACCTTCTGCCGGATGTCCGCTTAACAATCTTATACCCGAATGGAATGATAATATATTCCGTGGTCTCTGGCAGGAAGCTCTCGGAAGACTTCTTAAAACCAATAATTTTCCTGAATTTACAGGCAGGGTGTGTCCGGCTCCCTGCGAAGGTTCCTGTGTTATGGCACTGCACGGACCTGCAATTTCTATAAAAAACAATGAATGTTCTATTGTTGACCGCGGATTTCGCGAAGGCTGGATTAAGCCCAGAATCCCGGAAATCCGCACAGAAAAAAAAGTGGCCGTGATCGGATCCGGTCCCTCAGGACTTGCCGCAGCTGATCAGCTGAACCAGGCAGGTCATTCCGTAACTGTTTACGAGAGGGCAGATCGCGCAGGGGGGCTGCTGATGTACGGCATTCCCAACATGAAGCTCGATAAAAGCATCGTGCAGCGCCGTATTGAGCTTATGACGGCTGAGGGTATTCGGTTTATTACCTCCTGCGAAGTCGGTAAAGATATCAGAACCCAGCAGATCATCGATGAAAATGACGCGGTTATTCTCTGCACCGGAGCAACAGTTCCCCGGGATCTCACGGTGGAAGGCCGCAGTCTGAAAGGCGTTCATTTTGCCATGGAGTTCCTCCATGCTAACACAAAAAGTCTGCTTGATTCAGGTTTAAGCGACGGAAATTATATAAATGCAGAAGGTAAAGATGTAATAGTAATCGGAGGGGGCGATACCGGTACAGACTGCGTGGCAACCTCCATCCGGCATAAATGCAGAAGCGTGACTCAGTTTGAAATCATGCCTAAACCTCCTCTGACCAGAGCCTCAGACAATCCCTGGCCTCAGTGGCCAAAAGTTCTGAAGACTGATTACGGTCAGGAAGAAGCTGCATCCCTTTACGGTTCAGATCCGAGAGTGTTTTCTGTAATGACTAAAAAGATCACCGGCGATTCTGAAGGAAATGTAAAAGAAGTGCATACGGTTCAGGTGGAATGGGTTACCGAAAACGGCAGCTATTTTCCGAAGGAAGTGCCTGGTACAGACAAAGTATGGCCTGCCCAGCTGGTCCTGATTTCCATGGGATTTCTTGGTCCTGATCAGAAACTCATTGATGAACTTGGTCTGGAGAAGGATAACCGAAGCAATATTAAAGCTGAATATGGTCTTTTTAAAACAAGTCAGCCTAAAGTATTTGCCGCAGGTGATGCCCGTCGCGGTCAGAGCCTGGTAGTCTGGGCCATTCAGGAAGGAAGGCTTGCCGCAAAAGCATGTCACCGTCATCTGATGCCTGAACCCAGTCTTCGCACCAGACAGTAATCCGGCGCAGTATTTAAGATTCCGCTGCGAGCGGGAGTCTGCGGAACTTTTCTGACACGAAAGCCGCAGCTGCCGGGAGGTCCTCCGGAAGTACCGGCCTGCTGAAGTAAAAACCCTGGCCGGTGGTGCAGCCTTCCGCAGTCAGAAACTGAAGCTGTTCCTCTGTTTCTATACCTTCTGCGATTGTTTTCAGATTCAGAACAGAGGCAAGGTGTATCACTGCGCGGCACATTGCCTCTCCGCCGCTTCCTGGTTCTGTATCCATTACAAACGATTTATCAATTTTAAGTATGTTTATCGGAAGATTTTTAAGATAGGCAAGACTCGAGTAACCGGTTCCGAAATCGTCCAGAGCCAGACTGATTCCCTCTCTGCGGAATTCCGTAAGATCTTTCATAGCTGCCTCAGGATCATTCATAAGGGCTGATTCTGTAAGCTCCAGTTCGAGGCGGTCCGGATCGATTCCGGTTTCAGAGAGGATTTCCTGAATCTGCGGTACCAGAAGATCTGCTTCAATCTGCCTTGCGGAAAGATTCACTGCAATCCGCGGAAGGTGGAAGCCCTGAGCATCCCAGAGTTTTACCTGATTGCAGGCTGTGCGCAGAATCCAGCTGCCAAGGTCAAGAATTATATGAGTCTGTTCTGCAAGGGGAATAAAAATACCAGGCGGAATTTCTCCGAATTCCGGATGATTCCACCGGACCAGAGCCTCCGCTCCGGTGACTTCTCCGGTTAAAAGAGAAATCTGCGGCTGGTAAACCAGATAAATTTCATTTTTATCAAGCGCTTTCTTCAGTGCTGCTTCCAGTTTCAGACGGTCCCTCAGCTCAGAAGCCACCCCGGTCCCGAAAAAGTGAAAGCGGTTTCTTCTCTGGGTTTTCGCTGCATAGCGGGCGATTTCTGCATTTTTCAGGATCATCTCCGGATCCGATGAATCAGCCGGAAAAAGACTCACTCCTATACTGCAGTGCAGAAGCAATTCCTGATCCTGAATCCGGTATGGGGTTCTGAAGAGATCCAGAATTTTTTCCGCAGTTTCCGAAGCACTGGTTACTGTTCCATTTCCGTTAAAAAGAAGGACAAATTCATCCCCTCCGGCGCGGGCTATCAGGTCTCCTTCAGAAAGAATCGTTCCGAGACGCAGAGCCGTGGATCTGAGAATTTCATCACCGCTGTCAAATCCCAGGGTTTCATTAATCATTTTGAATCTGTCAAGGTCCAGGCTGAAAAGAGCAAAACCGGTTTTTTCTTTAGCTGCATGTCTTACAGCTTCTGTAAGTCTTTCTTTTAAAAGGGATCTGTTCATCAGACCGGTCAGCGTATCGTGGCTGCTGTAGTATGCAATTCGCAGTTCTCTTTCTTTTTCGGCACTGATGTCGTTCCAGCTCCCGGAAATTGTCTCCGTCCGTCCATCAGAGGAGGTATAGTGTTTCATTTCGTCTCGTATCCAGTGAATTTCAGAATTCTTACTGAATACACGATATTCATAAACAATATGTCTGCGGTCCCGGAGACTGAAAAATGTCCTGAGTGCCTGATCTTTATCCTCGGGGTGAATGACGCTTTCCCACCAGCCCGGAGATCTGATTTCATCGACGGAATACCCGACCAGCCCCTCAGCATTTCCGGAAACCCATTTTACAGTATATTTACCATCGGAATACTCAATCTGATAAAGCACTGCCGGGCTTGCTTTCAGAAAATGGGTAAGCTTTTCGTTAGCTTCCCTAAGATCTTTGGTTTTCTTCTGAATCTGCTTTCGGAGGAGTAAACTGAATCCCGTCAGCAGTGCTGTTATGATTCCAAGAATTATCAGCAGCCATTTTACATATGCCGGAAAAACAAAAGCACCTGGCTGGATTCTTGAATTTCTGAGGATTTTATAATACGGGGAATCGGGGTCACTTTTCCATAGGTTTATATATGAATCGATAATCTTAAGTATTTCAGGATTGGTTTTTACGGAGGCAGCAAAATAGAGTCCGGAAGGATTAAAAGTGATTGGAGTTTCCTTAAAACGAAAGCTGCTTCCGTAACTGCCTGCAAAAAAAATATTTGATGAAACAGCATCCGCGCTGCCTGCAGCAACGGCATCGAAGGCCTCAGAGAAGGATTTTCTGAATACAGGAGTGAACCGGAATCCGTACATTGATGCAAGGTTTTTTAAAGATTCCTCCTGGACAGAACCCTGGAGCAGGGCGACCCTGAGATTGTTAAGATCATTCGGACTTCTGACAGTGATTTCGGGTCTGGTCCAGATTCCGGACCAGCTGTGCAGTACCGGAGTGTCGTGGAATAGGTAGGTACCGGAACGTTCTTCATTCAGAGCCACATCCGGCATAAGATCAATCCGGCCTTGCTCCAGTTTCTCCAGACAGTCTTCCCACTCACATACTTCAAATACAATATTCCAGTCTTCCCTGTCAGCGATTTCCTGCAGGATTTCCGGAAAGATTCCAGCGGGATTTCCGTTGGCATCCGTAAATATTTTTGGGGGATTCTGGTAAAGACCGGATCGGATGGTGACAGGTTCTGCTTCTGTTTTTACCGGTATAACAATAATAAAAATAAGAAAAACGAAAAACAGTTTCAGATAGTTCACAATGAATCTCTTACAGAAGCTTACGCAGAATTGCAACAGATTTATTTTTAATATTAAATTCTTCATCAGGCAGACCAACGCAGGCAGGGCAGCCGTGCGCGCATGAACATCTTTCTATGTTACCTGCAGCCGATTCAGCGATCACTGAAATATTGTCAAGGATTCTGTAGGACAATTCCAGCCCTCCCGGAAATGAATCATAAAAATAGACGGCAGGCTGCGAAAATGCTGCGGATTTCACTTCGGAGCGAAAGCGCAGGTCGGAACGGTCACACATTACAAAAACAGGAGAAACAATGCTCAGTGCATAGGCTACCCCCGCAAGAACCGCGCCAAGTTCCTGCTCAGGAGCGGACTGTTCTTCGCTTTTACCGAAAAGGATCCAGGCTGCCTGTGTGTGCATTTCAAGCTCGGGAGTGTGTATGTCGCCCCAGCCTATGTTTTCGTGGGTATCGAGTTTCATTTTTTTAAACATTACTGCTTTCACTGAAAGCATGATTTCACCTTTATGAAATTCATACCCGGTCATATAATCCGGTGTATGATTGTCTGCCTCGGAGTAAGCTGTGAATTTTTTTACAGTCTGATCATCAAGCACAGAAATATCGACTTTTTCATGGGCATCTGTAAAGTAATCTGTCTCTATTCTGCGCACCCGGGCCTGGCGGTCTTCCCACAGAAGATCTTCGACATAATAGGTTACTCCCTGGTGAATATAGACAGCATCCTTATGAATGAGAGTGGGAGCTGAGTAAAGATCAACCTCCCCGATTACTTTTTCTCTGGAAGTATCGGTTATATCGATGATCACGAAATTTTCTCTGACACCTGTCCTTAACCCGAAAGTGTTTGCCGGATAAATATCGGATATCCACTGATACTGATTCCTGGTTTTGTGGAGTACTCTCTGCTCGGTAAGGTATTCGAGAATTTCCGGAGTTGCTGCATAATCTCCGAAAAGCTCATCGGTTCGGAAAGGCAGCTCGAATGCAGCACATTTGATATGATCGGAAAGTATAAGCAGATTATCAGCATTGATCATGGCCGATTCCGGACTGGACTCTGTTAAAAAAGAAGCATTGTTAGCCAGATACTGATCTGTACCATCCGATGTTGCCACAAGAATCGATATAGAAGCCTTTTGTCTTCTGCCTGCCCGCCCGAACTGCTGCCAGAGGGAATTGATACTGCCTGGATATCCCATAGTAACCGATACATCGAGCATACCGATATCTATACCCAGCTCCAGGGCATTCGTACTTACAACACCGATCACCGATCCTTCCCGCAGCTCTTTTTCGATTCTGCGCCGCTCATTCGGAAGGTACCCACCCCGATAAGAGCGGATTTTATCTTTCAGCATGGGAAGCCTTTCTGTCAGCATCCGGAAGAGGAGTTCTGTGCGCATACGGCTTCTTGAAAAGAAAATTGTGCTGATTCTGTTTCCGAGAAGGTAAGCTCCCAGTTTTGCAGTTTCTTTTATTGCCGGGGCCCGGATGCCAAGAGATTCATTAACAACAGGTGGATTATAAACAATAATATGTTTTTCACCGGAAGGGGCGCCGCTTTTATTTATTAAAGTGAATTTTCTGCCGCACAGTTTTTCCGCCAGCTCCTGCGGATTTCCTATAGTGGCACTGGATGCAAAAAATTCCGGATCAGCGCGGTAGAAACCGGTGATTCTCAGAAGTCTTCGCAGCATATTTGCCACATGAGATCCGAATACGCCCCGGTAAGTATGAAGTTCATCCAGGACTATAAATTCAAGGTTTTCAAATAATTTAATCCAGTTGGTGTGATGAGGCAGTATACCCGCGTGAAGCATATCCGGATTTGTAATAACAAAATCCCCTGCTTCAGCAATCTTTCTTCGGGCATCAGGAGAAGTGTCACCGTCATAAGTAAATATTTTAAATGATGTGCCCAGATTTTCATTGAATTGTGTAATCCAGTTCAGCTGATCCTGGGCAAGTGCTTTTGTAGGAAAAATAAACAGTGCCCTGCTGTGCGGGTTTTCCAGTTTCCTCTGAAATACCGGCAGCATATACGATAAGGATTTTCCGGAAGCTGTTGGGGTTACCAGAAGAACATTTTTTCTGTTCAGTGACTCGGTGACAGCTTCAGACTGGTGAGAATAGAGCTTTGTGATTCCGCTTATATTCAGTGCTTTGGTCAGGCGGGAATCCAGACCGGCAGGAATCTCTGCATAACGGGCTTCCTTCGCAGGGATCTTATAATAATGGGTGATACACTGTTCTAATTCTTTATTCTGATTCAGGAAATCCAGAAACTGCTCAGTATTCATAAGGATACTGTTTTTTTATTCAGTCGTTTATAACGCGACATAAATTTTTCAGCGGATTCATAATCTTCGAGGATCTGTCTGTTCTCATTCAGAAGACTGAGGGCTTCCCCGGGCCGGCCCAGACGGTGCTCCAGTATTTTCAGAATCTGATTCAGAGAAAAAGGGCATTTAAATTCAGCGAAAATGCGGGAATAGACTTCGGCAGCCTCTTCGAAATTTCCGGCTTTTTTCAGAGCATATGCCAGAAAGAGATGATCTTTGTAATTCACGGGATTCTGAAGAAGATCCGCAGCCTCGGGAAAGCGATGGTTGCGGATCAGGATTCTGGCAATTCCTGAGCGAAGAGCATGAAGGGACGGATTCTTTTCCCGGTAGAGAGCTGCAGCTTTAAGGAACAGAAAAACAAGGCCGGTGACATCCAGCTCATTGTGATGTATAATCTTTGAAATGCCGGAGTCTTCGCCGTAACGAAGAAAATCAAAATAGATCTGAGGAACCTGGGCACCGGAAATATCATTCTCGCGCCGGAAACCGAGAACTGCCTCCTCCACTGCGGACTGGGAATGACCCTTCCAGTGGTCTCTTGGCAGAAGCCTTCGGTAAATATGCAGAAGATCAAAATGCATGAGAGGCTCTCCTGCTTTGCGACGGTTGAGAATCAGGCGGTTTTTAAGCAGAGGAACATCAAACGATTTTCCGTTGAATGTGGCAAGGATTCCGAATCTGCCCATGAATTCGGTAACCGATTCCAGCATCTCTGACTCAGCCGAAGGATCTTTTAAAAAATATTGTTTAATATTAATATCAGTTTTGTCAATCCAGGAAAAACCAAGGAGGAAAGGAAGGTTGCCTGCCCCCCGTGATAAACCTGTGGTTTCTGTATCAAAAAAAAGAACGTCATGCGGATGCAGGGGAAAAGAGTCTGGAATATAAGAAATCTCAAGTATGGGACTCAGGGAGAACGGAAGAAAATCTGAAAGTCTGCAGCTGCCGAATGCAGGATTCCTGATTACAGTATCTTTAACAGTGAACCCCTGGGGGGATATTTCAGTAACCGGATCTTCCTGCGTTCTGCTTTCCTGAGGTTTTCCGGTGTTATAAAGACTGAGTTTTGACTTAATACTTACAGACATGATTAAACCTCCGGAGCCCTGCGCACATGGGGGTCCTGAATTTCCCTGAGACCCTGGTTCAGTTCCCAAAGTTTAATATATTTTAAAAAATTATAAAATCCTCCTGTTGCCGCCAGAGCCAGTCCGGCCCGCCCGTCCAGAAAGCCCATCTTGATAATATACATAATAAAAAATTTTGACAGACCTTTCATGACTGCCCAGAGAACTGAGGATCTGCGGCCGCGTCTGAATTTATCCTGTGCTATCAGTGTTGAATACTGGTCAATTCGGGAAAGGTGTTCGCTTATGGTTCTGTAGGAATAATGGAGCAGATCGTTTTTTAAGGTACAGTAGCTGCCTTCGTAAAGGCGGAAGGTCTCATGCACTGTTCCCCCTGTGAATTCTCCGGAACCGTTACGAAACAGGCGAATGCTGAAATCAGGATACCATCCTCCGTGCATAATCCACTGTCCCATATAGAAATTTCTGCGGGGAATTCTCCAGGCACTGCATGGCTTTTCAGAGAGATGCTTCTGATCTGCAGTAAGGGTAAGAATCTCCTGTTTTAACTCCGGTGTAACAACCTCATCTGCATCAGCAACAAGAACCCATTCTCTGCCGGCAAGGCTGACCGCATAGTTTTTCTGATTTACAAAATGATCAAAGGGTCTGAGAAAGACCTTTGCTTTAAACTGTTTTGCTGTTTTTACTGTTGCGTCAGCGGATCCGCCGTCAACGACGATTATTTCGTCTGCAAAGCCAACTGATTCAAGGCAGGGTGATATTCGTTTTTCTTCATTTAAGGCGATGATACAGACTGAGATGCCGGGCTTTAATTTCTTTACATTTTTCATTTTAAATTCAGTCAGATCAGTCTTAACCGCAGGATTTCAGTTGCCAGCCAGAGTGCAATACTATTTTAATACACAGATATGAAACTCATATTAGCCAGACATGGGATGGCGGACAGCGGGTTTCCGGATTCTGAAAGAAATCTGACCGACGCAGGCAGATCCGATATCGCTGCTCAGACACGCATTCTTCATGCCACAAATTGGAATCTGACTGATATCCGCACAAGCCCTCTGAAAAGAGCCCTGCAGACCGGCCAGATTGTGCAGTCCGGTTTAAAAAATCTTTCCGGGCAGGAAACAGAGCTCCTGGTCGATGAAAGGCTGAGTCCTGGGATTGATGCTGACTCTGTCGATGAACTGCTGGCTGGTTACCTTCCGAATCAGGCAGCACTCTGGGTTTTCCATATGCCGGATGTGGCAGTAGTCGCGTCTTATATTCTGGGAGTCCGGGATTCGATGGTGTTTTTCCCGCCTGGCACCATGATGGCACTGAATCTCTCGCTCCCTCAGTGGAACCGGTCACCCATGCTGATCTGGACTATACAGCCGGATTACACCCCTGATTCATTAAAAAATCCTCTTATCTGAATTTTTTTTACAAAAAAAAGGGTTGTCTGAATTTTTTTTTACCTGTATATATATGCAGGTACTATTTTTAATTGAGCAAAGGTTTCGCAGGTACCTTCCATGAAACCTGTATTTTCCTGGGACCCCGGAAAAGCAGCGCGTAATGATAAGTTTCACGGAGTCACATTTTCGGAGGCTGCTACTGTTTTTACTGATCCATTAGCATGTGAAGACACAGATATAGCGCATTCCGTAAAGGAAATCAGGTATTGCGTGATTGGTATGTCAAAGAAAGGGAATCTGCTTTATGTAGTGTTTACAGAGGAACAGGAAAACAATATCAGGATTATCTCAGCCAGAAAGGCTGAAAAATATGAAATAAAGAGATATGAGGAAGAATCATGCTGACTAAAAACAAGAAGCGACATTTAATTGAAAAACCAGAGGATTTGAATATTCCTGTTTATCTTGATAAGGATTTGCGGGCTTTCTACTTCAAAGATGTTTTCGAAAAAGGAGTGGATGCCGGGAAATACATCAATCAGATTCTAAGAGAAAAGATGAATGAAATGAAAAAAGAATCATCTTTTTAATATGGTCTCAGCAGGGTTAAAAGCTTTTTTCTGATTACAGGAAGACTGTAATTTTCTTCAATATAATTTTTACCGGCTACTCCCAGATGCTTCGCTGCATCAGGATCGCTGAGTAATTTCTGCAAAGCTTCTGCGAATTCCGGTTCCGGAGAGTTATAATCCGTCTCAGCACGAAACACAGAAAGAATGTAGTCGAGCGGAGAGTCGTTCTGCGAAACAGTCTCCCGGAAAAGCAGACCTCCGCCGCTTCGTTTCACATGGCCAGCTACTGTTTCGGACCGATCACTGACCAGAACCGGCACTCCGAGGGCCATCGCTTCGAGGGTTGCAAGGCTCAGACTTTCATT
>CAZQKZ010000001.1:185-130279 GCA_964594095.1 uncultured Leptospiraceae bacterium | reverse complement strand
CCAGGACGGCATTATAAAAGCCTTTGCACCTGCCATCAGAGTGAAAAGATCTTTTTTGGAAAGGAAACCAGCATATATAACCCGGCGGTTTTCCGGAAGAGTGCAGTTCAGAGAGCCAGTGAGCACAAGTTTCAGTGATTTATTTCTGTATTTTTTAAGAAAATGATTAAAATAATGAAGCAGTCTGAATATACCTTTTCCGGATTCGATGCGCCCAGAATATATTATATAAGGACTTTTAAGTATATCTCTTAACTGATCCGGCAGATCCGGCTGCGGCTGACCCGAAAGGACTGAATTCTTTCTGCTGACAGCCAGCCTGGCCTCATCCAGATCGACTCCGGCTCCGATCACTGTACCTTTTTCATTTATTCCCCATATTCGTAATGCAACGGCTCTCTCTTCCTCTGAATTCCATATAAATTCCTTTGCTCTCTGAGCCATGTATCTGTAAACGCTCATATATGCCGCAGGCTCATCATGGAGTGTCGGTACAAAAATAAAGCGGGAGTCCAGTGTTTCTCTTGATCCGAAATACGACGGAGAATACAGGTAAGTAATGAAAATAATTCTGAAGTAATTACTCTGATTTTGACGCAGATACTGAATAAGGGATTCTGAATGCGGCCCCTGGTGCCTGATCCATTCTTCCTGAAGCGTGGGAGTCCAGCTGATCAGAGGGGTGAGATCATCGGATACATCCTTTGAGGATCTTGCTCTGTGGTAAAAATACTCAAGATTGAGCTCATGATTGAATCTTTCCCAGATATCCGTTCGGCCCTGATTCACCGGAAAACGCAGCACACTGAATCCATCCATAAAATCAACACCTTCATGGAGTTCATTTTTCCAGTCTGATGCATTCAGAGCGGTAGTGGTAATTACATCAACATTATAAACATCGGACAGCAGTCTTGCGTACTGATACGCCTCCGCTTCTGAGCCGCCCGCGATTGAAGGGTGAAATCTCTGAACAACTATTCCGATTTTCTTTTTTTCCATAATGACCTTTCAGTCCGCAACAGAAGATTCAGTGAAGGACTGAATCTCAATTCTGTTGATCGCTTTCATAAATAATTTTCGTATTTCTTCATCGGAGAATTTTTCATAATAATAACGGCAGCCGGTGCGGATCTGATTCATAGCTGCTTTTTCATCGGAAACCATTCGGTAAACAGCTTCAGCAAAATCCCTGTAATAAGCGTTAAGATTCTCCTGATCAGATTCGGCACTGCCGGTTTTTTCAGGCGGGGTGATGAGTATTCCTCCTTCGCCTACGGTGCCGGTCAGGGCAGTATCACTTCGCGCTATTACCGGAAGACCAATGGCCATGGCTTCGAGGACGGGAATGCAGAAGCCTTCATGATGCGATGCCATTACAAGGACTCTGGAGGACAGGTAGGCTGACTTCAGCTGTGAATCACTCAGTTCTCCTGTAAAATCAATACAATCCTGAAGATTATACTGTTTTATTAAGAGATTCAGGCGCCGATAGTAGGATTCAAGGCCTTTTGTTTTTTTACCGGCGATGAGAAGCCGGGAATCCGGATCGTATTTCTGCCTGTAATTGTTGAAAATATTAATAAGATCTTCATAACCTTTTCCCGGAACAAGCCTGCCTACCATCAGCAGTGTGTTATGAGTCTGATAACCAGACCGGAGCAGCCAGCGGATAAAGGTAAGCTTTCTGAGGAATGAAATCCTGCGGGTGAACTTCTCTGCCGCACTGTGAATCAGAGTCCTGCCGGATACATATTTTTTAATAAAATCTATGGAAGGTTTCAGAGTGATCAGCTCAGAGATTCGGTGAAACGGAGGCACAATTGTTACAGAGTTTTCATCAGCTCCGTACCGGATAAGGACAGATTTGTTATATTCAGAATCAGCAAGAATTCCGTTCCAGCCGCAGGAGAGATAATCAGGAATCTGCTCAAGACCGGCTCTGCAGGCATTCGCAATACCTTTGTGATATGGTGTAAAAAATTCAGGAGGAGTTACATTGTGGAACCTGAGTATTTTTCGGCATTCGGCTTTTCTGAGTATCGGCAGTACTTCCGGCCAGGCAATCGCATACTGGTAAATCAGAATATCGGTTGAAAGGTGAAGATAATCAGCAATCCGGTCATAGGATTTCAGCTTAACATCTTTTTTAACCGAGGATCCATTGGTAAAAACAGTGGTATCATAACCTGCCTCAGTAAGCACACTGTAAATTCGCAGAGTATCGGTTCCGATCGCATCATGGGCTTCCAGCCGGGGAACAAGAATTCCTGCCCTGAGAGGACGCATGGCTGAATTTTTCGGATTACTCTTCATGGCGGGCACGATTTTTTCCATTTTCAATCAGGGGCGCTTATATATAAAGCATATAACGGAAAATTACTAAATTCAGAGCATGTGATTTTTGATTTTAGGATTTACTCCCTGCCGGACTCTGTGCCTACTGTCCTTATGAGTCGTATTTATCATTCTCTCCCTCCTAAAGGAACTAAAATTGGTATCGCTTATTCAGGCGGTCTGGATACAAGAACCGCGGTTGCATGGCTTGCAGAGCAGGGGCTTGAGGTACATGCCTATACAGCGGACCTCGCTCAGCCCGATGAAAAAAACGTGGCCGATATTCCTCAGACTGGTACTGATCACGGAGCGAAAAGCGCCCGCGCTGTTGACTGCCGGGAGGCTCTGGCCCGGGAAGGAATCATTGCTCTGCAGACGGGAGCCTTTCATATTCATACCGGCGGACGAAAATACTTTAACACCACTCCGCTGGGAAGGGTAGTAACCACAACGAATATCATTCAGGCAATGAAAGAGGACGATGTGCATGTCTTCGGTGACGGCAGCACTCATAAAGGGAATGATATTCAAAGATTTTACCGTTACGGAATTCTGGTCAATCCTCAGCTTCGGATTTATAAACCCTGGCTCGATGAGACCTTTGTTTCGCAGCTGGGGGGCCGGTCGGAAATGGCTGCCTACCTTGCATCCAAAGGAAAGCCGTATAAAACCTCTGCAGAAAAAGCTTACTCCACTGATTCCAACATGCTTGGAGCAACACATGAAGCGAAGGATCTGGAGCTGCTGAACAGAGGAATTGAGATTGTCGAACCGATTATGGGTGTGGCTTTCTGGAAACCCGAAGTCAGTATTGAACCTGAAGAAGTCACCATAGAATTCAAAGACGGAGTACCTTCGGCATTGAACGGTCATTCTTATGCAAATTACTATGAGTATATTCTGGAGGCTAACCGGATTGGCGGCCGTCACGGACTCGGAATGAGTGATCAGATCGAAAACCGCGTCATCGAAGCCAAAAGCCGTGGGATTTATGAAGCACCCGGTATGGCTCTTCTCCACATCGCTTATGAGCGGATTTTAAGTGCAGTTCATAATGAATCCACAATGGATATGTACTATAATCAGGGCAGAAAACTCGGCCGACTGCTTTATGAAGGACGCTGGTACGATCCTGAAGCTATGCTCTTAAAAGAAGGTCTGATCCGCTGGGTGGCAAAAGCAGTGAGCGGGAGTGTTACCCTTGTACTCAGAAGGGGCGATGATTATTCCATCAGGAACACAGAAGCGGATTATGCTTCGTATCATCCCGAAAAGCTTTCCATGGAAAAAACGGAATCTGCCTTCACACCACTGGACAGAATCGGTGATCTTGAAATGCAGAATATTTCCATCATGGATAACCGGGAGCTTCTGGCAAATCTGATGAAAGCCCGTAAATCAGGGTCAGGTGAAATACATGATATCCGGAATGCAGAACCATCTGCGCTGGATTCCAAAGCTCTTTCAGACCGGAATCTCATGCATCTGCCTCTGAATCTCTGAAACAACCAGGTTATATTGATGAAGGAATTTGTTAAAAATAACAAATCATTACTGCTTGCAGCATTGGCAGGCTTTGCAGGAGCAGTCCTTCTTTTCCTGATGGGGCATCATCCGAATGATGATGCCTATATCACTTTCCGTCATGCCCGGAATTTTGCCCAGACTGGTCTCCTTTCCTGGAATACTGTTCCCCCGTATGAGATGGGATCCACAAGCCCTCTTTTGGCTTTTATTCTCGGAATTCTTGGGTTCATATCGGGACCAGAGAATATTCCCCAGGTTTCGCTGATCTTTAATGGATTTCTGATGGTGGTTTTCGGGGTAATCCTTTTTCAGAATCTTCGCCTGATCATTGAGCAGGATTGGGCAGTTCTCCTGATTGTACTTACTGTTTCTGTAAATTCATATAATATAAGAATATATACACAGGGTTTTGAAGCCGCTCTCTTTACTGTAATTATCTTTGCAGGAGTATTTTATGCAGTAACTTCAAAGGAGATTCCGGCAGCTATGCTTGCAGGCCTTTCTCTGCTGGTAAGGCCTGAAGGAGTTTATCTTATTGCAGTCACTTTTACTGTTCTTCTTTTTCAGAGGAAACTGACCAGGAAATATGCAGCTGTTCTGATCTTTCCTGTTATTTATGCAGTGTTTGCATATTTAATGTACGGTCAGATTCTGCCTCAGTCAGTAGCTGCAAAGCAGGCTTATCAGGAGCTGGGAATGTCGGCTCACAGCAGTTTTGCTGCAAACGGGCAGGAGCTGAACAGGTTCTTTGTTCTGCTTGGATTATGGGATATTCTTCTTAAGCCCGTTCTGTTAATGAACAGCGAGGCAGGAATTAAGCTGCTTGATCTGCCTCGTATGCCTGGAAATTTTCTGTTCTCAGGCGGCAATACAGTTCTCATTGCGATGCTGTTTTTCACAGCATACTTTGCCTGGAAAGATTTCAGGCAGAAGCAGCTTCGTCATCTGGCACTGATCGGATATGTTTACTTTTTGTTTGTTTTTTTACTCATTGTGAAACAGACAGAATTCTGGTATATTCCGGTATGGAATACCTCTGCCCTGATTCTGCTTATGGCAGGAAGCTATCTGGTGCTGAAAGACATTTGTACCCGCCTGGTTAAAAATGAATCCCGCCGCTTTTCAGTCATTGCATTAATCTTTTCTGTGATTTCGCTTCTCATGGTCGGAAAGACAGCTTTTTACCTGAACGAAGGAAAACGGCCTTACGATGATCTAAGAGGAATCATTTATTCTCCTGGCTGGCGGGATTTCGATGAATTTGAAAGATATCTGGGCTATAAATACAGTGCTGAGAAGCTCAATCAGGAAAATCCTGACGGAATTCTTATGACCAATGAGGTAGGAATACTTGGATATTATTACAAAGGAAGCATTGTTGATACATTTGGTCTGTGCAGTCGCGATGTAATTTCCTTTTACAAAAAGGAAAAAGCGGAGGGAAGGCGGGGTAACAGTCTGGAAAAGCTTGCCCACCATTTCAAGCCTGATTACATAGTTCAGGGAATAAGCGAAGAAAACCTGTTCCTGGTGCTTCAGGAAGGCTATAAAACAGATGAAATAACAAAATTCCGGGTTTTTCAGTCTCCTTTGACAATACTAAGTAAAAAAAGCGACTGAACTGACCGATATACACTTAGATGAAACATCATCCTGATACAGAACTCATTGCACTGTACGCATCCATCGGAAAGATCATCACATCTTCGCTGAATATGCAGTCCGTGCTGAACGGAATCATGGATGAAATCCGGCTCTTTTTCAACCCTCAGAACTGGAGCCTGTTTCGGTATGATTCTCTGAAGGATGAATTAAGATTTTTAATTGCTGAAGGGATAGATTTTAATACTGTCAAAGATCTGATAATTCCTGGAGGACAGGGAATTGCCGGTCAGGTGGCGAAAACAGGGCAGGCTTTTTTTATACCGGATACAGAAACCGGAGTATCCTACCTTAAGGATGTTGATCGGCTTACCGGTTTTAAAACAAAATCCATTATCGCAGTACCGGTCTGCTTCAAAGACAGAATGCACGGAGTCATTGAGATTATCAACCGGCAGAGCGGAGAGCCATTTACAGACGAGGAACACATTATACTGCAGACCATCGCGGATTTTGCTGCTATTGCTTTTTCCAATATGGAGCTGTTTAATGAGACGCTGCGTCTGGCTCATCAGGATGTGCTCACAGGTGCGCTTAACAGGACCAGTCTGAATGAATTTCTTGAAGAATGCGAGGCAGAGCCCGGTAAAAGCCGGAAGCTGGTAATAGCAAGTATTGATTTTGATAAATTTAAAGATATAAATGACAGTTACGGTCACCTAACCGGAGACAAAGTTCTTGCCTTTTTTGCTTCTGAAATCCGGAGTATTCTGCCCGAAGACGGCAGATTATTTCGCATCGGGGGGGATGAATTTCTGATTTCAGTTCCTGTTTCTGATCAGAATACTGAGGAAAATCTTAAAGAAAAACTAAATAATGTATCCGAAAGGTGTCTGAGCCACCAGCCACCCCTCAGTTTTTCCTGGGGTATTATGACCGGAAGCGGATCTCAGATCCGGCATTTGCTTTATGAAACTGACCTTCTGATGTACAGTCAGAAAAAGGATGGTTGTAATTCAGAATCTGAGAAGATCACCCTGTAAAAGCCAGGCTTTTATTCAGCGGCCCCGGCTTTTCGATACGGCATTTACAAGTCGCTCATAGTGGTCCAGCAGAAGGGCAGCTTTATGATCTCCATTGGTTTCCAGAAACGGCAGAATATGGATAACAGCTTCAGCGGTTGCCACATGGTCTTTCCTTAAAAAATCTCTCATCCTGTGAATCGGCTGCGGCTTAATAAAGACAGTGCTGGCTGAGTCCGCCTGAAGAGCATTCCGGAAAAGAATCTCTCTTTTGACCATTCGGGAAGCCTGATTCCAGTTGCCGTCAGGAACAAGAATCCGGAACAGAGGGATACTCTGATCTTTGGCTGCTGCAGAATCTGTTATTTTCTGAACTTTATCATAAAAAGAAACAGAATCAGAGTCGGGGTAAAGGATCAGTGTATGAGAATACTGCGCCTGACCGGGCAGGTTCATGGAATTCAAAGGAGGCAGGGGTTCCGTCTTACTTTGGTTTTCCTGGTTTTTGAGCAGAAGGTTTTCCAGAGACCGGTTCTGAAACCCCGGAAGGAGTCCCCGGATATGGACTCCCAGATTCATCAGGGAGTGAACGAGAATCCGGCCTGTCCATGTGGAACGGTGAATCTCGCTGATGTGGAACATAAGCTCCCATCTGGTTTTTGTATAAATTTCCGGTGCCTCCTCGCATATACACAGATCCCTGTGCATATAGCAGAGCGGACACCGGATTTCGTCTTTGTTTTCAGAAAATCTCATGCTATTGCAGGGCAATTTTTTTCAGTCATTTTCCGGTGAGAGGAATACCGAAAAAATTCAGAATCAATATTAGAAATTCTGAATATAGATAGTTGCCATAATAAGCATTGATTTTATTAAGGTGTTATGCTGTCATCAAAACTTATAAAGAACCTTGCGATTCCTTCCACGAAGGAAGGCTGGGCAGGATTTTCTCTGGTCCTTCTTTTCACTGCAATGGCTGTACTGATCAGCCAGATTCCTTTGATTCAGTCGATGGGTTTAAGCTCCCTGATTATCGGGATTCTGATAGGGATGGTCTTTGCCAATACCTATCGTCAAAGAATGACTCAGGCGCATACCCAGGGGCTTGTGTTTTCCACCCGGACACTTCTGCGCTGGGGAATCATTCTTTATGGCTTTAAGGTAACGGCCCAGGAGATTCTGACTGTAGGTGCCCCCGGAATGATTGCAGCTGTTCTTGTTGTGGCTTCTACCTTCATTCTTGGGGTATACGTCGGAAAAAAAATCTTCCGAATGGACACGCAGACTGCCTATCTGACTGCAGCCGGCAGTTCTGTGTGCGGAGCAGCTGCCGTTCTTGCCATGGAGCCGGTAGTAAAAGCCGAGTCGCATAAATCGGTAGTGGCTGTATCTACTGTAGTGCTGTTCGGGACGATTGCCATGTTTTTAGTTCCGTTTTTATATAAATCGGGAAATCTTCCGCTCTCAGAAGATCAGGCCGGAATTTACGTGGGCGCAGTAGTGCACGAAGTGGCGCATGTAGTCGTTGCGGGAAATGCAATCGGTGAGCTCGCTGCTGCGAATTCAGTAATCGTAAAAATGACGAGAGTACTTCTGCTGGCCCCCCTCCTGATTATCGTTGGAATCTGGATTTCAGTCCGGGGATTACTCGACACAGAAGACGGCAGACACAGCCATAAAATTGTAATACCCTGGTTTGCCGTCGGATTCGTTGTATCCGTAATTATAAATTCTCTTGATTTTCTGCCTGAGGTAATCAGGAACGGAATTCTTACCTTTGACGGGATTCTGCTGACCATTGCCATGACTGCCCTTGGAATGGATTCTTCCTGGCAGAAGATGAAATCTTCGGGTCCTGCTCCCCTATTTACTGCTGCCATTATGTTTGTCTGGCTGCTGATCGGTGGGTATTTTATTACCGGATTTGCTGTTCGGTTCTGCTTCGGAGTCTGTGGAATCGGAGGGGGATAAAGGACAGATTTCGCCCCCTGTGGGTGGGATGGCCCTTTGGTGGAGGGACCGGAAACTCATTGAGTTATTCCGCCCCGAAACCGCCGGATTTTTGCCATGTATCACAAAAAAATTCAGCCGTCAAGTAAAACTGTCACAGGCTTGTGCTATGATTATAATGGGGAGCACTATGGTGATAGCTGGTGCAGAACGTAAGTGAATTTGTTTTACAGAAATCGAGCGTTTGCAAAGATAGTAAATCTGAGAGACTGTAATATATAGTAACATAGTGAATCATGAATACCGGATCATTCTGGAATGCAAAATGCCCCTTAATGTTCCCATCCAATGAACGTTGGCTGCCCGATTTTATAATTAATCTTCAAAGTCGCCGCCATGGTTTATATATATTTTACCATGTGGC
This sequence comes from uncultured Leptospiraceae bacterium, assembly GCA_964594095.1. Lineage (GTDB taxonomy): Bacteria > Spirochaetota > Leptospiria > Leptospirales > Leptonemataceae > CAZQKZ01. Next base: position 121,417 of record CAZQKZ010000001.1, on the reverse strand, counting down.
ATTCCTTTGCTCTGTATTTTTGTTTGCGGTTCAAACAAAATGTACGTTCCGGTTTCAGCTTCTCCCCTCTCTTTTCCACACACCCTTTTTGTTTATAGAAGCCTGCTGCTTTTACATTTTTTTCATCGATATACAAATGATGAACGAAATTGTCTGCAATCCATACAGAAATAACTCCTGCTAACATTTCATTGTCCAGAGCTATCAGAAAAAGCTCACTCTCGGTTTCCTTTTCAAAATCAGACAGCCTGAACTGTGATGGATCATTCAGGAAAAAGTTGTCAGTCTTGTTTTTAAAAACAGATTTCGCAAAGCCTCTGTATATTTACCTTAATTCGCCGGCCGGAATCACACGGAACATGAGCTCGCGTATTTTTTCCCCTTCAATGAAGACCTCCACCATCCATTCACCCTGGACATTCCGAGATCCCGGAATCTTCGCTGTTGTGTAAGTATACCACCAGGTTTTCTGCGTCCGGAAATCAGAGATGACCGGCTGCTGACCAGACCTTTGCATTATAACTCTGACCTGATACTCTCCTGGTAAGCTGAGGGGAACTGCCACAAAAATATCCTGGCCTGCCGGAAACTCATTTCCGCATTCCCGGAACTCATGATTTACGAGACGTTTACATAGCTGCACATCCTCTGGCTCTACAGGTTTTCGTTCTTTTTTAATAGGATCCCCTGAGGAGGAGTACCACAGTCCTTCCCTGGGCTCTTCCCTGTCTGCGTAGTCAGTGCGAAACAAAAACGGGATAGTAGCGGACCGAATTTCATCGAGAGGTTTCATAACATCAAAATGAAGATGCGGACCGTCACTGTAACCGCTGTTACCGGAGTGAGCGATCAGATCCCCTGCCTTCACCTTCTGCCCTTTCTTTACAAAAACACCGCCTTTAACTAAATGTGCATAACGACCAACAGTGCCATCCGCATGAAGAATTGATATATAATTGCTTTTGTCTTTGTAGGCGGATGTGAGTTTGCCTTCCCCGAAACGATCCTCCACGGATACCACCACACCCTCACGGGCTGCATGAATAGGGGTTCCCACAGGCATAACAAAATCAACAGAATAAGAAAATTCACCATGATGCGTAAGTTTTCCATTAAAAGCCTGAACACACCGGTAGCGTCTGCCTTTTTCAAAAGGAAGTTCATAGAGCTCTTCCGGATCATGATTCGCCTCAGCAGATCCATACTGCCAGTAATAGGTAATATTGGGATTCCACTGTTTTGCCGGATCTGTAATTGTATAAGAGAGGACCTTCACTGGTCTCGTGCCTTGGATAACACGGGTAAACGGCAGCTTTGTATCCGTTTTCAGGTTCTCCATTGGGCCATGCTCTGTAAAAGTCATTGTGGTTACGATTTCGTCAGAGGGAAATACATTCCTTATATACAGATCAACCGTGGAACCGTTCTGTTCCAGAAGCATGCAGGTGGTGCCCTCATAACAGTATTCTTTCTGCCAGTCGACTGCATTGGCAGCCGGAGTGAAGGTGAGGAGCAGGATCGTTAAGAGAAATGAAATGGATGGCCTAAGGTACTTCATAAATTTTCCTCAATTCTGCCGTTTATAGTAAATTTGTCGATTAAAAGATCAGCCGTTTGCGTGCGAAACAGAGGATTTTTTTTCATATTAGAACCTAAAAGATTTGTGGACAGAATTATATCGATCCGGATTCCATACAGAACTATGCGCCTCAGAATAATAACATTGCTTCTTATTATTTCTTCTCTTTTCGGAACCGAGCTTCGCTCCGAAACCCTGTCCGTTCTTTATTTTGGAAACACATCCCAGAGCAAAGAACATCAGTGGATGAGCAAAGGAATTGCCGATATGCTTATCACGGATCTGTCTCTCCTGCCTGAGCTGAATGTAGTCGAACGGGAGGATCTGAATAAAGTGCTGAAGGAACAGTCTCTGGCTGCTTCCGGTCTTACAGACGGACAAAGCATCCAGGTGGGCCGGTTGCTGGAGGCCAAAAAGCTTGTGCATGGGTCCTATATTATTACCGGCAGAAAAATCAGAATTGATGCCCGTATTACGGAAACAGAATCCGGAAAGATTATTCAGTCTGTAAGTGTGGAAGGGACCGCCGATTCGGTGATGGCTCTGGAGAAGCAGCTTGCAGGCCGGATTATTGATGTTCTTGGTTTTACCCGGCCTCATGGTCTGGAAAATCCGGAATCAGACTCAGTTGGCGCTGTTACTGCCTATTATCAGGGGATTGATCTCCTTGATGCAGGCAAGGGTAATGAAGCTCTTATAAAATTTCAGGAAGCTGCTGATAAAGATCCATCCTATTCCAAGCCTGTTAAAGGAATCGAGGAATCCTTCAGATTTTTAAAAGATTTCCGCAGGCAAAGGCAGCAGAGGGAAATATCACAGCTTTATGTAAAAATTGAAGCACTGAAACGAAAGCTTCGTTCCGGTAAATGGATTACATATGCGGAATGGGTGATGAGCAGCAGCAGTATGGATCCGGCAGCCCGGCAGAAATTTCAGGAGTCGCCGGACGGGGAGGTTCTGATGTTATGCGATGTTCCTGCCCGGTGTGTATGGCATCTGATGATGACCCGGAATGAAGCCGGCGAGAAAATCGAGGAATACTTCGGTGATACCCGGAAAAAAGAAGCTCTTTACCGGGAGAATCTGAAAGATGCAGCGAAGGCGGCTAAAGCATTTCCTGATGATCCGGTGCTTGCGGAGGTTCTGTACATGGAAATCTATAATCTGCACTTTCTTGGCGATAAAAAAGCGGTGAGAGTAAAAGCAGAGGAATTTCTTGGCCGGTACCCTGACTACAGGCTTATTGAATTCGTAGAGGACTGGTATGAACAGAGTCTTTCAGAATAATTATTATATATTAAATATTGTAGTAAGTTTGATTAGTATTTAATATTGGCTTATTGGAATATATAACATGATATTATACAATAAAAAGGAACACGTATGTCAGTAATTATAACAGATCTGTGCACCAACTGTGACTCCTGCATCGATGAATGTCCGGCCACAGCTATTGTTTCAGCATCCGAAAGCGGAAGAGATTTCACTTATGTCCGGCCTGAGCGCTGTATAGAATGTGCAGATGCCACTTCGCCTAAATGCGCAGACATATGCCCATCCGAGGGAGCCATTGCCTGGGATATGCCTTTCACACCTGAATTTACTGACTACTACCGTAAAGGCCATGAATCTGGTCTTTACAATATAAAAACTCATAAAGTAAAAGGCCTGATGCTGCCCAATGTCACTCCCAAAGCATTCCGCGAGAATATCCCCATGGAGTACAGAACTTCCCGCAAAGCTGTGAGTGCAGAAGAAATGAATCAGATTATGCTCCGGAAGGCGAAAGAAAATCTGTAAGGACCTGGATTACCTGCTTTCATTTTACTTCTGAAATTTTTTTCATGCGGGATTGCAGAATCCCCATTTTTTTTTGCTGAATCTGTTTTTTTTAAACCAGAAACAGTATGGAAACTTCGCAATCAACTTTGCTCTTTGGAACCTGGCTGATGGAGTCAGTTCTGAAGCCCAGAGCCCTTAAGGGCCGAAGGCTGAGTGCCTACCTTCATAAGCTGATGTCAGATCCTGAACTTCAGTTTAAGATTAGTCTGCTGAAATCGAAAAAATGGAAGAAGCAGTATCAGCCGGATGGTCAGGATCTTGTTCCGGTGTATTTTTATCCGGATGAGTGCGACTGGGCTCAGCTTGGTTTGATTTCTAATGCTTCGGGGTTTTCAAGGTGTTATATTTTCGTTTATCTGATGCTCCTTGATTTGGGTATACTCAAATTGCCTGAAAACAGAACTAAAGTTGAATTTCCAGTTAATCCCAATCATTCTCTGATAATTTGCAGAATAAAACTGGACAGAATAGAAAAAACACTCAAAAGAAAGATAAAACATCACCTACGAAGAACCCAGTCCTGTTCTTCCCATGGTTTCGCTTTCTGAATAAAAAGCCTTTTCTCAACCGGGATCCCGAAAAGCACCTGGTAAAGATCTGTAAGAATCGCCCTGCCTGAGTAATATCCGTGACCAAGCCCCCCTACTCCAAGAACGGGAGAGTCCACCTGATTTACATTGACCACATCAATACCTGAAAGTTTCGTACAGCTACCCGCTCTTTTATTGCTGTTAACCATTTCAGAGACATTCAGAGCATTATCACCAGGGGAGCAGTACAGAGTAATCCTCCTTGAGCTTTTAACCAGATTTGAAGTAATGGCAGCCATTTCCTGGGCTGAAAAATCCGGTGCATTCAGAACCATTTCAGTGATGAATCCGGTGTTGCCTTCCTTTACCAGGTTGTTTATAACAGGCAGAACAACCTGATGACCCATTGAATGAATTACTAAATGAACCCTGCGTTTAAGACTGATCACTTTTATTAAAAAAGAACGAAAATGGCTGCGGCTTGCTTCGGCACTGACTTTATTCAGTTCATAAGTACGGTTAATAAGAAGACGGTCGAGGAATCCGTCCCCGGAGCCTGCAGGCCAGGTATACAGCAGAATGTCTCCCTGAAATTTCGCATCATAAAGCATCTGGGCTGAGCGAAAAACGGCCTCATTAAACTGAACGTTAAAACCATGGACAAAAAGAATCAGATCTTTATCTGAACTGCCGAGAATCGTCATCATCTCATCGCTGTTCATAAATTTCTGTGATTCTGTAAGAAAATAAGTGTCCCGTTCATAGACTCCTGCCTTTTCATCAAGGGCACCTACCGCATGAGCCCGTGGTACATTCACATTACAGACTCCGTAGCGGACTTCAGCAGAGGGTTCAATTCCAAAGTAATTATTGCTGCAGTCGGGCCGGACTGAGCGCGGATTCCGGTTTGTGGCAAAATAAACAGGAACTGTGGCAGTGTCTTCGTAAGCCTTCCCTGTGTATTCAGCAATCTGCTGCCCGATTTTATCTGCCGGGTGCCGGGAATCCGGAGTCGTACAGCTGTGGACTGCAAAAACCGCAGGGAGCAGTATAAAAACAGTTCTGATTAATTTCATGGTTCTGATACTCGTTCATAAGCAATAGCTTATGTAAATCAGTTTTTTAAAAAAAAATCGACTTACCATTGGATCTCTGCTAAAATGGATCAGGCAAAAAATGAGTAGCAGAAAATCAGGAAGATCAAGAAAATCCCAGGAAATTCAGTTAGTGCAGGCCCAATGGCAGGCGGGAATGAAATCCATGATATTTGGGGGTGAATCTGCCAAAAAGGAAGCGATTCATATTCTGCTGCTTTTAGATCAGAATGATCGGGTAATTTTAAACCGTACACTACCAAAAATAGAAGATTCAGACTGGACAGGTTTCTTAAGTGATGGATTTCGCAATCCCTTAATAGGAATGCCTCGAAAACCAGCTGTCCTGAAAATTAATAATCTTTCATTATCAGGAGAAACTCAAAAACTGTTTCCTGAAATCCGGATAATAACAGAGGAAACACCGGAAATTGATGAGATATGTAATCATCTTTTTGCTGATATTCAAAGTCGGTACAAAGAATCTTTAAAATATTCGGACTTTCTATTGGGAAACTTTTTCGCTGCAGCGCGGGAGTTTTATCTCCATAATCCCTGGGAGCACTTAAACGATAACAAAATAATAAGAATAGACAGTCCGGAAGAATTTCTGGATCTTCATGGAGCAGCATTGTATCTGATTGATGAAGAATCTTATGGAAGCTTTGGTTTTATTTTTCTTAATAGCGAGGAGAAATTTGATAAGTTGCTGGATGTTTTCGCAGATTCGGAAGATATCGACCTTAAGAAGCCGGAGTATATTACCGTAGCTTTTGTCCCTGAAGACCGATTACCTAATCAGCTGCGTGCGGAGGTTAAAAAGAATCAATGGAGTGTTCCAAATGATAAAGCATACCCCGTTCCGACCAGTCACTCAGCAGGAGGTAGTTACCGACCCTCGGACGAGGAAATGATTCAGCTAACCGAAATCATGCGGGCATTTTGCGGATTTTATGAAAAGAATCAGGACTCTTTCAGCAAAGAGGACGATGAGAATGAAGCAATCAGATTTACGTCAAAAACCGATGAACAGACTATCATTTTTACATATCCATATCATAAATACTACCAATTTCAGTTACTTGATGAAATAGAAAACCTGCGTCTTTCTTTACAGGAAGAACCTGAAAATACGGACTTGCGTATTGCCCTTGCTTATAATCTGATCGAAATGGGGACACACAGCTTTTATACGGAGGCAATGAATCTTGCAAAGGAGGTAGAATCCTTAGATCCGGAGAATCCGGAATTATTTGCTTTTTATGGCGATATGGTCGCCGATGCAGAAGATTATCGTAAAGCCGCAGAATTCTATCTTATTGCGGTGGATTTTTCTAAAAAGAGAGGACTGGAAGAGCTTGCGGAACGGTTTTCGGGTGATGCTAAATCTTCAATGCTGACTTATGCATTCAGTTTATTTATGGCCGGAAACTACAGATCAGCCGAGACTGAAGTTCTGAACCTTTTATCAGATTTCGGAAAAGATGCAGATGCATTAGAAATCCTCGGCAGAATTTATCTGCACCGATTAGAGCCGATGAAAGCTTCTGATTATTTTAAAGAAGCATTGGAGTCTGCAGAGGATTCTGAGGAAGAATTTATTGCTGTGATCCGGTGCTTTCTTGGTATTTGCTGCGGATTACTTAAAAATTACAATGAAGCTCTGGAAATGTTCAGAAGCATCTCCGCTCTGGAGAGGGAAGACGAAAAGAATTTTACTGGTTTTCAGATTATTACTCTTCTGGATATCGGTAAAACTGAAGAAGCACAGGTCCTTCTGAACCAGTTTCCTGACGATTTCACTGATTATCTGATCTGCCGGATGAGGAATGAAACTAAAAAAGGATCAGAGAGCCTGACCCGCGCAGTGGACGCCAATCCATTTATAGCCGGATTTCTTTGTGATTGTATGGGTGGTTTAAAAATTTCCGGGTATCAGAGTCTTCCCGGATTTTTACCGGATTATACGACTGAAAAAAAATATTTTCTGAAGTATTCAGAAAATTACCGGAAAAAGTGCGCTGACCCTATTGAGAGTTTCGGATTTGAAAAATCTCTCCTGCTCGCCATGTATTCTTTGCCGCTTTGGCTGAGCATCAAGGGAGCCATGGAAGAACTGACTGATATTTTTAAAGGAAGATTCAACCACCCTGGCTGAAAACAGGGTGGACTTCAGATCTTACTTTCCGTCGTAAATTACAGCAGTTTTTGAACTGTCTGCAGTCAGCTTATCCTTTTTTGATTTACGGTAAGCTTTTACTTTTGCATCTATCTCGGGATATTTTACAGCAAGCATGGAAGCCCCAAAAAGAGCTGCATTTGTTGCTCCCGCAGGTCCTACCGAAAATGTAGCTACCGGAATTCCGCCTGGCATGTTTACAATAGAAAGGAGGCTGTCCAGTCCCAGCAGCTTGGTGTTATGGATGGGCACCCCAAGCACCGGAAGGGTAGTAAGACTTGCCACCACTCCAGGCAGGTGTGCTGCCCCGCCAGCGCCTGCAATAAAAAAAGAAGCACCTCTTTTTTCTGCATCACTGATGAATTCATGAAGCAGATCCGGAGTCCTGTGGGCAGATATCACCCTCCATTCAAACGGAATACCGAATTCCTTCAGAATATCAGCCGCGCCCTGCATGGTTTCACGGTCCGACTCACTTCCCATTACTATTCCTGCGAATGTATCAATCATGCCAAACAAGAAGAAAATCCGAAAATGCTTGTCAACCAAATCAGAAAAAATATTTTCCTGATATTTAATATCCTGTGCAAATTGTTCGATACTGAAATACAGGAACGGAGAACCATGAAAAAAGCACTGATTTCATTTCTTGCAACACTCGCTGTATCAGCAATAGGATCGCATCTTTATAGTCAGGCTCCTGCAGCCCAGCCGGAAGCCCAGACCATATCGCTGAACAATTACAGCCCTACTGCAATCACAGACAAGAGATTCTACATTAAGGACATCAGTTTTTATCACAGAGTGGATCCTAATGGTCTTGGCGAGTTTCTGGATACTGCCATTGATCTCAGAAACAGGACAACCAAGCCTCTGGAACTGATTGCTTATGCCATTGCTTTTAATGAATCCGATGCAGTGGATAAGAATTCCAGAGCTGCAGTTCCGTATCCGGCCTGGCGTGATAACGACCCTGCAAAGAATTTCTTCCTCGTTCATAATGTGGCTGTGAGTCCGAATCCGGTGCAGCCGGATCAGATCTGGTCCCCGGCTGATCCTGACTATAAAGAGTATCAGAAAGTTCTGAACAGAATCAGAAACAGTGTAGGAACCAGTAAGCCTGTGGAGGACACTTTCCCCCCGATCTATAAATACATAGCGTATTTAAGCAGAAAGCCTGCCGAGGGACTGGCATTCAGACTTCCAGGCACCAGTGCCCCTGCAGCAGACCAGAGAGTTCTCACCAATTATATAGCTCCCACGGAAGAGCAGAAAAAAAATAAATCTCACCCTGAGATTCACAAGCATACTTACACCGTGGAAATGATGCAGCGCCAGAGTATTCTCAGGACTCATCATTTTGCTCCTTATATGGATGATTATAAATATTTCACCCACGTCAGCATTCTGATTCTTGATCCGAACAAGAATGTGGACCATGAAGGAAATCAGACAGAAGGACCGGCGGTAGTATACTACCGGACCTACAAAATCAAGGGTCAGATGAAAATCAACTGAGCCTGATCAGAAAAATCAGCGAATAACAGGCAGCTTTTTTAAAAGCACTGAAGTTTCCCGGTCTGAAGAGGCCGGGAACAGGCTTCTCTCTCCTAAAAGAAAATTAATTCCGGCATCCAGTTCCTTCCTGCTTGAATAGCGTATCATTACCGTATGTTCCGGCTCATCAGATCCGTATCGGTTTCCCCTTTTAATAAGAATATTTTCTGCCTTTCTTTCCGGTTTCATAAAAAAACTACCTCATTTTTTACTGACTTAATAATAACTTGCCACTGTGACAAAAAGCTCCGTTTATGACTTAAAATGTCCCAGGAAATCAAAAAAATTTCGCCTGATTCTCCAAATGAAATCATAGCCATCCTGTCTGGTGAAACAATTGAATTTGATTTTCCTGGTGTGGTAGAATTCCGATTCAGCTTTATTTCCGGAATCCTGAACAGGCTCCTGAATTCACTCGATATCCCTTACCTTACAGATCCATTGATTGTAATACTAAAAGAAATTCTCTCTAATTCAGCGAGGGCTAATGCTAAACGGGTTTTTTTTGCTGAAGAAGGGCTCAATATTGATGATCCCGATGAATATCAGGTTGGGATTGAGAGGTTTCCTCACGAAGTAACCGGAAAATGGAAGGATTTTGTAAAAAAACACCAGCAGACCCCGTATTTTATCAGATTAAGGTTTTCTTTCCGGAATAACGAGCTGCAGATTTTTACAATAAACAATGTGTTAATTAAAGACAAAGAATGGGAAAGGATCAACAGCAGATTCGAAAAGGCAGGCCGTTACCAGAATATTGAAGCAGCATTTCAGGATATGAAAGACGATTCAGAAGGATCCGGACTGGGTATAGTCATGACCCTCTTCTTACTGAAAAGAGCCGGTATCGACCCGGGTAATTTCCGGATCGTCAGCAAAGATGGTCTTACAGTAACTTCCCTCAGAATTCCGGTCAAAACGGCACCGGTTGGCTTCCGGGATTATTTCATTCAGAAAATCCTTCCTGAAATCGAACAGCTGCCGGCTCTACCGCAGGTGGTCAGCCATATTATTGCCATCTGCAATAATCCTGAGTCTACCATACAGCAGATTGCCGGTGAAATTCAGAAGGATCCGTCCCTTACAGCGCAGGTGTTTCGCCTTGTGAACTCAGCCGGTTACATAAACCGTCTCTCAAATCCGAATCTTACCGATGCAGTTAAGATTGTAGGTGTAAACCTTATACGCAACATTCTGCTTGTTGCGGGTGCAAGGAATATTGTTTCAAATCGATTTCATCATAAAAATCTGACTCAGATCTGGGAAAACAGCAATAAAGTATCTTTTTTTGCAAGGGAGCTTTCCGGGGATGATCCTGCTGTTATCGATGTTTCTCCGGTGGCCGGTCTGCTGCATGAGCTTGGCCGGATCGTCCTTCTGTCGCTGAATCCCGATGTGGTGAAAAGTGTGGATTCGCTCATTGGAAAAGGAAAGCTGCAGAACTCTGCTGTCATTGAGGAAATGGAAATCGGGATCAGTCATCCTGAGATTGGTTCCTATCTGGCAAAGCACTGGCAGTTTCCGGAAGTGCTTACCAATGTAATCCGTTTTCAGCAGAAACCACTGCAGGCCCCGGAGTCTATCCGAAAATATGTCAATGCAGTGTATCTTGCTATCCGGATTCAGGAAACCCTTCGCAATGTCGTCGATTTCTATGCAATTGAGCCTGATGTACTAAAAGATTTCGGAATTACTGAAGAATCTCAGTATCTGGCTCTTGTTCAGAGGCTGGAAAGCAAATATAGCACCATAGAAGAAGCCTTAAAAAAAGGAAGCTGATCCGAAGTGCAGTTCAGTGTTTTCGCAGAAAATCTTCGCTATTTAAGAGATGGCCTGGAGGTTGTCAGTATTTCCCGCTGGGCTGTGAGACCAGGGGAGCACTGGGTACTCCTTGGTCCGAATGGCTGCGGGAAGACTTCGCTTATCAAAATGATCACGCTGTATGAATGGCCTGCGGAAGGCAGGCTGATGATCCAGGACGCTGAGCCAGGCAGTAAACCCACCTCAGAAATACGGAACAGCATCGGAATATTTGAACCATTTCTTCAGAGCGATGTGGCGGCCATACCTGATTATCTTACAGCTACCGATATTCTCTGCACCGGATTTGACGGAAGTCTGCGTCCTTATAATGAATACAGTCCGGAACAGCGGAAAAGGGCCTCAGCTCTGACCGAGAGCCATTTTCAGAATAAAGATATCGCCGGACGGGAGTGGCATCTGTTATCCTCCGGCGAAAAAAGAAGGATTCTTCTGCTAAGAACCATTCTGAATAACCCCGATTTTGTAATCCTCGATGAACCATACGAATTTCTGGATATTAAAGCCCGCATTGAAACAGAGAAGTTCTTTAATCGCTATTTTTCCGAAAATAAATCCAGATCCTCTCTGACCGTACTTCACCGCACCGAAGAAATACCGGCGGTCACCACGCATGCTGCTCTCATGAAATCAGGGCAGATTGTATACCAGGGACCTGTTGAAGAAATTATCTCTTCTGAAAACCTAAGTGATGTATTTGGAATGAAACTTCTTGTAAGAAAACAGGAAAGTCATTTTTCATGCACTCCGATAATCTGAGGGAATGATCGAGATACTCCCTTCCAGATCCGGGCATCCGAATCTGATACTGAATGGCCGGCCAATGCACAGCAGGCATAATCCTGTAACCGAAGCTGAAAGGCGCTGGGGTGAAATTAACAAAGAAACATTTGGAAATAACCAGATCGCCGTATTCATTGGCGCAGGTCTTGGTTATATTGTGGAAATCTTTCTCAGGTCCAGGAAGGAAAACGCAGTATGGATAGAGCCGGTCCGGGAGGTTTATCAGGCTGCCTGTGAGCGCTGGAATCATGAGCACGAAGACAGGCTTAAAGTAATCACCGGAAATCTGACGGAGGATGATCTTATTGCGGCATTCCGGGGTTATTCCGATACAAGTTCTGTTCTTATTCCGCATCTGGCCGCTTTTCAGGCAGACCCTGTTTATCAGAAAGTCTATGAACAGACTGAAAAATTTCTGTTTAAAAAAAATGTTAACATGACAACTCTTTCGAAATTTGACAAAGAGTGGACTCATAATTTTTTTAAAAATCTTCCAGGACTTCTGAAAGCAGAGCCGGTTACAGCACTTTATAAAGAAATCTACCGCAGCTTTGCAGACCGTAAGGCGGCACTTGTCTGCGGGGCAGGTCCTTCGCTTGCCGAAAGTCTTGCAGAAATCGGTCAGATCAGAAATGAGGTTCTCCTGATAGCAGTGGATACAGCGGTTTCAATACTTAAAAAAGCAGGATTGGATCCTGATGTAATCGTAAGCGTTGACCCTCAGGCGGTAAACAGTCAGTATCTTGAAGGCTATTCGGGTAATGCACGATTCGTTATAGATCCCTTAACCAGTTATCTCTCCCTTCACCGGATACCGGAAGGCAGGCTTTATTTCTGCTGGAATCCGTTTCCTGCGGCGGAGATTCTTTTCAATTGCTTTGATGCTGATCCCGGTCGGCTGGCATTTGGAGGTTCCGTGTCCACCAATGCTTATGATTTTGCAGTGAAAGCCGGATTCAGAACCATTATTCTTGCTGGTCAGGATTTATCCTTCACCAACGGACAGGCTCACTGCAGAGGGGCTGTTCTCGAAGAAAGGCTGAATTATAAAGAAAACCGGCTTTTTCGCCGGGAGCATCATAATTACCGTCAGCTGACTGCTCTGCCTCCGGTCTGGCTTCCCGGGCTGACGGGGGGCAGGGTACATTCCAATGCAAAGCTGAAAATATTTTATGACTGGTTCCAGGGAAGAATTGCCGCAGATTCAGAAAAAGGAATTCAGGTTTATAATCTGAGTCAGAAGGGAGCTGCCATTCCTTATGTTAAACCATTTAACAAAGCATATTTCGATACACTGAATTCAGAGCTGCTTTCAGAGGAGACCGGAACGGAGCAGGACAGCAAAAATGAAACAGAAAAATCCCGGAAGGCCCTGGAATCTCTCGAGTCACTGCATAAGGATGCTGTGCAGCTGATTTCCCTTCTTGAGACCGGACTGAATCTTCTTAATCTTCAGAAAACATCCGCCGAAACACAATACATTCCTGAAAAACTGAATGAAAACGATGAGAAAATAAAAAAAGTGCTTCAGCGTTCCCCGGCCCTTGCTTTTTCTTCTCAGGAAATTATACTGAGAATAACAGAGGGATTTTCCGGTCTGAAAAAAGATCCGGATAGCGAAGCAGACAGTCAGGAACTTTATGAATCTCTGAAACGATCTGCATTATACCTTGTCCGTCGTATACCGAGGACTGTTCAGTTGGTCAGAGGAATACACTGAGACAGGTTTTCGGAAAATTCTCTTCCAAGGATCAGCATATTCTGAAAGTAAACCGCCCTTCCAAGACCACTGAGTTCCGCTGCCTTTCCTTTTCCAATGGTTACAGTATTTCCGTCGGAATACCGGAAGAGTTTAACCTCAGAATATAGCTTTTTTTTATCGGCAAGGGAGTAGCGGTCGCTGCGACCGGGAATGTATGTGAGCAGAACTCCGGTTCCTTCAAGTGGAAATGCATAATGGGCTGGTGGCGCATCCGGATATTTTCTCAGATTTGTCCATGAGTCTGACCTGAAATCAGCTGTGTACAGACCGCCTTTTCTGTCTGCCGTAAGAATAATCCTGGCCTGAGTTCCGGTTCCGGTAAGATAACCGGGATCGACAGAATGAATTCCTGTAAGATTTGTAATTCCGGTAATAACCGGGCGAAACACCCCGTTCTGATAATGCATTACAGACTGAATGGATTTTCCGGAAAAATTTTTTTTCCAGGCAGAGCCAATTCCGGTAAACCGGTTTGCAATAATAAATTCGTATCGGCTGATACCGACAATTCCGACTGTATTCAGATTTTCAAGTCCGCGCACTCTGTATAAAAATTCAAGATCATTTTTATTAATCTGAAAAACCTCAATTACCGGAAATTCCTTCACTGGGTAATTAAGAATAAAAAGGAGGGTAACATCTTTGGATTCATTGACGATACTCAAAGACTCCGGATGAAAAGGCATATCATCCCGGTTTTTAATGCGAAAGATTTCCGGATTCCCTAATGCCGATTTGGTTGCCGGAAGATAAAAAACCGCGCCGTGTTTCCTGTATTCCTGGTTGTCGTCTCTGTGGCGGCGGTTCTGGACCGCAACGATGAGCCTGCTCCGTCCTCCGGTAATATCCGGATAAGGGTAAAAAGAACCCTCATCAAGTGTAACAGATGTACAATCCCGGGGAGTGCCGGCCCTGGGTGAGGAACAGCCTGAAAACTGCATTCCTGATACAATATAAATTATTAATAATAAAATATTTGTGAATGTCTTATTTTTCATCGGATATAATAATCAGGGTAATCCGGTCAGTATTTCAGGAACTGATATCAGCTGCCAGTGCGGATTACCGGATCTGGACAGAATTCTTTCGTACTTCCATCCGGTATAATATTTTTTCCAGAAATCTGCAGTATCCGGACCAACAGTATCCGTGCTGAAACCGGCAAGAAAATCATGCAGAAGGGAGGCATATTTTTCTGCGAGCATACTGACAGAATCAGCATCTGTAATCAGCAGATTTGCGGCTATACTCAGAGAATCGATTACGAATGGGAGAAACATTCTTTCAGCATTCCAGGGTTCTCCGAATCCGAACAGCTCTGTGAACCTGCGGTTTACGCTTGTAAAATCAACTTCATCAAAGAGAATTGTGCTCCACATATCCCGTTCATTGTTCTGGTTTGAAATCTGAAAAACCGCATCTTTCAGTTTGAACGGTTTGAAGTCAGTTATATGTCCGTCTTCATAAACCAGAGATTCTACCGGAAGGATTCTTGATGTATAGTAGATCCGGTCGGTACGAATCTCCGGGCTGAATCCCTGGCGGGCAGGCTTAAGGATTTCGCCGGAATCAGCACCTCCCATATACTGGCAGCTTACCCGGAAGATGTAGAGAAGTTTCACAGGTTTTTCTGTGAGCACCCTTACATAAAAAAGATGATTTGAGTATCGTCCTGAGCGTGGGTCCGGCAGTATCTGGCAATTCTGAATCGAGGAAGGGGTATACTTCAGCAGAAGGTCGGTGATGTGGTCTGCTTCGGGATAATCAACCTTCGAAAGATTTACAGAAGGCCAGATGAATGATTCGCTGAACTGCATGTAAGCATGGTGAAACGTATCAACATTTACCGTGAACGGAATTCTGCCGGACCCGGCCTGGTTCCGGAAAGCTGCAAGTTTACTGTCTATTTCGAAAGCTCTGCGATGATCCATAGAAATTAGTATTGACCGTAATCTGCAGTGTGCAGTTAATCTGTCATGGTAAAAAACAATATCCGGTTCTTCTCTTATTTTGCAATCCCTAATTTAACTATACTTCTCGTTGTTATGTACGGCATCTCCAGTCTTCTTCTGCCGGTGCTGCAGCCTGATATCGGCAGAGTGACTCTTGAATCTGTTTTCGAGGGAAGATATCTGGATATTGTTATAGCCCCCTTCCGGCTGGACGGGCATCCCATTTTTATTGCACTGGCTTTGTATATCACCTGGTCTTTCGGCAGCTGGCTCGAAGGTGAGATGGGAAACACTGCCTACAGCTGGTATGTTTATACAGGATACTTTCTGATTATGGTGGGAGGGTTACTTTTTCCTCTCTATATTAACGGCTGGTTCCTTCAGCTGAGCCTGTTCTTTGCTCTGGCTTACATAAATCCGAACGAGCAGATTTATTTCTTTTTTGTAATACCCATGAAAATGTGGATAATGGCAGTAATCCTTTCTGCCTTTGCCCTGTATCCTCCAGTGGCCATTCTTATTCAGACCGGATCGCCCACCGGTTTTATTGCCCCGCTTTTTGCTTACGGAAATTTCCTGCTTTTTTTCGGTCCCAGATTTTTAAAAGAAAGAAAATCCGGAGCAGTTTCCAGACAGCGGTTTAGGGAATTCAAGGCAGTGGCTTCTAAACCAGTCACTATCCACAAATGCCATATATGCGGCAAAACAGAAGCGGATGACCCGGAAATGGATTTCAGGTACTGTGCCCAGTGTGAAGGGGATTATGAGTACTGCATGGATCATCTGCACAGTCATGAGCACATTAAACAGCAAAACTGATTATTTTACTCCCATAAGTTCCAGGATCCGGTCCAGTTCATTCAGGTTGGCATAATTCAGAACAATTTTACCTGAACCACCGGATCCGTGTGAGACTGCGATTTTAGTAGTGAAGCGGGTTCTGATCTTTTCTTCCAGGGCCCGGATATTCGGATCAACCGGTTTCGATTTAGGAGTCTTTGCCGAGGTCAGACCAGACTGAAGCGCATTGACCTCATCTTCCACACGGCGTGCATTCCAGCCTTCATTTACTATTTTATTTGCCAGTGTAATAATTGATTTCCTTTCCCCAAGAGCGAGCAGGGGACGGGCCTGCCCGGCAGAAAGTTTTTTCTCTTCAATTAAGTTCAGAACTTCATCAGGAAGTTTCAGCAACCTTATAAGATTCGTTACGGTTGATCTGTCCTTTCCAACCCGGGTAGCGATATCCGCCGGTTTGAGGCCGGATTCCTGAATCCAGTAATCATAGGCCTTTGCTTCTTCAATAGCAGTCAGTTCTTCGCGCTGTATATTCTCGATGATTCCCATTTCGAGAGCCTGAAGGTCATTTACCTGCTTGATCACTGCGGGGATCTTTCGGAAGCCTGCCTGTCTGCATGCCCGGAACCGGCGTTCTCCGGAGATCAGCTGGTAACGGTCTCCTTTTTTCCTTACGACTATTGGTTCAATTAATCCTACATTTTTAATAGTTTCTTCCAGTTCGTTAAGTTCTTCCTGCTTAAACCTCTTCCGGGGCTGTTTTGGATCCGGATCGATCAGATCCAGGGGGATTTCCTGGTAATCCGGATTAGAAGCAATTGTAATTCCTTCTGCGGGTTTGTCTCCCCCTGGAATCAGGTTGGAAAGTCCTCTGCCTAAACCTGTCTTCTTAACCACGGCTGATAACCTCTCTGGCGAATTCTTCGTATGCTTTTGCCCCGGTGGAATCGGGAGCATAATCCCCTATATATTTTCCGTAGGATGGTGCTTCCGAGAGCCGGATGTTCCGTGGTATCACAGCATTGTAAACTTTCTCATTGAAATGTGCTTTGACATCTGCAACTACCTGATTTGCCAGGGATGTACGCGAGTCATACATTGTTAATAAAACCCCTTCTAAAGTAAGAGAAGGGTTCAGAGAATTCTGAACAAGGCTGATTACTTTCATAAGCTGAGTAAGACCCTCCAGAGCGTAGTATTCTGTCTGCAGAGGGATGATTACAGAATCCGCGGCACAAAGAGCATTCAGAGTAAGAACCCCGAGGTTGGGCGGCGAGTCTATCAGTATAAAGTCATATTCCTTTTTCAGGGACTCAAGGCCATCCCGGAGACGGTACTCCCGACGTTCCTCAGAAAGCAGATCTACTTCGGTTCCGGAAAGATGAACGTTTGCCGGAAGGATGCGAAGGTTGTTCAGCTCGGTATTTCTGATAATTTCATTGGCTGAGCATTCTCCGATAAGGAGCTGATAAATTGTTTTCTCGAGAGTATTGGTATCGAGTCCAAGACCAGAGGATGCATTCCCCTGGGGATCGATATCCACGAGCAGCACTTTTTTTTCAAGTCTGGCAAGATACCCTGCAAGATTCACCACGGAGGTTGTTTTTCCAACTCCGCCTTTCTGATTAGCTACGGCGATTATTTTTCCCATACATCCATCTCTTGTTTTATATATTTCCATGCGCGGGGGTATCCAGAATCTGCAGGCTTAGTCTTTTTAAAAACCGAGAGAGATCTGGTACCCAGAAAGCTAAGTTCTTCTACCGGCATTATCTTATCCATTGTATAACCCAGGTGTGACAAGTATTTCTTTTCTTCTTCACTGTTTTTTAAGGAAGCTGAGAATAATGCGACATAATCTCCCTTGGCCTGCAGATGAGTAAAAAGTTCCAGAATGTGAGGGTAGGGGATCATTGCCCGGGCTGTGATCAGATGATAGCGGCCCTTTGATTCCTCTGCCCGTTCATATAAAAACCTGATCTGACGTTTCCAGATTTGATTTTCGGATTCTTTAACAAAATCCTCAAGTAAGGAGAGTCTGCGCCTGGAAGAATCCAGCAGAAACAGACGCGGTACCTCTTTCAGGCAGGCAAAGAGGAATCCGGGTAAACCAGGACCGGTCCCTGCATCGAGGATAGTTGTTTCACGGGAAACAGGAATTAAACGAATCAGGTTAAGAATGTAGAGCAGACTTTCCAGAACATGTCTTTCTGCAATTCTTTCCGAGTCGCTGGCTGAGAAGAATCCCCCTCGCTGGTTAAAATCGTGGAGAAAGTTGTAATACAAATTTACAGCGGAATAATCAAAAGTATCTGCGATGGATCTTAATGCTCCGTCTGACAGTATTATGTCTCTTTCTCTCAGGTCACGGTATAAATCCTTCTCCGGTGCTGTACTGGTCTGAAAACCTTTCTGATGTTCCTGTTCCATAATGAACGCCATGAAAATTCGTCATGTTTTAAAATGCAAATCCGATGATACAGTTGAGGGCATCTTCATGAAAATATCTGCGAACAGACTCAGGTGGAACCGGATCACCGTTTTAACTTTTTTGATTTTTATTATTCCTTCGGCAAATCTGTTTCCTTATCAGCCTGGAAAATGGTCCCATACGGATGAACTGGTTCAGGGTACAGCTTCCGCGCTTCCGAAAGAACTTCATGTTTTTTCTCCGGAGGGAAAACTCATACAGAAGGCAGTTTTTGAATATAATTCCGACCGAAGGCTTCGGAAGGAAAAATATTTTGATGCAGCCGGGGAGTATACCGGCGTTACCGAATACTCTTACAATAAAGAAAAGCGCATTGAAACCGAAACGCTTTACGACAAAGCAGGCAAAGCCCTTGGCCGGAGGGTCTACAGATACAAAGGAAACTGGCTTTATGCGGTTGATTACTTCGATGAAGCCGGAAATAAATCCATCACCCAGCGCTACCGTCACGATGGCCGAATGCTTATCGGTGGGGAGGAAATCAGCGGTGAAAACGCGGACCGATTCAGCCTGATCTACAATGACAAACAGCTTAGCGCTGTTCAGGTTTTCGGCCCGGATAAGGGAATCCTGAGTGAGGTAGTCTATACTTACAATTCATCCGGCCAGCTTCTCGAAAGGATTCGTAAACAGGGAACTAATCAGAGTCTCTGCAGATATGAATACTCAGGAGTAAATCTGAAATCGTTCACCTATTTTACTCAGGTGAATGGAAAATGGTCTCTTGATAAAAAACTGGTTCTGATTTATTGAATGCAGGATCGCTAATGTGAACGTAATTTTATTATGTCGTTTCACGGGAAACAGATGTCGTAAGGTACATCGGTACGTAAATTTTTAAACCGTACTGATGTACTTTTCAGCACTCAGAAGCATTCTAATTTTACTTTTTAATCCCCTTTTTTGCCATAAGACCTTGCGTAAGATGACCTGATTTACAGGATTGATTCAGCGGACCTGTCCGCAGCAGGAGGTCTTATGAAAGTAGCATTTGCAACCAAGGACGGAATCAGTATCAATGACCATTTTGGATGGGCAAAGAAATTTGCAGTTTATTCAGTTACCAGAGACGGCTTTGAGCTGGTTCAGGTGAATGAAGCTCAGGAAGATCATGATGAAGAAGAGGATAAAATCGCTTCTAAAATCAATGCCATAAAGGACTGCAGTATCATGTACTGTGAGGAGATCGGTCCCACTGCAGCAGCCAAAGTAGTTAAGGCAAGAATTCACCCGATTAAAGTAAAAGAACCGAAGCCCATTGAAGATGAGCTGAAAGCGCTTCAGGCAATGCTCCAGGGAAATCCCCCGCCCTGGATAAAAAGGATTATTGCGAGGGAAGAAGGGCTGGAGGCACCGGATCATGAGTAATTATACAGATTCACTGTTTTATACTTCACTGGTAAAGCAGCTGCGGGCCATTGATCAGTGGAATTCGTGGGATAAGATGTCGGATGAGGAAATTGTAACCCTCAAGTACATTAAAACAAAGGAGCAGATGGCAGAGGTCCCGTTAATGGGCGAGCCGGACCAAAGAACTCTTATGAATATCCGGCTTATGCTTCAGTCCCTTGCACTGGCAGTGGAGCATAAAACCGGAGTCATGACCAATGCAGTTCTCGATCTAAACCACGAGGGATTCGGACGCGGGTTTGTTCTGGCCCGGAACGTAATTCTGCTGGAGAAGGTTTACAGGGAAGCACACCGCTTCCATTTTACCGATGTTACAAAACTGGTTGCTGAAGGAGAAAAAATGCTCCAGTCTGCAATCAGCAATTATGAAAAGCTGAAGGGCTGCATGGAGCTCTGATTAAAAACCAGACTCAGTAAAAAACAAAAGCTTTTTCTGTCAGCCGCAGAAACCAGGAGTAGGGGATGGCGGCCCGTCCGTTTTTCCCCCACTTGCCTCCGGCTGAATTGTGAATGTAAATCAGTTCCTTGTCGTTGTCATAGCCAATAACCGCCACACTGTGCCGTCCCAGAAAACGCCCTACCGGAGATTCCCAGACTTCTGAATTGAGTTCCAGGAAGTTGTCATAGACCCGGATCTGAATCACCAGCGGGTTCCCAAGAAGGAGATGTCCCTGAATCTGACTGATGTCCAGATAATCGACACGGGCATATCCGCTCAGCCGGTTCAGGGATGCATTTCGTCTGGCTTCCACCGTGGGAGTATAAAGATGATCGAATTCGCGGTAAGGCATAAGGCTTAAGTCAGCGCAGCCTTCCCGCACCAGAAAGTCCGCTGCTTCCCTGATTTCAATGATCCTGTTAATTCCTCTGTTCAGCTGGTTAAAAATATACGCAGGGGAACAGATGTAATCAGCATTTCCTGTCTTCTTTCGGTTAAGATAAGTAAAGGCAGTGAATCCTGCTGCCCATGCTGATCCGGATGCCTGGGAACCCTGGTCCCCCACCGGAAGGTTTTCTGACAATATAAACCGTGGCGGAACTGTTTCCGGTGTGGCTGGAAACATCACCGGAACAGAAGTATCTCTATCATCCCAGAGAGGACGAATAGCGAAGTCAGATAAAGTCCATTGGTGGGTTTCAGTGATCTCCGGTTGGTCTGGTTTCTGCCTGGGTTCCTCGGTTACACAGGAGGCGGCTACAGTTAAAGATAAAAAAAGAGATAACAGTAATCTGAGAAATTTTTTCATGGATTGCATCGGCTGCGGATCAGTATCCCGCTTTTTTATTATCGGCACGCTTAAGGGTAATCAGTGCAATTTCCCGGGGACAGTTAACGCGCAGGGGATACCAGTGACCGGCTCCTCTGTTTACATACAGGAAGCTGTTGTCTTCCCTGTAGAGACCACCGGAATACTCAAGAACTGAAGCCGCCGGTCCGGAATCACCTTTTCCGGTGTGATCCTGATTCTTAATTACAAACTGCCCCCCATGAGTATGTCCCGCCAGAAAAAGGTCTGTACCCTTCAGGAGGTTATTTGCTTTTAAATCGGAATATAAATCAGGAAAATGAGATAATACTATGTTGAATCCACGGATCTTAGGCTGCAGCTTTGTGTAAGCTTGCAGGGTATCCGTGCGCCGAAGCTTACGGTCCCGCATATATTCTTTTCTAAAGTCAAGTCCGGTTATACTGACTCCATACGGAGGCAGATAAACAGATTCATGCTTTAAAGATCTGATTCCGGCCCTCTGAAGTGATTCATAGACTTCTTCTCCGTTATCGATCCATTCATGATTGCCGGAAACAGCAAAGGCATATTTCACGGTTTTCCTTACTTCAGTAAGAAATTCTGCGAGATCCGGAAGATAAGCATTGTTATTGTCTATAAGATCACCTGTTGTGATCAGAATGTCTGCTTTCAGTTTACGGGAAGCCTTGAGTATTTCACTGAGCTTACCGGAATGGATCAGATGGCCGGTGTGCAGATCGGAGATATGCAGAATCTTAATTCCGTTAGCAAACCAGGGGAGATTCTTATATTTCAGAATCAGTTTATTAATCTTTAATGAATCCCGGTCGGCTGCCATAGCTGTTAAGGAACTGCCCATCAGCACAAAGGGAAAAAAATCCCAGGCCCGGCTCAGGAGCTGACGCCTGCTAAGGGTCTGGCTGGTGACATGCCCTGAGCTGTATGGATTCGCCGGGTCCACCGAGGGAATCCCCGATTCAGGAATCCTCTTTTTAATAAAAAGAATTCCTTCCGCAATGAGGCTGATCATCGCAAGAATCAGCAAGCCTCCCAGATAAACCGGAAAAGAAAATAAAAGGGGATGCAGCCAGGATGCAAAAACACTGTAGGCTGCTTCTTTCCAGCCGTCAATCGCAGGGAATCGCAGACTGTTGACCGAGGAGTATATCATCAGAAGAAGGGGAGTGTGGAGAGTTGCAGCTGCTGCCCACCAGAGAATAGTGAAGGTACGACGGGCTGAGTGCTTTGTAAAATTCCTTCGGATCCGGTACCAAAGGATGAGTTCATAAATAATCAGATAAATACTTACAATCGTATAAAAAATCCAGGCCATATCCGATCTGACGGGTCATTAAAGAAAAATTCAATGATAAAAAAATCATCGTTGAAAAATCAATCTGAACCGTAAAATCATTGCTGTTAATGGTCTCCTTCGCACTCAGAAATCTGAAGCTATCAGTAGCTGTCCTGATTCTGATTACCTCTGGCTGTACAGCAGCTGATAATATCAGCCAGGGCTTTGCGGATTCAGATACTGTTACTGCGAATACTCCGGAAAACTTCCGGATGGCTAAAAAAATTCTATTTCAAATACACGAAGAAAAGCAGGTTACTTTTTACTGCGGGTGCCGGTACAGAACTGAATTGGTCAGAGGTAAAAAGAAGCATCTGATTGATCCGGATAGCTGCGGGTACAGATCCCGGAAAGTGAATGAAAGGGCAGATCGGGTGGAATGGGAGCATGTAGTGCCGGCGCACAATCTGGGAGCCCACCTTCCATGCTGGAAAGAAGGACATCCTGTATGCAGTAAACCAGGACGAAAATGCTGCGAAAAAACCGATCCGTATTTCCGGAAGGCGTCCGCCGATATGCACAATCTGCAGCCTGTTATCGGGGAACTGAATAATGACCGTTCCAATTACCGATACGATGCCTGGGTGAGTGAAGCCGATACTTCCGGTTTTACTCAGTATGGGAGCTGCCGATTTATAACGGATTTCAATGGTGACAGGGTTCAGCCTCCTTCAGAAATCCGGGGGAATATCGCAAGAACTTACTTTTATATGATGCAAGTCTATTCTGTTAAAATTGATGATGATTATTACAGGTTGCTTGTTCGATGGAACAGGGAAGATCCTCCTGATGAATGGGAAATCCGGCGGAATGAAAGAATCAGTGAGTATCAGGGTGTCGGAAATCCATATATAATTAATTTCAGACCGGATCTGCCAGAATAACAAAAATATATCCAGAGACACTGAGCAGAGAATAAATACTTGCCAGGTCGCGATTAGAGAGATTTACTAATAGAATGAATCTGCTGCAGAAATTCATTGCCTTAGAATCCAGAATTGGGAAAACCCCTTTGGTCAGAATCTCCGTCGCAGATTTTCTAAAGAGACCTGTTCCGGAAAATCTTAATATTAATCTTTGGTTTAAGGCTGAATACAATCAATTCTCCGGAAGTGTAAAAGCCAGGGCCGCTTATTCAATGGTTTCGCTGTATTTATACCAGATGCTCAGTGAATCCGGTTTCCTCGTTATTGGAAATGAAATTCCATCCTACCCTGAAAGAATGCAGATTCTGAAAAAAGCGGCTGCAGACTATAATGGAAACCTGAATCTAAAAAGCACTCTGCTTGAGGCAACCAGTGGAAATACGGGAATTGCAATGGCAGCAATCGGAGCAGCAGCCGGAATACCGGTTACTCTCTGCATTCCGGAAAATGCAAGTCCGGAGCGACTGATGTACATTAAAAAATTCGGAGCCAGACTTGTCTTTACATCGCGTCTGGATGGTACTGACGGAGCTGAAGAAAAAGCAGCAGAGATGAATCAAAGCGGAGATTACTACTGGACAGACCAGTATAAAAATCCGGAAAACATTGCTGCCCATTACTACGGCACAGCGGCAGAAATACTGGATGCAGTTCCTGAAATAACGCATTTCGTAGCAGGAATAGGAACCAGCGGAACTCTTATGGGAAATGCAAAAAAACTCAGGGAATCAAAGCCTGAAGTCAGAATCATTGCCCTGCAGCCGGACAGTCCGATGCATGGAATAGAAGGCTGGAAGCATTTAGAGTCCGTCTCGGTACCGGATATTTATAATGCAGCCATGCATGATGAAACGATCCATATTAATACTCAGGTATCTCTGGACTTAATAAAGCAAACTGCAGCGACTCAGGGAATTCTGCTGAGTCCTTCCGGTACCTCAAATCTTCAGGGCGCTCTGAAAACAGCAGAAAAAATAATTGAGGATAACGAAGGTCGCAGTGAATCCATGAATTACCACATTGTCTCAATATTTCCGGATGATGGATCCCGGTGCAGTACGCTGATCAGTCAGCTGCCGGAGTAAAAAAATGATAATAATTACTGAAAGCAATTTTAACAGTATAAAGCAGAATGCCCTGCAGAAGTATCCTGAGGAATGCTGCGGATTCCTTTTTGGAAAAACTGAATCTTCTGAAACCCAGCTGATCAAAACAGTAACTGATATTCAGCCTGTAAACAATACAAGTCCCGAGAACCGGGAAAAAGAATATCACATTGCACCGGCTGATTATCTGAAAGCTGAAAAATATGCAGCGGAAAACAACCTGGATTTACTAGGCATTTATCATTCTCATCCTGATCATCCGGCCAGTCCTTCAGAGTATGACCGGATGCGGGCTCTTCCCGTTTTTTCTTATTTAATAATTTCGGTAAGTAAAAAGGGAATTGCAGATTTAACGTCTTCTCTGCTGAATGAATCAAATCAATTTGAATATGAAAGGATGGAAATAACTCATGGCTAAAATTCTGATACCAACACCTCTCAGACCATTTACAGGGAATCAGGCGAATCTGATAACCGAAGGATCCACCGCAGGCGAATGCCTGAACAATCTGGCCTCCATGCATCCGGAAATCAGGGAGCAGATTTTTCACAACGATGGTTCATTAAAAACATTTGTGGTAGTCTATCTCGAAGATGAAGATATCAGGCACCTGAATGGTATGGAAACCCCTGTTACAGACACATCAGTGCTCAGCATAGTACCGGCAATAGCCGGAGGGAGATAAACAGCCCCATGAAGGACCAGGAGAATAAGTTTTCAAAAGCGGAAATCGAAAGGTACAGCAGGCACCTCATCCTGCCTGAATTTAATATTGAGGGGCAGAAAAAGCTGAAAGAGGCCTCGGTTCTCGTGATAGGCTCCGGCGGGCTGGGGAGTCCTCTGCTGCTTTACCTTGCTGCAGCAGGGGTTGGCCATATCGGCATTGTGGATTTTGATACTATAGACGTAACAAATCTGCAGCGGCAGGTACTTTTTGGTGTATCGGATGTCGGTTTGTCAAAAGCAGCCACTGCCAGAAAGCGCATTCTGGACCTGAACCCGCATATTGAAGTATCGGTATTCGAGGAGAGGTTTACCTCAGAAAATGCCATGCGCATTCTGAAGGATTTTGATGTAGCTGCCGACGGGACTGACAACTTTGCCACAAGATATCTGGTAAATGACGCCTGTGTACTCAGCGGAAAGATAAATGTTTATGCCTCAATTTACCGTTTTGACGGCCAGGTGTCGGTTTTTAATCTGCCCGGTCCGAACGGGGAACGGGGACCGAATTACCGTGACCTTTATCCGGAACCACCTCCGCCGGAACTGGTACCCAGCTGCGCAGAAGGAGGAGTGATCGGTGTGCTTCCCGGGATTATCGGGTCGATGCAGGCAAATGAGGTCATTAAGGTGATTACCGGTATCGGGGAGCCTTTAAGCGGAAGACTGTTTTTATTTGATGCACTGAATTTTGAAACGCGGATTCTTAAAGTAAGAAAAAATCCGGCGAATCCTCTGAACGGACAGAATCCGACCATCACAGAACTCATTGATTATGAAGTTTTCTGCGGACTGAATTCTGCTCCTCATTCTTACGAAACAGAAGTTCACGAAATCGAAGCTGCTGACCTGGCGGTGCTCCTGAATCAGAAAGACGCAATCCAGATCGTCGATGTAAGGGAACCTTATGAATTTGCAATTAATTCGCTGCCCCAGGCTGACCTGATTCCACTGAAGACTGTAAGCGAAAGTCTGAACCGGATACGCAAAGATATTCCGGTAATCTTTTACTGCAGACTTGGCATCAGAAGTGCTCAGGCAATTGACGAAATTCAGAAAAAATACGGATACACGAATCTGAAAAATCTGAAGGGGGGGATTAATGCCTGGGCAGCCATAGTAAACCCCGATATGCCCAAATACTGATTTTCACAGGAATAGTCCGAAAAAAATCTGGCTATGTATGACGATTTCAGCAATTGCCAGACTTTGGTTTCCCCTGTTTACCAGCTGGCTGCTGATGACCTTTGAAGGGCCGCTGGTAACCGCGTTCATTAACCGGATGGAAAACCCGTCCGAAAACCTGGCTGCCTTCAGTCTGGTTCTGGCTATTGCCATTTTCATAGAAGCTCCCATCATCAGTATTCTTTCCACTGCAACCGCTTTGATCAGGGATCGATCCTCCTATTACAAAGTTCGCAATTTTAATTATATACTCACTTTCGTTCTTACGGTTATTATGATTGGCGTTTCCTGCACACCTGCTGCCGATTATCTGCTGGAGGGTATTCTGAAAACCCCTGAAGCCGCTGCCTCACGGGTAAAAACCGGCCTGTGTATTCTGATCTTCTGGACTGCTGCCATCGCTTACCGACGATTTCTGCAGGGAATTTTAATCAGTACCGGAAATACAGGTAAAATTGCTGCAGGGACTATTCTGCGCCTTATATTTACCGGAGGAACAGCGGGCTTTCTTATGCAGTTTTCAGATTTAACCGGAATTGAGGCTGCTGCGTGGGGACTCATGAGCGGAGTGACAGCAGAAGCACTGTATACAGGTCTTGCAGTTCTGCCGCATAAAGCCGAAATAAAATCCAGAAAGCTTCCTATTACAGCAGACCAGATTTCCTATTTATCATTATGGAACTTCCATGCTCCTCTTGCATTGACAAGTATGATTATGCTTACATCGCAGCCCATAATAAACGCGCTCCTAATTCGAAGCGAAGAACCTCTGCTGAATCTGGCATCCTGGCCAGTGATTTTTCAGCTGATCCTGGTAAGCCGGGCCGGGGCGATGGCGTATCCGGAAGTTGTGATATCAGTTTATTCAGAACAGGACAAAGCGGTAATTAAAAGATTTGCATTTATTTTATCGCTTGGATTTACCACACTCCTGGGGGTTCTGATATTCTCGCCTCTGCTGGATTTTTATCTGACGCGAATTCAAAGCGTTCCTGAAGCAGTTCATAATCAGGTAAGCAGCTTTCTTTATTTATTTCTGCCATTGCCTTTAGTATCCGGATTCAGTCTTTGGCTAAGAGGAGTTCTTATTAAAAAAAAATTTACGAGAGCTGTAAATCTGGCAACAGTAGTAAATGTATCCATTCTTGTGGGATCTCTTTTTATACTCCACAGTTTTCGCATTGACGGCCTGAAGGCAGCCGCATTCAGTATGGTATTGTCCGCCGGGGCTGAAATTCTGACCCTTCAGTATTTTCACAGCCTGGTTAAAGAGGATTAAATGAAAACCGGAAGTCTTGTAAAACATAAAATCAATTCCTACTTCCTGATGATAGTCCGTGGATTCTCCGATTCAGAATGCACTGACAGACCGGCAGGAAGGGTTAAGTCTGAAAGCGGAAGATTTTCCGAAGATCCGGAGCTGCCTTTTGCCATCTGTGAATATCTGAAGCCACCCTGTGAACCGAGATTGATCTGTTATCCCAAGGAAAGCCTGGTTATTATTAAAGAATAAAAATAGACTCATTTTTGAATGAGACATAAACGTATTAAACGGCAATAAGATTGTAAAAAATCGTAATTTTGTCCTGTAAAAATACAGAAATGGTTGATCAGTCAGCCGACTGATCTTTTTTCAGGCTATGAACATAGCCTCGTTTTCTATTCGTCGGCCCGTTTTAATTACAAGTATAGTCTTACTGTCCGTTTTTACCGGAATTGCATCCATGAGAAGCCTGGGAGTGGATATTTTCCCGGACGTAAATATCCCGGTTGTGGTTGTAAACACAATCTACCCAGGCGCAGGACCGGAAGAAATTGAAAATTTAGTCTCCCGTATTCTTGAAGAAGAACTGGCGTCCATATCAGGTCTGAAGCGGATCCGGTCTATCAGTCAGGAAGGGTATTCGGTCGTAGTAGCAGAATTTTATCTTAGTACCGATATTAAATGGGCGGAGCAGGAGGTACGCACGCGGGTTTCCAAATCAATGCCGAGGCTTCCTGATGAAGTGGAGGAGCCACTGATTCAGAGGATTGACCCCGCCGACCAGCCCATTCTGGAAATTTCCCTTACAGCGGATTTACCCCCGGCCGAAATGTATGACCTTGCCAAAGAAAAAATCAAACCACGATTCGAGCAGCTGCCCGGTGTAGGCGCGGTTAAAATACTCGGGGGAACCAGACGCGAAATTCAGATAGAGCTGGACCGTAATAAACTGAATGCTCTGGATCTTCCGGCTCTTGCTGTGGCAAATGCTCTTAAAAATTACGGGGCAAATATACCTGTCGGTAAATTTGAATCCGGCGACAGCGAAACCGCTTTCCGGGCTGTGGGCCGGTTTGAGTCCATCAGTCAGATAGAAAGCGCCGCTGTAATTTTCGCCGGGGATATCGGGAATGCAATTAAAGTAAAAGATATCGGCCGCGTTTTTGACGGTACCGAGGACGTTACTACAATCGCCAGTCTTTATGGACCGACCCAAAAACAAAAAAAAAAGGAAAGCGGATTTCTGTCGCACTTCGGGCAGAGCGGTCAGGATCCTAAAGAAATACCGCGCGAAACCAGGCCCGCACTTTTTCTTCAGATTTATAAACAATCCGGATCCAACACGGTTGAAATAGTCGATTCAGCACTCGAACGACTCTCCAGAATTAACGAGGAGGTATCCGGATTCAGCGGGAATCCAAGGCTGACAATGATCCGTGACGGCGCCAAACCAATCCGGGCGAATGTGGCGGATGTTACAGAATCTATAATTGTTGGAATTATACTGACTGTGCTGGTAGTTTACTTCTTTTTAGGAAATGTAAGGTCAACTATTATCACCGGACTTGCAATACCGAATTCACTTCTGGGTGCGTTTATACTTATGGCGCTGATGGGTTTCACAATAAATATAATCTCTCTGCTGGCTCTTTCCCTTTCGGTGGGCCTTCTTGTGGATGATGCTATTGTAGTCCGCGAGAACATTTACCGGAAAATGGAGGAGGGTATGAACCCGGTTCAGGCATCCATAACTGGTACCATGGAAGTTGCCCTGGCGGTGATAGCCACAACCGCAACGGTGATCGCGGTATTTCTGCCGGTGGGATTTCTGGGTGGGATTGTAGGCCAGTTTCTGAGACAGCTGGGATTCACTGTTGTATTTGCAATGCTTGTATCGTTATTCGATGCGATGACTGTTGCTCCCTTTCTTTCTGCTTATTTCGCAGGAAAAGTAAATCACAAACCGAATATACTGATTCGTCTTTTTGACCAGTTTCAGACAATGCTGGAAAATATTTACGGTTATATTATCCGGTTCACCCTGAAAAGACCGTTAATTGTTCTGCTGGCCACTGTTCTGTTTTTTTTAGCTTCGGTTGTGTCTCTTAAATTTGTAAAAAATACCTTTATGCCGCCTAACGACTTCGGAGAATTTCAGGTAAGTATAAAACTCGATCCGGGAACCAGTGTTCACGGTACGGAAACTGTAGCTGCGAAGATTCGCAATGCGATCATCGCCGAAGTCCCGGAGATTGATAAAATAAGCACAGTAGCCGGATCAGAATACGGAGATTCCAATCAGGCAATCCTTACCGTTATGCTGGTTGAATCTGCCCAACGGAACAGGTCAACAACTGAAGTGAAAGATCAGATCCGGGAACTGATGAAGCAGTTTGAGGATGCGCGCCCTTCCGTGAATGATATAAGCCTCGTAGGAGGTGGAACACAGTATCCGCTGAATCTTCTCATTAAAGGAGATAATCTGGAAGAGCTTGAAGTGTATGCCCGGCAGGTTATCGAGAAACTCAGATCTATTGAGGACCTTACCGATGTGGATACAGATTATCAGTCGGGAAAACCTGAATTTCAGGTAATTATGGATCCTGTAAAAATGCAGTCTGTCGGCGTGGCCCCGGGACTTGCAGGATATGAGCTGCGTCTGCATGTGAACGGAGGAGAAGTTGCTAAATATTATAAAAATGGTCTGGAATACGACGTAAGGATGAGACTGAGACCGGAGCAGCGAAATCTGCGTGCCTCATACAGGGAAACGAGAATACCGAATACGAGTCCGATGGCTAAGATGATTCCTCTGAGCTATATATCTGAAGGTAAAATGGCGACCGGTCCCCTGAAAATAGACCGGCAGGACCGATCCCGGGTCATTGTAATCCGGGCGAATCTTGCCACAGGCGGAGCAATCGGAGATGCTACAGAAAAGGCTAAGAAAATTTTAGCAGAAGAGCTCCCGCCTCCTGTCGGCATATCTTATTCTTTTATAGGTCAGTCTGAGGATTTAAAGGAACTCCAGGAGAACATACTGATCGGTTTCGGGATGGCTTTCCTTTTCATTTATCTTGTTCTCGCATCGCTATATGAATCGTTTATTACACCGATTACGATTCTGGCAGCCATACCCTGGGCAATCTCCGGTGCTTTCTTTGCTCTTGCGTTCACAGGCGAAATGCTGAACATATTCAGTATGATTGGTCTGATTCTGCTGATGGGTCTGGTTACAAAAAATTCGATCCTGCTTGTGGATTTCGCAATGGAAGGCATACGGTCCGGGATGAGCCGGGATGAGGCGGTCTATAAAGCCGGTATTGTCCGACTCAGGCCGATTCTTATGACATCCATTGCAATGATTGCAGGCATGATTCCGATTGCCATAGGACTGAACGAAGCTTCAAAATCAAGAACCGCTATGGGGATTGCGATTATCGGGGGTCTGATTGTATCGACCCTGATTACACTGGTGGTAGTGCCGGCCATTTTTGGTTATGTGGACAGATTCCGGGAATGGGTGGAAGGCTATTTCCGACTTTCGGAAGAAGACTCAAAGACTCTGGAGAAGGCAGAGCATGACCAGAATATCGGACATCACTGAATCCGATTAAGCGGCCTGATGACGGTCGGCATCCCACCGACCGTATGCGGAGCGGCCTTTGCGGCTGTAAATTTTTTTACTTTTAATCACTTTAACCGAAGGGATTTTAAGATCCTTTCGCGACATTGCTTTAATATTTTTCAAAGTCTCCTGTTTCATAGACTCTAAATAACAGAAAACAAAACTGGAGTCAAGCCGATTTCCCACTACTCAGGACAGATTTTTCCCCCAGTGGGTGGGACGGCCCTTTGGCGGAGGGACCGGAACTCATTGAGCTTTTCCTGCCCCGAAACCGGCGGATTTTTGCCATGTATCACAAAAAAATCTGGCCGTCAAGCAGAAACGTCGCAGCTTGGTGCTAAGATTATATTGGGAAAAACTGCGCAGACCGGGGCGGCAAGGATAACCTTTCATCAAGGCAAGACCCAGTGGATTTGAAAACTTTTTCCGGAAAATTCTGAAAAATTCCGATGCATTTCGGTTTATTTCACGAAATGATTGCTTATAGGTTCGATTAATAAGATATATTTTGAGAATATTTTGGGCCTTAAACGGATAATTTGTTGACATAGTCCTTATAAAGCGCAATGTGTATATAAATAGTTACGCATTATGGCCTAAAAAATTCAGACAGATGTTTAGGTCCATGTGAATCATGTCACATTAATTTGATTGACTTTACCTATTGGCATTCTTATCTGTTCTTGTTTTTTTTAATGTAAACAAAATCCTTGGCATTCTATGAAAATACCTGTAAAAATAACACCGGATACTATTTTAGAAGCCATCATTGAAATACGATTTTCTCCAAATATCCCCGGGGATGCTGTGTTTGGTGCTATTTACGGGAATTTAAGAGGTGAGTTTTCAGGATATGAAGCACTGAACGCTCTTCAAATTCCAGAGGCAATTAGGCAATCTGATCCCTCCCTCACATTTGCTCCATTATATAGAATTCAGCATGATGATATTTTACTTCAGATCGGTCCCAGGGTTTTAACATTTAATAATCCAGGTGCTTATCTTGGATGGGAATCCCTTTCGGGCAATATAAAGTCGTTGTTGGAAAAAATCTTGAAACTGGATGTAATAAAGTCAGTCGAACGAATTGGACTAAGATACATCAATTTCTTTCCTGAACAGAAAATATTAGAGAATGCAAATTTGAAAATTGAATTTCCCAACTTTCAATCGATAACAAAGTCTCACAATATCAGAATGGAATATTTTGACAATGATATTCAGACAGTACTGCAGGTTCTTGAAAACGCAACTGTATCTCAAAATACACAAGGTTCAGATGCAAGAAATGGTTCAATTGTTGATATTGACTGTATTAAGCTTTATGATTCTTCAGATTCTATCGATGTTTTAGGAATAATGGGAAATTTAGATAAAGCCCATAAAATTGAAAAAAATCTTTTTTTTAACTTATTAAAAACTGATTATATAGAAAAACTTAACCCGGTATACGAGAATTAATTATGGAAAAATCAATAATAGGCGATAATTTTAGTGTACTAAAATCTACCTCTGTGTTTATTATATCAGCTCACATACTGAGTCCTATTGGACCAAGCATTGCTTCTACAGTACGAGGAGTAAATGATAGATCCAATTTGCCTTATACTGTTCCATTTCCAGAGTTTAATTCATCAACCTATAAGATATCTCAATCTGACCTCAATAAAAACAAAGCAGCTGAAACATTTGTTAATTTTGTTGAGAATTTCAAGCATAATGCTGAAACCCTTGATCCCGAAATTTCTGGAATCTTAAATAAGCATTTTCTTGATATGTTTTAATTAAAATATTGTATATGGATATCTGGGAAGAAATAAAGCTATATTTACCAAAATACCTTTCAGACTCAAATGTTCGAAATCTGATTGAGGATTTAAAGCAATTCCCCAAGAATATTGATTCAAGAATCTATACCAGTTTAGTAACTGATGAGAGTTATCTTCAAGGGGATGGATTCCCCAATGCTTTTATTATTAACCTTCCTCAATTAGATTACAAGACAGGTTCAGCCATAATATTATCCAATTCTTGTGATATAGATCCGACAAATAAACGCTTTCATGACGCTAGAGTTCTTTATGCTCCGATAGCCCCTCTTTCGAATTATGAGCAACTTTTACAAAGTAAGGGATTTAAAGACAAACAGATTGAATCACATTTCAAAGCATTGAAAAATCAATATATAACTCAAATGTTTTTTTTGCCTAAAGGTGGCAAGCTTGACTCGGATCATGTAG
Organism: uncultured Leptospiraceae bacterium; assembly: GCA_964594095.1. Taxonomy (GTDB): domain Bacteria; phylum Spirochaetota; class Leptospiria; order Leptospirales; family Leptonemataceae; genus CAZQKZ01. Next base: position 87,942 of record CAZQKZ010000001.1, on the reverse strand, counting down.
CTTTTTTTGATTTTGTTGTAAGTTTACCCTTAGAAGAATTTTTCAAAGGAAAAAGTGATCCCAAAAAAACTTTTTCACTTTCTGATTACGGCTTTTACTTGTTTATTTTTAAATTATCTATACACTTTACGAGAATTCAAGAATCTGTAATCAGATCGTAAGGGCCACTTCGCATAACTACAGGTTACCCGCTGTGCTGCTGGAGGCCATTTCCCGCCCTCTCCTCCGAAATATTTAGGAGTTGCAATATATTCACCCCGCCCACCGCGCCTCGACAGTCCGCCTACCCCTCTCGGCTGCCTTTGTAGATCTGGTAGCGCTGGAAACGGCATTCAATGGCTGCATTCATAAGATCTGTTTTCTTGTCACCTCTAAGCCCCATCTTTTTAAGGGCCTCCCGGTCTGAGGTAATAATCCAGAAATCATAATTTAACCAGTAGTTTTTTAAACGATCCCCCATAGAATCATAGAATGCGTCTGGATCCTGCAGAACCATTCGTTCGCCGTAGGGAGGATTGCAGATTCCTATTGCTTTGCCAGGCTCCTCAGCCGGTGGCGGCTCCAGATCAAAGAAATCTTCGTTCTTCCAGCGGATGAGATCCGAAACCATTGCCCGTTCAGCATTGTTTTTAGCGATTTTCAGAATTCCGGAATCCGAATCAGACCCCTGAATCAGCAGCCGGCTGTCGGCTTTTCTCTCAATAGGATGCGGGAGCAGATCATCTTTATCTGTTTTTCTGCGAAAACGGATGTTCTTCATGGCTGTATTTTTTACACTGTCCCAGACTTTTCTGTTAAAATGCGGAATCCGGAAAAAGCCGAAGTCTTCCCGAACATAGGCAGCCGGAATATTTCCGGCAATGTAGGCAGCTTCGATGGGGAGAGTACCTGAGCCGCACATGGGATCCAGTAAGGTCTCGTTTCCGCTGAATCCTGCCATCAGAAGCATACCTGCTGCCAGAACTTCGGAGAGGGGGGCTTCGCCAGACTGAGTCCGGTAACCCCGATGCGAAAGAGGATCGCCTGAAGTGTCAAGGTAGACTGTTCCTTTGTTGTTCCCAATAAGAAGGCGGATGCGTACATCAGGTTTCTCGAGATCCACCGAAGGACGGGAACCGGTCTTCTCCCGGAATCTGTCTGCAATGGCATCTTTCAGACGCTGCGAGGCAAACTGAGAATGCGTAATGGTGCGGGAAGAAACATCTGAGCTGATTGCGAAAGTGTATTCCGGGCGGATCCATTCTTCCCAGGGAATTTTACCGGCATTTTTATAAAGATCTGTGTCGGTGAAAGCAGGAAATTCAGCGATGGGAATCAGAACGGAAACGGCAGTCCGTAGTTCGTAATTGGCCCTGTACAGAGTTCTGAGACTGCCTTTAAAGGTAACGGCCCTCTTTTCAGTTTTAACGAAAGAAGCTCCCAAAGCTTTCAGCTCGGATTCCAGTAAGGGTTCAAAGTTCATCAGAGTCCTTGCCACCATGGGAAAGACATAATCCGGATTTTCCAGTCGGGAGGGGGAATCAATAAACAGCCGGAACCGAAGTCCGGCTTCCCTTCCTCCCCCTTTCTCAGAGGAAAATTTTCTGCCGGTTGATTTTTTTGCTCCGGAGCGGGATGCATCATAATAAGACTTCATTTTTTCCATGCTTTTAACTCGTATGCTGCAGGTCGTTAAAATATTAAAGCTGACGGGATAAAGGCTGTTTTTTAAAATGACATACTACAGAAAAGAACTTCCGGAGTTATGAAATGCAGATTCAGGTGAACACCGATAATCATATTGAAGGGAAAGAACGCTTTGCCAAATACGTCGAAACTGAAATCAAAGAAAAGCTGGCCCGCTTTGCTGACCGGGTAACAAGATTTGAAGTATATCTTGCCGAGACAAACAGCCACAATAAAAGCGACGATGACAAAAAGTGCACTATTGAAGCACGTCTTGCCGGACGCGATCCGAATGCAGTCAGTCACCAGGCAGGTACTCTCGATGCAGCAATCCATGGTGCCATCGATAAAATGAAAAAAAGCCTCGATTCCACACTTGGTAAGCTCGACCGTAAATAAGACTGCCTCTTAAGCCCGGATCCCTCTCACTATTCCGGGAGGGATTCATAAAAACATATTGAAAAAATATGTGCCTCACATAAGAATATCACTGAAGAAATATCTTTGGCTGCCGGTAAAACCGGTGTCCGCCGGAGGGAGTTGTGAAAATGGACTTTTTTTTCAGTGGAATTTTCTGGGGATCTGTCCTCATTATTTTCGGAATCAGCATGATTCTAAGGCATATTCTCAATATTGACATACCGGTTTTCAGATTACTGATTGGCTTTCTGATTGTTTTTGCAGGGATCCAGATCCTGCTTGGTAAGCCGGTTTTTACCGGAATTTCAAATGATGAAACAGTCATGTTCCAGGAGCGGGAAATCAGACAATTCCCGACAGGGAAAAAGAATTCCGAATTCAGTACGATTTTTGCAAAATCAGTGATTCATATTACACAGGACAGCATACCGGCTGAACTTGAGTTTTTAACCCTTAACACTGTCTTCGGTGGAACAGAGATAATTATTGATCCGTCATTGAACATCCAGGTGAAAGCATCAGCTGCCTTTGCAGGTCTGACTCTGCCCAATGAAACTGTTTTATCTTTCGGAAAAGCAGATTACACCGTGAACGGAGGTGCAGCAAAAAAGCTATTCCTTGAAGTCAACGGAGTCTTTGCAGGGGTTTTTGTTAAAGAAGGGAAACTTTGAATCTTAAATAAATTGTCAGAATTACCATTTATATCGGCGTCTCTGCTATACTGCTGCCGGTGTATTTGGTATTCATTTTTATTTCCGTAACCATTTTTGATTTTAAAGTATTCCAGGAAAATCTGACCGAACCGTTTTTTCTGAGTATTTTCGGGATCTTTGCGTTTATGGCAGGCGATTTCAATGGGAACAGCGTTTACCTTGCATTCCGCCCTTACATTGATCCTGTCGAAAAAAAAATCACCCCTCAGATGAAGCTGAATTTGAAAGCATCTCTGGTTGCTTTATTAATTCTGGACCGGTTCAGAATTCGAGAAAATCTACAGTTTTCTGGCCGATGAATACCGGGATCAAAAATGGGATTCAGTTCACCCCTGGAAAAGACGATACATACTGAATTTTAATATCCGGAAATGAATCGACTATCTGGACCTTTATATCCGGGAAAGAGCTGACTTCCTGCCATTTTCCAAATAGCTTTTCACCTTTGAAAGTGCAGTCACTCCCGACCGGTCCTGCTGACAGGGCCACTCGTCAATGATATTTTTTGCAGTATCTGTGCCGTCTTTTTGCGTAAAAAACTGTTCAGAAGAAGGCCATGCGAAAAATCTGCTAAAAATAAATTCACCCCTCTGAGGTGCCGCCTATGAAATTTCAAGCCAACCGTCTGGATGTTATTCAGCCATCCCCAACCTTAGCAATTACTGCCCGTGCCCGTGAACTGCGTGCGGAAGGCAGAGATATCATCGGATTCGGAGCCGGAGAGCCGGATTTTGATACACCGGATCACATAAAAAAAGCCGCAGTAAAAGCAATCGAAGAAGGTCAGACCAAGTATACCGCGGTCGGGGGAACCCCTTTACTGAAAAAAGCAGTGGCTGAGAAATTCAAAAGGGAAAACGGAATCGAATACTCTGCCAAAGAAGTTACTGTTGGAAACGGCGGAAAGCAGGTTCTTTTTAATCTGTTTCTGGCAGTCCTGAACCCGGGCGATGAAGTGATTATTACAGCGCCATACTGGGTAAGTTATATCGATCTGGTCAGAATCGCAGAAGGAGTGCCGGTGGTTGTGGAAACCACTATTGAAGAAGGATATCTTCTGACCCCCGAAAAACTGAAAAAAGCAATCACTCCAAAAACACGGGCAATCATCCTGAACAGCCCCTCCAATCCAACCGGGGCCGCTTATGACGATGCGGCACTGCGGGCTCTTGGGGATGTTCTGAAGCAGAATCCGGAAATCCTGATTGTAACTGATGATATTTACGAACATATTCTTTACGATGGACTGAAGTTTAATAATCTGATTACCCTTTTTCCGGAATTCAAAGACCGCGCCTTTATTGTAAACGGTGTAAGTAAGGCTTACAGCATGACCGGCTGGCGGATTGGGTATGGTGCCGGACCTGCTTATATCATTGAAAATATGGAAACAATGCAGGGGCAGTCAACCTCTAATGCATGTTCCATCTCTCAGGCAGCGGCGGTGGCAGCTCTGATGGAAAACCAGTCCGTTGTGGAAACAATGCGGGTTGCTTTTCAGGCAAGAAGAGATCTCGCATACAGAATGCTTTCTGCAATGCCAGGGGTTAAAACCATCCAGCCCAAAGGCGCTTTTTATATTTTTCCTGATATTTCCGAGGTTTATAAACTGCCTAAGTTCGTTCAGCTGAAAAGGGAAAAAGGCGATTCTTCTGACTCCCGGGTTTTCTGCACACATTTGCTGGATCACTATGACGTGGCGGCTGTTCCTGGAATCGCATTTGGTGATGACGGAGCTCTTCGTATCTCTTATGCAATGGATGAAGAAAGTATACGCAAAGGCCTTGAGAGAATGGGCAATATGATCCATGACCTTCAGTCCTGAATCGATTCCTCCTTCACCGGAAACACTGAAGCCTCTGCTGGAATCTGCCGGAATTTCCTCCGGCAGTATCAAAATCCACGCGATTCCGGCAGAAGCTTCCAGCAGGAAATACTACAGAATACTGACATCCTCAGGGGAACAGTCAGTCATTTTCTGTCAGGATCTGCCCTTTTCCGGCGATGCAGAGCATGATTTTATTTCTTTAACCAAAGTGCTTTCCGAATCCGGAATCGATGCCCCGAGGATTCTGGCATCTCTGCCGAAGGAGGGTATGATTCTGATATCTGATGGCGGAGATCTGGATCTGGCCCTGTATAATCAGGCAATGTCCGATATCAGAAAAAAGGGAATTCAGGGTTTTGATCAGACCGCAACTCCGGAAATGGTGGCTGAATTCGGAAGGCATATGTACCTTCGGACTGCCCTGTATTTCCGATCTGTGAGCAATCTGGTCCGGCTGCATGCTGCCGAACCGCCGGAGATAGTCAGAAAAAGGTCCTTTGATTATGCAAAGCTCCGCTGGGAACTGGATTTTTTAAAAGAAAGAATCCGCCTGAATATGGGCGATTCTCTGCTGTACCAGATCTGGACGTCATCCTTTGAAAAGATGGCTGATACGGTCTGCATTTCTTTGGACAGTCTGCTTCACAATGTTTCTCATTCGTCCTCTCTGCTGGAAATGAAGCCGGTTTTCACACACCGGGATTACCATTCCAGGAACATTCTTTTTCGATCCGCCCAATTAACGGAATTTGCAGAAAATTCTGATTTCACTGATATGGTTGGGTTTACCATAAAACCAGCCCTGGAACGGTTTCGGATTCTGAGCAGCGCACCCGACCTGACTGTGAATATGATTGACTACCAGGATGCACGAATGGGTCTGCCGGTTTATGACCTGGTAAGTCTTATATTCGATGCATACACTCTGCTTGGAATGGATGAGCGGGATTTTATAATAAAAACCTACTTTTCCAGGGCAGTTGCCTCAGGAATCCTTACACTGAAAGACTATAAAGGAACAGCCGATGAAAAAGAAATTTTTCAGGAATCCGGCCGGTTAAAGAGCTTCCAGGAATTCCTCGATATACTGATACTGCAGCTGACACAGCGAATGCTGAAGGTAACGGGTTCATTTATATTTTTAAGTTTTGAAAAGGGCATGGAGAAATATCTGGAATCGCTCACCAATACGATGCTCGCTCTCAAACTTCTTTCAGATCTGCTTCAAAGCGGCGGAATAATCCGGACCGGAGAAACTGAGGTAAACCTTAAGCAGTTTTCCGAAACTCTGGATTCATTCCGCAGAGGGCTCAATTCTGCTCTGATTCTGAAAATCCAGGCAGACCTGAGCAGGACCGAGAACTGATATGAACGGGTTTATTCTGGCGGCCGGGCTTGGTACAAGGATGCAGGAACTGACTGCCGATCTTCCAAAACCAATGCTGCCGTACAAAGGTCGTCCTCTCCTGGAATACAGCCTGGATCTGATGCGGGACTGGGGTATAAACGATATTACAGTGAATACCCACTATAAGCCCGATATAATCCAGGAATTTCTTCAGAACTGGTCTTATGCGAACAAAGGGATACATATTAATGTATCCCGGGAAACCGATATTCTTGGTACAGCCGGCGGCATCAGAAGCGGCATGCATCTGTATCGGGACCCAGGTAAGCCGATTGTAGTTCTGAATCCCGATAGTCATCTTGCGGCAAGCGCAGAAGATCATCCGTCTGAACTCATTAAGGCGCTGGACAGCCGGATCTGGAAATCATTGCTGGCACTGAAAGAGCTGCCTTCGGGTATGAATGAATCCTGGTTTACATTTGAAAATGAAAATGAACAGCCTGGAATTTTAAAAATGGTTCCGAAATCTGATCAGAGACTTCCCTCAGCCGGCCAGAAAGCTTATTATTATATTGGTTGCGCGATTCTGCACCCCGATTCACTGTTGGGTCTGAAAACCGGCGAAAGAGCAGAGCTTGGGCCTCTTTGGAAACTGCAGTCTGAAGAAAACACACTGCACGGCTTCCTGTTCAAAGGTGATATGACCGATCTTGGCACAAAAGAAGCCTATCTTCAGGCCCGGCTTCAGGGTTTATAAACGGAGTTTAATTATTAAAAATCATGCGAAATAAAGTAAACCGACACCGGTCTCAATCGCTGTTAATCAGCATTCTTATGCCTTTAGTATGGGTCTGCTCAGTAAGCTATCTTTCAGCAGAAGAAAAACTCCCTGCGGCTGCGGAAGAGATTCCTGCAGCGGAACCAGCTCCTGCTGAGCCGGAATGGCCCAGAAGTCCTGAAAAAATCTTCTCTGAAAAAGAGCTTGAGGCGGCTGAAAAAAGATCTTCGCTTCGTGACCTGACAGGCACTCTCTCTGATGCCTTCAGGCTTACATGGTCTTTACAGATCCCAGGGCTTATGAACAACATGCGATCAGGCTATCCAGACACAGCGGAAAGGCATTATTTCGAGGCAGTTATGGCTTACAATGCAGGGAACAGGCTGGAAGCACTGCAGAGTATCGAACAGTCTTTTAAATATAATCCTGATTTCGACAGATCATGGAATCTGAAAGGACTCATTTTTATCGATGCGGATCGTTTTAAGGAGGCAGAAGCGGCTCTTCGCAAAGCAGTCGGAGCAAGTCCTTACAATCCGTTTTATGTGAATAATCTTGCAAATGCTCTGTACCGCACAGGGAATCTTCCTGACGCATTAACTTATGCGAACCTGGCAGTGAATTACAAACCGAATTTCGGTGAAGCATTTTTCCTGAGGGGCCTGATTTATAAAAAACAGAAAAATGCTGAACTCGCGCTGAAAGATTTTTATGAAGCCCGTTATTACGGAATTAATTCTGATGATTTTATTAAAGAATATATGAATCTTGCTGCCTCTGTGAATCGAGAAGAGCTGATGGTTCAGCTCTCGGAAGATCTGATAAAACGGGGAGATGCGGATGCTCTGAGAGTGAATGCTGCTCTGCGTGTAAGATACGGGGAGTTTGATAAAGCAAGGATCAGCCTTGAAAAACTGCTTGTAAGGCCTGAAGCAAATGCTGAGGACAGGAAAAATTATATCTATATTATGTACAAGCTGAACCGGAATCCGATGGCTGTTATTGCAAGGCTCAGCATAAGCGACGAAGAAAAAGCTGCACTTTCAGATCATTATTCAAAACTTACTGATCAGACGAAGCTTCCGGAAGTAAGGGACCCGATTGTGAATCCGGTTCCGAGGAAGTAGCGGCCTCCAGAGTAAACCAGAATTCACTCCCTTTGCCGGGAGTGCTGATGACCCCGATGGAAGTTCCTTCTGCCTGAATAAACTCACGGCAGAGCTGAAGTCCTATTCCGCTGATGACCGCCTGATTGTTATGAGTATCAGCTGCTTTCTGACCGGTGAAAAGCATATCTGCCTTTTCAGGTTCCATACCAGGACCGGTGTCCGTAACTGAAATCCGAACCAGACCGGTATTCTGAGGGCTGATTTTCAGAGTGATTATACCATCCGAACCCGTGAACTTGACCGCATTAAGAAGAAGGTTGCGGATTATGATGGCAGCGGCAACCCGGTTAACTTTTACAGGAGTGTCTTTTTCTTTTTCCTGTTCAAAAACAATCCTGATGTTTCTTGAGTGAGCGGCCAGGCTTACCTGATTGATACAGTTAATAATCACAGAATTCAGACTTGTAACAGTGCGAAGAGCAGCATACGATTCGTTTTTATCGCGGTAGTAAGCCCAGTAGAGCAGGTCCTCGAGCGTTTCATACATTCCCTGGGATGTTTTATGAAACTCCCGCAGCAGTTCATCGCTGACGCTCAGCCTGCCTGCATTAATTTCTCCGGTCAGGACTGCGAGAACACTTAATGGCCCCCGCAGATCATGGGCAATGACTGAAAAGAGTGTATCACGGACCTTTACAGTGTCGGTAAGGTGGTGGTTGATACTTCGCAGCTCTTCGGTTCTGAGTCGGACTTTTTCCTCAAGTTCAGCTGAGAATTTCTGTTCGGACAGAAGCGCTGAGGTGATGGCATTCTCTTTCTCCCGCCGCAGCTGGTACAGCTTATCGGCTACCGCAGCTGCCATCAGCACTGCTTCAGCCACCGATCCGATCTGCATAAAGTAATTTGTAATGAAATTCAGCGGCACGAATCCAAATCCTTTTGCAATGTAAACAAAAGTGCCTGACATCAGGAGACTCCAGCCTGCAGACATAAAAAATGCCTCCCTTTGCCGGTTCAGAAGGGCTCTGATTACAGTTACGACAAACAGAAGGATAAGAGCAAGGGCCATATAGGAGCTCATTCTTGCCGCAAAGGACATATCAGAAATCAGAAGAAGCGGAAGAGTTCCGGCAATGAACCAGCCGGTGTAATATGTGATTCTGTAAAGCAAAGGCTGTGTTTTTTTCAGATCCAGAAAGGTGCTTACAAAGCTGATGCTCAGTATCATCATGAGAGTAGCTGTTATAATAAGGGAATAATTTGCAAGGAACGGAGATTCAGGCCACAGGTACCTGGATGCAAGACCGTTAAAAATTGAATGAAGAAGAACAGATGCAAAATGGTAAAGGGAATATATAAGATAATTTAAGTCCCGCATTCCCAGAAACAGCACAAAATTATAAAGCGACAGAGCTATAATAACTCCGTAAGTGATTCCGAAAAAAACATTTGTTTCGTCGGATCGGCCTTTATAGGAATGCATTGTATAGAGATTAAGAGGGATATTCACGTATCCGCCTTTTATGTAAATATAGAAGGTCTGCGGAATACCAGGCTCGAGTATTATTCGAAAAACCGGCTTTGGCTCCCTTAATTGCCGTTTTGAGTGAGGTACAGAATCTCCGGCAGCAGTTCTCTGATATTCCCCGTTTTTTGGATAATAAAATTCCAGGTAGTCAATAAGAGGATCATCAAGCTCAAGAATGTAGAGTCCAGGTTCAGAAGACAACAGAGAGAACTTAACCCAGTATGAGCTTTCTGTAAAACCAAATGCAGGTGTCCGGCCATGAGTATCTGTGAACTCAGGAGCAGTTCCGTTCTGAACAGACTCAAATGTGACCGAATCATCAGGAGATTCCAGAATCTGAAGATACGGAGTGAGATCAGCCATAGTAAAATCCGCATCTATGGAAAGAGGAGACGCATTTAAAGACCAGAATCCGGAAAAAAAAGCCAGGATCAGTACAGCACGTCTTACCATGAAATGATTAACGTGCAGGCCTGCTTAAGTGTCAACCAGGATACAAAAAAAATCCGTTTGACATATCAGAAGAAAACAGGTATCTGAATTTCATGAAGGGTACGGCTGCGGCAAACACAAAAGAAAGGATTCTTGACGCAGCACTTCGTCTGTTTAATACCGAAGGGACTCCGGAAATCACCACCAATCGTATAGCCGAGGAAGCGGGAATCAGTCCCGGAAATTTATACTATTATTATAAAAATAAAGAAGAAATCACCAGATCCCTTGTGAAGGAAATGATCGGGACAGCAGACAAGGTCTGGCTGGCGGAAGACGGATCCATCAGTCCGGCTCATGAACTGGATAAGCTTACAGGTCTCATTGAGCTTATGTTTCTGTTTTTTAATAAATACACTTTCTTTTTTAATGATTTTAATTATATTATGAAACGTGATCCTAATCTGGCTGATGACTTCAGGGAAATGGTGGCTGCCCGTCAGAAAATCACAGAGGATATGATTGAAAAACTGTCTGCAGCCGGTCTTATCCGGAGCATTCCTCCGGATGAGCATGAGCTTTTAGTTCATAACAGCTGGATCGTAAGCAGTAACTGGCTTTCCTATGCTGCCTTTATGTGGCCGGGAGATTCTCAAAAGGCTCTGAAACAGGGAGTTCTTCAGGTGCTAAGCTCACTTCTTCCGTATGCAACTCCACTCGGTAAGGAAACGCTGCTTGGGTTAATGGATAGTACTATGAAGCGGCTTGCCGGGTCTGGATAATCACCCTGCTCCGGGCTTTTTTTAGAAGCTGTCCCAAAGACCAAGAAGGAATCCGGGACAGTTATTACACAGCTTAACGGATCAGTCCGGAATATGAATGCCAAGCCGTTTGCTGAAGAAAGCGTTCATATCGTCAATTATCGCAAGGAAAACCGGGCTTGCAATCAGACCTATGAAGGTAGCTGTAATCATACCCCAGGCCATTGCCAGAGTAAGCGGAGCGAGCATCGGATCGTAACCACCTAAGCCGTACGCAGTAGGCAGAAATCCTCCGATAGTGGTGAGTGATGTCACAAGGATCGGCTTCAGACGCGATTTCGCTGCAAATGCCAGGAGGTCATGCCCTTTGAGTTTGTTTTCCTGTTTCAGAATATCAATATAACTTATGAGGATGATTGTGGCATTAATCACAACGCCCATCAGACCGATGATTCCGATAACAGCAGTAAAACTGATCGGCCTCTGATGAACAAAGAAAGCCACGCTCACACCGATAAGCGCCAGCGGAATCGATCCAAGAATTATAAAAGGCTTAAGAAATGAATTAAAAATAAAAATTAAAATCATCGCTATAAAGGCGATGGCAAAAACCATGGCTTTCATCAGAGACTGAAAGGCTTCCTTGCGGCTTTCTGCTTCCCCAAGAAAACTGAACTGAAGTTTAGGATACTTCCTGCTTAGCTCCGGCAGAATCTCATTGACCACAATACCATTGAGTTTAACTGAAGTCATGGCCTTATTATCCACATCCGCAGATACTGTTACAGCCCTCTGAAACTGATAATGCTTTCGTACTGCGGCCCCCGTGATTTCCCTGGTTCTGGTAAGATTCCCTACAGGCACCTGATTTCCTGTCATACCCGTCAGAGTGGTATCCATAATGTTGCGTTCAGATGTCCGGAACCGGTCATCATAACGAACCAGAACCTGGATCTGTTCTCCCCTCGCGTTGACAAGGGAAGCAACTTCGCCCTGCATTGCCGTGCGAAGAGCTCTGCCAAGACCCTGCATGGAAAACCCTCCGCTGGTCAGCAGTTCCCGGTTCACATCAAAATGGATTTCCGGCATACCTTTTGTATTGTCATCATTTACGTCCATTGTGCCCGGATGAGTTTTCACAGCATCTTTCAGATCTTTCACTGCTGCGAGAATTTCCGTTTCATTCAGGCCGCTGACTGTCAGCTCCAGGGCCTTCCCTACGGGCGGACCCATGGCCACGGACTCAAACCAAAGGCTTTCAAATTCATCCGGCATCTGAATTTCGCGGAGTTTTGCAAGTATTTCTTTGTTATTCTGCTGTCTTGCAACCTCAAGGGGAAATACAAGGCGGATCCTGCCGGTGTTTTCTCCGAATTTTGCAGTGGTATCAAACGGGGCATCCTGAGTGGTTCCGATAGAGGTAATTGTATATTTTACTTTGCTGCGATCCAGTGCATCCAGCATTTTCTGTTCCAGTACAGATGCATATTTTTCTGTTTTTTCAAGTGAGGTGCCCTGCTTTGCCTCAAACTTCGCCATGTAGATTTCAACATCGGTCTGGGGAAAAAGCTCAAAGTAGTTACCGAATACTGACAGCAGTAAAGATAAAGCGATGACTACCGGAATGAGTAAAGCGGTCACATAACGGTGCCTCAGTGCGAAAAGTACAGTCCTCTCAAACAGAATCAAAATAACAGCAAACCAGCCCTTTTCCTTATATTCATGAATTTCACCGGATTCACCTTTTTTTTCGCGCATTGTAAAGCGAAGCCTTGCAGGCAGTAGAATAAAAGCTTCAAGAAGTGAAGCGGCAATGGCGATGGACACAATTAAAGGAATATAAGCAATAAACTGACCCATAACTCCCGTCGTTACAAGCATCGGCATAAAAGACATAATTGTGGTAAGGGCAGTGGCCATGATGGCGACCCAGAACTGACTTACTGCCCGTTTCGCTGCCTCAAGCGGTTTGTATCCTTCGTGCCTGAGAGCTACATAGTTTTCACCAACAACAATGGAGTTGTCCACCAGAAGTCCGAGTGAAATAATAATGGCAGTCATGGTAATATTATTAATTCGTGCTCCGATAACCGGCATTGCACCGAATACGATCAGCACAGAAATCGGCATACTGATCGCTGTCATAATACCGGGAGAGCCAGGAAAGAAAATAAGCAGTGCCACAAGAACAAGAATAACACCGGCCACTGCATTTCCGGTTACAATGCTCAATTTATTCTTAACCCGGTCTCCTTCGCTGTCATAAACATCAACTGTAATACCAGGGGGCAGAAGCTTTCTGAATTCTTCCAGCTCCTCCTGAACGTTCCTTTCAGTTTCAAGAATATCAGCACTGGCCTTTTTCAGAATATTCATGGTTACGGCAGGTCTGCCATTAAAACGCACAGATGTTACCTGTTCCTTATTACCATCGACAACCCTTGCAACATCCCGGATTTTAAGGGAGTGGGCCCCGAAGTTTGCCCGTATAACCACATTTTCCAGCTGTTTTGCTTCAGCCACTTTGCCGGTTACACGGACCAGTTTTTTAGTACCATTCCATTTAATTTCACCGGCTGGGGTATCGATCACATTCCCCGATACAGCATTCAGTACTTCCGTGACCCCGACATTTCTGGCCTTCATTTTTTCCTGATCAAGAAGGATCTGAAATTCCGGATTCTGATATCCTTCAAGGTCGGCCCGGGCGACCCCTTTGCGCAGCTCCACCCTTTCTTCCAGCTCATGGGCCAGGCGCATCCTTTCACTCACGGGAAAACCTTCGTCAGAGGAAACTGCCACCCGCATAATGGCAATTTCATCGGATTTAAGTTCTGTAACTACCGGAGGAACGGGGAGAGTAGCAGGGAGAGGGCTTGCTCTTTGTACGGCGTCTTTAATATCATCAACAACCTGGTTTGCATCCTCTTTGTCGATATCAACACGGATTACAATTCGGCTGAGTCCGGCCTGTGAATAGGAAGTCACATCCTTAAGCCCGGTTACTGAGCGCAGCTCTCTTTCAATAATATCGGTTACATTTTCTTCAGTTTCCTGGGTGGAAGCCCCCGGATAAACAGTTGTAATAATCACAGCTCCGATATTTATATTGGGAAAGGCTTCTTTCTGCAGACCGGATGCACTTACCAGACCAAGAAGCAGAATCATCATAAGAAAGGAAAAGGACAGCCGCCATTTTTCGATGAAATAATTAAAAATACCACTCATACATCTCAAAAAAACTATGAACGGTCACTGTCCAGCTTAAAAATAAAGCCAGATTTTATATTATGTAAAATTGTATGAATCAGAAAAGCAGATCGGAGGACATTTTTGCTGAAATAATAAGCTGCAGTAATCCATAAATAATCTCAAGTGAACGTGGTTTAAGTTTCATAGAGATCCGGGACCCGGCGGCTCCCCCTGCCGCAGCTCCGGCAAGAAGCGGAAAAAGATACGGAAAATAAAGATACCCAAGAGAAGGACCAGGAAAACCGGCAGTATCTGCGGTAACAAGAACGGAATAGCCGGCAATACCGCTCAGCGCCGTAAATACAATACAGAATGCAGAGGTTGCAATCGCTTTATGAACACTCATTCTGTATATGTAGGTAAAGACCGGGACCATAAAGAGTCCCCCCCCGATACCGATAATGCTTGAAAAAAAACCTATAAAAATTCCGATCAGGGGCATAGTGAAAGATTTATAAACAATCAGAAATCCCTTTGCTTCCGGTTCCAGGTTAAGGGGAATCTTCGATTTACTGTAAACTTTATAAAATGTGTAAATACCGTTCAGGCCAATAAAAACCGAAAAAAGCAGAACGAGATCCTCGGATTTTAAATGACCTCCGTAAACCGATCCGGCCACAGCTCCCGCCATATTTCCTGCAAGAATCAGAAAAGCAGCCCGAAGTTCCACCTGGCCCTTTAAGTAATAGCTGACTGATGCAGAAAGAGACAGAACCATTGCCGTGACCAGAGAGTTTGCAACGGCCATCTGACCAAGAAACTCAGCCGGAAAAGCCTCAGCCCTTCCGGTATATATCAGAAGGGGAACGGTGAAAACCCCCCCGCCGATACCAAGTCCGGCTGAAAGAATAGCAACTATGAAACCAGCAAGCAGCAAAAGAAGCATACTGAGTCAGCTTTGATTTAAATATCAGTACTGCACAGAAAATTTTTTCTTTACGGTGAAATTGATATCTGAAATAAAGAAAATCAGAAATAAATCAGGGTTTAGTCAATGAACGAAGTATCAGAATTACAGCCTTCGGAAGCAGAAAAAGTCAGGAAATACCTCGAAGGCATTCAGAAAACTCTGTCCGGCAGGCGGGGGATCAGTGACCGCGGCACCCTGATGGCTGAGGAAGAAACTGTACTCAATTCACTTATCTATCCGGACCGGGGGGATGTAAAAGTCACCTTCCTTAAGGATAAAAAAGAATCATTTGTAATGCTCAATAATGCCCGTGACCCGGGGAATCCCTTTGTTATAATGAGTTATGAAGATCAAAGGCATTTTTCAGCCAGAAGGGCACTGAACCCGTCCTTTCGTACCCTGAAAGAAGGGGAATACGGTCTTTTTATTTCCAGTGTGCAGGATCGGGAGCTGCTGGCAAATACCGGTATCCCGAAATACTTTTTTTATTCCATTCAGTTTCTGCAGACCGAAAGAAGGGAAGTAATACCGACTTCCGGAACCGATGCACTGAAGAACAAGCCGCTTGCAGAATGCACAAAAGACGAAAAATTTATAATATTCCAGAAAAAATGGGATTATGATTCCCGTCTTCCTGAAATTCAGAAAGAACTCTTTAATCTGGAAGTTATGTTTGCTAAATATAAGATGCCTGTTAAAAAAGAAATTATTAACATTGAACCTTCAAAAATGCAGGCTAATATAGCGCAGATGATCCGCGATGCTTATCCTTACAATATACGGGTAGTACTCAGGAAGGACTTTCCGGCGGATCATGAAAAGAAAATGCAGGAAGTGCTCGATGTAATCCGGACTGTAATTGTAAAACTTGAAGAAAAACTGACCGATGCAGGCTCCGGAGATTACGCTAAATACCTGAATGATGTAATTAAGTTCACCCGGGATATTCTGGAAAAGGATCCAAAACTCGAAAGAGTCTGATTTCAGGGAAGAGTAAAATCGGCGAGCACCGGCAGGTGGTCAGAAGCTGCAGAAGTCAGGCTGCTTCGGACCACATGAAGTGCATTCAGTCTGAATGGTTCCGTATAATGAATTTTATCGAGACGGAGCATCGGGGAATACGAAGGGAATGTAAAAATCTTTTCGGATTCACAGCTGTCTTTGAAACCATGATGACTCAGAACTGAGTCAAGTTTATGGGACCGGTCGTTTGTGTCTCCCAGCAGAACTGCAGGCAGACCGGAAAAATCATTATAATACGGGGATTTCATGAGTTTTCGCGCCTGTATAATCCGCTCGATCCCTGCCAGGCCTAAATGGTAATTCATTACAAGGATCTCGCCGGAACCGGTGTCTATTACACCGGCAAGGCAGGACCTCACTTTTTTGATGGTCCAGGTAAGATCAATATTCTGCCAGGATTCAATGCTGAACTTTGTTAAAAGAGCATTTCCATAACCACCGCCCGATTTCAGCTTTACATTCAGTGCAAAAGCATAGTTCATGCCGAGTGCTTCGGCAAGAATCTCTGCCTGATGGTGGCGCATAGATCTTTCGGCACCACTGTCCACTTCCTGCAAGGCTATAACGTCAGGGTCCATTGATTTCAGAACAGCGGCAATCCGGTCAGGATTGTACACTCTGTCATTCCCGATCGCTTTATGAATATTATATGTTAGAAAACGGATCCGCATCTGAGACTGCCAGTGAAATTAACAATGAAAATAAGGCAATTGATTTTCCTTGCTAAAAAAACTGAATTCAAATAAACTGGACCTCTCCGTATGAAAATACTCGCCTCCACAATTTACCGGGAATTTGCCGGACAGGGTCTCCTTGTCAGAATGATGGGGGAAGACAGAGAAATCAGCGGCTTTGCTCCGGTTCAGAACTGCGGCCCTGACGATCTTGTTTTTGCTGACCGCGATGAATTCATTGAAACAGTCCTTGAAAGAGGCCCCGCAGCGGTAGTCACCAAAGAAGATATTGCCCACAGATTTCTTGAAATGAAATCCACCCCGGCCATTCTGATTTCTCCCCGCGTGAGTCTTGCCCATGCCCTGGTAAGGCAGAAATATCAGGATCGCCGGTATGAAGAAGAGGGCTGGCCGGAAATCCATCCGGCTGCATCCGTTCACAAGGAGGCTGAACTTGGCCCAGGGGTCAGAATCGGCCCTGGAGTGGCAGTCAGCCGCGGAGTCCGTATCGGTTCCGGAACCGTTATCATGGCAAATTCAGTCATTGAAACCGAGACAGTCATTGGATCTGACTGTGTTATTCATCCGAGTGTAACTATAGGTTTCAGAAGTCAGATAGGCAACCGGGTCCACATAAAATCAGGTACCGTCATTGGAGCAGAAGGTTTTGGATTTGCTCAGGATGCTCAGAAAAAAAGCCATCGGATACCGCAGACCGGGCGTGTTGTTATAGAAGATGATGTTGTAATCGGAGCCAACTGCTGTATAGACAGGGCTACTTATCTTGAGACTGTAATCCGTTCCGGTGTGAAAATGGACAATCTTTGTCATATTGCCCATAATGTGGAAGTAGGGGAAGATTCATTGCTGACTGCGGGATTTATTGTGGCCGGTTCCACAAAAATCGGAAAAAGGCTGATCGCCTCAGGTCAGACCGGAATACTTGATCACCTGACCATTGCGGATGACACAATTCTGCTGCACAGGGCCGGAGTAACTGAGAGTATTCCTGAAGGCGGAGCTTATGCCGGACTTCCTTTGCAGCCCCTGAAAGAGTATCTGAAAAACAGTGCCGTTTTCCGGAGGCTTGCCGATATCAGGAAATCAGTGCAGCATATTGAAAAAGAACTGAACAGTAAATAAATCAGGATCGGGTAATAAACCCGTCTGATTCAAGGATTTCGGTTACATAACGGGCAATGGCCCGGGCCCGGTTCGGGGGAAGAAGGATATTATAATCCTTTACGGCCATGACTGCCCTTTCAAAATCGGAGTCTTCCAGATAATCACCGGATGAAGTACCATTCCAGAATTCAGCCAGAAGGGCATCGATAATTTCGTAAATATGTTCCGGCAGAGGAAAATCGATCCGGCTGTATACATAATCCCTGACCCTCTTTCCATCAACCTCCCTGGTGTGGTTCTGCCTTTTTACAAAGGGAATTATTATTCCGGTTTTCTTTCTGGAACCCATATCAGTCACCTTTGTTCTGAATTACTCTTTCAAATAAAGTGAGATCGTAACCCCGGTCTGCCGCCTTCGCCAGCAGATCCTGAACTGTGGATTCAGGCAGCTGAGGAGTGCGGCTTAGAATCCAAAGATAGTCGGGCCCGGAACTGCCAACGAGTGCATATTGGTAATCCTGATCCAGTTCGAGAACCCGGTATTCGCCGCCAAATACAGGAACGAAATAAACTTTCAGCACCCCGGTTTCAGGCTGAATGACTGCCCTTGCTTTTGCAGTTTTTTTCTGTCTGTCTTCTTTGTACCCGGTATTAATAACCTGAATGCTGCCATCCGGATTCAGCGAATATTCAGCGGTAACATTCTGAAGACCCCGCTCAAACCTGTGGGGGAACCGGCCTATGGAATACCATTTCCCGGTGTATCGTTCCCATTCCACAAAAGCAGTTTTTTTATTTAAGGTGATAGCAGCACCGGAACAACTGAAAACCATCAGGCCAATTATAAATGCAAAAGAAAGTGTTCTCACTGTTTCAGTATAACCGAAAAACCTGAGAACGCCATATTTTTTTTGTATTTTTTCATTGAGCCATTAAAAAAAAAATCATCCGGTAAAATTCCGGATTTTACCGGCAATTGACCGACGAAAAGAATCCTCGGTGGGCGGACTGTGTTTAATTCCTTCCATGACTTCTGAATACTGTAAATTCGGGAAAATTTTTTTCCCCCGATCCTCTGCCTTTTTTCCCGGAAAACTGTAATCCTCAGAAGCAGTGATCAGCATTACGGGGCATTTCAGATCTCTGAATTCATCATTTCCTGCAAGCATTGGTACTTTGAAATTCAGCCTGTAACACAGGAATGCATCGGCCAGATATTGCACCCATTCCGGATCCGGATTTGAAAGAAGATTATCTGTGAATCTTTTCAGATTCCTTTCACCTTTAAAGGTTCTGTATAAAAACATGGGAAGGGCAAGTTTCGAAATTCCCTGAACAGCATTACCGTTCACAAGTCCTGCCGGAACCAGAAGGATGAGATGATCAATCCGGTCAGGGGCCACGGCAGCTGCTCTCAGAGAAACGAATCCGCCAAAGCTGACTCCGGTCAGTGTAAAGGTGCGAATTCCAAGCAGATCGGCAGTCTCCATCAGCCAGTGGCCATAATCATTACCGTTAACAGTAAGATGTCTGTCTTCACTCATGACAGACTGACCGATTATATCAATTGCATATAAACGGTAGTGGTCTGCCAGATATCTGAGTTCAGACATCAGGTGAGCAGAAGACGCCAGGGCGCCATGCAGCAGAATCATCGGCCTGCCATCTGAACGGCCCCCTGTTAAAACATGGGTTTTTCCAAAGGATGTCTGAATTGTTTTCGATTCGGTTTTAAATGGAATCAGGGACCGGAACCGGGTAAACCATTCGGCTGTTTTCGACTTAGCATTTTCATCTGAAAAGATGGTACTCATTCATTTTCTCCGTTGCTGAATTTAAAAAGTAATAAATTTAAGTAGTCCTGAGTGAGTCGGCGAAAAAAGGATTCAGGGTCCTTACCGGTATCGGAAACCCAGTAAAGAATGGAAAAATAATAGAAAGAGACAATCGAGGCAGCAGCGACTTCCGGACTGACAGAATCCGGGCCATCCTTCAGACAGAGCCTTTCCTGCAGCACACCAGTCAGGTAGGCTCCGGTTCTGGCCGCCTGCGCCCTGAATTTCTGAGGCCACTTTCCTTCAGAAAAAAAAGCTTCTTTAAGAAGTATTCTGGAGAGGCCGGGTTTTTCCTTATAATAGTTCAGGTAAGGAGTAAACAGGCTGAAAATCATCTCAGCCAGACCTAAGCCTTTTTCTGGTTCGGCTGTATTCAAATAAATCTGTTCCAGGTCCTGGTAGAGAACTTCATACAGAAGCTCGGTTTTATCTGAAAAATGATGAATTACATTCCCCGCAGAAACTCCTGCTGCCTCGGCGATCCGGCGGATGGTAGCCTTTTCATAACCGAGGGTTTCAAAAATCTGCTTTGCAGCTCCCAGAATGCTGATACGTGTAGCTTCCTTCTGTGCGGCCCTTGAATCTGTATTCTGATTAAACATATTCAGTGAACATGTTTAATGAAAGGGGAGAAATGTCAATCGTTTTTTTTAATATTGTAGAAATCACCTGAGTAAAAAATGGTATTAAAAGGGGTTCCGCAGGATAATGGTTGCCGATAACAGATCAGATTCAGGCTTTGGAGAGGATGAAGTAAAATCCTCTTCGGAGCCCTTATTTGGTTTTTTCAGTCAAATCCGTCCAGTTCAGAATCAGAAAAAGTATAAAGACTACTTAAAAAAGGTCAGCATTAAAAAGAACCTTCCGAAACTGCAGGTTTTTCATTCAGAAGCCTTTAAGCTTATATCGTGCCTGGATTGCGGGGCCTGCTGTAAAGGGTACTCTCCAAGGTTTAAAAATCATGATATTGTCAGGGCGGCTGCTGTACTTGGCCTTAAACCGGAAGCTTTCATAAAAAAGTATCTTTATCCCGATGAAGAAAATGACCTTGTTCTGAAATCCCTGCCCTGTCCCTTTATAGATAAAGACAATCGGTGCATCATTTATGAAGAAAGACCAGGTGACTGCAGAAAATATCCCTATACGGATGAGGACACTTTTCTAAAGAAAAAAGATATTACTCTGAAAAATGTCACCATCTGCCCTGCTGCTTTTTTCGTTCTGGAAAAACTCATTTCCTCAGAATGAAATCAGTCATTTTCGGTTAATCCTGATGAGGCTGGATGATGATTATTAATAATACAAAAAATTCTTGTAATCCGGAATCATCGATATACAATGGCTGCCTATGCGCAAAAAAATAATCGCCGGAAACTGGAAAATGAACAAAACTCCTTCCGAGTCAAACACACTTGCTCTGGAAATTGTGGAAAGCCTAAGGGGTATCGGTGAAGCGGAAGTTGTAATCTGTCCTCCGTATACTTCCCTTGACAAAGTCCGGTCCGCCCTCAGCGGAACTCATTTAAAACTTGGTGCTCAGGATCTGCACTGGGAGAACCAGGGCGCTTTTACTGGTAAAATATCGGCCGATATGCTGACCGCACTTTCTGTGCAGTATGTTATTATCGGTCATTCAGAACAGCGTACCTATTTCCATGAAACTGATGAAACAGTGAATCTCAAAGTAAAAAAGGCACTGTCTGCAGGACTGATTCCGATAATCTGCGTCGGGGAAACGCTGGAAGAAAGGGAAAAAGGAATCACCAATCAGGTGGTGGAAACGCAGATTAAAGGGGCTTATGCCGGTATCGAGTCCGGTAACGCATTGAAAACTGTCATAGCCTATGAACCAGTCTGGGCAATCGGAACCGGAAAAACAGCCACACCGGACCAGGCTCAGGAAGTCCATGCGTTTATCCGATCATTAATGAAATCGATTTATAATTCTGAAGTATCGGATTCTCTCCGTATTCTGTATGGCGGAAGCATGAAAGCCGATAATGCGGCCGGACTTCTTTCCAAAGCCGATATTGACGGCGGACTGATCGGCGGAGCAAGCCTGGTATCTGAAGATTTCCGCGCTATCGTGGAGGCGGCACAGCGCTGATGCGCCTCTGGTGGACCTCTCCGGTCAGGGAATTTCTGAATTCCAGAAATCCGTTTTTCAGCCGGTAGGTAATCACCGGTAATTTTTTTGCCGGATTGTCTGTAATCTGAATTCCGGTAAATGCACCGTCGATCAGGGCTGTGGATTCTATTTCAGCCCTGAGGGAACCTTCAAGAACCGGTATCAGGGAAGTCAGAATATCTGAATTTCCGGTAGGGTGCCATTCCACTGAATTTTCCCGAGGAACGAAAAGAGTCAAATCTGCTACGGGATCGGGGAGATTCATCATCACCAGAATTACAGGTCCATGCCGGATTCCGGATTTTATAAGTTTTATAATATCTGATTCCGGCATTTCATCCGAATGAATCCATACGGCAGTTTTCTTTTTTCGGTAAACCGATGCTTTTGCAGCTGAAAAATCCGCGAAGCCAGTCTGCTTCAGCTGATGGTCAGATTCAGAGCTCATCTCAGCTTTTGTATTATATAAAATCTGACAACCCTGATCAAGAAGAAAGTCACCGTTTCGGCCTGGCCGCAGTTCAGAAGGCTGCCCTGTTAAATGAATTCTTACATAATCAGATTCAGGCTGAAACAGGCAGATGGTACGGTAACGGCTCGCTGCCAGCAGGCTGAAGAATGTGACTCCGGTTGAGTCGCTGAACAGAAACCGACTGTCTGAAAAACGAATCAGACCGTTCAGAGCCGCAGGCTGAGTAGTGCCGGCCAGAAGAATACGGGAACGGATTTTTTTTAAAGATTCATCGGAGAAACTGAATTCTCTGCTTTGGGAATTAATGGTAATTAAAGTAATTTCAGAGGCGGAGCTGTTTCTAAAGGATATACTGTTCTGTATTTTTTCTGAGGTGCAGCTGTCATTGCCGGTATGGAGGGATTTTCTTAAAAAATAAAGACTTTCATGTCTGCAGGGGTCTGAATCATCAGGATCATTTCCAGGCCATGAGGAATTCCCGTCCTGATCAGAATCATTCTGCTCAGCAATGCGCAGAACTCCTTCTCTTAAAAGCGGGCTTCTGACCGGTAATCCTGTGTTTACCTCTGATATACCAGACAATAGAGCGGCAGCACTGCCGGTTCCGAAAAGAAAAATAATAAGTGCAGCTGCAGAAGCCGGAATGAACAGCGAATCAGCACCTTTAAAATTATTTTTTAAAAATATAAAAATAATATATAAAAAAAGCTGCATCAGACCGGCAAAGGAAACTGTTAAATAAATCAGAACCGCTGTGTGAAATTTCTGAATACTGCTCAGTAAATGCAGATCCATTCCTGAGTATGGCTTCCAGAGAATTATGATCCCAAAGCTCAGAAAGAAGGCTCCGGCTGCCTGAAGGATCAGGCTGACAGGAGATACTTCAAATCTGTCGTATCCGAAAATCAGTCTTAATCTCTGACGATACAGGAAGAGAAGATAGATCAGCCACGAAAGAACTGAAAAAGCAGCATGCACACCGGTAAAAAACAATGGATCGGTAAACTGGAAGAACGGATGCAGCAGCAGTCTTGATATCAGGATGCCGGTAAGCAGGAAGGCCATATTATGTCCCGGAAAAGACTTCAGAAGAAAAAGGATCAGAAACAGAAGAATTCCAAAACCAAGGATGTAAACCGGCAGAATCAGGGTGGTCAAAGTCTGGGCCGATACTGCGAAAGTCATACTGCGTCCGGCCTGAATGATCGGCTCAATCAGAAACAGAAAGATAATAAAGCCAGGCCCTACTGCCTGCCACAGTGTATCGACCCGCTTTAAGGAAGAAGAGATGATCCGGCTGATTCCGGAAGCAAAGGTAAAAAGAAGAGTGTAGATTACGGCGGCTACCAGAAAAAGATTTCCGTAACCGGCAATCTCATACAATTCCATTTCCGTGCCATGGACCGTAAACCGGGCAATTTCTATAAAAAAAACGGACAGAACCGCAAACAGCGGAGGAAGGGAAGCGGAACCAAACTGACGGATCCGGTTCAGAATCAGAGAGGTGAAAAGACCGGTTTTCATGTATACTTAATCATCGGTAGAAGTCCGGAAAAGCCTTGACAGAAGTCGTGCGTATGAGGGTATTTAGTCATGGGAAAAGAAGTCACAGATCAGAGTTTTAATGCAGATGTCATAGAAGAATCTATGAGCAGACCGGTGATGGTTGATTTCTGGGCAGAGTGGTGCGGCCCCTGCCGGATGCTCGGACCAGTTCTGGAAAAACTTGAAAAGGACTATGCAGGTCGCTTTCTTCTTGCAAAAATCAATACTGATCACAATCCCGAAACTGCCCGTCAGTACCATATCAGCGGCATCCCGGCTGTGAAGCTATTTTACAAAGGGCAGATGGCAGATGAGTTTGTGGGGGCAATTCCTGAATCCAGAGTAAAGTCTTTCATTGAAAAAAATCTTCCGGATCCGGCAGTCGAAAAATTAAAAACTGAAGCTGAATCTGATCCGATCCATGCTGCTTATGAACTGCTGAACAGCGGGACCTCAAAACCGGTGCCGGAAGTTTACTGGAAAGCACTGATGATTCTTCTGCAAAGCGGCGGAACACAGAATCTACCGTCTATGTCCTTTAAAGAATCAGCAGAGATCCTGCTTAAAAATCTGCCTGAGGTTGGCAGTGAATACTCCGATCCAAGGCGCTGGCTGCAGAACTTCATGGCATCCGGTCCCTCAGCTGAGGATCTTACCAGAATCGGAAAATCTTTCGGGAATAATCTGAACAGGTCTGATCTGGAGTATTTTATAACTAAAGTGGCAGATGCCTCAGCAGACGAAAGGGAAATTCCCCGGGATGCTGTTCTCGTAATGTTTTTTAACCTTCGTGAATCCCGGGATACTGTGAATGAATACAGGAGAAAGCTCTCAGCCATTCTCTTCTGATAAAAAGGAAAAATATGATTAAAATTGAAGACCTTCTGGATTTTATAATTTCTGATACAGCAGTCCATGCGAAATGGCTGAATACCCTTTCGTTTATGGAACATGTCGGAACCAGAAAAATCCACAGAACTCAGAGCGGGCCTGCTCTTACTGATATCATTCTCCAGCATGCTTCAGAGGAAGCAAGGCACGCACATTTCTTTAAAAGGATGTCCGAAAAAACCGGCCCGGGCCTTTGTCCCGATTACCAGAAAGAGAATCTCCTTGCCGGTTACCCTGCGTTTCGCTATTTTCAGAGTCTTGATATTATGGCAGACCGCTATGTGGCAGCGAATCCGCCGGAGAAAGCTTCGCATGCCTTTATGTGTTATCTTTATGTAACCACGATTATTGAAGAACGGGCCGGATGGATGTATCCGATCTATGAAGAAAGGCTGAAAAAAGCCGGATCCAATATTACCCTTCAGTCGGTAATCACTGAAGAAGAGGGCCATCTTGAAGTTATGTATGATATGATGGCACAGATGCTGCCGGACTGGCAGAATCATATGGAATTCTTCCGCACTGAGGAAAGAAAGCTTTTCGATCGCGTGATTGATTCCGTCGCAAAAAAAGCCGGATTCACCGGAAATGCAGCCTAAAATTCTTTTCGTGTGCATGGGTAATATCTGCCGGTCTCCTGCGGCTGAAGGCACTTTCCGGCATACAGCCGCGAAGGCTGGTATACTGAACAGGATTCAGGTGGATTCTGCCGGAACCCATGCTTACCATACAGGAAGCCCGCCGGATTTTAGGAGTCAGGCGGCTGCAGCTGAGTCAGGTATTCAGCTGAAAGGTCAGGCTCGCCGGATTCAGGTACCGGATCTAAGCGAATTCAGTTTAATTCTTGCGATGGATAACCAGAATTACAGGGGAATACAGGAACTGGCCGAAAAAAACCAGGTTGAAACGAACCTCAGGCTTTTCCGTCAGTTTGACCCTGAATTTATAACTCTTCACAGAATAGACTATTCCGGTATCAGTAAAATCAATGAAATTCCGTTTCATTCCGGCGCACCGGATGTTCCGGATCCCTATTACGGAGGGGCCGACGGATTTTTAAATGTGCAGAAGATGATTCTGAGAACTTCCGAAAAACTCACCGAAATAATAAAGCAATGCATATAGTCAAAACAAAAACTGAGCTGCGCGAAATCCTCAGAGAGCTTCGTAAAACAAACGGCAATTCTCAGAAATCAACGGGTTTTGTGCCAACTATGGGATTTCTGCA
Organism: uncultured Leptospiraceae bacterium; assembly: GCA_964594095.1. Classification (GTDB taxonomy): domain Bacteria; phylum Spirochaetota; class Leptospiria; order Leptospirales; family Leptonemataceae; genus CAZQKZ01. The sequence goes on along the minus strand of CAZQKZ010000001.1, from coordinate 62,277 downwards.
TCAGGGCCATCTGTCCCTGATTGAAAAATGCAGAAGTGAAAATGATATAACTGTTGTAAGTATATTTGTAAATCCGGCCCAGTTTAATGATCCGGATGATTATGCAGTTTATCCTGAGAATCTCAGGGAAGATGCCGCGAAATGCGAAAAAGCCGGAACTGATGTGCTTTTTATTCCTCATCGAACTGAATTCTATCCTGAGGAAAGGTCCGGGGATCCCCTGGAAAGCTCAAAACCAAAAACCGGAAAAGATCTGCAGTCAGGGATGATTCAGCTTTCCATGCCTTCCCTGACAGCGGTTCTCTGCGGCCCCGGAAGACCTGGTCACTTTGAAGGGGTGCTTCTGATTGTGGCACGCCTGCTGAATCTTGTACAGCCGGACCGGGCCTATTTTGGTAAAAAAGATTATCAGCAGTACCGGATCATAGAAAAAATGGTTGCAGATCTTGATATTCCGGTTCAGATCATAGGCATGCCCACTTTCCGAGAAGATTCCGGTCTCGCAATGAGTTCGAGGAATGCCAGGCTTTCAGCAAAAGGGAAAGAACAGGCCTCTTTGATTTACCGGGGAATGCTTCTTGCCCGGAAAGCATATGAGGAAGGTAAAACCGATGCCGGGCTATTGTGCGAAATAGTAAGCGATGTGATGAATACCGGAAACCTTCTTGAGGCCGAGTATATTCAGATCGCAGATCCTGAGACTCTGCAGCCGATTAATGATCTCAGGGATATGCAGGAAGGTCAGACCTGGCTCATTGCGGTAGCAGCAAGATGCGAAGGAGTACGCCTGATAGATAATATGGAATCTGAAATTTAACCGAAACGACACTGGATCGGAATTTTTTTTATTACAGGAGGTAATTATATGAAATATGCACTGATTACGGGAGCATCACTGGGTATAGGAAAGGAGATGGCCTGGTATCTTGCTTCCAAAGGTTACAGCCTGGTTCTGACAGCACGGAATAAAAAATCCCTTCAGGAGCTGGCGGATGCTGTTCAGGCGAAGCACAGTGTGAAATGCCTGATAATCCCGGCAGATCTTTCGGACCGGGCTGCAGCGGTCAAAGTACATGAATTCTGTAAAAAGCACAAAATTAAACCTGAGGTGCTGATCAACAATGCAGGATTCGGCAACAGTGGTTTTTTTGCTGAAAATGATCTTCAGAGAGAGATGGATCTGATTCAGGTAAACATTGCATCTCTGACAGCACTCACCCGGCTCTTTGTACCCGATATGATTCACGCGGGCAAAGGCTGGATTCAGAATGTTGGTTCAGTAGCCGGCTTCATACCAGGGCCCTGGTTTTCCAGTTATTATGCAAGTAAAGCTTATGTTCTGAGTTTTACGGAAGGACTCAGCGAAGAGCTAAGACCTCACGGAGTAAATGTATCGGTACTGTGTCCAGGACCGACTAAAACTGAATTCTTTAAAAATGCAGGAGTGCATAATTCATATCTCGACAGCGGCAAACTGATCGGTATGATGACAGCAGAAGAAGTTGCCAGAATCGGAATTGACCGAATGTTTGCAGGCGATACTGTAATAATTACCGGAGGCATGAATAAAATGCTGCCCGTATTAACGCGGTTCACTCCGCGTTTTCTGATCCGGAAATTCTCGGCAAAATTCAATCAGAGCCGCTCCGAATGAAAGATACACTTCTTATAGGAATTACCGGCAGCATCGCCGCATGGAAGATCTGTGATCTGATACGGAATCTTCAGAAAAATCCGGATTTTCTTCTGCCTTTACAATTCGATAAAATGCACAGGGATTCAGAACCGGAAACCGGGACTTTCATGCGGCCCCGTATTCAGGTGAATAAGACAGAAAAAGCTGCGGAATTTGTGGGTCCTCTGACGTTTGCCACGCTCACCGGAAACCAGGTTTTTACCGGCAGAATTGAAGACTCCATGCATCACATTGAGCTTAAGAACAGAGCGGCCCTGTATCTGATAGCTCCGGCTACTGCGAATATTTTAGGAAAAATGGCAGGCGGCATTGCTGATGATACTGTGAGCACTTCGTATCTGGCGGCTGAGTGTCCCGTAATCGTGGCACCTGCCATGAATCCGAATATGTATAATCATCCGGCTGTTCAGAGAAATTTAAAAAGCCTGAAAGACGACGGCGTTCAGATTATCTGGTCCGAAAACGGAGAGGTGATCTGCGGCGATACCGGGACCGGGAAACTTGCTGATTTAAAAATTATAGAAAACTATATAATACAGGTATTAAAAAATATTACTGAAAAATCATGAAAATAAAAAGACTTGTAATCACCTCCGGACCCACAAGAGAATGGATTGACCCTGTCCGTTTTATTTCTAATCCCTCCAGCGGGCAGACAGGATGGCAGCTGGCCAGGTATGCTCAGGAATTCTGTGCAGAATACTTTGAGGAAATAATTCTGATCAGCGGGCCCGGGGATCCTGCATACAGGAGAGTCCCCGGAATAATTAATATATTTGTAGAATCAGTGAATGATATGCTCAGGGCTGTTACGGACTGCGCGGGAAGTCATACGCTTCTGATTATGGCAGCAGCCCCGGCGGATTTTATTCCTGCTGAAGTAAAAACCCAGAAGATTAAAAAAGCAACAGAAGGAGGGGCCGGTCCGATCAGCATAGAATTTAAACCTGCCCCTGATATTCTGATGAGTTTAAAAAATACCTTATATACAGATTTTATTAAAGTGGGATTTGCAGCTGAGACGCAGAATACTGAAGAGAACGCAAAACTTAAACTGAAAAATAAAAACCTGAATTTCATTGCAGCTAATACTGTTTATAAAGATCATTCCGGATTTGGTTCAGGAGAGAATACTCTTACGGTTTATGCAAAAGACGGAACCGAAAAAAAAATCGGACCAGCCTCAAAAGAGAAGCTGGCCGCAGAGCTGATGGAATTCCTCTTAAAGGAGCATTAGAGATCACGAGATTCTGTATTTCTTTGAGAGACGAAGGAGTGCAGGACCGTGAGTCCGGTGAAACTGCGGGTCGAAATTTTTCAGGATATCTTCCCCTATTTCAAGCAGGGCGGGAAGACTGCCATCCATCCTGCGGCGAAGCAGAAGGGAATAAAAATATTTTAATTCATCTTCGCCATCTTTAATTAAAATCATATATTTTCTGCTGCCACTCTGATAACTCAGATACCTGTCGGAAAATTCACCGAGGAAATCCACATAAACCTCACCATGGAACAGGCTTTCAAATTCTTTATAATCGTTATTAAATTTAGCTTCCTGAAGGAGGATCAGAGGCTTTTTCAACGACTGAGTTTTATTCCGTTTTCCGGAAGTTGTCAATCCCCAATATTAGGTATTTTTGATACAAAAAGGCACTTAATCATTGCAATTCAGATATTTTTTAAAAACTAATTTGTATAATAAATGTAGGATGGGAAGCCTGCCCAAACCTGCTCCATGAACTTACACTCAGCCCGTTAAAGGGACCGGAAATTCATCCGGTCCTGATTCAGGGTTATCATGGTGGTATGATGAATCAGCCTTTCAACTGAGAAATGATTTCTGCGAGCTGTTCCTGCCGGTAAGGTTTCAGGATCACTCCATCCATCCCTACTTTGGTACAGCGTTCCATATCTTCCGGGTAAGCATCGGCAGTAACTGCATAAATGGGAATCCGTAGGTTCAGCTCATTTCTAAGGATGATGGTGGCATCGAAACCGTCCATATTCGGCATCTGAAGGTCCATAAAGATCAGATCGTAGGAATTTTTGCGGCAGAGGTCTACTGCAATCTGTCCGTCACCGGCAATGTCAGAATCACAACCCAGGTTTTTGACCATAGTCTGTATAATCATCTGATTGATCTCGTGATCTTCTACTATCAGTACTTTGGGTTTTTCGCTGCTCATTGATTTTTCGCTTTGAATGGTGAAGTGGCAACAGTTTACTGGAAAGAACCGGTCTGTCAATGAAAATAAAAAACATAATTCTGATCAGTGGAATATTTGAAGAGACTGAATCTCTTCTGCAGATTCCGGATTTTTTGTTTGTTTTTGACAGATCCCTGCGCTGCTGGGTTACAGATTACCGTGGTATGCGGCTGATTCTTTTTAATGCCGGGGCGGGTTTTACAAAACGAAAAGAATTCCGTAAGCTTCTTCGGGAAATGGGGCCCGATTCACAGGAATCTCTTTTGATTCTGAATTTCGGACTCGCCGGAGGGCTTCCGGGACCGACGGAACGTTCCGGTCTGAAAAGCGGTGAGGTGATTATTCCGCTAAGAGTTCTGAATGGGGAGGGCGAATTTTTTTCTCTGCAGATTCCTCAGGAAATCCGGAATTCCGGTTACTGTTTCCAGGACTGTCTGAGCCTGCCGGGCCTTACCTTTGCCCCCTCGGAAAAATCGGAATGGTTTCTGAAAACCGGTGCGGCTGTCTGTGATCTGGAGCTGTACGGGCTGGTATCTTTTTTAAGGGAAGAGTTTCCGGTTACCGGCGGGAGGGTGTTCTCTTTAAAGGTTGTCTCGGACCTACCTGAGGATTTCCGGCTTTACAGGGGGGAACACCTGCTGCGGGGCTGGAAAAAAGCATCCTGGTACAGGAAAATACATACATTGATATTGTATCCGGATGGTCCGGTGACAGCAGTGAGGCTGCTGCTTCGGAAAAGAAGGCTGTATAAACAGCTGGGCCGTTCCGTTAAAGATATGCTGGATTTTCTGGTTTAATACGATACTATAGCATATATGCTCTGGTTAGGTGTCGCCATAACAATTTCTGCATTGATTGCAGGTGTCATCTACTTCTACTTTTTTGTGGACGATAAAGGTCCCTATGAAAGAGCGATGGATCTGGCGAACCGAGGAAATTTCACTGATGCACGGGCCATCATTCGAACAAGAATTGACCGGGATCCGGCCAATGTAACAGCTCACTACAACATGGCTCAGATATATGCCATGGAAAAATCTCCCGCCGGGGAAATTCAGCATCTGATGGAAATTGTGAAGCTGAATTCGTTTCCGGCTGGTGTCTCTCCTGCTGAAATCCTCAACAGGCTCGGGGAGATCCATTACGAGGCTGAAAACTTCCAGACAAGTTTTCAGTTTTATCTGGAATCTCTGAATCACACCGCCAATAATGAAGAAGCTCTGGCCAGACTGGCCTTCATGTGCATTGGCCAGGAAGAATTCGAATTCGCCGAGAATTACTTCAGAAAACTTGTTGAAATCGCTCCTTTTGTACTGGAATACAGGATAGCCCGCGGAGTGGGACTGGCTATGCTCAAAAAAAAGGAGTGTCTGGATGAATTTGCTCAGGCACTTCAGATTCAGCCGGATAATCCGACGGCCCGCTTTCTGATGGCATTTCAGTCCTACCACCAGAACGATTTTAAACAGTCAGCAGAGCACCTTGGATATTTACTTGGAAAATCATATGATCCTGGGGTGGATCTGATGATCCATAAACTGGCTGCCGCTGTATTTTTTCAGAATGCGCAGTACCCCAGAGCCCTGGAATCTGCTGACCGGTGTCTTGACATAGCTCAGGACCAGCGCTGGATTAAGGAAGAATATGATGCAAGGCTTTCCGTAGCTCTGCTTTCTCTCCGGGCGGGAGAACTGGAAAAAGCAGGCGAAAATCTGTTTGAGCTGGAGATCAGGAATCCGGCTGATGAACTTGTGCTTCGCATTTCAGATTTCAGAATGGATGTGGAAGAAGGAATAGCGGAGCTCAATGAAATCAGTCCGCGGGGATTCGATTATAAACTGCAGATGAAAGACTGGCTGAGAAACAGATTCCCTCCGGATTCTGTGTATAAAATGTCCGGTCTGCGGATGGAAGAACGTTTTGATATTAAAGTTCTCTATACAACAGAAGGAAGATCGGCTCCGGCGAAGGCAGCGGCTCCTGTGAATCATGCAGAACTGATCGATACCTTCAATGAGCTTCCGGATGCTGAATTCCTGAATGTTTGTCAGAAAATTATTACTTTACAGGGATACAAAACAGAAAAACCTCTTCCTAAGCGCGACAGGGACGGAGTTGATTATATCGCAGCAGATTTAAAAGACAAAAAAGTAAAAGCGCTGTTCAGCTTCCGGAAATGGTCGAATGAGCCTATTTCCGATATATTTCTCAGGAATATGCAGAATCAGCTGAATGAACTGAAAGTTCATAAAGGTTTTGTAGTGGCCGGTGCCAGACTGACTCCTGGTGCTGAGGCAGCCCTGCAGAATTTAAAAAAAATTAAAGTAATTAATGAAGGCGATTTCGGTCAGGTTCTCACAAAGGTACTAAAATGAGATTATTCAGAATCATACCACTTATTGTTTTTGCTGCGAACTGTTCAGCGTTGATTACGGAAACCGAAGCGGATCTCTATGAAAAAAATAAAGATAAAGCATTTTCGGTTACGGCAAGGTCTGTTCTTGGCAATGCCTATCCCGGTGAAAATGCCGCACCGGAAAAGCTGACCTCCCTTATTCAGGAGATCCTTACCGGAATCCGGGAAGGCGATTCTGCACCTCTGCTGAATGCTGTGGACCCCGAAACCGGAATTTACGTGGATTATGACGCACATCGCACCTTCAGTGTTTTTAAAAAAGAGATGCAGGATACCGGTTCCTTCCCGTATGCTGTTCTGTTTGACAGTAAAAAATTAAAAGAAATCACAGACGATAGGGGTCAGAAATCCATCAGGCATGTTCTCCTGAAAAACAGGTCGGTTTCTCTTGAGATTTTCCTCGAAGGAAGCGGTGAAAGGGCAGAAGTAAAATTTACAGCGGACAGTACTCCGGGCGAGAGTTTCCGGTTTAATAATGCCGTTTTTATATTTAAAAACGATCGCTGGGTTATCTGGCAGATGTTCTGAGGTGCTGCAATTCAATGATCATACATAAAAATAAAGTTTCAGGTTTTACTTTTCAGAGTCTGCTGAGCATCCTATTAACTGCTGCTGTATTTGGGGTTCTTTTTCAGAACCAGGCGAATCTGGTTCATGAATACCGGAATCAGTGCTCTGCAGAAAACACTCTTTCCTGGGACGGGAATCTTCGCTTTATGCAGACCCTGGATGCTTGGAATGATTTTCGTCAGGGAAACATACTCCATGGAATCCGGTTCTGGCTGGATACGCCGACCTGGCCGCCGCTCCGCTATTTAATCAGTATGATTCTTTTTACTGCCGGACCTTCAACCGGGGCAGAGCCGTATGTCGGATTCTTTTTTGGCATACTGTGGATAGTGTCTGCAGTATGGATTGCAGTACGATTATCGGGCAGTATTCCGGCAGGTCTTGCCGCAGGATTCACCGCAGCAGGTCTCCTGATCCGTTCAGATGAAATTGCAGCCTATACCCTGTCCGCAATGCTTGAGACCCAGGGAATTTTCTTTATGCTCTGGTCACTGTATTATCTTGCAGCAAATTACAGCGGGCAGAAGAAATGCTGCCTGAACTATAAGCTCTTTATTTTTACTTTTGGACTATTTTTTACTAAATATCCTTACGGAATAATGCTGATTATTGGCATTTATATATTTGAAATCTTCTATTATTACGAAGATTATAAGGAAGGAATCAGTCATGCTCTTAAAAACCATTACCGGGGCATTCGTCTGATCCTGATCGGAGCTGCTGTGGTTCTGGTTCTGGTGCTCATTATAACAGGAAAAGTTCTGCCTGAATACCGGCTGGATCTGAGGATTATGAAAAACATTCTCTGGCCGACAGCTCTGCTTCTTTTTGCAGATCTGATGTTTTACACTTACCGGTTCCGGGATCAGCTTCGTGGTATATTTTCTTCGCAGACCCGCAGGGTTTTTACACTGGTCTTTTTACCTCAGTCCGTGTGGCTGATGATTCATCCGGACAGGTTCATGTCTATTGTGGATACGCAGCAGCATGTTCAGGATTCATCCGTAAGTTTTTTCGTCTCTCTGTTCAGTGCTTTTTTCCGGCCGACCTGGATTTTTCTGGTGCTGTCTGGTTTGGCAGTTCTGCTTGTTTTTCTAAGGACTGCACTCACCGGAAAATTCCGTCTGCGGAATATGCTTTCAGGCGATGATATGAATGTTCTGGGAGCTCTTATCCTCATTCAGCTGCTGATAATAGAATTTCTTACCGGTAATAAGCAGGTCAGGCATATGTATCATCTGATACCGGCCCTGGTGATTCTGCTGATGATTACTGTTTACAGAACCGGATATTTAATTTCCGATTTTTATATTAAATCCGGTAATAAAAATACAGTAATGTCAGCAGCTCTGGTTCTTCCGGTTCTGATTTCGGCTGCGGTTCTGTTTGCTCAGCCGGCTCTGTATGCTTCCGGTTTTCATAAAAAGCATCCTGTCTGCTTTACAGGAACCGATCAGTCTGTATTTGCTCCGGCCAGGTGGACAGCAGAATCTCTGAATCCTGAAAAAAAATACATTATAATAAATATGTTTCATAGTCCGTCAGGTAAAGGGCCCTGGCTGAATCTTGCCAGTGAAATGGATCTTGCCATCAGGAAACACCAGTATCCGTCAGGTGATGCAAGGAACGATTCCGGATACCGGTACCGGAAATGGGATCAGTTCAGTGGGTTTATTTTTTTATCGCATTCATGCGATGAAAGTCAGATTACGGACTTTCTGAAGGCCCGGCTCGAAAAAGCACTTCCGCCGGAGCGCGTTCCCGGTCCGGATCTCTGGAAAACAGAATATTATCCGGCCGGGGATCTGTGCAGAATCACTGCCGATTTCTGAAATTATTCTGCAGAAAAATACAGTCCGTTTCGCCTTCCTTCGGTAAAGCCCTGCAGAATTCCGAAAGCAGGGTCCGGTGCTTCGGCTGTCCTGGTATTATACAGATTGTACCTTGACTTTGACTTTGGAAGATAGGCATAGATTCTAACTGAAGGGAATCTTTCTTTAACCCGTATAAATTCAATGAAATCTTCAAAATACTGAGTGCTGTCGATCAGTTTGGCATTCCGGGCCTGCGTTGCGCTGTAAATCCTGCCGTCTGCGAGAGGACGGAGTTCTGCTTCTGTAAGACGGTCTCCTCTTGACTTCAGTATTACTGACAGAAAAACGGAAAATGATTCCTGAATCTGTTCATTCAGAATAGCTTCCTCTGCAGGAGTCATAGGTTTTTCCGCTGCAAGCATATCTTTGTTTTCGCCGGATTTAACAGATTTATAGTCAATTCCCAATTTATCCATCAGACCGGTCACAGTATATTTCTTCATCATAACTCCGATGCTTCCCACCATGCTCGAGGGAGCTGCATTCACATGCTGGGCAGCCATGGCGGCATAATAACCTCCGGAAGCACCCATTCCTTCAATATGGGCATAGACCGGAAGATTCGTGTAGTCACGGTATCTGGTTATCAGTCTGTAGATTGAGTCAGAGGCATGCACAGTTCCGCCGGGACTGTCGATTTTCAGAATTACAGCCCGGAATTCTTTATCGATAATTGCTTTGCTCAGAGCCTCCTGAATATAGGCAGGCGAAGTTCTGTTCCGGGGCATATCAGGATCGGAAGCAATGATTCCTTCGACCGGAATCATAAGTATTTTCCCGTATTCTCTGGGATTATACGAAACCCTCTGGTCTGCGGAGTAGATATGGTCGGAATAGACCTCCTGAAGATATACAGGCCCTGAGGACCGGAGACCCGAGGCAGGATCAACTGTAATCTGATTCAGGCAGCCGGTCTGAAAAAGGAATGCTGCGGAGATTGCTGCTGTTCGGAAAGCATGGAACTGATTCATAATAAATACTCTAATTAAATTGAACTTGCTTTGTCAAGCGCGGTTTCATTCCCTGTAATCATGCGAAAAATCCTTCTGGTGTTCATATTTCTTCTTATACCTGGCTTTTTCCTTTCAGGACAGCAGGTGCCGGCAGCGAAGCCGGAAACAGAAAAGGCACCCGAAACCGCTCCTGAACCGGAACCGGCAGCAGAACCTGTCAGAATTCTTATAGGGGGCGATGTGCATTATGTCTGGGGTGTGGCGGACCTGATGCACAGAATAACCCCGACTGCTTCTGTAAAAGGACTGGTTCCTTTGTTTGATGCAGCGGATCTGAGGCTTCTGAATCTTGAGACAGTAGTCAGCCGGGACATTCGCCCGCTGAGCAACCGAACTTATCCTTTTAACGCCGATCCCTCTGTGCTCACCACCCTGCAGGATCTCAAAGTCCAGGGAGTTTTTCTGGCAAACAATCATTCAGGAGATTACGGGCCCGACGGAGTTCTGCAGACTCTGGATCATCTGAATAATGCAGGAATTGCCGGTATAGGGGCCGGGGCCGATCCGAACGAAGCATCCAGTCCCTATTACTGCACCGCTAAAGGAGTCCGGATTGCCGTATTCTCATATTCAACGGTAAGCATGGACGAAGATTATGCGAATGCTTCCAGGGCAGGTCTGCCGACGGTCAGTCAATTTACAAGAGCCCTTGCTCTGGCCCGCCCTCATGCAGACCACATAATCGTGGGAATTCACTGGGGCTGGGAATACAGAAATGCACCGGACAGCAGCCAAAGGGCACTCGCACGCAGATTCATTGACGCAGGCGCCACTGCCGTTGTGGGTCATCATCCGCATCTGCCTCAGGGAGTGGAACTTTATAAAAACGGAGTTATTTACTACTCCCTTGGGAATCTGATTTTCGGGAGCGTGAATCAGATGCAGAGTCATAATATAATGGCTGAACTGACCATTGATCCGAAAACAAAGAAGCTTACAAAAGCCGGAATAATTCCCATCCTCGGAGCATATAAGGATGCGGGTCATGCGGTGCGGCCTCTCCAGAATCTGGAGGAGAGCAGAGAGCTCTGGTCAGAACTTTATGTGCAGACAAAGAAACTGTCCCCGGCCACAGCAGTCAGACTCCGTATCTATGAAAACGCTTACGGAGAAATTTCTCTCGAATAAAAAAATCCGGATTTGAAAAAAAAAGCGTTTCTGAATATAATTTCAGCTTGACAGCAAACCACCGTGTACCATTCTGGTCCTGCTGGTGCTGATAGAAAAGGTGAACCACCCGTTCCCATCCCGAACACGGAAGTTAAGCCCTTTATCGCCGATGGTACTGCAGGGTTCGCTCTGTGGGAGAGCAGGACGGTGCCACTTGCCATTATAAATACTTATTATAGAATCTTTTGTTTAAAAAAAGCCGCTTTCATAGCGGTTTTTTTTATGTCTGCCTGCTGAGCTTCCGTATCATTCACTGTGGATACTGCGGACTTTCACCCGGATTCCGTCCGGTCTGGGTTTAATCAGAGCTGCTTCCAGTTCCCTGCTGTACTGAACTATAGTGAATTCCGCTTCAAACCCTGGAAAATCTTCATGTGTGAAGCTTACAATTCTTCCGGTGTAATGCTGATGCGCATGAACTCCTGTGTGAAGATGAATTCCCCTTGAAACAATATAATGAGGAGGGGCCTGTTTTTCATGACCAGGCCGCGCCCGTTTCTGAACCGGGAGATGTGCAATGAATTCGTCGGTCAGACCGCTGACTGCTTCTACAGTATAAGGAGATTTCAGATAGAAGGCGGCATATGCGTAAGCTCCGTCGATGGCGATGCGGATTTCATTTTCCCGGAAAAACGGAGAGAGTGCAGTAAAAAAATCCCCAAAAGGTTCAAGAAGCTGCCGCTTATATACTTTATTTTCATGAACAATCCCCCATTGAACCGGATTCCTTTTCAGCGGATCCGGATAAAAGAATATTAAAAAAGGCATAAGAATCAGAAGGACGGATGCCGGTCTGCGAAGGTTCAGAGATTTCCCCGTTGAATCGCGGATCAGTATTTCCATCCCGGTCAGAAGAAACGGAGTAACAGGAATAAAAAACCGGGCGAACATAAAGTCACCGCCGACTCTGATTATATACAGAATGTGGATCAGAAACGGGACCGAAAGAAATGCCCAGTGCATAAGCCGGAACTCCGAGGCAAAGTGATCAGAATTGCGCGGCCACCGGCAGATTTTCAGCGGAATCAGGACAGCAGCAGTCATAACCGGGATAAGCAGTATATAATAAGCCTGAAAATATAAAATAAAATATTTAAATCCTTGCAGCCACCATGAACCCCCTCCGCTTTTCGCATAAAATGTATTCGGAAACAGCCAGCCGTAATAATTCCATCGCCAAAGGAAATAAGGTACAAAGAGAACCGCCGCAGCCGATAAAAATAAAATCAGTCGTTTTTTATAAGCTCTGCTGACGGAAGAATAAATCCCGGCATAAGCCAGATAAAGAATTCCCTCAGGCCGGGTCATGGCTGCAAGGTTCAGAAGAAAAAAGGCAGAGAGAATGCCCCTGTCCGAACCGGATGCCTGTTTCGAAAGCAGAATCAGATACGAGGAGGTGATCAGGAAAGTAAACATCATCGTTTCCAGACCCGATGTTGCGTAAACCGCCCCATGGTGATGCAGACCCCAGGAAAGGAAGGCAGCCGGAAAGAAAAAACCACCGGCAGTGTTTTTATACATCTGATTAGAAAATAAATAAACTGATATAAGACTAAGCAGCCAGAAGAGAATCCCGGCAGCATAGCTGATTAAAACCGGATCTGCTTTCAGAAAGATTCCCGCAGTCAGAATCAGAGTCCAGAGAAAATTAGTATAACCTTCCACCTGTTCTCCGGCGTTGTACACAAGCCCAAGACCTGCCGCTGCATTTTCCGCATATCGGAACGAAATGAAAGCGTCATCTGATATCCACCTTTCTCTGAATGCAATCCAGGCTGAAACGGGAAGAAGGAAAAGGTAAAAGTGCTTACTGAGTCTGTGCAGGGCCATGTCTGAGTAATTTATTTCAGTATAAAGGCAGTTATGCCACTAAAAAATTTAATTTATTCTTTTCTGCATTGCATACAGAAAAAAATAGGTGTATATGCTGCCTGATGAGATAGAAGCAACGGACGACCACCAGATTCCCCGGGAGGAATGCGGTATTTATGGTATCTATGGCTGCGAGGAAGCGGCTAATTTCACATATCTGGGCCTGTATTCGCTGCAGCACAGAGGTCAGGAGAGCGCCGGGATCATTTCCAGCGACGGAGACCGGCTTTACCGCTTTGCAGCGATGGGGCAGGTGGCTCAGGTCTTCAACCGCGAAAAAATCAGTGAGCTCCGGGGTTACGCTGCCATCGGACATAACCGTTATTCCACAACAGGTGCCTCTTTTTTACGCAATGCCCAGCCGGTAAGGGTGGAATCCAATCTTGGCAGTATAGCCCTTGCACACAATGGAAATCTTACAAACGCCTGGACACTGCGAAAGGAACTTGAAAGAACCGGTTCCATTTTCCAGACTACTATAGATTCAGAAATTATATTTCATTTAATGGCACGCAGCGGAAAGACCGACTTTCTGGAAGCACTGACAAGCGCACTGCGGCAGGTGAAGGGGGCATACAGCCTTCTTATCTTAACCAAAGATGCACTTTATGCAGTAAGGGATCCGAACGGATTTCGTCCCCTTGTTTACGGAATGCGGAATGACGGTTCGCACGTCGTGGCTTCCGAAACCTGCGCCTTTGATATTACAGACACATCATACATCCGGGATGTCAATCCGGGCGAACTTATCCGTATTGATAAAAACGGGGTTACAACATTTTCTCCGTTCGATAAAACTTCTGAGTCTCTCTGTATATTTGAAAATATATATTTTGCAAGACCGGATTCAGACATCTACGGGCAGTCTGTTTATGAAGTGCGGATGAACCTGGGCCGGAACCTTGCAAAAGAGCATCCGGTCGAAGCGGATGTAGTGGTTCCGGTTCCTGATTCTTCCAGCGTGGCCGCCCTGGGGTTTTCCGAAGAAAGCGGCATACCATTTTCCCTTGGACTGATCCGTTCCCATTATATAGGACGAACGTTCATTGAACCCGAACAGAAAATACGGGATTTCGGAGCAAGAATTAAATATAATGTAATTAAATCGGTGGTGAACGGAAAACGGGTAGTGCTTGTTGATGACTCAATCATGAGAGGAACCACTTCGCGTAAAATCATTAAGATGATACGCAATGCCGGAGCGAAAGAGATTCATGTAAGGATCAGTGCTCCGCCCACAAGATTTCCCTGCTATTACGGTATCGATATACCCACAAGAAACGAGCTGATTGCAGCCACTCATACCACAGAAGAAATTATTAAATATCTTCGGGTGGATTCCCTTGGCTATATGAGCCTGGATTATGCTCACAGCGCAATGGAAACCGGAAAAGGATCCCACCGGTGGTGTGATGCCTGTTTTTCCGGTTCGTATCCTGTTTCCTTTGAAGCAGAAGAGGCATCGAATCAGAAAGACCTGTTTTCCGAATATATGGTAGAAGAAAACCGCTGATTACCGGATCAGAGTCAGAGTGTCGCCCTCTTTGCTCCAGGAAACTTTCGCCAGCGGGCCCTGAGGAGAATGCAGCGTAAGCTTAAGGCCTGTGATATTTTCATCTTTGAGCTTCTGCTGATACAGATAATGTCCGGCAGCAGCATTCAGAATCAGGTCAGTGTAAGGGCCGGATTTTATTAAAATATCTGAATTATATACATCTGATTTATTCTCTTTGATTATGGTGTAATCAGGGATCACAATATTCCGGAAAAAGTCAGCTTCATCTTTTCCTGGTTTAAGAGCATGCGTTATATCCTGAAAGGACTGATCGGGTTTAATAATAAGAGAGTTTAAATAAATGAGACCTGCTTCTTTCTGATACCCAAGTTTCCAGGCAGTTGCCGAAGCATAGATCCCCACGTTATAAAGAATATTTAATCTGTCAGCGAAATCCGCAGGATCAGTATATTCGTAGACGGAAAGCATTCCGCCAAGCTCATTCAGGAGATTGTTATAAACTCTGCGGTTTTCATCGTTTATCGTGAAACCGGCAGGGTTACCGAAGATGCGCTGCAGCTCAGCGAATCTTAAAGCCTTTGGCCCTTGCCGGGGGGACTGACTGCACTGAACAGCCGGGATCAGTAAAATCAGAATAAAGGAACACTTCAGAATTTTCATAACTTAAACATAGAGCTTGCCTATGTTTAAGTCAATCAAAAAAATACAGTGATAGAAAAAAACTGCCGGGAAACCCGGCAGATCTGAATAAATCAAAGGTTAGAATTCACAAAATCCCAGTTGATCAGCTTTTCAATGAAAGTATCGATATAGGTTGGACGCAGATTCTGGTAATCCAGATAGTAAGCGTGTTCCCAAACATCAATTGTGAGCAGAGCTTTCTGGCCGTGAACCATCGGAGTATCCGCGTTCCCGGTTTTAGTGATTTTCAGCTTTCCGCCTTCTTCAACCAGCCATGCCCATCCGCTTCCGAACTGAGTGGCAGCTGCATTTTTAAATTCTTCTTTGAATTTGTCGAAGCTTCCGAATTCTTTGCTGATTCTTTCAGCGATGGCACCCGAAGGCTGTCCGCCTCCGTTAGGCTTCATGCAGTTCCAGTAAAAAGTATGGTTCCAGACCTGGGCAGCATTATTGAAAAGACCTGCTTTAGCAGGGTCCTTAGCAGCTGCCTTAATAATGTCTTCGAGGCCGGCATTGGCAAGGTCTGTTCCTTCGATCAGTTTGTTACCGTTTACAACGTAAGCATTGTGGTGCTTTCCATGATGGAATTCAAGAGTTTTTGCTGAAATATGAGGCTCAAGTCCATCCTTAGAATAAAGAAGTTCAGGTAATACGATAGCCATTGGCTCCTCCGTTTGTTTAATCGTGATTTTAGAATCACTCTAAACAGCATAATCATATATAATTCCATTGACAAGCACAAAAAATGTCCGGAATATGAAACATGGAGAATCTCAAAGATAGCGATTCAAAAAAAAATACAGCCAATTCGGGACAGAAATAACTTACTTTTTCTTATTCCGGAAGATATCATCCAGATCCTGGAGCTTTTTCACGCTGCTTTCGGCTGCCTTTCTGTTCTGATCCTGAATATCATTGTAAACTTCGGCCCTGTGGACGCTTACGTTCCGGGGTGCTTTAATGCCAAGTTTCACCTGGTCTCCCTTGATATCTACTACAATGATTTCAATATCATCGCCTATACGGATAGATTCATTTGTTTTACGGGCAAGTACCAGCACAGTCAGGCCTCCGAAGATTCCAGGACAGGATGCCGGACTGTATGACTTTCTTTCATTGAAATTACCTGCCTTCCGGTCCGGGAGTCAGGAATCACGAGCAGGGGGCCCTGAAGGTTCACAGTCATTTTTTCCGGATGGTTTTCCGGAATGGTGACTATTAAATAAATTTTAACAGCGGAGAGCTCACTGATCCCCATCGCTGTCCTGTCTGTGAGCGATATTTCCGGAATATATTCCTCTTTCAGAATTCTTTCAGGTTCAATGACGATAAATGCCAGATTCGGCTCTGTAACACTCTGCAGCCACTGAAATACGGATTCCTCAGATTCTTTCAAAAGAACGAAATCTGTGAAGCCGCTGAATCCGTAGAGTCCTTCCGGAAATGATATTATATCATCTTCAGATAAGGTGATTTTTCCGAAGGCTTTCGTTTCGATATCGGCCATTTTTTTCTCCGCTGCGATCACTTGTCAGTCCTTATTAAATATTTTTTATCTGAGAAAATCAAGGAGTGTCTGCCGGATCACTCTCGAGCCGGTGTTCAGAGCATACTGATGCACTGTTTCCTGCCACTTCAGATTCATAATGGTCTCTGCGAAATCCACTCCTTCTGTTTTGCTTAGAAGCTCAGTGGTGTAGGCCTGATCCCAGGCGGTTTTCTTTTCTGCTTCTTCCAGTCTGCTGATTCTGGCTCCCGCATCGGAACGATGGCGAAGCAGATTTTCCATAGTCTCGTCAATCAGACCAAGGTCCCGTCCTCCGATTTCCAGCTGATCAGCACTGTAAAGATCGTTGCGAAGTTTAATAACCACATCAAACAGGCTCATTCCTGATACACTGGCGGTTTCCGCATAATTGTTCGGCGGTCTGGAATCCATTCCGTTTACAAGACCAAGATCCCGCAGCACTGTTCCGCCTTCTGAATCTTCCAGCCAGATCTGATGAGGTGAAGTTGTATGCAGTGAAAGATAATCCTGACCTATTCTGCTGGCGCGAAGTTCCAGGCCGGATGAATTGATCTTATCGATCACATCATTCACAGTATCGCCTGCGGTAACGCGGATTTCCGTTCCGTTGATTTTAAAGGACTGATCCGTAGTGGCACGGTACCCGGATGTATCTACAGCGCCTGTCACTGTCATATTGGTTCCCCAGAAAGCCTTGTTCCCTGGAACATTCACATCAATATACTGTCCGCGGTCTGTCTCTGTAAGACGCTGACCAGTGTCTCCCTGGTACTGTACCGAAGTTATCTGGGCCGGCAGATCCAGTCCCTTCAGACCTGGTAAAGAGGACTGAATCACCTCAAAGGGATTATTTTCAGTTACGAAGCCTCCGAAGAGCGGCCTGCCCGAAGCGTCCTTTCCGTTTGCCAGTTCAATCAGCTGGCGAAGGTGCTGGTCGATTTCCTCAGCGATGACTTTTTTCAGCTCAAACCCGTTGTCACCCTGATAAATTCCGTTCGCTGCCTGAACTGTCAGTTCCCGGATTCGCTGCATGATTTCCGTTGCAGATGCAAGGTTTCCGTCAATATGATTCAGTCTGTCTTTTGCATAATTTATATTGTTTCCGAACTGATCCAGTTCAGAAACTCTGGTCCGGAAATACATGAGATTAGTGGCCGCACCGGGATTATCAGAAGGTTTAGAAATCTTCTGACCAGTGGAGAGCTGATTCTGGGTTTTGTCCATTTCATACTGATGCCTCTGAATGTTTTTCAGAACACCGGAATTCCTCATAATATCAGTTGTGCGGATCATAAAAATCTCCTGAATACATATAAAAAATATTTAACATATTAAACTTTCAGCCTGTTTACTATTACATCAAGCATTTCGTCCATTAGTCTTACGACACGCGCAGCCGCATTGTAGCTGTGCTGAAACTGGACCATATTGCTCATTTCCTCATCTATATTAACACCCATTACACTCTGACGAAGGTTATTCAGAGCAGCCAGATCATCCTTTCTCTGAGCGAGAGTGTCCTCTGCTGTCCGTGACTCGGTTCCGAGTTTTGATATAAGTGAATTATAAAATTCCTCTGCATTCACAGAATGACCGATCATGCTGCGTCCCTGCTTCAGAGCCTCCGCAATCAGCAGTGCATTCGTTCCGTCTCCTTTTCCGTTCATTGTGTTATAATCGCCGGTCCCGCCCTGGTCTGTTCCCCGGGCAAGTGCAACAGTGGCCGGATTGTTTTTTACAGAATCGGCCACCTGGATCTGACCGGCCGGATTAAAAAGAGGGGTGAGTGTGATTTTTTCCCAGGGTGACGCAAATTTGGAAAGTTCGCCGGTTCTCCTGTAATCAAATGCCCCGGCTGCTCCACGGCCTGCAAGTACACCACCAAACCCGGTCAGGAATTCACCCGAATCCTCAATATGGCGGATCATAAAATTTGTAAAACGGTTGTCATCAGCATTTACAGCCTTGAGTGCTATCTGATTTTCATGGTTCAGATAGGCAACAGCTCCCGCTTTGGAATCATTTATTCTGCGGATTACATCATTTACTGTATCGTCCGGTCTGTAGCTGATATAAACCGGTGTGCTTTCGCGGTCATTTTTCTGAAGTGTGATTACACCTTCAATGCCGATTCTTTTTTCCGGATCTACGGTATTGATCCCTGTAACGCGGAAGACCGCAGTCGTGTCGGGAATACCGTCCATGTTGAGATCGAATTCTCCGGAGGGTGATGAAGAAAGATTTTTAACAGAAAAGAATTTTTCATTCGTTCTTCCGTTCAGACCGAATCCGTCCTGATGGATTTCGTTCACTGTGTCTGCGATGTTTACAGCGAAAAGGCTGTTCTGGTCGATCCTTTCTGTAACTGCCCGGTCCCGCATATCGAGAAGAGAGAAAATGCGGCCTCCGTTCAGTGCCACCGGTTTGTCAGTGTGCTCCCAGGAAAGGCGATGAAATCCTTCGTTTGCGGAATCCGGTGTGAGTTTCAGCTGACGCAGAACCTGTCCCTGGACAAGTGCCTGTTCGCCTATAAATACAAAAAGCTCGTCTTTGTCCCCGCGTCCCACCGTTACATTGACATATTTAGAAAGTTCCTCAAGTGCTGCATCCCTGCGGTCCATCAGGTCATTGGGCCTGTCCCCGAGTGCCTGAATCTTCATAATATCAACATTGAGATCACGGATCACACCCGCCAGAGAATTTACTCTGTCAGTGTCAGATACTAGTTCGTTATCCGCACGCATCCGAAGACTGTGCAGTTTGGAATGAATATCATTTATACGGTTCGTAAGGGCGGTTCCCCTTTCCAGTACCACTTCGCGATGAGAAAGATCGTCCGGATAGTTTGCTGCTTCCTGCCAGGCAGACCAGAAGTTGTCTGCAAGGGAACGGAGTGTGCCGTCTGCAGGTTCGTTAAAAATCTTTTCCATCTGATAGAGGTAATTCTGAGCAACCTCCCACTGATTCTTACCGTTTTCCGCATGTATTATCTGATCATCGTAGAATGAGTCCCTTATTCTGGTAATTTCCTGAATCCTTACTCCCTGGCCAAGCTGCCCTGGCCCGGCTCCTTTGGTAAGACCGGGGGAATCAATTGGAGTCATTGATTCCATCGTCACCCTCTGGCGGGCGTAATGGGGGTTATCTGCATTAGCAATATTATGTCCTGTCTGATTCAGTGCTGTCTGGTGAACGTTAAGTCCGCGTTTACCGATTTCTAGTCCGCCGAATGTACTTCTCATAAAGTAACCCCCTGAGCCTGGTTCGCCACTTTATCCATTCGACAGAATAAAAAAACTCATTAGAAATTTTCTGCAGAAGCAGAAAAAAAGTAAGGGAGGCAATCAGGCATTTGTGCTGATCAGCAGGGATTCGGCATTGTATTGCTTTCGGTAATCTGCAGGTGCATATGTTCTGTCAGCGGGTTTCTGAAGCCCCTTTAAAAGCCTGGTAATTGTGCCGGTTGTCTGATTCAGAAGTATTTCATTTTCCTTAACAATAGTGCTGATTTCGCTGACAAGTTCCTTAAGTTCATTCTTTTTTCTGAGAAATAAGGCTGCCAGTGCAGGATTTTCTTTTTCGGCGGCATGAGCCACTGTATCAGCATTCAGACCATCAGCCCCGGACCGGCTCAGAAGATCTTCTCTTTCTTCCTCTGCCTTACCGATTTTCAGAATAAGATTTTCGCATTCCGCAGTCAGTCTCTGCAGATTTCTGCCGTCAGCCGAGAGGACGGCCTTTCTTTTTTCTCTTTCGAGCTTCAGCAGCTCTTTGAAAATCCGAATTTCTGAATCTGTAATCTGCAGAAGGTGCTGTAACATACAGTTACTTTCGGAATAAATCAGTCAGCCTTAACAGAAAATCAAAAAAAAGGGCCCGGCTTTTGACCGGGCCCTGTCAGCAAGTCGGATTCACAGGCATAATTACTTGCGTTGGCAGCTCATCCTTTTCATTTTGCTTCTGAGCTCTTCCTGAACCTCCTTTTTCTGCTCAGGATTCAGAATCGCATAAAACTCCAGAAAATGATCTCCGAAAACAGTCATATCAGATGGCTTTTTCTTATAATTATCCTGCATTGCTTTTACTGCTTTTTCCAGATCAGGCTCAGGCTTTTTCAGCTCATCTTCCATGATTTCCATACCGGCTTTCCGGTTGTCCATTGTTGCTTTCATTTCTGCAGCAACCTTAGCCCGGATTTCCCTGTATTTGGCTTCCTGCTCTGAGTTCAGCTCGAGATCTTCCACTTTATCATCGAGATGTCTCAGCATGCGTTCTTCTCCGTCTTTTCTGCAGTGATGATGCGGACCGCAGGAAATAAGAAACAGGGGCAGCAGAAGGGCCATTCCCCCTATAACAGGCAGTTTATTTAATTTCATCAGATTCCTCCTCTTCAGTAAAATCATTATACAGCATCCGGCGCTTTAAAATATTTTCTGTTTGTAAAGTGTTGTTAAAGTATCTTTGAATGTACAAATCAGTCGTCCGACTGATTTTACATGATTTTACACCGGATTTCTGTTATGATTCGTTTTTTTAATGGAAAAGATTCATTCCTTTTATAATTTATCGATCATGAACCGGCGTATACTGATCATTGACGACGATACCAAGCTTCAGGAGCTTCTCACGGAATATCTTTCCGGATTTGACTTTGATGTAAAAGCCGTATCAGACGGGATCCATTCTGCTGCGGAAATTAAGTCATTCCGGCCCGATATCATTATACTCGATCTCATGCTTCCCGTAAAAGACGGCTTTGAAATTCTGAGGGATATCCGTCAGTCCGATGTCAGACTCCCGGTGATTATGCTTACTGCAAAAGGCGAAGAAACAGACCGCATAGTCGGTCTTGAAATGGGAGCAGATGATTATCTTCCGAAGCCTTTTAATCCGAGGGAACTGCTGGCCCGTATTAAAGCAGTGCTGCGCAGGTTTCAGACAGAAGGAACAGAAACCGTAACATTGGCTTCGCCGGAAGCCTCTGCCCGTTTTATAGAATGCGGCAGCCTGCAGCTCGACAGAACCAGGCAGTTACTCATCTTCAAAGATAAAAAAACAGAACTTTCCAGCACTGAATTCCGCATCATGGAAGTTCTGATGAGTCATATGGATCAGAGTCTCAGCCGCGACGAGCTTATGAATCTGTCCAAAGGACGGGAGCACCTTGCCTTTGACCGCAGCATTGATGTGCATATAAGCAAGCTTCGCACAAGACTTCAGCAGGTGGGTTCCAGCGGGAAGCACATACGCACCGTATGGGGAACCGGTTATATGTTTGTTTCTGATCCGGGAGAAAACGACTGATGACAGATTCAGGCTTTATACGGAGCATTCAGGCTTTTTTAAAAAACCGGTTTCGTAACCGGAAGTCATCATTGTTTCTTAAGATATTTTTTTATATTTTGTTTGTTTTAATAATTACAGAAGCCGTTATATTCGGTTTTTTTCAGTATTTCGCAGGTCAGAAAATAATGCCTGGATTTGTCAGACATACTGTCTCTTCGGCAACTCTTATCCGCGAATTTGTAACAGAAGGACTCGGGCCGGATGATCCTGTTCCGGAATACAGGCTGCTCCGGGTGGCTGAGATATTCAATGCAGATGTCTGGATAACCGAGGGGACCGAGGTGTTTCAGGAAAAACAGTGCGGCATTATGCCCCCGCTTCTCAATACACATATACAGAAAGAAGTTAATAATATAATAATACGCAGAGGTTCGCCCAGGCATGCACCTCTCCAGGTCAGCATCCCGCTGAATGAAAATAAGGACCGTTACCTGAACCTTGCCTTCAGAAAAGCTGCTTCGGATGATCATGAGTTCGGATTCGCCATCGGCCTTGGAATCATAGGTCTGATGCTGGCACTGTTCATAGCCCCGCTGGCACTGTTTATAGTAAGACCGGTTAAACTGCTTAAGGAAAGCTCCATCCGGATTGCAGAGGGTGACCTTTCCCACAGAATCAGTCTTCGACGATCCGATGAACTGGGTCAGGCTGCCCGGGCCTTCAATTTAATGGCTGACCGGGTGGAAAGAATGATTTACGGAAGCAGGGAGCTTACGGCAAACATATCGCATGAACTGCGGAGTCCTCTTACAAGAATCAGGCTTGCCGAAGAGCTTCTTCGCGAAAAAACAGACCCATCGCTCCATGCCTCCACTTCCAAGCATTTAAAGGCAATTCAGGAGGAAGTGGAGACCATGGATCGCCTTGTGGGGAAAATACTTGACTTTTCTAAGGCAGATCTCCGCCGGGAGAATATACGCAAAGAAGATATCCTGCTTCCGGCTGCCATTACCGTTCAGATAGAAAAAAACAGAGCCCTGTTCAGCAAAAAGAACATTGCAGTAAAGGAAGTCTGTGAAATCGGCGGAAAAGAAACAGATCTATATACCCTATCCGCAGAGGATCCGGCTGTATCAGAAATGCTGGTGTTTATCAATGCAGAGGATCTGGATACAGTTATTTCCAATCTCATTTCAAATGCAGTCTCTTATACCACTCCTGGAGGGATTGTCAGAAGCTCCATTAAAACGGAATCCGGGAGGGTGTGCTGGACACTGTCTAATACCAGCGAGCCCTTTCCCGTCACGGATATACAGAATCTGTTTGAACCTTTTTTCCATAAAAAGAAAAACGGTTATGACGGTACCGGGCTTGGTCTTGCAATAATCAAAAAGCTGACCATCAGGTACGGAGGAAGAGTCTCTGCTTTTTACAGTGATGGGATGATGCATTTTGTAACTGAGCTGCCATTAAGCAGTCAGAAAAATGAAATATAAATAAAAGTCAAACTGCAGCCGGGGTACTGCCGATACTGTATGTATGAGCCAGACATCCCGGATACTGATATCCCATTTAAAAAAAGTCGATCCTGGTATTCATTACCGTTTCATATTTCCGGACGGAAGTGAGTATACCAGTTCTCAGGAAACCCCTGTCGTTACAGTTCACTTTAAAACTGAAGCTGCCCTCTCTGATACACTTGTAAGCGGTGCCATAGGTTTCGGTGAATCCTATATGGCGCAGGAAATAGATGTGATCGGAGATATTCAGGATATGGTCCGACTGAGTTTTCATCTGCAGGATGATGCGGGTATGAAGCCTACGCTCATCGAACAGGTTAAAATCGGTATCGGATATCTGCTGCGCAGAAATACTATCAAAGGTTCCCACAGAAATATTTCCGCGCATTACGACCTTGGAAATGATTTTTATTCTCTTTGGCTGGATCCGTCCATGCAGTATACATGCGCCTATTTCAACACTCCCAAAGACACTCTGGAAGAAGCCCAGACCGCCAAAATGGACCTTATCTGCAAAAAGCTTCGACTGGCACCGGGAGAGCATCTTGTCGAGTCAGGTTCCGGATGGGGACACCTCGCGGTTTATGCTGCACTGAATTACGGTGTGAAAGTATCTTCCTATACTATTTCCAAAGAACAGATGAAATACTGCGAAGAACTCAGGGACAGAAACGGACTGTCTGCGGATCAGGTGGAGTTTGTTCTTGAAGATTACCGGAATATACCGGCCCGGAAAATCAAATATGATAAATTCGTAGCAGTTGGAATGTTTGAGCATGTGGGAAAAGATAACTACAAAAAATTCTTTAATATAGTTCACGAATCTCTGAAACCAAACGGCCTGGCGATGATCCACACAATCGGAAACATAGCTCCTCATCCGACAGATCCATGGCTCGAAAAACATATTTTTCCGGGCGGGTATGTACCTTCTCTTGGGGAATTTACTAAAGCGCTTGAGGTTGTAAACAGAAGGATGTACGTGGCTGATGTGGAAAACCTGAGATATCATTATGCCCTGACTCTGGATCACTGGTCTGAAAGGCTTGAAAAGCATGCTGATAAAATCCGCTCAGATTACAATGAGGCTTTTTTAAGAATGTTCAGGCTCTATCTGAGAGGTGCCGCTGCAGGATTTCGCTATGGCGGAATTGTTCTGTTTCAGGTGCTTCTGGTCAATGGATTCGATAATAACACCTGGCTGACCCGTCACCATTTTTACGACTGGAATCCGCTAAAATTAAAAAAACCAAAGCTTACCGTTAAACCTTCACCTGCGAAGAAACGGTGATCCGGAAGCTTACTTCCTGCTGAAGGGCAAGTGATGATGGCTCTGTATGGGTAATGTCCTGCAGAGTCAGAGTACTGCTGCGGCACAGGCAGTCACCACAGCGGCCCCGTCTCCTGTAGGCAGTCAGCTTTTCAGTACTTTTTCGAGAATCGTCACAGCTTTATCAGCAGTCTCCAGACTTAAGGTAAGGGGCGGAACCATCCGGATCGTGTTTCCGGCTGTACAGTTCAGGATCAGACCTTCAGAAAGGGCTTTTTTTACAATATCTGCACAAGGGGTTTCCAGCTCCATTCCGATCATAAGACCCTTTCCCCGGATTTCCTTAATAACCGGATAACGGTTTTTCAGATCGTTCAGACGGGTAAACATATATTCCGAGACAGAGTTCACATGGCTCAGCAGATCCCTGGAAAGTATATTTTTTATAACTTCATAACCCACACGGGCAGCAAGGTGGTTTCCTCCGAAGGTGGAACCGTGCATACCAGGCTTCAGATACTGAGTAAATTTATCCGCAACAACAATGGCGCCGATGGGAATACCGCTTCCCAGTGCTTTGGCAAGGGTCATTACATCTGGTGTGATTCCGTAATGTTCAAAAGCAAAAAGCTTACCTGTTCTGCCAATACCGGTCTGAATTTCATCAATAATCAGAATAATATCGTTTTCGATGGTCAGTTCGCGTATGGTCCTTACAAATTTCTCTGAAAGGGGAACGACTCCGTTTTCTCCCTGAATGAGTTCCATGATTACAGCACAGTACTGATGGCCTTCGTTCTGAAGAAGGGAAACTGCGGCATCCTCGTCATCCGGATCAATAAAAGTTACATTCTGAATCAGCGGGCCGAATCCGGAATGAATTTTTTCCTGACCGGTCATGCTCATGGAGGCTGCTGTTCTACCGTGGAAGCCCCCCTGAATCGCCAGAATTTTATCGGCATTCTTTGTCTGCTGTCCGAAACTGCGGGCCAGTTTAAAGGCACCTTCATTGGCTTCGGTTCCGGAATTGCAGAAAAACACCTTACCTGGAAAAGCGTTTTCCACAATGACTTCTGCGAGATTCGCCTGTTCCTGGTTATAAAAATAATTAGAAGTGTGAATCACGCGGTCTGCCTGTTCGCGAACTGCTTCGATAATATCGGCATCACCATAGCCCAGGGAATTCACTGCAACACCCGAAAGAAAATCAATGTATTCCTTCTGGTCGGTATCGTAAAGCACTTCGCCCTGTCCGAAATAGAAACAGACCGGATAACGGTTATAGGTATGAAGAACGTATTTATCGGACTTCTCCTGGATTTCCTTAAAGCTGAGCGGTTTCTGAAATTCTGCTGACATTTTATTCCTTTTTTATATTAATTTTAGTCTGAATTCGGTTTAACTTTCAGCTGAGGTGGGCTTTTGCAAAAAAGAGCCCGGCCAGACTTGCCAGCTCATTCTGAAGCTCAGCTTTTGCGGCCGTCAGAGCTTCCAGTGATTTTGGGGCCACTGGAGAGCGCAGACTCGCATACAGTTTTACTTTCGGTTCAGTTCCGGAAGGACGGATTGTAAGAACTCCCTCCGGCTCCAGAAGAAACTGAAGTACATTGCTTTCCGGCAGGTTTTTAAAAACATCAGGATCCCCGTTCCCGTATGCTTTCTGAAATTTATAATCCAGCATCCCGGTGACTTTCCTCCCTCCGAGAGTCGTTCCGATCAGACTGTTGTTTCTGAGATTATCAATGGCTTCCCTTATTTTTTTCTGACCGTCAAGTCCCTTCAGGGTCAGAGACTTCAGAAGTTCCATATATAAACCATAGTTTAAATAAATTTCATCAAGATATTTAAGCAGATCTCCCTTTTCGACCAGAATACGGCACAGAAGCAGAGAGGAAGAAAGAGAATCTTTATCGCGTACAAATTCAACCGGCAGATATCCGTAGGATTCTTCGCCTCCAAAGAGAAAGCGGTCATGCGATGAATCAAAACCGGTCTCTCCGTTTTCCATCTGCTTCATTTTTTCGGCCACATACTTAAAGCCGGTCAGAACGTTATGCATTCTGATTCCGTTTTTTAATGCGATTTCACTCTGCAGCTCGGAAGTTACAATAGTTTTAACAATATTCCAGCGGATTTCAGACCTGGCAGAAGCGGCCTTTTCTGCAAGGTAGGCGGCCATTATGCTTCCGATCTGGTTGCCGTTCAGAAGAACATAAGACCCGTCCTGCGCTTTTACCCCGGCTCCCATTCTGTCTGCATCCGGATCTGTCGCAAGAAAGAGATCAGCCCCCTCTTTGCGGGCGTATTCTTCCGCAAGAACCATCGCTTCGGGTTCCTCAGGGTTCGGATATTTCACAGTCGGAAATTCGCCGTCCGGTTCTGCCTGTTCCGGAACAAGCTTCACTTCTGCTCCGTATTTTTCGAGGAGTCCGGTAAGCCAGGTGCCTCCTGTGCCATGCAGAGGTGAATACACAATTTTCACCGGCCTGGAGAATTTTTTACCAAAGGAAACAGAGTCAAATTCGCTGTAGTATGCTATCCGGATTTCTTCTCCGATAAGACTGACATTTTTACGATAGACATCACTGTCCGGCTCAGAAAAGACAATTTTTCCCCAGTCACTGAGGGCAGTGATCTGTTTCTCTACGAAAGTCTGGGCTTCCCCGACCATCTGAGACCCGTCCGATAGATAGGTTTTAAATCCGTTGTATTCGGGAGGATTGTGGCTGGCGGTGATAACGACTCCTCCGGATGCTTTCAGTTTTCGGATGGAGTAAGAAAGTACCGGAGTAGGAGTCACCTGATCGAACAACCATACACGAAGCCCCATAGCTGCTGCCACACCTGCAGTGATTTCACCGAATTCCCGGCTCATTCTTCGTGAGTCATAGGCAATAACAATGGAAGGCTCCGGAAAAGACTGCTTAAGATATTCAGAGAATGCAGCGGCAGCCCGACCCACAGTCCACCGGTTCATGCGGCCTGGTCCGCTTCCTATGAGACCACGCAGCCCCCCTGTTCCGAATTCAAGATCCTGAATAAAAAATTCGACCGATTCAGATGATTTCCCTTTTATAAAATCATTATAAACCTGGACCGCTTCTTCCCGGATATCGAGGGGAAAAGCCGGTCCTGCCCAGTTCAGAATTCGTTCTTTTTTAATAATATCGTCTGCAGAGGGTTTGGGACTCATGCTTTTAAATCTTTTTCCTGAATTTGACTGTCAAACTAAATTATACTGCGCCATTGGGTTTTTTTTCTTGACTGAAAAGAGCGCTATGCTATCCATTAGATTCTATGTTATCTTCCGAAAAACGACCCGATGCACTGATACTTACACTGAATGAAGGACGTGTGGATATGGTCACCGCCAGAAAATTCCGGGAATCCCTGTCTGAATTCCTTACTGAAAAGCCACCAGTAGTGATTCTGGACCTGCGCAATACCGAATACTTCGACAGCTCTGCTTTGGGGGCCCTTGTGGCCTTCCTGAAAGATGTTCAGGCCTATGATGGCAGGCTGATTCTGTGCCACCTTTCCCGCTCCATTTTCACTCTGCTTAAACTTTCAAGGCTTGACAGCATTTTCCTGATTGCTGATGACCTTGAGGGGGCACTCAGGAACGAATTCATTAAACCCTGATTTCCTCCTGCTTACAGTCAATTCTGAGGTAACGCAGGTCGAAATAATAAAGACCTGCGTATGAATTATCATTACGAAAAAATCGAGGAAAGCCTGGCCCGGGAAATGCTCCGCATTCTTGGTTCCGATACCGAGGACTATGCCGAAGAGACAATCGTCGGCTCCGATATCAATCAGATCCGTCACATTTTTTATCATCTGAAATCCGAATACCGCAGTCTTACCGTTGAGTACATGAATGAAAACTTCAGGGCCTTTGTTATATCTGTTGATAACACTTCTCTGACTCTCCGCGTACAGGATTTCCGGGAAGGACCTTTCCGCCGGTGCCGCATCAAATTCGAAGCTTTCCGCATTCTTTATCAGTTTGAAGTTCTGATTCTGGAAATTGCCCGTGATAGAATTATAATTAAAATGCCCTATTTTATACAGACTGCCACACGCAGGATGCATAAAAGGGTATTCTCAGATGATCTGTTTCTTAAATTTAATTTAAAATACAGACCTTTCTTTGATTCCAGGTCAGACATTCAGGTCTGCGAATCGAGGTATCCTCAGATCATGGGAGAACTCCGGAAGGATTTTCCCGACATCCATCTGATCAACCGGATTCTGACAGATGAGATCAGCGCAGTTTCGCCGCATTTCGACATTATCTTTTACTCAGATAAAACCGAACAGACAGATGCGGACCGGCTGATGACCGAAGAAAGAAAAACCGTGTTTCTGGAGGATATGAACCGGCCCGAAACACTGTATGAAAAAGGAAGTCTTTTTCGTGTAATTAATTTTCATAAACATTTTGAAACCATAAAACAGCGGGAATCCGAAGAAAATGCACTGAAGTATTTTGAGAAGCTTCGCCGGGAATATCTGCAGGAATTTACCAACCGTCTGGTAATGGCCCCGATCCAGATTTTTGACAGAGTGGTCGGGTGTATAAGAGTAACAACTACGATCCTTGAAAATTCCCATATATCGCGTGACCAGGCTCATCAGCTGGATCTGCTTTCATCGCTGTTCAGCTATGCCCTCAGTAAAACTGTTATAGCCAGGACGTATTTCAGTCATCCGGTTACACGGGTTAAAAATATAAGTGTGAGCGGGCTTCTGTTTGAACTGGAGAATCAGGATATTTTTTACTATCTTCTGATGAATGACCATCTTAAACTGAACATTCAGCTTAAGCATTCCTTTATCACTGTGAATTCCGAAATCAGCAGGTATTTTCCGTCTGAAAAAGGTTTTCAGATCGGGGTCAATTTTCTTGATGCCGAAGAGGATGATTTCAGGAAACTGGAACATTTCCTTTTTGAAAAAAGCACTTCGCAGCTGGCCAGATCGCTGTAAAAAAAGGGGGCCGCAGCCCCCGGAGTTACGCGAATGACATTTTATACTTCGGATGATTTTCCGAAAAGCATCAGAAAAAAATCAGTAAACAGGTTCCGTGTATTCAGTTTCTGTCCGCCATCTGTAAAAAGCAAGCCCGCCACCGATGGCCGCCTGGAGCGGATAAGTAATGAGGGCAGTAATCGTGTATTCTGAGGCAACAGGCCAGAAAAGAGAAGCGGCCCCGGTCTGATCAGCTGCCTGGAAAATAAGCGGCAGAAGCCCGTAAAGAATTGTAAGGGTGATCAGAGCAGCCAGTTCAGGTCTTCGGGAGGAAGACTTCACAGTAAAAAACACAAATAATGAGGTATCCCGTATAATAAGGAAGAACAGCGCGTACACTGTAACAGCAGGACCGGTATCAGTATAACCCCCGAACCATGAAATTATATAAACTATTACAAAGACCTTCACCGAAAGCAGAAAAAAAGGCAGTGTAACGAACCAGAGAGGCAGCGTCAGATCCGGACGGGGAAAATCCAAACGGAGTCTTTTTTCCTTAAGGGCTTCTGCGAAACGCTGCATGAAAACAAGCAGACGGTTAAAAATAATTATATTTTTTTCCTCTGTAAGCAGCATAAACCAGACAAGAGCAGCATTCACATATACAGATGTCCACAGAACAGTAATCAGAATACTGACCGGACTGCTTTCGTTTACCAGAAATCCGGCCGCATAAAGGTTCAGAAATATAATAAAAAGTGGCCAGAGAATCAGACTGCCTTTTCTTTTCAGCTGGAGACGCATCAGTCTCCACGAGGCAGCAAGGATCCATGCTTCAAAAACAGCCGCACTTACCAGACTGAACCATGTCCGGGGAAAAGAGATTCCGTACCATTCTGAAGCAGCGCTGCTTTCAGCTCCGTAACTCATTATAATTATGCCCGATGTGAACCCGGCTGTCATATTGAAAAAAGATCCTGATCGGGAAAAATTTCTTCCGTTCCCCATGGATCGGGAGGAAAAATGCAGTGCCATTAAAAATGAAAGACTTTGTACTCCCAGAGCAGTCACAGTAAAAAAGGCAACAGTCAGAGCGGGATTCTGCTCCACCCCCTTCTGTGCCAGAGCAATCCACATAACTGCAAGACTGAGAAAGGTTGCGATCCACTGATAAGATGCCGCACCGAGGATCTTACCCCATACCATCTGCCAGGGAGTGATTGCGGACATTCTCTGGAAATCCCAGGTTTTATCTCGTATTTCCGATACGATGGATTCCGCGGTCTGCCTGGTCCCCCAAAGAAGGCCCGTGATACCAAACAGAAAACCGGCCATTCCTGCCAGATCCCCCCAATCCCCGCTTAAAAGCCAGGTAATGTAAAAAACCGAAATCATTACCAGGGGAAGGATGATGAGCCGCAGCGGCGTAATCTCAAGCCAGATATTTTTTAAAAATTCAGGATTCTGTATAATCTGATTTAATTTATTTTTCATAAGATCAGCCTCCTGCCTTCCTGCGGGATTTCGAAGAATCAGTAATCCGCTTCAGATAGGTCTGATTCATATCGGTTTTATCTTCAGAAAAGAAACGGACAGGGAGTCCGCCCTCGGTGATCAGGGAATTCAGAAGGCTGCTCTGACTGGCCGGATCTGACCGGTATTCAAAGGAAATAAGGTCGCCGCTCCTGACCACTGCTGTAACATCCTCAGTTTTTTTAAGAAAATCAGCAGCTTCTTTTGTTCTGCCTGCGGTCTGAAGAATCAGACGTGATCTGTTTAAAGCAGATGCGGTGAACCGGTCATGGGATACAATTTTTCCATCCTTAAGAATAATCATATGTGTGGAATAATCTTCCAGTTCCGAAAGTATATGCGAAGATACCAGCAGAGTGATCCCCTGATCGCGAAGACTGATCAGCAGCCTGCTGAGAGTAATGCGGGCCTCCGGATCCAGACCGGATGCAGGTTCGTCGAGAAGCAGTACCGGAGGTTCATGGATAATGGAAAGAGCAATAGCCAGCCTCTGACGCAGTCCCCGGGAAAGCTGACCTGCCTTCTGTTCAAGGCGGTCGGTGATCTGAACTCTTTCTGCGGCTTTTTCCACCGCTTCCGGAATCAGGTTCCGGGGAAGAGCCTGGGAACCTGCTGCAAACTGAAGAGTCTGCCTGACCGTGAGCTCATCGTACAGACCGAAAAAGTCGGGCAGGTAACCGATTTTTGAAACTGCAGTAAGAGGGTCTTCGGTTATATCGGTTCCATCTATGAAAACAGTTCCCGATGCGGGTGTTTCCAGTGCGGCAAGGCAGCGGAATAATGTAGTCTTCCCTGCACCGTTAGGTCCGACTACCGCTGTAACAGAACCCTTTTCCGCACGGAAAGAAACCTGGTCCAGGGCCTGATGGCCAGGATAAGCAAAGCTCAGATCGTTTACCTGAATCATATAAACGAATTGTTTATGTATGGCAGAGATTTACAATTAAAAATTCTCCGGCTTAAAAAATCTGAAATCAGAAC
This sequence comes from uncultured Leptospiraceae bacterium, assembly GCA_964594095.1. Taxonomy (GTDB): domain Bacteria; phylum Spirochaetota; class Leptospiria; order Leptospirales; family Leptonemataceae; genus CAZQKZ01. Next base: position 30,170 of record CAZQKZ010000001.1, on the reverse strand, counting down.
GTAACAGAAATTCATTCATACTGTACTATGAACGAAATATGCAGAGAACTCTATTCTTTACTGGCCGGATTCCGGGAAATTCACGGTAAGTCCCCCTCTCACCAGAATCTTCTGCATTATACAGAACTTCGCAGGCATGATTTCACATTCGTTCAGGACTGCCTGTTCAGGCTGGGATTATCGAGCCTTGCAAGATCTTATACCCATACTGGTTATGCAGTGGAAAGAGCCATCCGAAATCTGGAACGGCTCGAGGCAATTTCCACAGACCAGAAAACCGAGCATTCCGGATTCCTGGATCCCGAAACAGCAAATGAAATCATCATCCGCAATAATACCCGGTTTTTCGGAGGACCTCCCCGCAGCGATCTGAAAAAACAGCGGACTCATATTATGCTTACGCTGCCATCGGAAAGTACAGAAGATGAAGGTTTTTTTATAAAGGAAATGATGAGTGAACACATTGACCTTTTCCGGATCAACACTGCCCATGATGCTCCGGAAACCTGGAAGAAAATGGCATCTTATATTCAGGAGGAAAACGGCAGAACAGAGCCGGATTACCGCGTCAGAATTTTCACAGATCTTGCAGGACCTAAAATCAGAACGGTAATAGATAAAAAAAGCTTAAGAATCAAATCCGGAGACACAGTCTGGATTTACAGAAACAAAACCGAAAAAGAAATTCCCGATGTTTTTGATGACGACCATAAATCAGGAAAAATTCATAAAATCGGATGCACTTTTCCTGAAGCACTCAGCAAGGTTCAGGTAAATGACCGCATTTTCTTTGACGATGGTAAAATAGCCTCGGTTACAACTGCCGTCCGGCCGGAAGGGATTCTGTGCTCCGTCACTGCCGCTTCCAAAGATGACTGTAAATTAAAAGACAATAAAGGAATTAATTTTCCCGATTCGCATATAGATATACCGGGATTCACTGAGGAGGACCGGATTACAGCTTCGGAGGTTCTGCCTTTCACAGATATCATCGGAATATCTTTTACACAGGGACCGGAAGATATTAAGGAACTTGCAGCTTTTCTTGAGAAAAACAACCGAAAGGACATCGCCATTGCAGCAAAAATTGAGACAATGTACGGAGTCAGAAATCTGCCGAAGATACTCGAAGCTCTGATTGATTACGGAAACAGCGGTCTTATGATTGCCCGGGGTGATCTTGCCATTGAGGCAGGATTCGAGAATCTTCCGTATCTGCAGGAGGAGATTCTCGATATCTGTTCTGCTGCTCATATACCTGTGATCCTTGCCACCCAGGTTCTTGAAACCGCCATGAAAAGCAATATACCCAGCCGCTCCGAAGTGATCGATGCCGGTATGGCCGGACGGGCAGACTGCATTATGCTCAATAAGGGGACGTACGCGAAACAGACAGTACGAAGCCTTAAAAGCATCCTGCTGAGTATGCACCGGCTGTTTTCTAAGAAGCGCAATCTTATGGATAAGGTTGATCTTTGGGAATGAAGGCCCTCTGATATGGGATCTTTGCACTGCGGTATTATAACCGGAACCAGGCGAATCCAGGGCCTGCCCGTTAATTGCAGGTAGCGGGCAGTAATTGAAAATTATAAGTTAAAAAATTGAAAATGAATGTCCAATTCGCTCAGCGAATTGTTCAGATTATGGCTTTTTATTGGGCTTTTGCCACCGGGATTTTTCCTGCAAATCGCGGGTGCGCCCGCGAAACCACGGCTGAAAAAATTTTTGTTTACAATTTAACCGGCAAAACTAATCTTTCGCAGGATTCTGACCTTTCGTATCCGGCAGCTGCAGTTCCTGTATAAGGGAATTCATTCGGTTTCCTGGGACGACAGGTTATGTATTTTAAATATTGTTAATTACAGAACAGCTGAACGGGAGCACTTTTTGTTCAAATCAGATAAAACAATCAGGCTCGGTCTGATGCCTCCGCTTACCGGTATAGTGGAGTTATATGGCCCGGAAATCACATGGGCCGCGAAAATCGCCTGCGAAGAAATCAACAGAAACGGCGGAGTGCTCGGATGCGCGTTAGAGCTCGTCATACTGGATGACGGAAGTCTGCCGGACACAGCTGTGCATGCAGCGAATCGTTTGATTGATGAATATGGGTGTGTTGCCATGATTGGTAATCTGCTCTCTAATTCCCGTATCGCTGTTTCAAGTCTTGTTTCTGAACCGCGGAAAATTCCGTATCTGAATTTTTCATTTTATGAAGGCAGCATAAGCGGGCGTTATTTTTTTCATTTTGCCGCACTGCCGAATCAGCAAATCGATAAAATGATTCCGTATATGGCAGAAAACTTCGGGCCCAAAATGTTTTTTGCGGGTAACAATTATGAGTGGCCGCGCGGTTCCATCGATGCTGCAAAGAGGGTCCTTTTAAAAGAAGGCGGTGAAATTGTCGGCGAAGAGTACCTTTCAATCGGTGCCCCTTTAGAGGAGATTGAAAGGCTTTTAGTTCAGGTATCAAATTCCGGTGCAGATGTTTTTGTGCCTTATTTTGCAGGCATCGATCAGATCCATTTACTCACTACTTTTACCAGAATGGGGCTCAAAAAGCGTATGGCTGTAGTGATGGGGCATTATGACGAAGCGATGGTGAACCTGCTTGAGCCCGAGGTACGCGAAGGGTTTTTTTCCAGTAATACATATTTTATGTCTGTCGATACGCCGAAGAACAGACGTTATCTGCAAATGCTGGCCGATCAGGAAGGGGTAACAGCTATGCATCCCCAGGGGAACGGTGTGGTCACAAATTTCGGGGAGGGCACCTATATATGCATGCATGCTTTTGCGAAAGCGGCGAACCTGGCCGGAAGCACAGCAGCCGAGGCCCTGGTTGACGCCCTGGAAAACATTTCTGTAGAAGCTCCGCAGGGAGTTGTAACGATGGACCCGAAAACCCATCACGCCGCTGTAAACACTTATCTGTCGAGGTGCACCGCCAGCGGCACTTTTGAAATTAATGAAAGCTTCGGTCAGAATGCGCCTGTTATTCCGGAAAGATACAAACCGAATATCCCCATGACTCCTGTTTTACCGCGCCCTCCGTCAGAAAGGCTTATCAGAGAAGCGAGCTTTATATCCAAGGGCATCCTTGATGCGTCAGACATTGCAGTCATCGCAACGGACCGGTACGGAATCATTCTGCAGGCGAACAAAGGAGCGAAAGAGCTGTTCTTTTATCTGAACAGCGAGATTATCGGATTGTCGGTCAGTCTGCTTGTGCCGCCTCATTACAGGGCTTTTCATGAGCAGGCTGTTCTGCAGTTTGTTTTAAGCGATCAGAATGAAATTCGAATGGGTAAAAGAGGCGAAATAACCGGATACCGGAAAGACGGAACTTTTTTTCCGGCTGAAGCGAGTATCTCGAAATTTAAAAATGAACATGATGAGTGGATTATAGTCGTCACACTGATGGATATCAGCGGCAGAAAGAGGGCAGAAGAAGAGCTTACCTGGCGTGCCACCCATGACCATCTGACTTCGCTTCCGAACCGGGCCCTTATAAAAGACCGTCTGATCAACGCTCTGACCAGAACCCGTCGAAGCGGACAAAGCACGGCTCTTTTATTTATTGATTTAGATAAATTCAAACTGGTAAACGATACCTATGGGCATGAAGCCGGTGATCAGCTCCTGATTAAAGTTGCGAAAACTCTCAGCGAGCATGTGCGGCCTGGCGACACAGTTGGAAGGCTTGGCGGTGATGAATTTGTAATTTTATGTGAAAATATTAATGAAAAAAATACCCTCTTTCAGCTGGCTGAGCGAATCAATGACGCGTTAAGAACACCTCTTATACTTGATGGTAAAGAAATTGTAACTACAGCAAGTATAGGCCTGGCTATGGGTCATGGCAGCACTCACAGTGCAGAAGACCTTTTACGTGAGTCAGACACAGCCATGTATGCTTCAAAGCAGCAGGGCAGAGACAGGTGGCGGTTATTCTCAGAAGATCTGGCGGCCCATTCTAAACAGAAACTTGAGATTGAATCAGGTCTCAGAAACGCCATCGAAAAGAATGAGTTTGAGCTTTATTATCAACCCATTGTCTCGGTACAGAGCGCGAATATACAGGGAATGGAAGCCCTGATCCGATGGAAAAAAAACGGCGAAAATATAAGCCCTGAGCTGTTCATTCCGATTGCTGAAGAAAGCGGAATGATCGTTACAATCGGAAAATGGGTTTTCGAAAGGGCCTGTGCGCTGCAGGCGAAGTTACTGGAGATCTACGGTGAGCTGACTCCTTATATATCCGTCAACCTTTCAGCAAGACAGTTAGATGATGACAGAATAACCGCTGAATTTGATGAGATACTAAAGAAATCCGGTGCAGACCCGAAAAAGATACTCATCGAACTGACCGAGACATCCATCATGACTGATGCAGATGAAAACCTTCGCGTATTGCGGGCGCTCAGTGAACTCGGAATGAGTGTGGCTGTGGATGATTTCGGCACCGGCTATTCGTCACTTTTACATCTCCTGCGTTTGCCGGTAAGTCATATAAAAATCGACCGGGCGTTCGTCGATGGCTTAGACAAAAGCGAAAACAGTAAGCTAATAACCTCTGCCATTATAAAAATGGCCAAAGTGCTTGATAAAAAAATCATTGCCGAAGGGGTTGAGAATAAGAATCAGTTATACGAACTGACCATGCTTGGCGCAGATTCCATACAAGGGTATTATTACTTCCGCCCTATGCCTGAGGAGAACCTTCTCGAAACACTTCGTAAAGATAAACTTTCCGGTATAAAAACACAACAGGAAATATATACCACTGTTTATGTAAGTAAAGCCAGTGAGACAGTGACCATGCAGGATATTGACAGTATTCTGAAAAAAGCCAGGGAATTCAATTTTTCGCATGCGATCACCGGATGTCTGATTTTCAGTAACGGTTATTTTATGCAGCTTATAGAAGGTAAAAAAGAAATCATTGATTCACTCATGCTGAAAATTTTCAAAGATCCGCGGCACTCTGAAGTAATGACTATCCTGAAGGGGGTTGCTGATACAAGAGTTTTCGGTAATTGGAGTATGGCTTACTGGAATCCGGATGCTCAGAACCGGAACGAAAAGCTTGAGGTTCTTTTTAAAAAAGAGATGACGTTAAAAGACCTCTCTCAGGATCCTAAGTTATGCTACGCAATCTTTAAAGGTTTAGCCAGACAAAATTAAGCAAAGTTTATTGCCTGTAAACCGACCAGCGACGTTCAGAATCTTATCTGAAAGGCTCGATCTGATTGGTTTTCTGTGCACAGTCTTCCCCGTTTTAAAAGTACTGTATCCCTGTGACATTTTTGGGGCGGAATAGCTCAACTGAGTTCCGGTCCCTCCACCAAAGGGCCATCCCACCCACTGGAGGATAAATCTGTTCTGAAAAACAATTATCTTCTCAGCGATTCCAATCCTCCCATGATACAATAAGAGGGGGGATCCCAAGATCATGCAGAGGAAAAGATGCTGATTCAAGGAGGGTAATTCTGAGTGAACCGCCGTTTATAACCATCTGCTCTATAACCGGTACAACAATTCTAAGCTTTTCATTTTCAGGAATATCGAACGGGAGGTCCAGCCTGAACACATATCCAAAGGGGGATTCTCCCCTCATATCTGTAAATTTCCAGGTTATCTGAAGAGGGAGTCCTGCGAGTGATTGAAAATGGATATCCTGATTACCTCTGTTTTCTATTTCAATGTAAACTAAATATACATTATCATATTTTATTTTTTTTATGAACTTGTAATTTAATGAATAAGAACTGATTAATTCAGAGTTATTCCTTTTTTTCAGGCTGACTATGAAGTCTGATAATTCTCTTGCAGGCATTCGATTGAGTTCATTGTAACTGCAGTTCTGAAAGCCCGGGAGTATCAGTCTGTTCAGAAGGGATTCATATTCTTTTTGACTGTAATCTCTTCCTTTGAAATTCAGGTATGATACTATTCTGGCACGGATTTCATCACAGTTGTCACCATAGAATAGGGAATAATATGGCGGAGCCGCACCGGAATATCCATTCATCGTCCTGAAGTTGTGCTTTTTCGAATACCACATAGAATCAAGTTCTTCTGCATAGGCAGGGCCTTCCCGTTGCGAAAAAAAAATGATATCCTTTTCTGCTGTTCCGTGAGTTATTCCGGATTCAGCTGCTGTTTTTTCTTTATTTTTAAGCCTGGTTTCCCATTCCTGAATATCTGATGATACAGGAATGTTAAGTGATAATTCGGTGCTAAGCAGTATTAAAATAATCAGTATTAAATAACGCCCCGGAATCAGAGAATTGCCTGCATACCTTGAGCCGACTGTCTCCAAAGCGAAAGCTGCAATTATCGATGCCGGAAAAAGCATTATAAGAATAATGCGGCTGACTGCTCTGATCGCTGAGAACAGAGGGAGTGACCAGAGTAATCTCCATGGGCTTGAATCTCCGAGGTTAAGGGTAAGAATGAACAGAATAATCAGTGTTAAAGCTGAAAGGCCCGCATAATAGTTCGCAGCAGAATGATTCTTTTTTCTGAAGATAATATAAAAACCCGAAAAAATCAGTATGGAAGGTATAAATCCTGTAAACAGCTGATGTTCCTGTCTCTGGTAAATGCCCCTGATTCGTGAAGAAAGGTACCATGCTAAAGGGGAATTATCCATAACGAAGTAACTTTTTGCATAAGGAAGCATCATTCGGATTTCTTCCCATGGTCTGATAATATTATACTCATATTTAACTACAGCATACGGGTATAACAGAAACCCAAGCATGGTTACACTGAAGATGATTAATGCCGTATGCGGTAAAGAAAAATTCCATTTTAATCTGACTGATAGCTGTTTTGTGAAGCTCTTTATAATCAGCAGGGATATCAGAAAAACTATATTGAGCAGAAGCAGAAATGCCCCTGTATAAATACTTAAGTAAAACTGCCAAACCATAAAGAAAAATGAATAAACAAGATAAGCCGGATTCCCTTTTCCGGCGAAAAGAAGCAGATAAGTAAAAGAAAGAGGCACAGCGAATAAATGGTGAAGCTGGGCATGGGAACTGCCGGGATATACATTTGAAAATGTAAATATCAAAGCTCCGGTAACCGCTCCTGCCGCCGAATAATTAATTTTCCTTAAAGAATAATAAGCCGATATATAGTTCAGAATATAACCGGAAAGAAACCATATCTGGAAAGAAGTATATTCATTAAAAAAGAATCGCGGGAAAATGTACAGAAATGAAGCACCAAATAAATTGTCACTGAATCCCATTACTAAGTGAAATGGATAAAAAAAAGTATGATGCCATAAAGATTCTGACTGCATTACTGTAAAAAGATAAATGTTTTCAAGAAAATAGAGATTCAGTCTGCCGTCTCCGGCGTCTCCGGGAATACGATCACCAAACTCTAAGTTCCGGAGCGGTCCGGTCAGGAGCAGTAATACAGGGGGCAGAATCAACCATGCAATCTTTACAGAGTATAATGCGGATTTCATAGTTTACAGGTGAATCAAATATCTGAGCTGCCGTAATTCCTTTCAATATGTTTTTCTGCAGTTCTTTTCCGAATTTGCCGTTTCAGCAGAAGATAAATGCAGATTTCATTTCATGGAAAAGGACAATCAGTACAGGTACAGATCAGGCTCAAGTGTGCTTGACCGGATTTTACGGAAAATCAGAATGACCTCATGCTGAATATCAATGTCACGGCTCTTATCTTTCTGTTATCTGTTTATTTCGGTTACCGGTTATTATACCTGTATGCACTCACAGCCCCTGGCTGGACCGTAAGGGAGAATGTGATTGATTCCTACCGAAGGCAGTGGGTGTATGCTATTGCCCGGGATAAAAACGGAATTCTGGCCATCCAGACAATCCGGAATCTGGAGATGCTGAATACTTTTTTAATAAGTCTTACTATGCTGATTATGGGGGGGATCATATCCGTTTTTTCAGCAAACCTCAACTGGATGCAGCTGCTGGAAACAGGTGAGTATATCCGGTTTCTGGAGGAGCATCCGGCAGCAATAAAACTGATTATTACTCTGGCATTTATACTTGAATCATTTTTTAATTTTATTTTTGCTTTGCGGATTCAGTTCAATATGAACTTCACAGTCTCAATGGCTGCAGAACCCGGGAGCAATCCGGATTTTCTTGTTTCTCAGGCGCTTCGTCAGGCACGGCATTTTATTCTGGGAATTCGGTCGCTTTACTTTTCTGTGGCGCCGCTGGTCTGGCTGATCAGCCCGTGGGCAATGGCGATAGTGCTTATTATACTTACCATGAGTCTTTTCAGGTTTGATTTTCTGAGCAGGAAAGAATCTGTGTGATGCCTGGATTTCTGAACCGAAAAAAAAGTATAGTATCGAGAATCATTTTCAGTTATTCCGCGCTCATGATGATCATCATATCTGCCACCGGAATTCTGTATTTTAACATTCTGCATTTGAGCGGAATTTCTGAAAATATGGAAACTCTTGGTGAGCTTTCCAACGATGTGCTCGAGATGCGCCGATTTGAAAAAAATTATTTATTATACGGCACTGATCATGACTTTGAAATGAACAGTCATTATATTACTAAAACAATGAAAATTCTTGAAAGTAAAAGAGACATCTTTCTTTCTATTTTGCCGGATTCAGAATACTCGAAGCTGAAAGCTTCAGTTCTGCGGTACAGAGATCTGATGGGCGGCATTGCACCAGGATTATCTGTTCAGGAAAATGAACTTGAAGAAATCAGAACGATTGGTTTCAGAATAACCGAGACTGCTGAAAAATCTTTTGAAAATGAAAGAAAAAAGCAGAGTTATTATCTTTCTTCCCTGAACTTTAATATTCTTATGATGATTCTGGTCAGCCTGTTTTTCAGTACCCTTATCGGATTTCTGCTTTCATCATCCGTTGTAACTCCGATCCGGGCACTGGAAAACGGGATCTCAGATATCGCACGGGGCAATTTCAGTAAGCTGAACATTTCTCTCAGGGATAGAGAATTTGAATCCCTTTCCAATGCTATCAACCGGATGATTGAGGAACTGGATCAGAAGAAAGAACACCTTGTTCAGGCTCAGAAAATCGAATCTCTTGGGCTTATGGCTTCCGGAATGGCACATGAGCTGAATAATCCATTGTCGAATATTTACAGTTCCTGTCAGATCCTGACAGAGGAAATTGACAATCCGGATACTGATAAGGATTTCCGAAATAAACTGCTAACACAGATCCGGGAACAGACTGAAAGAGCCGGAGAAATTGTAAGATCCGTCCTGGATTACGGCAGAGCAGGGCCAATGAAAATCCGGAATGAGCCTGCCGAAAAAGTCATAAAGGAAACTATTTCATTTCTGAGAATAGCAGACTACCAAAATATATCTATTATAACAGATATTCAATATGCTTTAAATATTTATGTTGACAGGAAGCGTTTTTGTCAGGCACTTTTGAATATTATAAGTAACGGGATGGATTCAATGGAAGGCAGAACCGGTCAGATTGCAGTTACAGCCTATAAAGATGCAGATTCCGTATTTATAAATGTGACGGATGAAGGTCATGGAATGACCCGTGAAAATCTGAACAGAATTTTTAATCCTTTTTTTTCCACTAAAGAACCCGGGAAAGGAACCGGGCTGGGTCTTCATATTGCATACGAAATTATAAAAGATCACGGAGGAAAACTGACGGCAGACAGTATACCGGGACGTGGAACGACCATGAGCATTATTCTGCCTTCAGCAAGGGAGTAAAATCAGAATGACAGATAATCAGAAAATGCGTGCACTGGTGTGCGATGATGAGCCGATTGCAGTAGAGAATCTGAGTTTCATTCTGCGAAAATCCGGATTGATTGTTTTTACGGCATCAAATGGACCAGAGGCAAAAGAAATCATAAACTCTGAAAAAATTGAAATACTGCTTACAGATCTAAGAATGCCCGGCACGGATGGGATGGAACTCCTTTCCTGGACAAAAAGAAATTTTCCGGGAACGGAAGTTATTATCATTACAGCTTATGCCTCCCTTGGTTCTGCCGTTGAGGCCATTAAAAACGGAGCTTATTATTACATCGCTAAGCCATTTCAGATTGATGAAATCCGTAAGATAGTTGCAGAAGCTGAAGAAAAAATCCGCCTTAAAAAAGAAAATATCTTCCTTCGGGATCATATTGATTCTCTGAATGTTACCAGTGATGTTGTTACACGTAATGCTCAGATGATCAGGCTGATAAATCTGTCAAAGCAGATTGCGCTTTCCGACGGGAATGTTATAATAACCGGCGAAAGCGGGACGGGCAAAGAACTTTTCGCTAAACTCATTCATTCAAGAAGTCTAAGATCAGCCGGTCCGTTTTTCGCAGTGAACTGTGGTGCTTTTTCTGCAGAACTGCTTGCATCGGAGTTATTTGGATATGAAAAAGGGGCGTTTACTGGTGCGACCAGTTCCAAAAAGGGTCTTATTGAAATGGCCAACGGAGGAACTCTGTTTCTGGATGAGTTGACAGAGATGCCTCTTCCTATGCAGGTTAATCTGCTTCGCGTTATTCAGGAAAAAGAAATGCTCCCTGTGGGAAGCACAAAGCCGGTTTCGGTGGATGTGCGCTTTATAGCAGCAACTAACCGGTCTGTTAAAACCGCTATTGAAAAGCAGTTTCTTCGTCAGGATCTTTACTATCGTCTGAATACATTTATGATAAGTCTCCCTCCTTTGTCTGAAAGAGCAGATGATATCCCTTTACTTGTTAATCTTTTTATTAAAAAATTCAGCAATAAAATGAAAAAGACCGTTCATTCTGTTTCAGATAGTGCTATGAATCGTCTGAAATCATATTCATATCCAGGAAATGTAAGGGAACTGGAAAATATTATTGAACGGGCAGTTGCCGTAGCAGTCAGCGATACAATCAATCCTGAGGATCTTCCTGATGATCTGATTATTTTTGAAACAAGTATTCTTCATACTAAAGATACCAAAGAAATCCAGTCCCTTGCAGAAAATGAACGGCAGTACATACTGTGGGTTCTGAATCATATGAATGGAAACAAATCAGCAGCAGCATCTGCTCTGGGAATTGACCGGACCACTCTTTACAGAAAATTAAAAGATTATGGTATCGATCAGGATTCTTAAAAAAAAAACCGGAACAAAGTTCCGGTTAGAATCTGAAAGGTAAATTCTTAATGGCCTCCGCCGCTTATAATTCCGGTAGAAGCAAAAAGAATTACTGCAATTTCAACCATTACTATTGTAAAAAATATGTACCATTTTTTGCGCCAGTAGGCATCGGCCAGAACAAAGTATCCGACCATGGAAAGGAAAGCCATTCCCACAACTCCAACCATAATCAGATTATCCGAAAACTGTAAACCCTGAAACCATTCCCAGCCCTTTGGGGAACCAGTGGCTTTCAGATAATCATCAGCGCGAAGATTCCAGTACTGCGGTATCTGATCCGGTGCTGTTGCCGAGGGAAGCCAGCCGGTCATATAAAGTAACAGCGTTACAGCAAGGAAGATAACCGAAAACTGAACCCCCTTTTCCATAATATTTGCATAAGTAAGCTTTTCGCTGCAAACCTCAACAGAGTCATCAGGTTTCTCTGTCTGACTATACAGAATTTCTTCCTGCAGAGCAACGACAGCATTCATTTCATCATGCTCTGCGGGGACAGCTGCTGATATTTTCTTTTTGCTGGTTTTTTTAACTGATGTCTTCTTTTTTACTTCCGATTTTTTTTTCTTTACAGCCATAATGATACCCCTTTATAAATTGAACGCAGTCCGGCGGCGAAAAGCATTGCTATCACCAGCATCCTGACTGCTTTAGGCTTAGCTTTTGCAAGGAAAAAGACACCCACTTTACTGCCGAGAATCATACCCAGCATCGAAGGAACTGCAATAAGCGGAAGTACAGTTCCCTTATTAATATAAACCCAGGCTGCTGTGGTGTCGGTCACAGAAAGAAGCATTACGCTTGTTCCTACCGCAACTTTCAGAGGGGCCCCCATTACAAGGTTCAGAACAGGTACATTCGCCCAGCCTGCTCCCAGACCAAACATACCGGCAAGAAAACCGATTAAAGAGAAACTGGCATAACCTCGGGCTGTTCGACTGACGGTCCAGGAAATCTTCTTTCCTGTCTGCGAATCTTTGTACTCGCCTTTTATCCCAAGAACTTTATTAAGAGAGCTGACTCCGCTGATCGCAGGAACATCTGAATTCTTAGAAACCATAAAAACCACGGAAATTCCGAAAATCACAATTCCCAGTGATATCTGAAGAATATGCTCCGGAAGAGCGAGTCCCATGGTTGCCCCGATAATACTGAAGGTGGATGCCACAAGAGCTGCAGGCAGTGCCAGGCGCAACGATGCAAGATTATTTCTAAGGAGAGACGGGCTTGCGGACAAAGCACCCGCCAGAGCAATCATCAGCCCGGTAGCCCTTACAAAATCCAGATGAAAAGGAAACAGTGCGCTTACAAGAGGGACAAACAAAACGCCCCCGCCTACACCTGCCGGAATTGAAACAACCCCAAGTATAAAAGTTGTTAAAAATAAAAGTAATGGCCAGATATACCAGGATAAACCTCCTGTCGCCGCCGATTGTGCCAATATAACAGATGTTTCATCCATATTATCAGTTCGTCTCCTTAAGAGTAAATGTAACAACAGGGAAGGAACGGTCAGTGAGGTTGTTCAGAAATGATTCACTGTAATCGGTGTACATGTAAAGAATATCACCTTTATCTGACAAGGCCTGCAGAGTGGATTCAGGCTTCACAGAACTGTAAGAGCTCATACTGAAATGTATACGATGTCCTGACAGCAGCTCTTCTATTGATTCCCTCTGATCTGATACAGAATCAGGAAGCAGTATCAGCAATTCCCGTGCAGGAAGACGGTTTATGGCATTTACTGCATGCCTGACTGCACTGGTAATATTTTTCTTATCTTTAATAAATATAATTATTTTTGTCTGATTCTGGGAATTCATACTTCTTTTTGCACTGCTGAAAAGTCCTTCTTCTGCGAAGGCTGTGGCGGTCTGAAGCTGCTCCCAGAGCAGATTAGCCTGTTTTAATATAAGCATTATCTTTCTCCGTGATCCCCTGGATCACCGAGATATTGCAAAGACTGTGCCAGGATAATAACCGGGGATATTAAATACTATGTGAAAATTATAAAAAAGACTGTTGCAGAATCTGCGATGAATTCTGCAACAGATGTGGTGATTTGCAGCATTCAGAGGATAGGAATCATCTGCCTCTTATGATTCCTCCAGACGGCGATTTCGCTGATACCGGCTTCTGATAAAATACCAAGTGCCTCAGTATAGGATCTTCCGATGTGCGAGGAAGCGTGTGCATCTGAGCTGACAGTTACTGGTATGCCCATAGAGGCGGCTTTTTTAAGGATTGCCAGAGACGGATACTGTTCCTTCACCGGTTTATGCCAACCTGCCGTATTCAGCTCAATGGCTTTGTCATTCTTTTTAATGGATGCCAGGGCTGATTCAATGGCGGGCATTACATCCCGGTCAGGAAAATATTTAAATATTTTAATTAAATCCAGATGACCGTAAGCATCAAACAGTCCGTCTGATCCGATGCGCTCAATTTCCCGGAAATACTCTTCCCAGGCTGCGGCTACATCTCTTTTTTCAAATTCAGCCATATAGTCCGGATGGTCAAAGGGCCAGTCCTGCAGGAAATGGATGGAACCCAGAATGTAGTTCAGGCGGTCGTAGTTCTTTTCGGTCCATTTTCTTCCTTCCGCAGAGCTTTCCGGATCATTATCCAGCTCAATGCCGATATTCAGAATGATTCCCTGTTCCGCCGCTTTTTCCTGAGCCCGGAAAAAAACGTCAAAGTTTACACCTTTATGGAAGCGGTCGTGATCTGTGAATGTGAGATCACTGATTCCTTTACCGGCTGCTGCCTGGATCCATTCCTCCATAAGCTCATCAGTGTAAACCCTGTGGGGATCGTGAGCGAGCGGATGCATATGGTAATCGGATATAATCGGCATATTTTCCTCCTTATTTAATATCAATAATTAGCACTGTTATATCATCGGGAAATTCATCCGGAAACCTGCCGGAGCATTTCAGAATGAGTTCGTCTGTCAGGCGATCCGATTCAATCTGTATACATTCCTGAATAAATTTTTCCAGTTTATCTGCAGGTGACGGATGAGTTATTATTTCAGGCAAATCCATGAGTCCGTCTGTTAACAGGATAAAACGATCTCCGCTTCTGTAAGGGAATGATATACAGGAATACACTGCATTTTCAGACACTCCAAGAGCTGTTCCCGCAGGTTTTACAGTTTTCATTTTTCCTGTTTCAGAGGAAAAATAATATAAAGGAAGATGACCGGCGCAGAATACTGTGGCAGTCTTCGATTCTGAATTCACTATAAGAAGTTCCGCTGTAATAAAATTATTCTGAGTGTGACTGAAAACCATCCTGTTCACGGATTCCAGAACGGATTCAGCCGGGTTGTTTTCCAGAGAATAATGAAGCGATACTTTAACCATTGAAGATATAAATCCCGAAGAAAGACCGTGACCGCTTACATCGGATATAAAAAAAGCGGATTCTGTATCAGAAATCCTTTTCCAGTCTGCAAAATCTCCGCTGATAACACCGGAAGGATAAGCCTTTAACAGAACTCTGAATTCTTTTTCCTGATAGACAGGCTGCGGCATCATAAAATTATGAAATTCCTTTGCCTGATGCAGCTCTTTATTTTTTTCCTCAAGAATTTTATTTTCTTTCTGTATGATTCTGTATCGGTAAGCAAGGGCAAATGAAAGGAAGACAGAGTCCCAGACAGCTGCGGCTCCGGGAAGCAGAAATATATCGTAATTCTGCATTGGAATCAGATTCAGCGTTGCCAGAATAAACAGAACTATAAAAAACCAGAAACCAGCGAATGCAATCAGATACAGCAATGCCGTTTTATTTCCTTTAATAAAAATATAAATCGCCGATATAAGGATAAACGCAAATACGACAAATGCTGTGAATTCCCCAATTATCAGAATCTGCCGGTAAAAGATAAAAAAATGAGCTATCCACTGAAGGAAAAGAATTATCGTAAAGAAATTAAGAATCCGGTATAACACAGGAAATGTGAATTTCAGCCGGAAAAATGTTACAGCAAACTGCGAAGCTGAAATAACCCAGGCAAAAAGAAGACTGTTCACTATAACCGGCGCAGTTTTTCCTGTGGAATCAGCGGCCGACACCAGTTCATAAAACACCGGATAATTTGCCAGAAACGGTACAATGCCAAAAAACAGAAACAAAGAATAAAAAAGGTAGGAATTATCACGAAGTGATATATAAAGAAACAGATTATAAATAAAAAGTCCGGATATAATCCCTGATATAAACAATATAATTCTATTATTTTTAATAATAGAAGGTAAAATATTATCTTTTTCAGCCACTTCTGCTGAAAACTGAACTGAGTAGCTGCTCAGCAGTCGTATAAAAAAAATCCCATCATCAGATTCAGTTAACCTGAATATGTATTTTTCGGATGTAAAATTTCCGGGTGCTTCTAATCCGCCATATGCGACCGGAGTCAGTCTGTTTCCTGTTACAGAAAAAAGATATGCACTGGATGCTGTCAGGGAGTGGTTTACAAGAACCATTCTGTTTAAAGATTTTTGATTTGTAACTCTGAAAACAATCCAGACTGCACTGTCTGTATAGCCAAACTGGTGCATGATTCCTTCAGATTTCATAAAACGACCTTCTTTATAAAACTGCAGAATCTGATCGGGACTCGAATCTGCACTGTCGATGTATGCTGAAACGGAATGAATAAAACCTGCCCGGACCGGGGCAGGTTCGGCTGCATGGAGGTACTGCGGGGTAACAGCAGCAGCTCCTGAAACCAGAAGAGCTGTCAGATAGTTTTTAATTTTTAACAACTTCACCTTTCTTATTTACAGAATAATTGTTTCCGCCTGTAACTTTCAGCATTTCATGTTCCCTTGTTTTTGTGCATCCGTCGCATACCTGAGCCTTTCCGTTTTCAAAAGGCCATGCAAAATCAAAACGCGCCGGAATCATTACTTCACATTTTTTGTTAACGAAGCCCATCTTACCGGATTCATCCTCATACCGGGCCAGACCTTCTTCGAAGTAATCGGGACCATTATCGTAATTAAACATTTTTACCAGTTTTTTTCCTGCGGTGTCAATGCAGATCCAGTCAAAACCGCTTACAGCATACGCTGTTCCTTCCGGACTGAATTCTGTTGCCATTACAAACTGCGGTTCAATAACAGTTTTTCCGGATGCATCCTTATAACCAAACTTTCCTTCTTCACTTTCGAAAAGGCGGGGCAGATTATCAGAGGAGCCGGGTTCGCCGGACTCCGCTTTTTTACAGGAGAGTGCAGAAATAAGAACTGCGACTGTGATTATTATTAATGTTTTTTTCATAATTCCCTCTGAGTTATTCTGCAGCAGCTTCCCCTTGAGGGATTGCCGCTGCCCTGTTTTTCACTGATCCACAGCCAGCATAGCCATGGTTTCTGCATCCTCCCTTGTTTCGCAGGAGGCAATGAATCTTTCCTTGTGACAGAATTTCGCACCGGCAATACCGGTTAATTCGCGAAGCTCTGATTCCCGCAGACCGGCCCAGGCCTTCGGAAGAGGTTTTCTGAGCAAGAAGCTTCCTTTTGTCTGCGGAACTGCACGGACCCTCCAGTCTCCGGTAGCGGAAGGATGGATCACATACAGTG
Source organism: uncultured Leptospiraceae bacterium (assembly GCA_964594095.1). GTDB lineage: Bacteria > Spirochaetota > Leptospiria > Leptospirales > Leptonemataceae > CAZQKZ01. The sequence goes on along the minus strand of CAZQKZ010000001.1, from coordinate 13,409 downwards.
CATCGGAATGTTCCACGACCAGATCCTGCCAGGGACAGGATTTATCAAGTACTATATAGGGCATTCCGTCGCTTTCCCTGATTGCTTTCATTACCAGATCGCGGGCCCGGTCTCTTCCTTTAAGTTTTTTAATTTCATTCTGAAGTATACGCTTTGCAAACGCAGTGATTTCCTCAAAGGCGGCTTCGTAATCGGGATTGTTTTCTTCCCAGCCTGGGTTGAAACTTTCCACAAGCCGTGCAATGCTGTAAGGGGGGATTTCCAGGCCGTCATACGGCATTGTGAATCCGTTATCGTTGGCATCAACAAGCTGTATCAGTTTCTGATCCAGGGCATCGGTCACTGATGGATTGCCGGTAATCTGGTTGCCGTAATGCTTCCATACAAGTCCGACAGAGGCATAGGGGATTCCGTTTTCCCTTACACCCGCACTTTCCATCTGATGATGATCGAAATCTCCTGTGAGGGGATCGTGCTTCCCGCCTACATCCACCCGGAAATCTGCTTTTTTCAGTTTTTCAGGATCGCGGGTCCGGATCACCTGCGCATCGGGGTAGAGAATCCTGAGGGCTGCTGCGGCAAAAACATCGTCTGCATGGAATGAACCGTCGTGGACGGCAATTACTTTAACCATAAAACAATCCGAATACCTCGATAAACCATGTCAATCTAAAATGCAGAAAAACAGATGACAGAACAGACGGGATTATTCAGAATTCATTCAGGGGAACTGTGATTATTATGCTTCAGTTTAAAGTTAACGAAGAACTCTGCACTTTTTGTAAGGAATGCATCGAAGACTGCCCTTCGGGTATTATCGAAGCCGGTGATTCTGTTCCGGTTATTCATGAATCGAGCGAATCAAAATGCATCCGATGCCAGCATTGTCTGGCTGTCTGCCCGGAAGGGGCCATCTCTATTCTCGGTAAAAAACCCGAGGACAGTCTTAGTCTGAATCTGATTCCGGAGCCCCTTTCCCTCGAAGCTCTGCTGCGGGGCAGAAGAACCGTCCGCCGGTTTACGGAAGAGCCTGTGCCGGCTGAGGTCACACGGAAACTCATTCAGGCAGCAGCCAACGCACCGACCGGGAAAAACACAAGGAAGGTGAATCTCATTCTTTTTGATGATCCTTCAGAATCGCAAAAAGCAAAAGAAATTATAATATCAGAAACAGAGAAATTAAGCGGAATTCCGGAGCCGTCCAGAAAAGAAAAGGCGTATCTCACAATGGCAAAACTCTACCGCCGAGGGAATGACATAATTTTCCGCGGAGCCCCGCATCTGGTACTTGCTTCCGTACCTACCGATGTAACCACACCTGAAGCGGATGCACTGATTGCTCTGACCTATATGGAGCTGATGGCCGCTTCGATGAATTTAGGCACAGTCTGGGCAGGCTTCATCAGTCATCTCCTTAACGATCTGCCGGATCTTCAGAAAAAACTGGGTGTTCCTGACGGCCAGAAATTTGTATTCGGCCTTCTGTACGGTAACCCTGCAGTGAAGTATGCCCGCGGTGTTCAGAGGGATGAAATTGAAATAATCCGGCCATTATTGTAATTGACAGAACTTTTGTTAATAAATTATTAATTCTGGTGAGGTAACCAATGCACTCTTTCAGTTTTATAATCAGATCAGTGCTGATCCCAGCATTTCTGGTCTCAGTAATTCTTCCACCCTCTCTCCAGGCAGAAACTTTTTATGAAAGCCTGCCGAATCCCAGGGTAACCGAAAATTCATGGATACTGGACCAGGCCGGCATTCTCGGAGAATATAAGCAGCAGATGGACTCCCTGATCAGCCAATATGAAAGCCATACAGGTACTGAAATTGCGGTGGTCATTCTCCCTACAATCGGAGAAAGGGTCCCCAAAGAGGCCGCCACAGAAATCTTTAATCTATGGGGAGTAGGAAAAAAAGGAAAGGATAACGGAGTGCTTGTACTGCATGTGCTGGACCAGAGGCGCATTGAAATCGAGGTTGGTTACGGACTGGAAGGGGTACTTACCGATGTAAAAAGTGTCCGGATTCTTGATAATATAACCGTACCTTTCTTTAAAGAAAGTCTTTTTGGTCCCGGTCACCTCTCCACGATTCAGGGAATCATCGGTGTCATTGAGAACCCGGATCTTCCTATGGATGATATTCCCACCCTCGCCACATTGACTCCGGAAGAGGCACTCGAACAGGGCATACAGCCCTCTCCTGAGCCCGCCATTCCTGAGCTTGATGAAAGCCTTTATGACGATACACCGGTGCGACCTTCTCAAATCGGGGGTTTAGCCACTCTCGGGGGCGGATTCCTGCTGTGGATATTATGGCAGTTTATTTATATAATTTACAGAATCACCCGGAGGCCGGATCCTTATTCTCACTATAAATTCTATTCTGGTGTGGGAGGATGGTTTCAGTATCCGGCGTTTCTTACTTTCTTCAGCGGGCCGGTAGTCTGGGAGGTTCTGCAGTACGAAACATTCTTTTCTGCTATTCCCGGGCTTGCTGCTGCCATAGCCATACCTGCCTGGTTCCGGCACAGAAAGCTGAAACATCTTCGCAGCCTGCCCAGAAAATGCAGTGAATGCGGAAAGGAGATCCCGGTAAAACTCAGTGAATCAGCAGATGATGAGTTCCTGGATGCTGGACAGCGGACCGAAGAAAAAATAAAATCTGTTGATTATGATGTGTGGAAATGCTCCTGCGGTAATCATATGATTGAGGAGTATGAAGGCGATGTTTTTGCTTACGACTGTCCTTCCTGCAAATACAAAACATATCAGATAATCAAATCAGTGACCATACGACCGGCCACCACCAGTTCTTCCGGTCTTGCGAAGGATTACTATAAATGCAGACACTGTAACCATGAAGAAGTAAAAGAGCGGGTAATTCCGCAGAAAAGCAGTTCCTCAGGTTCCCGTTCAGGCGGAGGTGGTGGTGGTGGTTCCTTCGGTGGCGGCAGCTCCGGCGGGGGAGGCGGCGGAAGCAGTTACTGAAAAAATTTTAATTTTCAGGCCGGACTCCCTGCAGAAATTAACGTCCAATAGTCCAAAGCTATGGGATTCGGCAACCTTGTACATATGCACACCTTCCTGGTCAGCTACCTGATTCTCATTACGGTGAGTTCAGTAGTGCTGACTCAGCTGTGGCTGCAGAACCGCGATCAGTTAAAAGGACCGGGTTGCTGGCTTACGGGATTTCTTTTTCAGATGTTCGGATTGTTTCTGATCAGCGGACAGAATCATATTCCTTTGTTTTTATCTGTCATAACAGGCAATACTCTTATTGTTTTAAGTTCTCTTTTCTTTTACAGTGGGTTCCTGGAGTTTATCGGAGAACAACCGAAAAGAATTCCCTGGATTCTGATTCCCGGAACCTTCATTCTGTTTCATATTTATTTCACTTACTATTCTCCGGATCTGAGAATGCGGATAGTCAATGTCTCACTGGCAACCAGTGCTGTTTCCTTTCTTTCTGTTATTCAGATCACCGGAAATCAGGAAGCTAAAAAACTTAAAGGCGGAACAGCAGCTGTAATCGCACTGATAACTCTGACTATTCTGAACGGTGCAAGGGCAGTCTATGCATTAATGAATCCTCCTGCGAATGAATCCTTGCTTAAACAGAATGACCTGTTCCACCTGATCTTTTTTCTTTCAATGAATGCATCGTTTCTGCTCCTGGCATTCGGTTTCTTTATACTTGTGAACCAGAGACTCAGCCTCAGATTAAAAGATGAGATTGCTGCAGGTAAAAAAACGGTCGCACGTCTGGAGGCTCTTGCCCAGAACCTTCCGGGCGCCCTTTTTGATATAGAAGCACAGCCTGATGCAGATCTGAAATTCCTGTTTCTGAGCAGAGGGGCTGCAGAAATCTTTGACCAGTCCAATGATCAGATTCTGCACGAATCCTTTGATTATTCCTCCTTTGTGCATCCGGAGGATCTGGAAGGCCTTCGGATTCAGATTCTGAATTCAGATATATCGCACGGAATTTTTCAGACTGAATTCCGGATCATCACCCCGGCCGGAAAAATAAAATGGATTGAGCTGACTGCGCGGCCGAATCCCGACGCAGGCGGGGAAGGCCCTGTCTGGAGCGGCTACCTGCAGGATATTACCGAAAAAAAATCACATCTGCTCAGGATTGAAGAGAGCGAATCCAGATTCCGGTTCATCTCGGATAATATGGTGGATGTTGCCTGGATACTTGATGCAGAAACAATGAAATTCACCTTTGTCAGCCCTTCGGTTTATGATTCGCGCGGATTTACACCGGAAGAAGTCATTGCCATGCCGGCAGAAGAATCCATCAGCGCTTTTGCAAGGGGGACCTCCTCGGAAGATTTAAAAAAGATTATAGAAAAATTCATCAATTCAGGAATTTCCGAAATCATAACTGCGGAGACTCCCCTGACTCACCGGAACGGGAGCATTGTATGGGCTGAAATCATTGCAAAGACCGTTCGAAATCCACTCAGCGGTTCCGTTGAGATTCACGGGGTAAGCCGTAATATAACGAAACGGAAAAAAACCGAAGAGGCGCTGACGGAAGCCCGGAATGCAGCAGAAGCCGCAAGCAGAGCCAAAAGCGATTTCCTTGCTAATATGAGCCATGAACTGCGCACACCTCTGAACGGAATCATAGGCACAATCCAGCTTTTGCAGGATTCTGATCTGAATACAGAGCAGAAAGATCTGATCCGGGCCGCCGCTTCCTCCTCAGAAACTCTTTTTGCATTAATAAACGATCTGCTCGATTTTTCAAAAATTGAAGCGGGACAGATTACATTCGAAAAATCTCAGTTCAGCCTTAACAATGTACTTTCCGAAGTTGAAAATCATTTCAGGCAGACTTTCTCCGCGAAGGGTCTGCAGTTCACAGTTACCAGAGACAGGAACCTGCCGTTATTTCTGACCGGAGATCCCCTCCGTATTAAGCAGATCCTCCTGAATCTCTTAAGCAACGCTCTGAAGTTCACACCTTCAGGACAGGTAGAGCTCCAGGTAACCAGTCACGAAAACCCGGAGGCCGGATCAGAAACCCGCATCATCTTCAGTGTGAAAGATACAGGTATCGGAATGAAATCAGAGGTTACAGATAAAATCTTTCAGCCCTTCGTTCAGGAAAATCCAGGAACAGCCAGGAAGTATGGCGGGACAGGACTCGGTCTCTCCATTACAAAAAAGCTGACAGAATTAATGGGGGGTACGATATTTGTATCCAGTGACCCAGGGAAAGGAAGTGTTTTTAGCGTCTCTCTGCCTTTTACCGCTTTACAAGGAAAACCTGAAATGGAATCAGAGCAGCAGTTGAAGTCAAACCAAATCGGCAGTCGTCATTGGACAGGCCCTTCGCTTCGGATTCTTGTAGCTGAAGATCAGGAAATTAACCTCCTGCTGATCCGAAAGATTCTTACGAAAGCCGGGCATGCAGTGATTACCGCCGAAAACGGAATTGAGGCTCTTGAGAAACTGAAAACCGAAACCCCTGATCTCATACTTATGGACGTACAGATGCCCGAAATGGACGGAATCGAAGCAACTCAGAAGATCCGCCTGTCTGAATCGGAATCACAGAAAGAAAAGCGACTCCCTATCATCGCCCTTACTGCTCATGCAATGAACGGTTACCGGGAACAGATGATGGCAGAAGGCTTTGATGGTTATGTGGCAAAACCGCTGTCCATCACAGAACTTTATAAAGAAATGATCAGGGTTCTGGGCCATGACTGAGATCGCAGAATTTTTTCCCGCCGCAGCTGTTCCCCAATAAATTCAGGTCCTTCGCCTGAGAAGCACAACCTGCTCCTGATGCGGTGTGTGCGGGTAAGGATCAGTCAGCAGGCTTTTCACTGGTTCATAAGATTGTTCAAGATCTGTAAGATCAGCAACCTGTGATTTAGGATTACAGGAAAAATACAGTATCCATGGTGCCGGCTTAAGTCTGTTCAGTGCTTTTTTTACCGGACCGGACAGACCGGCACGGGGCGGGTCCATAATGATGAGGCTGTACAGACTGTTTATGAAATTCTCGGGTGGTTTAATCAGATCCGCTGCCTGGAAATTCAGACGCTCTTCCGGAATATCCTGAAAATGAAGAGGAGCCCGTCTTACCGCAGATTCAGTAAAATCAATTCCGCTGATCTGTTTAAACAGTATATTTTTATCTTTAAGTTTTTTAAATAAAACCGAGGAAAGCACTCCGGCGCCGCAGTAAAGGTCCAGAAGGTGTCCGGATTCCTCCGGACTGTAAATTTCCATCAGCCATTCCAGAGACCTGCTGATCAGTTTTTCAAATCCCCGCGGATTAGGCTGAAAAAAAGCGTCTCCCGGAACCTCAAAAGGTATTCCCAGAATCTCCTCGCGGAAAGAATCAGTCCCGGTAAGAGGATTCCGGTCGGATGTGTTTGATACCTCGGATTCAGCAGAATCCGTATAACATTCAGTCAGTGAAATTTTCAGGGGGGGCTGATCTTCAGAATCAATTCTGATGCTGCTTATTTTTTCTGAAATATTCTGTATAAATTCTTTATAAATAGCCGTTTCCTTTTCTTTCCAGAGGGATCGGGGATTAAAGGTTAATATTACAGCTCCGGATCCTGTGCCCCATCGGATTGTTATGTATTTCAGAATACCTGTATTTTCACTGCGGCTGAATACAAGTTCCGGAAAACCGCTTACGGCATCGCGGCAGGTTCGGAGAATTATATCAGCTTCCAATTTCTGAATCAGACATTCTTCAATATCCACAAATTTAGAGAAATCCCCCGCACCGCGAAGACCAATGAAGATCCTGCCTGTATCAGACCTTTCTGTAACAAAGTCCATTCGGTTCCGGTAACGGTAAACATTATCCGCAGGCAGAAATTCGGGTTCAGGGATTCCCCGCTCCCTGAGTTTTTCTGAAATACGGCTGATCTTAATCTGAAACTGGTGTTCGTAAGGTATGTGCTGCCCTCTGCAGCCCCCGCATTCTCCGTAGTATCTGCAGGCAGGAGAGACCGGTTCAAAGGGAAGTTCATATTTTTCGGCCCGCTCAATCTTTTCGGTGATGGTGCGGAATCCCCTTCCGTCCCGCACAGTCCGGAACTGAACAGAATCTCCTGGCAGAGTGAAGGGGAAGGACCTTGCTTTTCCGCGAAACCGGAATTCCCCTTCGAGTGAATCGTTGATTTTTTCTATGCGGATGGCCATCAGAGAGACTTGAAAAGTCCCCCTGATGAGTCAAGATTGTTTTATCAGATGTCGAAATCCACAGAAACACCTGCATACAGCATACCTTTCTGTGATGTTTCAGCTGCACTCCAGAAAATGTAATCGGTTACGTATTCCATAAACATGTCGTTCACAAGAATACTGGAACCCGAGATCATGATCGGTATATTCAGGTAACCAGGATAGCGCTGCTCAGTCCTTTCGTGCATATATCCGCCGTGAAGAACAACATTCTCGCTTAAATTAAATTCAACTCCAGCATTGAACTTTGTCATACTGAACTGATAACCGGCACTCGCCTGGTCCCAGAAAAGTATAATATTATTGGCTGTTCCGCCTGCACGCAGAAGCTCATATTCCATATCTCCGGTTACATCACCCATGATAGGTACAGACTGGTAATAACCACCTACAAGGGTGAAATTCTTTTTAAGTTTAATACGAAGGTCACCGCCTGCATAGGAATCATTTACAGAGGCCCGGAACGGACCATCCAGAGTGAAAATAATACCTCCGTTAAAAAGCGTAAGATCATTCACATCAAAACCTTTGCGGATATTACGCAGACCAACTTTCGGGTGTACAGTAAACATGCTGTCAATGGCAAATTTCAGGCCGATTTCCCCGTCCAGATAATTTTCATAAAAATTATCAAGGGAAACCATGGAAACAGACGGACCGAAACTAAAACCAATGAAACTGTAATCAGGTGTATGTCTGGAATAAGTTACCCCGGCTGTAATGGCTGCTTTTTTATTCAGGGATTTTGCATATTCCGCACTTACCGGAGTGGTCATGGAAACTCCGCCGGACCAGCCCATATCGATTCTGCCAAGAGAATTGCCCAGAAGGAGATCGTCCGCAAAAAAACGTTCTTCCGATTCATTAGAGTAGACTCCAGGCCATGCCAGACCTTTGATCCGGATCTGATCAGCAAAAAGGGGCTGACTCAGCAGTACTGCAGCTAAAGAAAAAAATATAATTCTGCCCTTCATCATAATTGAGACACCTCTGTCTTAATTTTTTTATAAACAGTCTGATCTGCCCGTATTTCTGGTCAAGCAGACTTTGATGAAATTTTATTCAAGCAGGCCGAAAAGCCTGGCTGCCCTTAAAGCCTCTGCTTTGTTGCTTACTTCCAGTTTCCTGTAAATATTTTCAATGTGTCTTCTTACAGTATGTCCGGATATATTCAGTTCATCAGCGGTGCTTTTTGAAGTGTATCCGAGGGACATATAATTCAGAATTTCTTTTTCTCGTTCAGTAAGAGGACTGGTCAGGATTTCCGGTGCATTTGAAATATCTTTCAGAATACGGTCTGCCATTCGCATGGTAAGGCTCGCGCCACCAAGAGCGATTACCCTGAGCTCCGAAAGAAAGAGGTCTTTTTCAGTATCTTTAAGAATATAGCCTTTCGCCCCGTTCCGGATGCATTTTATAAGGAGCTTTTCATCTTCGAAAACGGTATAGGCGGCAATTTTAATTTTCGGCCTGCAGCTGAGTACGGGGGCAATGAGGTCTGACCCGCTTCCGTCCGGGAGACCCATATCCAGAATCAGTAAATCAGCATCTGAGTTCAGTATTCCTTTGAACCCTGCCCTTATGCCGCCTGCTTCTCCGGCAAATTCAAAATTTTCAGACTCCTGTATCCATAACTTCAGTCTGTTTCGAAATTCCGGCTGATCTTCGATAATAAAGACTCTGAATCTGGTGGTGGATGGTTTCATTTGTTTGTCCCGGACTCTCATTTTACACAGGAATTTTTAGCTGTCAATAGGGCAATATGCCCTATTGACAAATTTCTTTTCCTGATACAAAACAGATTGCACTGCCTGAGATGGAGCGATCTAACAACCGCCCCTGTTTCTTCCGCACGGAATAAAATGCTTTTCAGTCCGGTGCCCAGGGTATTCATTTTATTAAGCCGGAAAGAAAAAGGAACCCTGTTATCGGCAAAAAAAAATGAAATCATGTTATTACTCTGCCGGGTCACTGCCAATGTTCCACGGTAAAAACAGCAGCAGAACTGCATATAATGCATGAAAAAATCAGAATTTTTTCATAAATTTATTATCTGATTTATTGTCAGAATCTGCAATTAAAATTTGTTATTAATTTCTTTTCCCGGAATTTTTTCTGATAGATGGGTTTCCTGAGGAGCGGCCGAAAAATGCCGGGATCAGATCCTCTCTTCCTGCCTGCCGAAGGGCCTTTTCAGCAAGAGCCCGGTTTTCAGGCTTCTGAAACTGCAGAAGGGCCCTCTGCATATTCTTTTCTTCGGGGGATTTGGCGGCATGGATCTTTCTGAAACTGCCTCCCGGTCTGAGCCCCTCCTTCACAGACTCTTTGCTGATAAGATCCCGTTCGGTATAATACATTGCAGTCGAGAGGCTGCCCGGAGTCGGTATGAAATCCTGAACCTGTTCCGGCATAACTCCCTGCTTTTTAATGTACAATGCAAGTTCGGCAGCCTCCTTCAGAGTTGCCCCGGGATGACTGCTCATCAGATACGGTACCAGGAACTGTTTTTTACCGGCTCTTTCATTGGCCTTTTCAAATCTGCGGCGAAATTCCTCATAGACTTCCTTCCCTGGTTTCCCCATGTATTTCAGAACAGTCTCCGAGATGTGTTCCGGGGCCACTTTCAGCTGCCCGCTTACGTGATGCTCTGTAAGTTCATTCAGAAATGTCTGACCGGACTTTTTATCTTCAAGGATATAATCATACCGGATTCCTGACCTTATGAAAACTTTTTTTATTCCGGGAATACTCCGCAGTCTTCGCAGAACACCAAGATAATCAGAATGATCAGGGCTGAGTTTTTCGCATACTCCGCCGTCCTTCCCGGAGGTCATACATGCCTTATCCGGACAGGCTCCCTTCCGGTCCATTTTTTCGCAGGCTGAGATTCTGAAATTTGCTGTCGGGCCGCCAACGTCGTGAATATATCCTTTGAAGTCCGGACGCTTCAGAAAGATCCTGGCTTCCGCTTCCATGGAATCCGCACTTCGGGACTGAATGATTTTACCCTGGTGAAAAGTAAGAGCACAGAAGCTGCACTGACCATAGCATCCCCTGTGCGAAGTGATGCTGAATTCCACTTCCTGAATGGCAGGTACACCGCCGGCTGCATTGTAAACCGGATGCCATGTACGCACAAACGGAAGCCCGTAAACTTCATCCATCTGCTTCTGGTTCAGTGGTAAAGAAGGAGGATTGGCTATAATGAAACGGTCGGCATGCTTCTGGATTACAGGTTTCCCGGTATAAGGATTCTGTTCTTTATCAGCTATCAGATGAGCCCTTGCAAAATTTTCCGGATCCGTTCGGCAGTCTTCGTAAGACGGAATTTCAATGACCGGTCCGCTGTATTCGCTTCTCCAGGTATCATAATCTTTGATTCCTGCCGGGAATACAGTCCCCCGGATATTACGGATTTCCCGGACAGGAATACCGTCTCTCAAAGATTGCGCAGCTTCCAGGACTGCAATCTCTGCCATTCCATAAATCAGCAGATCTGCCTTGGAATCCAGCAGAACCGACCTGCGCAGAGAATTGTCCCAGTAATCATAATGGACAAAGCGGCGAAGACTGGCTTCGATCCCCCCTAAAATGACCGGTACTCCTTTGTAAGCTTCTCTGCACCGGTTTGCATAAACAATCACTGCACGGTCAGGCCGTTTTCCTCCGATACCCGCCGGAGAATAGGCATCCTGTCGGCGCGGTTTTTTTGATGCGGTGTAATTGGAAAGCATGGAATCAAGATTCCCGCCGGTAATCAGAAAACCCAGCTTTGGTTTTCCGAATTCTTTAAAGGGCATTGGATTATTCCAGGGAGGCTGCGCGAGTAGGGCTATCCGGAATCCGTGGTGTTCCAGCCAGCGCCCGATCAGAGCTGCCCCGAAGGAAGGATGGTCCACATAAGCGTCCCCGGTAACCAGTACAAAATCGGGAGCATCCCAGCCAAGTGCTTTCATTTCGGCTTCATTTACGGGCAGGAAGCCCCGCTGAGGAGCCTGATTTGATTTCAGTAAAGAGTTTGATTTCATGAATTATTACCGGCCAGCTGTTACAGGAGCGAAATCTGCCCGATTTGTGCTTGACCCCTTCCGGCACTAAAAAAATATCAAAGAATTATGTCAGTCAATTTAAATTCCATTGCCTTTCACCACGGGAGTTACAAGCCGCTGTCGGATTGTAATGTCAATATTGCCACTCATGCCCTTCAGTACGGAACCATGGTGTTCGGCGGAATGCGCGGCTATTTTAATAAAGAAAAAGACAATGTGTATCTTTTCCGGCCGGACCGGCATGCTGCCAGACTTCACAGAAGCGCCCATATTATGCAGATGAAGGCTCCGGTCAGCGAAAAAGAAATTGTAACCATTGCCGGTGAACTTGTTAAACTGAATAATTATAAATGCAATGTCTATTTTCGTCCGTTTATTTACAAATCACCAACTCAGCTAAGTCCCAGGCTGCACGATATTCCGGAGGATTTTGCAATGTACACCCTTGTACTTGATGATTATCTGGATACTACACGCGGACTTACAACGGCAGTTTCCAGCTGGCGCCGGATTGATGATAACATTATTCCCACCCGGGCGAAGGTTTCAGGTGGCTATGCAAATTCAGCTCTTGCAAAATCTGAAGCAGTACAAAACGGATTTGATGAAGCTATTTTCCTGGACGGGCGCGGGATGGTAAGCGAAGGAAGCGCCGAAAATCTCTTTATGGTCCGGGACGGCGTTCTTATAACTCCGTCTGTTGCTTCGTCAGTTCTTGAAGGAATTACGCGGAGAAGCATTCTGGAAATTGCCAGGGCTGAAGGTATTCCCGTTCAGGAACGTGATATTGCCAGAGCAGAGCTCTATATTGCCGATGAACTTTTCTTTACCGGAACCGGTGCCCAGGTGGCCTGGATTTCTGAAGTCGACCGCAGGCTAATTGCAGATGGCGAAATCGGTTCCATAACAAAAAAAATACGGGATCGCTTTCTGAAAATAGTAATAGGACAGGATCGGGAATTTGAATCCTGGGCAGTTCCGGTTTACTGAAAGATGTAAAAAGAGTATAATAAATGAAACTGACTGCTGCACAGACCACAGAGCTGCTTAAAGTCCTTGAAACACGTTTTCAGAAAAATGTAAACCGTCACAAAGGATTAGACTGGTCTTATGCAGAAAAGCGGCTGGGGGATAACCCATCAAAGCTGTTATCTTTATATGCTATGGAGAAATCAGGCGGGGAGCCTGATGTATTAAAATTTGACAAAAAAAAAGGGGAAGTTGTATTCTGCGACTTTTCTCCTGAAAGTCCAAAGGATCGCCGAAGCCTCTGCTACGACGAGGCAGCTTTGAATTCCCGCAAAGAAAACAAACCCAAAGGCAGTGCCGTGGGGATGGCAGAATCCATGGGAGCAGAGCTGATGGATGAATCTGAATACCGCGATCTCCAGAAACTGGGTTCATTCGATACTAAAACATCAAGCTGGATCAGAACTCCCGATGATATACGGCAGGCAGGTGGCGCTCTGTTCTGCGATCGCCGGTATGGGCATGTTTTTGTCTATCATAATGGGGCCGAATCATATTATGCTGCCAGGGGTTTCAGAGTAATTCTGCGGGTATAGAATTTCCGCATTTAGCGGCAATCTGTGAACTGTTTTAATTAATAAAATATGTATGAATAGTTCTGACCATATAAATACGGACTCCTGAAACCCTCCTGCGCGGTTTCCCGTTCCGTTGTTAAACGGGAAGTAAACCTTTTCAAACCGGCTGCTCAGTTATCAGTAAGTAAATCCGCTCTGTTTTAACCGATATCGGCCAATCCTTTGTAGACGCATATTATCTTTTTATTGATCTGATTGCATTTCTGATCCGTTCCGCCCGCATAATCATTCCGGCAGGATTGATCCTGTGGGGTGCGGTCCGCCTGTACAGATGGCGGCGTAAGGAGAAAGTTCCGGGTTAATGATTTCTTCCGGGCCATTATTATTGTAATT
>CAZQKZ010000001.1:0-149 GCA_964594095.1 uncultured Leptospiraceae bacterium | reverse complement strand
CCTTGGTCAGGACAGATTTTGCCCCCAGTGGGAGGGAGGCCCTTGGTTGGAGGGCCAGAAACTCATTGAGCTATTCCGCCCCGAAACCACCGGCTTTTTGCCATGTATCACAAAAAAATTCAGCCGTCAAGTAAAACTGTCACAGGCTT